>DATLVR010000067.1:0-64911 GCA_035577265.1 Verrucomicrobiia bacterium | reverse complement strand
CCGATAGAACATGGCCGGCGTCCCCGGACTCGATGGGTTGGTGAAACCAAACCCGCCTGCGGCATTGAAATAATTAGTCGTAATGGGGGCCCACGTCTCCAAGGGAGCGGCAATATTAGTTGAAACCAGAATTCGATAGACGCCACCAGCCGGCCCATTGGTCCCGTTGATGATGATATTTGTTCCGGCAAGCATTTGGATGCTTTCCAGGTTTATCTGATAAGCTCCTGTCGAGGCCTTTCCCACCAGCAGGCCGTTCAGTTGATAGCCATAACCAGATTGATTATTGATAAATGATTGGGTCGTGTTTGTCGCCATGAAGCTGCAAAGGATGTATCCTCCCAAGGCGGGTGTTCCCGCCAGGAAAGCATACGTTTGACTTGGACTCGTGACGGAACCGGAACTGAGGTTGAACGCCCGGCCCGCCACTCCCCCGCTGCGAGTGTCGGCGGCCAGAAACAACACGTTGTAGGTTGCCCCGGCAGTAAGATTGCTCAAAATGATTGCGCCACTGTTAATGCCCAGTTCGGCATTTTTAAGCACGGCATCAAAGGCGCTGTCGCCGCTGGTTCCGCCGCCGCCCAGAAATATGGCTCCCGGCGAATACGCTCCGGAACCGCCGAAGCTGAGGTTGGGATTGGGATAACTGCCAAAGGTATAGCCATTGGCGGTGGTTCGGGAGGTGCCATCACCGAGACTGACCCCGTAGACTTCCTGGGACGCGGCGCCAATCAAACTTAAAATGGAATCATTCGTGAATGTCCCGCTGGCGAAGACAACGCCGCCCGATGGGGCTGATGGCATCGCGCTGACCTGGGCGGAATCCGCGCTCCCGCCCAAAGAGTTCTGCGCGGAAACGACATAGTAATAGGTTGTCCCGTTGTTCACGGTGGTGTCGAAGTATCTGGTTATCGCCGGGCTGGCGATGGGAGCATAAGGGCCGCCGCTGGCGGTGGAACGTTTCAAATTATAGTTCGTTGAACCCGGAGCAGCAATCCAGCTCAACGTCACCCTGGCATTTCCGGGAACGGCGATCAAACCAGCGGGCATGCCGGGGATGGCGAGGGACGCGGTGGCGCTGGCCGGGTTGGAATTGGTGCTTTCCCCCGATGGGTTCACGGCGGAAACAACATAATAATAGGTTGTTCCGCTGACCAGGCCCGTATCGGTATAGTTCGTATTCCCCACGCTCCCGGCGATGACGGCATAAGCGCCGCCGCTGACGGTGGAACGTTTGACACTGTAGCCGGCCGTGCCCGGTGAGGCACCCCAACTCAATGTGATCTGTCCGTTGCCGACGGCGGCGGTCAAGCCATTCGGAGCGGACGGCGGAGAACCCTGGCCGTTATAAAAAATAACATCGTTCGTCCGCGACGATGGCGTGACGATCAGATGACTCACCAGCCCGTTGGAGATTGTCCCCTGCACCGTGGTGTTAAAAGGGGCGTTGAGTTTGAAGATGGCATTCCATCCGGAAGGCCACGCCGGCAGCAGCATGATTTTGCTGCCATCGGTTTGCATGATCATCTTTTGCAACGCATCCTGGGCGACCCCTCCGGTATCCTCGCTTGGCATGTAATCATTTTGCATCCTCCAGAACCCTGGAAATTTGAGGGATGAGTCTTTATTGGTCATGGCATAGACCGTGTATTGCTGCGCCTCACCGGTCAGTCCAAGCATCGCGGCTTGAATCGGATCCTGCATCCAATCCGCCCAGCCCAAACCACGGAACAGGCGCAGATTATAAGAGTTGATCGCCAAAGCCAGATCGGGCCTGGCCAGACCGTAAATCCGGTAGGGGAAAATCGCATAGAGCTGCGCGTTCTCGCCATTTTCAATCTGGTTGGTCTGCGGTCCGGCATAGGGCAGAAGTACCGTGGTGCTGCCGTTCAGGCCTGTCGGCAAGGGAGGAACTTCCGACTGCATCCTTGACCATTGCGATTGGTGGGTGGTCGAAACAAAATTGGTCGGCAAGGCGAGCATGCGCGGCAGAATGGCGCGCAAACCGGCAATGTCCGGCGCGGGATTATAAACATCCCAGTAAGTCTCAATGGCATTGACGGGAGACAGCAGCATTTTGTTGTTGTGATCCAAACCAAAGTGCTGGTCATAAAAGTCAAGCCCCGCCGAAGTCGTCGGAATCAGCGTGTTTGCCAGAAAATTTGTGTCACCCGTGTAATCGTAGTAATCCAGCATCATCATGCCCAACTCCAGAACGCCTTCGAAATAGCGGACCGTAAATAGTGAACCACTGCCAACGGGAATGGCGTTGGTGCTGACATTATTAATCCCGCCCCAGAACGGGCTGGTTTCAGCCGAATAAGATCCATCGTGACCATAGTAATTCTGCACCGACGCGGCATTGTTGGAGATGATCTGGGCATACATGTTGAAAAAAGGCGGCATCATGTCCAGATCACCCGATTCCAGCATCGGCCAATACATCAGGCGCGTATTTTGCATCCAATACTGACCGCCCCATCGCCGGCCGTCCGGCGTATAGGGTCCCGGATTGGAGCTGGTCTTATCCACGACGAAGAGCGACCCGTTGAATTTAATCGGGTAAGCGCCCCGACCGGCACAGGCCGAAACGAAACGCTGGAGCACATATCCCAGGGTGGTGTTCGTGGCATCCTGCCCGCCGGTGGCGAAAATCCAGCTGCGGTGCCAGAAGGAATCCCACCATGCCTGACTGTTGGTCCGTGTCGTCCCCAGATCCAGGGTTGCCATCTGGTTTATGTTCGATTGCAACTGCGTCAGCCATTGACTGGCCGTTCCGGTGCGGGTGGTCAAAGGATAGACGGAGATCAGCTGATACGTCACCGGCGCGGAGGTCAGATTGGTGGAACTGGTGTTGGTCATGCCAGCTCCCTGAATCATCGCGCCAAAGGTCCAATTGGCGACATGCGAATTGGCCGACGAACTGTTGCGATGATACCAGCCGATGTCATTCGTCTGGCCGGTAAGCACCACGTCGGGAGAAGCTATGCCGGGATTTGAACTGCCCAGCCGCCAGTCCAGCAAACCAGCCTGAACAGTCACCGGCGTTCCCCCGCTGGTCACCTCGGCGCGGATTATCGGGTTGTTGGCATCCACCCAGATCAACACAACCACGGAATTGGCGCCCGAACCCTCCGTGATTTGGATTTGCCCTTCATGCAGCATCAATATTTGCGAAAAGGACGCACCTTGGGAAAGTGGATTGGGATTCATGGTAAGGCGAACTCCGCCCACTTTCATCAGTCCTTGATCGCCTTGCACGTTGTCACCCCACGCATCGGTCTTGCCGATGTAGAAATCCACCGCGCCGTTGGTTTCAACCCAGACATTGAGGCCGATATCGCCGTTGCCCAAGGGCATGGATTGCGATGACGTCGGACCGGGAACATTCCAGGCCACGTTGTTGGAAGCAAGCCAGGGAACAATATCTGGAATTGACTGGCCGTAGAGAGGCAGGTTTATCACCCAATAAAAAATGGCCAGTTTGACGGCCTGCCGAAACGCCGGAATCGAAGACATTTTTTTCATATATAATTCACACGCACCCTGAGTTCGTTGGTTGCTTCCAGCTGTTAAATTTTTTCGCCGCCAACACATCCTCAGGGTTGTATCA
Organism: Verrucomicrobiia bacterium; assembly: GCA_035577265.1. Lineage (GTDB taxonomy): Bacteria > Verrucomicrobiota > Verrucomicrobiia > Limisphaerales > UBA11358 > UBA11358. Next base: position 61,298 of record DATLVR010000067.1, on the reverse strand, counting down.
ACCGATAGAAGCGGGTTGGTTCAGCGGGGTTGACCGGAATCGCATTTGAAAACGCACCGCTGCTGTCAAACTGGTTGGTCCGGACCGGAATCCACACCGTCACCGGCGCGGTCAGGTTCGTCGCGCTTAACACCCGGTATGAACCGCCGGGAGGACCGCCCGCCCCCACGATGGTGATGGTTGAGAGGACTCCGCCGGTCGCGCCAGGGGTGACACTGTTTAACGACGGATAATAAACCGGCGCGACCACGACGAATGGCTGCGTGACCGCTGCTGACAAACTGGTGAGCCACTTGTTCGCCAGATAATTCTGGAGGTTGGTCTGGTCGGTCAGGGTCAAGGACGTATTATAGACAATGATCTCGGCCAGATCACCCAGGTAACTGTTGCAACCCACGGTTCCGTTGACCAGGTTCGGGCCTTTCAGATAGGCGCTGGCGGCCATCCCAACCAGCGCCGAGTTTAGATAGAGGCTTTTTTGGGGCGTGGCATTCAAGTTCATCGTCCATTGCCGCACGGCGACATTGGTCAGGGTGGCGTTGTAATTCAAGTCGTCGGCATACTGCTGCCACCTAAATTGCGTGGGCGTTTGGTAGCCAATGCCCAGCGTAAGGTCTGTGCTAAAGCCGCCATTATTGCCGATGAAATAACTGTTTCCGATCGCCTTGCCGGCCCCGACCTCCATGACGAGAATCGTATAGGGTGAGTTGCTCAAGCGGCTCAAATTCATGGTCAACTGCTGGCTGCCGTTAAAATGGATCGTCTGGGCCTGGCCGGGGCTGGTGACCGTCAGCAGTGGATCAATCGCCAGCGTCGCCGCGCCCGAGGCATTGTTGGCATGTCCGCTCTTGTCGCTCCATTGCGATATGGTCGAACCGACCACCGAACTGTTCAAGGTATTGGTGTCGGCCGCATCCAGCCATAACTGGCAACTGCCGCCACCGGTGATATTGGTGGGGGTATATCCGTTGCCGAGGTCTTGAACGCCAAGCTGGAAGGTGCCCGGCGCGCTGATGCCAAGGTTCGCCAACGTGACTGACCCGTTCGCGCCCGAGGCGCCGATGTTCGTCACCATGGTGCCGGACAAGGTGCCGGCACCCGAATAAAGGTTCACTGAGATGTATTTGACCGCCGACAGTCCCAGGGTGGTGGCATTGCCGCCGGCATCCACGGTTTGAATGACCGGACTGGTGCCGAACACAAACCCATTGGTAGCCTTGCCTGGCTGCGTGGCCCAAACCAACCGCTCCGCGTTTCCGACACTCATGATAATATTGCCAGATTGAATTGAAGCGCTGCCAGCGGTAAAGGTGAGGCTGTTAATTCCCAAGTTAGTGAGATACAAGCCTGAGAAGGTGGCGACGCCATTAATAGGCGTTGCTACAATTCCATTCGGATTACGGTTTACATTGCCGGCTCCGCCGGTTTCCGTGACGGTGACCGGCGAAGCGGCCAGGTTGCCATAAGCATCCGTCCCGGTCACGATGGGTTGTTGCGCAAAAGGAAGTCCCACTCTACCGCTCGCAGATGGCTGCTGGGTGATGACCAGATTGGCGGCCGCAGCTCCGGTAACTGTCTGCACGGCCGATTGACCGGTGAACGCCGCCGCCGCCTGAATAACCGCGCTTCCCACCAGATGACCGGTGAAGATGGCACTGCGGGCATCGCCGGAAGGAACCAGATCACCGCCGGTTACGCCGCCGGCAAGGTTCACCAACGACCAGGTGGCCGGCACATTGGTGGCAAAGTTGCCATAAGTATCCCGATAGATGGCGTAGGCGTTGAGCGAACCGCCCGCAGGGATGTTTTGGGCCGCCACGACTGATCCGCTGCCATCCGGTTGCGTTTCCACCGTCAGCGCGCCCGGCGGGCCGGCAATAATGTTGAATGAACCAGAAGCAGTTGAGGAAAACGCGCTGCTGCCGGCCTGCAAGGTTTTGGCGCCAACATGGTTGATCTGCAAATTGGTGAAATGGGCGATGCCGCTGCCGTCGGTGATGGCGCTGTTCCCGGTGATGGTTCCGGTACCACTGGCAATGGCAATCGTGACTGCCACACCAGAGACCGGCACATTGCCGGCATTCAACGCCAGCACCTGCACTTCGCCCAGGGCACCGGCGGTGATGGCGGTGGCCACCGCTGTGTCATTGGGCTGCGCCACAAAGGAAAGCGCATTTGATGAAACCTGTGTCACCACGAAGGTTTCTGGCAGTCCGACATTGTTTCTAATTCGGTTGGGAATGAGCGGATAGGAACCGGGGTTGTTGGTGGCCGACACCATCAGGCTGTTGGCCACCGCGCGGAGCAAGATGGTTCCGTCGCCGTTGTCCACCCATTCAAACAGTTGCGACGTTCCCACCGAGGTGGCATTGGCAATCAACGGCGCGATGCCGTTGGTATCCGCCGTGACATATTTATTATTCGCCTGCGCCTGCAAGGCGACATAACCATAACCAAAACCGTAGATGCCGCCGGCGTCATGGACCGTAAACAACTCGTTCGTTCCGGGGACTGAGACATTGGCGAAGAGACTGACATTGGTGGCGGACACCCATTTACTGCTGGCTTTGGATTGCAAGCGGATATTTGCCCCGATCGGAATGTCATCGTGATATTTCCAGTAATTGAGGCTGAACCCGCCGGTATCGCAAACCAGCCGCACCGTATGAAGACTGCCTTTGGCAAACTGATAGGGCGTTCCGCTGTCCACTGTGGCCCAGGTTTGATAACCACCCGTATTCAGCAGCGTCAAGGCGGGATAGTTGGTTCCGTCAATTACAAAATGAATTTGACTGGTGTTGTTGGGGGCGGCGACGCGCACCTGTAAATGCACCTGGCTCCCTTGGATCGGAACTTCCTCCCATTCCAGCCATTCGCCCGCCTGAATCCATCCGACATTGTATCCGCCGCCGGCGTCACTCGTCGGCTCAATGGCAATGCTGCCATTGCGATAGTAATTCGTCTTGCCGTTGCCGCCGGCGGCTCCGCCAAAATAATCGCAGCCTTCGGCTTCAAATTTCAACTCCACCGGAAAGGGATGGTTGCCATACCGACGCAGAAGGTTGAGCCGCTGGTTCGGATAATCATAGTAGGTGCTCGCGTAGCCCAGGACGTTGCCGCTGGCATCAAGGTTTCTCGCCCGGAAACACGCCGCATCTTCCTCCCAATCGCTAAACCCTTCAACCAGGGTGAGCAATGCCCCGCCGCCACAGGTTTTGTTCAGATCATAGGCAAAGCTGGTTCCATGCTTGGGATCAAGCCAGGCATTTGGCTGGGTGTTGGGGTTTTGGAATTGCGGGCAGAGCGCGCCGATTTTAGTTCCATGGAATGTGGAGAGCGTCGAGCCATTGGTGTGGGTGGAGTTGGGAGTGAACCAGGCTTCAACCGCATCCGTGACATTGGTGTCGTTGCAGGTCGTATCATGAGGCAAAAAATCGGATGAAAGAATGATGTAAGGATTGAATCCAAACGTGCTCTGGCACTGCTGGCGGACATAGGTGAGCGCCCTGGACGCATTGCCCTGCATGTTGGTGATAAAGTATGTGTTGCCGGTCCAGATGATGATGAGCGGCCGGCCGTTGATTTTGAAACGATTGCTGTCCGGCACGGTTTGGTAAAACAGCTTGTAGTTATAGTCCCACAGGTAAACCCAGTTGTTCGTGTTGCCGATATCGAAAGGCACGGTGTAGCCGTAACCGTAGCCCAAAGCCTGGTTATACTGGGCCGTCCATGAACTGGCGTTGTCATCAAACAGGGCCAGCTTGATTTGATTCGTCAATCCGCGGTTGCTTAAAGCGAGCAAAAGGCCGGCAATGTTGGTGGGATTCACACCGGTGTTCGGATAGGATCCGCGCAGATTGGGACAGACATAGTCCACGCCGCTGGCGGCGATTTCCTCCACCCAGTCGTCCCAGGTGGCATTGGGATTGTCCGACATGGAATTGAACAACGGCGTATTATCGGTGCCGGTATTCGGGCCTTTGAGGTCGCTGCTGTAGTCGTATCCGCAGGTCATCCCCAGATATTGTGCTTGAACGCGGACTGCCATGGACACAAACAGCAGGAGCAGGACAAGCATTTGCCGTTTTTTCCCGCCCACCCACCGGCAAGATTTTTTACTTTTATGTGACATGATCAATACGACATTTCCACATTTCTCAGCTGACATTTGAACATTGATTCATTTCGTTCATTGGCTGCTTCGTTGCCAACTCGAGTTGGGAGCAGGCATGAACCGGCAGTTCATCCCTCGCCGGCGGAACCCCGCCACCGGGGCCGTGCCGCGCCGCCGGATATACCCGGGCATTGTTTACGTTGTCCATTTATTTTGACGAGCCGGTGATTAAGCCTGGAAACAGCAGTTGAAACCACGCCAAACACACAAAAGAGACAAGGCCTTGCCGAACCTCTCTATTTCACCCGGAGGGTGAATGTTGGAATGGAACCCAAACAGGCATTGTATCCTTTGTTTTCGTGTATTTCGTGGTTCATCCCTACTTCGGATTTTTTTAAGATAAAACGGGGCCCACCGGCAAGAACCAGTGGACCCCGATGTTACTGTCGGAATTAAGGAGTCACCGCCCGATAGAACTGGTCGGGAAGGTTGTTGGTGATAATCAACTGCCAGAGGCCACTGCCATCCAGCGTATTGGTGGCCACACCCTGCCAGGATGCGATCGGCAGGGTCAGATTCGTGGTTCCCAAGATGCGATACTGGACACCGGGAGATCCCGTAAGATTCAGCGTCACGTTTCCCGATGGACCAGGAGTAATCGCCAAGGTGGGTGGTGTTCCCGAGCCGGTGACGGTAAAGGGAGCCGTAAGACTGCGGCTGTTGGACAGCCACTTCTGGGCGAGATATTGCTCCACCAGGGTGCGCTCCGTATCGCTCAAACCCCGGTTATAAACGATGATTTCAGCCAGGTCGCCATTATAATTGCCACCGCTGCCAGCACCGACAAGACCACCGAGCAGGATTCCCGGAGGGGCGTTGGCAACGCGTGTGGCTTTCAAAACGCCATTCAGGAAGATATTTTGATTGGCGCCACTATCCAACCGCCCGGTCCATAAACGAGGGGTCGCGGCCGTGAAATTGGCAGGAGCAGTATAAGTCACATCATCTGCATATTGTTGAAACCTGAAGGCTTTTGGACTTATATAGCCCATGCCCAGCGACGCATCTATCCCGTTGTATAGGCTGCCAAAGAAATAACTGGTTGAAAGAAGGGCTGCCGGGTTTGCCACGTCCACAGCAATGACAGTATAACCATTAACGTCATTGTCGATTGAACTTACATTTACGTTCAACCAGTTGTTCCCCAAGAAACTAACCGTATGTTGGCCACCGTAGCCCAGAACCGGCAGAGCGGTGTTCAGATTGGTAGTCGGATAATTAGCGGTATTCGCCGCATGGTTGCCGGTGCCGCTCTCATCCGCCCACGCGGTGAGATTGGTGTCGACCAGCGTCAATGCGCTGCTGTTGTAAGCATCCAGCCACAGGATGCAATCGGGGATGCCATTGGTCGGAACCGTGGGATCAGCAAGGTAATCCGCCGACAAAATGTTGCCGGCGCCCGGAGTGTTGATTTGCAGGTTTTGGAAGGTGACCATGCCATTCGAACCGCTGGTTCCGATATTGTAAGTCAGCGAGTTTCCGACCAGACCGCTACCGGAGATCAGATGCACAACCACCAATTGGGTTGCACCCAGTCCAAGGGTGGTGACATTCCCGCCGGCATCCACGGTTTTCAGCACCGGCTGCTGGCCGAACGGAGAACCAGCCAGAGCTGAACCAGGTTGAGTGGTCCACTGCACGGTGGTTGCCGGACCAGGACTCACACTGATGGGGGTGGAGTTTGTGGACACAGAACCCGCCGTGAAGGTCAGGGTTATATTTCCCACGTTGGTGAGGCTGATTGAGGAGTAAGTTGCCACGCCTCCGGTTGTTGTTTCGGCCCCATCTCCAAGCACACCGCCCGACCCGACGCTGGCCACCACGGAAGTTCCGTTGGCCACGGCGTTCCCATAGGCGTCCAGCACACTGACCATGGGTTGAGTGCCGAGCACCACCCCCACCTGGGCGGTTGAGGACGGCTGCTGCTGCACGACCATGCTGCTGGGAATATTCGGCGTGATGACAATATTTGCCGAATTGACCGTTAAACTTAAAGCTCCGTCACTGAAAGTTAGTTGTGACGTAGCCGCGTTGGTCAGATAAAGGCCGGAGAAAGCCGCTGTACCCGACATGGCCGCCACTTGCACAGAATTGCCGGCCGTCTGGTTAAGATTGCCGCCGGCGGTCTGCGAGGCAGTAATGACATCCGTCACATTGGAAACCACATTGCCGAAGGCGTCTTCAACCGCAACCACAGGCTGGGTCGCCAAAGCGACGCCGGCCGTGCCGGTCGTTGACAGCGGGGTTTTAAATGCCAGCTGGGATGCTGCAGCAGCGATGATGTTGAACGTGCTGCTGTCATTGGTAACCACGCCAGGAATTGTGAAACGCAACTGTTTTTGCTCGGCCACGGTAAGATTTAGATCACTGAACGTAGCATTGCCACTGCCATCCGTGACTTGAGACAATGTCCCGTTCAAGGTGCCCGATCCATTGAGCAGGGAGACAATCACCGTGAGGCCCGATATCCCGCCACCGGAAGCGTTGGTAACCGTGGCCGCAACGCCTGGCGAAATATTGACACCCGCCACCGTAGTTGTTGGCTGCTGGGTGATGTTAATTCCCTTGGGAGTGCTGCCGCCGCTCACAAAGAACGGCACCGTGGTTGAAGCGCCGGAAAGTTGTCCAAGCCATTTATTGGCCAGGTAGTTTTCCACGCCCACACGTTGCAGAGCCGTCAGGTTTGTCCGGTAAACGATGAATTCAGCCATGTCACCGTGATAATTTCCACCGTTACCCCGCCCAATGTTGCCTTGCAGCACCGGGCCAAGATTCTGTGAACCGCGTGAGCCGGCAGATGTGCCGTTGATGAATATTTGCTGCGACCCCGCCGGGTGGATGTGCGATGTCACCACCGGCGCGGAGCCAGGCGTGGTAACATTCAAGTCGTCAGCATAAAATGCGAAGGTATACTGGAGAGTATTTCGATAGCCGAGATGAAGGGTATTATCGACATTATTGAAAGCAGTACCTGCAAAATAATCATTATTAGGTGTCACGGTTGGGTTAAGAATCGTCAGCGCAACTATGCTAAACGTGCTGTTGGTAATCCTCGTCAAATCGATATTCAGCCGGTTGGTCCCATAAAAACCAACCACCCGTTGTGCACCCGAGGCAAATGCCGCCAGGCTGGAGTTGATATTTGTCAACGGAGTATTGGCAACACTGCCACCGGTGACATTCGTGGCATTATTGCCCGTCCCGCTCTTGTCCGCCCAAAATGTCAGGTTGTTGTTCGCCGTCACGGTCAGAGTGGTGTTATCCGCCGCATCCAACCACAATTGGCAGGTGCCAATGCCATTGGTGGGTGAAATCACACCGTTGGTTCCGTTGCCGGTGGTGGCCGCCAGCGTATAACCTCCCGCCGTATCAATTTGCAAACCGCTGAAATTTATAACTCCGTTGCCCGCCGCGGTGCCAATGTCAACCGTCCGGGGTCCACCGTTCAGTCCACCGGGTGGAGCCGTGTCCACAATTACGGAAACGGAACCCGCCAAACCGACCGTGGACGGATTGCCCGCCGCATCAGCGGTTACGAGCGTGGGCTGCTGCCCGAACGGGGAACCAATGGCGGCCGAACCGGGCTGGACCGACCACAGTAATTGCACGACCGGCCCGGCGGCGGAAGCCACCCACGGCGACAGGATGGCCAAAAGAACAATGGTCATTGCATGAACGAACCGGGACTTGCCACGGGGCATCGTTGCCGGTGAACACCACGACAGGTGTTTGGTTGAATTGGCATTATGTTTCATCGCTTTTTTAGGGGTTGGGGTTTGATGGTTGGGTTCCGAAATAAATTAACAGAAAAACTTTTTTAGTGTTATGGCCCATATCGCCATCCCCGAAAGCGGGGTAGGCATTAGCGTGACACTCATTTCTTGATTGTTAATACGTAAGATGGGTTGAAAACCACTGGTTGTCTGAGCTGGTGAATCCACCAGAGGCCCGTAAATAGGTGTTATACCACCGATGGAGTTCCGCATGACCGTCGGCGAATGAAATCGAACTGGAGTTGCCGTGATTGAGGGCTGGCCGGTCATTCTGGCCAACCGTGGTTGGATCCGGATTTCCGTTCATGAAACCATCGTTGATGGTCTGCTGATTTTCATCCATATAGAAAATCGCATCCGAACTGCCCAGCGGCGAATGGAAATCCGAGGTCTTCCTGAATTTGTGGTATGAGTTTGCACCGACATTAGACTCGTTGGGGTCGGAACCGATATAAGCGTTCGCCGAAACCGAGCGCACGCGCGGCAGTTTCGTATCCAGATCCAGACTTTTGTCCGCAGGGCAAAGAAACACCCCTGCTCCCTTGGCGATGCTTCCCAGGGAACCAACCAATTTCATGCCGGTTCCGCCAGGGTCGGCATCCCCCAGCACCCCCAATAAAAAAATGTTTGTTCCGGCTCCAAATGGATCTGAACCATTGCCGCCGGCTTTTAACGTCGCCATGGCACCTGCCACCCAATTTGGCAACGCGGGGGAAACTCCGATGATGGTTCCACCCCCCGGGAGACTGCCGTTATTTCCGGGCGCCAAATCCTGGTTGTCGCCGGAATAAATGAGGCTGGCCATCTGCAATTGCTTCATGTTACTGATGCATGAGATCCCCTGGGCCCGGATCTTGGCTTGTGCCAGGGCGGGCAGGAGCAAAGCGGCCAGGATGGCGATGATGGCAATGACCACCAGCAGTTCGATCAGCGTGAAACCGGAGCCGCCATACCGCCCGGCCAGGGGCGCAATCAACCGGCAATCAAAGCATCCATCCTGATTCAGGCGGTGCTTTGATTTGGATAAAGATATCATACAAAAAATGTGACGGTGACCATGGCATCAATAACCACACGCCCGTCGCGGGCCTTGTTGCAATTCATGTGTGGTGTTGAAAATAAAACAAACCGCACGAGAACCCAACAGGCCAAAGCGGTGATACCGTTTTCGGGGATGGGTGCCGGTTGGCATGTTAGTTTGATTGCGCATGGGAATGTGCCGCAATGCGATCGATTTGAGCAATTGCCTGGTCATGCAATTCACCAGCCGGAAATTCATCCACCCAGGATGTGACCGCAGCAACATCGGTTTGGGCCCATTGGTTGACGATGGACAATGCCGTTTCGTCCTGAACTGCTCCGGGAGATATTTGCCGGGCGATGAGCGTTGCTGCTCCTGCGGGATCCGTTTTGCATTCCGCCAGCGCAATTTGAGCGACCAAATTATCCTTGTCTTCACCACCATAATTTCCGGCCCAGGCGAGAGCCGCCGGTAAATCTTGTGACGCCCATTGTTGGGCCAGGTTACCCAACATCCCTTTCCGACGGTCGTCATCAATCCCCTGCTGTTCGAGGATTTGAATCGCTGATTTGGGATCCGCCCGGGCGACCTGAAAACACAGACAACTCAAGACGGTATTGCGCTCATTTGAGTCGGCAAGTTGCGACACCCATTTGGCCGAGTCACCGGGATTCGATTCGGACCAATTCTGGACGATCACACGCATCACGTCCGTGCGCGACAATCCAGCCGGCAACGATTCAGCAAACTGTGCCGCAGCCCACGGGTCGGCGTTTATCAAGGCCGACAACTGATTGGTGAAAATCATTTCCTGATCACCAGGGTTGCCAGAATTCAAGGCGTCTTTGATTTGCCGGATCAAAGTCATTGCGTCAGGACCGGAATCCGTGACAGGTGTTGCCGAAGGCTCTACCTTAAAAACGGGCTTCCCCGATTGGTGCAAATCAGGCGGAACCTGATTATGATCCATTGGCAATTCAGCCGCCCTGTGGGAAGGTCTTCCGGTTAAAACAATGATCCCACATAACAACAAGCAGCTCATACAGACAAGCAGGACTGACGCACGCATAAAAAAGGATACCTGAGGTCGCTCCCGCCATGACGGCGGGAGCGGACGCATCAAGCCAGGCGGCTCATTGCTGCCCCACCAGCACGGCGTTAAGCTGATAGCCATAACCCGAAGCCGTGTTCGTAATTGTGTAGGATGACGCCGCCGCCGTGAACGTGCATAATATATATCCGCCAAGCGATGGCGTTCCACCGGTGAAGGCATATGACTGACTTGGACTGGATGCAGAGCCGGCGGTCATCTGAAAGGCGCGTGTGCCCACGGCACGAGTGTCGGCCTCCAAAAGCAATACATTATAGGTCACGCCGGAGGTCAGGCCGCCCAGGGTCAGCACACCATTATTAATGCCTAACTCCCCTTTATTAAGAACAGTGTCGAAACTCGAATCACCGCTGGTCCCGCCACCGTTGAGGAATCCAGAATATCCATACGCCCCTGCACCGCCATAGGTAATATTTGTGCTTGGATAGGACCCAAACGAGTAACCATTCGCTGAATACTCCGTGAAGGATCCGCCAAGCGCCACTCCATAAAGTTCGTTGGCGGGAGCGCCAATGAGGCTTAATACGTCATCCGATGCAAACGTTCCGCTGGAGAAGGTGGCGTCACCGCTGCCCGGCGTGGCAATCTTCCACCAGTTGATATTTTCACCGCCGTTGTCAAAGACAAGTTTCACATCGTGATATGATTGGGTGTAGGTTCCGTACGAACCAAAATCCATGTTGGTGTATGTTTGCCACCCACCGGTGATCGGCAACGTCTGCGATGACTTTACCACCCCATCAATCACGAAATGAGCCATCACCCCGGAATTCGGCGTGGCGACACGCATTACAAAATGAGGGGTCCCATTCAAGGGCACGTTGGTCCATTCCAGCCATTCTCCACCCTGTATCCAGCCCACATTGTAACCGCCGCCAGGAGTGTCGGTGGTGGTTTCGATGGCTATGTTTCCGTTGCGATAGAAATTTGTCCGGCCGTTGCCACCGTTGGCGCCGCCGAACCAATCACAGCCCTCGGCTTCGCAAGCCAGCGTTGCCGGGAAGGGAACCCGGCTAAACTGGCGCAGAATATTCAGACGCTGGTTCGGATAGTCGTAGAGAACGTTGGTATAATTCAGGGGCGCACCGTTCGTATTTACATTTCGGGCGCGCCAGATGGCGGCATCTTCGGCCGAATCAGTAAATCCCTCGCATAGGGTATAGGTCGCACCGGCGCCGACGGTTCCGGCAAGGCCGGTTTTAAACAGCTGGCCATGGTTTGGATCGAGATACCCGCTTTGGCCCGGATGCTGGAATTCAGCAACGGCCACGCCAACCGGAAAGCCGTTCCAATTAGTCAGCGTATATGAAGGACCGGTGGGACCAGCGATAAACCATCCTTGCATGCCATCTAATATCCCCGCGTTGGTACAGGTTGAATCGCGCTTGGTGGTTGCCCAATCATCAATGATCAGCGGGTTGAATCCAAAGTCCCTTTGGCAGCATTGGCGGACATAGGTAAATGCGCGGGAAAGATTGCCCTGCTGATTGGTGAACATCGTTGGACTGGATGACCAGATAAAGATCACCGGGCGGCCATTGATTTTAAACCGGTTTGCGTCAGGAACCGTCTGGTAGAATAGCTTGTAATTATAGTCGTAAAGGAACCTCCAATTGTTGGTGTTGCTCATATCCATCGGGGCCGCATAGCTGAATCCGTTCCCAATGGATTGGTTATATTGAGCGCACCAAGATGCCGCGTTGTCATCGAAAAGCGCGAACTTGATTTGATTGGCCAGGCCCCGGCTGTTCACCAGCGTGACCAAGGGTGCCATTTGTGAAGGTGGATTATTTGTATGCGGCCACGAACCAGTGCAGTTGGGGCAGATAAAATCCACTCCGGCCTGCTGAAGTTGTTCCAGCCAGACACCCCATGTGGGATTATTGGCGTCATACTGGCCCGGCCAGTTTGGAGTATAGAGAGGCAAGTTAAGGGTGCTGTAATCCAGCGGCCCGGTCAGCACCGGATGGTACTGATACCCCATGGTCACGCCAATATATTGGGCACGCATCTGTTGGACAAACAGGATGATGATCAAACTGCAGGCAACTTTTAAAAACCGGGATGTAATGTATTTCATTTGGTTGTTGTGATCGGGTTGTATTTTCTTCAGTCAAGGCAAGGACGCGGGCACCAGACTTCCCAGCTTCATTGAACCAGCAAGCCGCCATTGAATAAAAGATCATTGCTTTTCTCGTTGCGGGTTTGGGTGGTCGATATGGATTTTGCATGGACGGCCGGCTAAGACAACCATCAACATCGGTGATACCGCTTTCGGGGATAGGTGCCGATCAAGCAGGCGACGGACAGTTATCCCTTCAAAAAAGTTCGTCTGGATTTGCCGTTTCTGTTACACTAGCCCCGCTTGAAGCCCGGTATTATCAAATCCAAAAACAGCCAACCCGTGCACCGCCATGCGTGAACGGATCATTTTTTTCGGTCCGGTGCTTTTGGCCGGTTGGGCCGGCTTCGCATTAGCCACCGGGCCTTTGCCGGGGGTTTCAGCCACCCATTTGCTCCATATGGAGACCATCAACGCCAGCGGGAAAGGCATCCCATTCGTGGCGGGGAAAGGAGTGAGTCTGGAACCCTTTCCGGAAGACATTTATTTTTATTTCAGGATAGACACCAATTTCAGCCAGTCGCCCATCCGGATACGATATCAGTTGGAAGGATACGATAAGGACTGGATAGGAAGATCCACCGAAGGCAACGGGGAAATGCATCTGGCGGTTCGTTTTTACAGCGAGGCGGGAGACCTGATAACCGAAAAGATGTTTGTCGCCAGCGGAGCCAGCGCCGGCTGGAATGGTTCACTGGATGGATCCCTGCTCACCCATCGCCGGGAAACCCTCGTGGTGCCGCCGCAGGCGGCCAGGCTGATGGTGGTCATTTCCTCGGCCGGGCCGCCGGCCACCCTGGGCGTTTATACCGTGGCCAACCTGACCGTGTCAAAGATCTCCGGCAATTCATCGCCGACGATATTGCTTCAGTCACCTTTCGACCAACAATTGCGCGACCCGGCCAACCTGACTGACCAGACTCCGCCGGGTTGGGTTCGCGATGGCAACCGTCCAAGCATGGCAAAAATTGTCAAACTGGGACACGAGCCGGTAACCCAGGCATTCGGCATCCTGGACGACAGCCTGATTGGTCATGCGGAGTGGCATAACACCATGGTTTCGGCGCCCCGGGTGACTCCGGGTGACCAATTGGTGGTCGAATGGAATGAAATGTTTAGCATCGGGGTGGGCAATACGCGGCTGGCCATTTACAAAAGCCTGCCCCCGGGGAATTTTCAATTTCATGTCCAGGCGGTTGACATCATGGGGGTGCCAACGGGCGATGAAACCTCCATCAGCATCCGGGTGCCGCTGCCGTTTTGGAAAACCTACTGGTTTTGGGGCGGCATGTTTACGATGATTGCGGCGCTGGCGATCGTCATCGGCCGTTATGCCGGGTTGCGGAAAATGCGCCTGAAAATGCTGCAGCTGGAAAAAAAGCATCTGCTGGAGCATGAACGCATGCGCATCGCCCGGGACATTCATGACGATTGGGGCGCACGAGTGACGCAAATTTCCCTGGTCAGCGCCATGGCCCGCACGAATTCGACCAGCCTGGAAGAGTCCCGTGAGAATTTCGACCGGATTTCCGAAATGGCGCGCGACCTGGTGACCGCACTCTATGAGACGGTCTGGGCGGTCAACCCCGAAAACGACAATCTCAACGAACTGGGCACCTACCTGTTCCAGATGGTCAATAAATTGTGCGAACGAACGTCCTGCCGCTGCCGTTTTTACATTCAAGACTTGCCCCGCGAAAACATCGTTCCCAGCCAGATCCGGCATAACATCTGCATGGCGGTAAAGGAAGCGATCAACAACATCAAGAAACACGCCCGGGCCACTGAAATTACGGTCAACATGGCCTTCACGAACCTTAGCCTGACCATTTCCATCCAGGATGATGGTTGCGGCTTTGAACCGGCGGGCATTGTTGCCGGCAACGGATTGAAAAATCTCAAGCAACGCCTGCAGGACATTGGCGGCACCTGCTGGATTGAGAGCCGCCCGGGACAAGGAACCACGGTTCAGTTGCAACTCAAAATCAAACCGGCGGACACCGCCTGATGGCGGGCGGGCGGCGAAAAATTCAAACACAAGCTATGAAAAGATCAGTCATTGTGGTGGAAGATGACCAGGGATTGCGGGAGCAACTCGTTAAAATTTTGGAGACCGCTTCAGACATGAGATGTGTCGGTGCATTTATTTCCGCCGAGGAGGCCCTGCCGCAAATCGCCAGGAAAATGCCGGATGTCATTCTCATGGACATCAAGCTGCCCGGCATGTCCGGCATTGAATGTCTGACCCTCGTCCGGAAATTTGCGCCGGATGTCCATACCATCATGGTCACCGTCTATGAAGACAGCGAGCGCATCTTTCAGGCCCTGAAAGCGGGGGCCAATGGTTATCTGATCAAGTCCAGTCCGCCGGAGGAATTGCTCGCGGCCATCCGGGATATTTACGAAGGCGGCGCACCCATGTCCGGCCCGATCGCGTTCAAGGTGGTGCAGCATTTTCATGAGATGGGTCCCTCAAGCCAGGAAGCCGAGAACTTGTCACCCCGGGAACGGCAGGTGCTGGATCTGCTGGCGAAAGGTTTTATCTACAAAGAAATCGGGTTAAAATTAGATATTGCCAGCGAAACCGTGCGCAGTTTTGTTAAAAAAATCTGCAAAAAATTGCATGTCCGCAGCCGGATCGAGGCCGTTGCCAAGCACCGGGCTGAACCTAAATAAAAGACAATTGCCTGCTGAATTACTTATAGAACTGTGACCAGACTGGGCGGATTTGTGGTAAAGGGAAGGGTTATCCATGTCATAAAATCCGATCCAGCTTTTTCCACTTTCCATTTTTAATGTTGAGACCCCGGCAACAGGGTAGAAGCGACGCCTCGTCGCTTGCGCCATGGATGGAAATTGTTAACAAGACACACGTTCCCGGCGACGAGGGCATCGCCACCACGCGTTTGGCAGAAGTCTCATTTGGTTTTTCTTTTGCCTGGGACCGCCAATGTCCTACCTGTGCCGATAAGCTGGCGGGGCATGAAACTAAAAAATCTGATTCCACAACGTTATCACCGCCGTCTCGTGCGCCAATTTGGTCATGCTAAATTGGTGAAATTCCCCAACGGTCAGCATGAACTGATCGGCGGCTCCCATGCCGACCGTGCGGCGGCGTTCGAGTGGACCTCGCTCTTCGCCCACGAAATCGTGTTCACGCATTTCCACCGTGACACTGCGCCGCAGCGTCCGGTGAAAGCCCGATGGCTTGATTTCCCCATTTTCCAACGCCTGGCATCGGGTACCTGGCTTTGAACCCGGGGCGCTGCCTTGGAAACGGTGGCCCCTGTGGCACACATCCGCATGGACGGGCATAACCGACACGTTAGGGCCAAGACGCTCGCCGGAGCGTATTAAACCTGGATGAGAAAATTTCAGTTGGCCGAGGGCTTTTCGGTGGGACTTTTGTTATCAAGGCCGTGTCGCAGCTACGGAGGAAATGGAGAAAAAATTTGCTGGTGTGGGCGCATCGATCGACTGAATCATCCATCCCCGACTTGCCCTCTCCTTTTTCCTTCGTCTCTCAGTCACCGTCGCGTCCGCAACAGCAAGCCGACTTTAGACTTCTTTCGCATTCTGTCAAGCAGGACAGCGGTGTCTTGTAATGGGCGGTTCGCCAAAAAAAGCCCGTCCGAAGACGGGCTTAGCCCCCACCCAAGCCGTGTGGAACTCGATCCTTTGAACATGTATTGCTACATGTGGAGCTCGCTGGAGGGCATTCGACTTCCAGCAAAGGCATGTCGGCCGCCGTCCAAGCTCGCTCCTGATCGTTTTTTAATTACGGTTCAAGGTCTGTTGCCAATCACGAACCGGGCAGGGAAACTGTTTTTTAAAAGAGCGCTAAATCTGATTTATACCAAGCAGCTTGTCTGCCAACTAAATCTTCTGTCCCGCGATTTCCGCTTTCCGAATTTTTTCCTTGGACTTTCAGTTTTGCCTTGGCAACACAAAATTGGACCGCAGGAAATCAAGCCACTCCGGCAGCTGGGTGGCGATCGTTTTGTAGCCCGTCACTGCAAAGCAACTGGTCGCCATTTGTTGATAAAATTGCGGCGAGGGCGCGGCATGACGCTGATGACGGCGCGCCGCCTCTTCATAGAACAGGCCGAGACCAATGGTAATCCGGTTGGCGACCGCCGCCGGCGGGTCAAATTTGCAACGGGTGCCTTCGCCGGATACAACGCGGCACATCTGTCCCAGTTGATTCAGCTGGGATAAAAATGCCTGGTAGATTCTGAACGTATCCGTTTCCCCGGCCCCAAAGGTGGAGAGTTTGCACAGGATCCAAGTGAACGATTTTTGGGGAATCAAACCGGCGTCATCCTCCGCCAGCTGGCTTAATTGCTGGCGTATCAAGTTCCGCGAACCGGGGTCGTCCAGCAACAGTTGCGCTGAGGCCTGCTGTTTTGGCGGAACCAAGGTTGAAATGAGTTCATCCATACCGCGTTAAGGCTGATATCAGCAACTTCATTGCCAACCCAATCCTCCGTTCGCGGATTTCAGCTTTTGCCCCAATGGCAGGTGCGGCTCGCGCTGGCCGTCCCGGCAAGGGCTGTCCCCAGCACTGGTGACATGCGGAAAAATCCGGTTCAGTTACTATTTCTCCGTTGGGCGTAGTGACCCCGACAAACAAATTTAAATTTGTGTTGAAAGAGGCCGGAGTAGTGTCCGGCCTTTTTTCTTTTTCCATACCGAACTTCCGGCAGCCATCCCGCATGAGCTTTCTGATTTCAGTTTCCTGTTTTCTGGATTCCCTTTTCTGGATTGCACAACAAGATTCTCCAATTCCTCCAGCTCCGCAAATTGCATTTACCGCCTGGAGAAAATTCCATTCGTCAAGGGGTCGATGTCGTCCGGCAATGTGCGGCTCCAACCAAGCCAACGACTTTGCCGTTTCGGTTTCCTAAGCCCTATGCGGAAAACTTTCAACGCAAAGACCCAAAGGCGCAAGAGTTTAGAACCCAGAAACGGCCAGTCATGGGAGTCACCATTTCCTGAGCGCAAACTGCCGTAGGCCCGTCTGCGGGTTTCGCTGTATCCACTTTGCGTCTTTGCCTCTTGGCGCCTTTGCGTTGAATTCCCACTGCATCGTTCCGGCTAAGACCCAACGTGTGCGTTCGGCTTGACGCGCCATCTCCGCGTCGAGAAACTCGCACCGCACTTGAACAGCACCCGCAATCTCAACCGGCCACAGGGCACGCTGGTTTCATCGGACCTTGGTTCGCCCGCATTGAAGGAGGAACTTGCCTCTCGCTTTGCCTGGCGGCGGCGGCTCGACAATCTGGTCGCCGGCGCCCGGACTTATCGTTTGATGATCTTGCTGATGACGCTGCTCCCGACGGGCTGTGGCAGCTTCGTGGCCCATCGCATGGTTCAAGCGCCCAACAGCTATGCCTCCTGGCTGGCGCCCTCAGCGCGCGTGCTGCTTTCGTTCGATCCAAATCTTCTGACCAACTCCCCGGCGCGGTTTGCCGACGTGGGACCGCCGGCGGCCCGATTGCGCTACCGCGTGGTTGAACCCGCGGAGTATCATCTGAAAGTCAGGTCAACCAACTGGTCGGAGCGGGGCGAGGTGCGTTACCAGTTCACCTTTGACGCCAAGAGGCCGCAGACGAACGTCTGGACGGCGGCACCTCGCGGCACCGTGTTCTTATTGCACGGTTATGGGCTCGCCGAATTTTCGATGGTGCCGTGGGCTTGGTGTCTCGCCCAGGAGGGCTGGCGTTGCGTGCTGGTGGATTTGCGCGGACACGGCAGATCCACCGGCAACGAAATTTACTACGGCCTCAAAGAGTCGCGGGACATGAGCCAGTTGCTCGACGTGCTGATGAACCGGAATCAGATCGCCACGCCGGTCGCCGTCATGGGCGAATCCTACGGCGCGGCACTGGCCTTGCGCTGGCAGACGACCGATCCACGGGTGAGAACCGCGGTGGCCATTGCGCCCTACGTTGTGTTGTCCAATGCGGTGATGAACATCAGCCACGATTACGCCGGTTTCCTGCCCCGGTTTGTCATCCGGGCCGGCCTCGAAAAATTGCCCGGGGTGCTCGGGGTGCCGGGCGAAGAATTGGACACGTCCACCGTCGTGGCGCGGCATCCGGTGACGGCTTTGTTCATCACCAGCAGTGAGGACACGGTCATTCCACCGTCCGAGGTTCGCGGCCTGTTCCAGGAAGCCTTGCCCGGGAGCGAGTTGATCGTGGTGCCCGGGGCAACCCACGAGACCGTTCCCTACCGATTCAGCGAGCTGGTCCCGCCGGTGCTCGCGTGGCTGAACACAAACCGGGTGAGCTGCCGATGACCAGCGAACATTCATCGCCATTCTTGCGGCTGTTTATCGCGCTGGCGGTCCCGCCGGACGTACGGAAGGAGATTGGACGCGCCCAAGGCCAGTTGCGGCGACACGCACCGCCGGGGGCCGTAAGCTGGACACAACCGGAGCAGTTTCACATCACGCTGAAATATCTCGGCGACGTGCCGACCCCGCAGGTTGCGGAGCTGGAAAAATCCGTGTCCAAGGCTTGTGCGGGTTTCCCCGCCCTGCGGCTGTCGGCACACGACATCGGTTTTTTTCCAAGCGCTCAGAGGCCGCGTGTAATCTGGGCCGGCGTCCATGACGCTGCTGGCCGATTGGGCGAATTGCACCAGCGATTGGACGATGCGGTGCGGCCATTTGCCCCGCCGGAGAAGCTGAAACTTTTTACCGGCCACGTCACGTTGGGCCGGTTTAAACCGGGCCGTCACAGACCGACTGAAGCGTTGATGGAACGCGCCACGGTTCTGCACAACCGTCACTTTGGCAACTGGCTGGCCGGAGAGGTGGCACTTGTCCGCAGCGAGTTAACATCTGCCAGGGCCATGCACACGCCGCTGGCGACGTTTCCCCTGGTGGAATGATTTTTTGCACGGATGTCTCCTCAGCCGTAACCATGCAGTAGGAATTCAACGCAAAGGCGCCAAGAGGCAAAGACGCAAAGTGGATACAACGAAACCCGCAGACGAGCCCACGGCAGTTTGCGCTCACGAAATGGTGACCCTCATGACTGGCCGTTTCTGGGTTCTAAACTCTCGCGCCTTTGCGCCTTTGGGTCTTTGCGTTGAAAGTTTTCCGCATAGATACGGCTCAGTGTTCTGGTAAAATTTCCCGGCGATGTTTCGGGTCATTTTCCATCTCGACATGGACGCGTTTTACGCGTCCGTGGAACAGCGCGACGACCCGAAGCTGCGCGGTCTTCCGGTGATTGTCGGCGCATCTCCGACCCAGCGTGGCGTAGTGTGCGCCGCGAGTTATGAGGCGCGGAAGTTCGGCGTCCGTTCCGCCCTGCCCAGCGCCACTGCGGGACGACTTTGTCCCAAAGGGATTTTTGTCCGTCCGCGCATGGACGCCTACCGTGCGGAATCTCACCGGATCATGGAAATCATTGCGACCACCGGCGCCATCGTGGAGCAGATGTCCGTGGATGAAGCCTATCTGGACGTGTCTGCCATTTGTCAGGCCGAAGATGCCGACGCCTCGCTGCTGGTGGCCCTGCCGCTGGCGCGGCAATTGAAACAGCGGATCTTTTCTGAGCGCCAGCTGACCGCCACCATCGGTATTGCCTCGAACAAACTCCTGGCCAAGATTGCCAGCGACCATCAAAAGCCGGACGGCCTGACGGTGATCACCGGGGCTGAGAAAGTCTCGTTCTTGCGACCGCTGCCGGTGCGGACGCTTTACGGGGTCGGCAAGGTCACGGAGCAGACGCTGAACCAAGCGGGCATTGCCACGGTCGGCGATCTGCAGGATTACCCCGGCGACCTGCGGGCGCTGGTCGGCTCGTTCGGGCCAAAGCTCAAGCAGTTTGCGTTCGGCGAGGATGACCGGCCGCTGGAACTCGGCGACGAGATCAAGAGCATCAGCGGCGAGGAAACCTTTCTCAAGGACACCGATGACCGGAAGATTTTGCGCGCGTGCCTGAAAGAACAGGCGGCGGATATTTCGGCGCGGCTCAAACACAAACAGCTGGGCGCGCACACCGTCCAAGTGAAAGTTCGCTATACCGACTTTACGACTCTGACCCGGCAAATTTCCATGGAGGAACCGCTGACCGAGGCCGGCGACATTTACCGGCTCGGATGTTTTCTACTGGGCCGGGAAAAGCTGGTGTCGCGTCCGTTAAGGCTGCTCGGCCTCGGCGTAAGTAATTTGCGCGAGCCGACCAGTCAGCAGCTGGCATTGCTGTAAACGGCGTAAGACCTCTCGTCGGTGATTTGCGCTCGGCACGCAAGGCATGAGCATGGACGATTTCCATCTTGGGGCTTATCCTGGCTCCGCACCGGTGACAACGGCGATTTGATTGGCAAGTTGGCTCATAAAGTTTCCGCGCTGTTAAACCATGAAGTAGACAAATGCACATGAAAAACGAGAAGCAAAGTATGAAAGGATACTCTTCGCTCTATGTCTATTTTAGACTGCGCTTTTGTGTTTCAATATGTTTCTGACTTTTACCCAACTTGCGACGCACAACAAATAAATATGCAAAATGGCAGAAAACTAAAACAGGAATTCCTAACCCAGCAATTACGGCAAATGAAGCATTCTCAACCCAACCAGAAAATAAGAGAAACGCCAAAAAGCCATAAACTGTAAAAAAGCAAATCTGTAAAAGTCTAAAATCCTTGGTTGGAGCGGGGCGAATCAAAAAAATCCAGAATAAGTTTACTAAAGCACACAAAATACAAACGATCCAAATAACAATCACCGACAAAATTATGGCGATTCCCCACGGGCCTATATCCATCGAGCCACAGGCTAAAAGTGAGGTTTTCATAATCACGCTGCCCAACGGCCAAAAAACGAGCTGTGGCTGACGCAAGGCGTGAACCGCGCACTGGAACTAAAAGCTGCCACGATGATTGACTTCCGCGATATGCTGGGCCGATTTGTCAATATTCCATGATCTTCCATTTTCCATCTTCCTTAACAAATTCAACTGGAAATGTTATGTTTGTCCCATCCACGTTACTTTCAAAGTAATACTGTGCCTTGTCGCCTTCGACAGATGATGCCTTGAGAATTCCCATGCCATTGGCATCAGTTTTCAATTCTTGCTTGGATAGGGCGCGAAATGTCTCTCGATAATCACCCCTTGATGCAACGCTGAAATAGGAAACTGCTCCGTTAATGTTCCCCGCTTTCAAACTGGCCTTCATGTTATTCCACACTTCCTCTGGAGTGGCATCCTTGGAATGCGTTTCAGTGGTGCTGCATCCAAAAAGCGTAAGGCACAATGTCAGAAACAGGATGGTAGATTTCATAAGTTGGTGTCCAAATTGCGGTGTCAGGTTCAGCCGCAGCAGTTGTTGGTTAAATCTTCACGTCAGCGCCTTCGCCGTCGCTTCCAGACTCGCCGAGTCCGCGACGTTCAGCATTGTGGCCGTTTTATCGATGCGCTTCATGAAACCGCTTAAGGCGGTGCCCGGTCCCAACTCGATGAACCGGGTGAAACCCTGCGCCAGCAATGCGCGCATCGAAGTCTCCCAAAGCACCGACGCGCAGACCTGCTCGACCAGTCGCGCGGAAATTTCCGCCGGCGCGCCGTGCGCCTGCGCCGTGACGTTGGAAATCACCGGCACCGCGGGCGCAGAGATCTTCGCCGTGGCCAGTTCCGCCTGCAACTTCGGCTGCGCGCTGGCCATGAGCGGCGAGTGATACGCACCCGCCACCGGGAGCGGCAACGCGCGCTTTGCGCCCCTGGCCTTGGCAATTTCACACGCCTTCGCGATTTTTTCGGCTTCGCCGGAAATCACCAGCTGGCCGGGGCAGTTCAGATTCGCCAGCACCACGCCGGCTTCCGCGCAGACTTCGCGCGTCGGCGCTTCGTCCAGACCGATGATCGCCGCCATGCCGCCCTTGGTCACATCGCACGCTTCCTGCATGAATTTGCCGCGTTTCCGGACGACACGCAGGCCGTCCTCAAAACTCATCGCGTCCGCCGCCGTCAGCGCCGTGAATTCACCGAGCGACAGACCAGCCGTCGCGTCAAACTTCAGAGCCGGCACCTGTTCCTTGAGCAATTGGAACGCGACCCAGCTCACGAGAAAAATTCCCGGCTGCGCGTGCTCGGTCTTGGTCAGTTCGGCTTCCGGCCCATTGAAACAAATTCCGGCAAGGTCGTAGCCGAGCGCAGCGTTGGCGCGGTCGAACCACGTTTTTGCGGAGGGAAATTTCTCAGAGAGGTCTTTGCCCATGCCGACGACTTGGGCGCCCTGGCCGGCAAACAGGAGTGCGGTTTTGCTCATGAGAAAAATTTAACCACGAAACACACGAAACACACGAAAGAAAATCCGTGTCACGGATACGATTTTACCCGGAAAAATTTCACGGATGAGTTTGCATTGTTGGTGAAGGTCAGCGTGCCGCTTGTGTTGGTAAAGTTGGCGAGCGGGCTCCACGCGTTCAGCACGACGGCGGTCTGCAGCGTGTAGACGCCCGCCGGGCCGCTGATGGCGAGTTTCATCTGATTGCCAGGCAGCGCGGTGATGGAATCAAATCTCAACGGGCCGGAATTGAAGAAGTTCAAGATGCTGGCCATGTAGGCATCCCGCGCCGTTGCGCTGGTGATCGTCTCGAACGGGAAGCCGAGATAGACCACTTTGCCGCCGCCCGCCGTGCCGTTGTAAAAAATTCCCGCCGCGCCACTGACGACGTTGCTGTAATTGATGGCGGTGAACGCGCCGTAATTTATCGGGGCGATCACATCGGGAAAGCCGACCAGATAAATTCCCTGCGAACCATCGTCGAAACCGCCGTTCGGGTTTCCCGCGAACAGCGAGGCGGCGTTGGCGCTGAAATTCCACGAACTGGAACTGTACGCCACGAACGCGGCATGAAGCTGGTTGTGCAGAAAATTCCGGTCGGCCGCGGTCGGCCCGCTGGCCCGGTCGAGGTCGTAGGCGATTTCCGCGCCGGAGACGAACAGGCTTTCGCCGTTGGCGAGGAACTCGGTGACTTTCGTTTCCTCCACCGCGCTGAAACTTTCGTCCGCCGTGGATTCATTGCCGCACGCCCAGATCACGATGGGATAATCCGTCAGCGCCACCAGGTCGTTCGTCACGGCGGTGTGGTGGCACGAATCGAACGCCAGGCCATACGCGCTGACGGCCTTGCCGTGAGGCACGACATAGTCGGATGAGTTGATGCGGCGGGGCAGCACGCGCTGGTTGCCGCCGGAACCGCCGGGCGGAACGTAATTTTGTGCGACGAGATTTTGTTTCAAATCCAGCGTGCGGTCAAAACGGTCAAACGCGTTCACGAACAAAACTTTTGGCGACGCGGAATATTGTGGCGGACGGCAGCCGACAACCTCGGATGGAAATGATTCGCCGCCTTCGTTTGCGGCCGAGATGCGAAAATAATAATCCTGGCCGGCAACCAGGTTGGTGACGGTGAAATTCGTGACGTTGCCAACGGAAATGGGATTGCCGAAGCCGTAACCATTCGTGGATTGATAAACGACGTAGTTCGTCGGCGCGCCGCTGTTCGCCACGCTGGCCGGCGGATTCCACGCGAGCGCAACGACGCCATTCGTGCCGCCGATGGCGCAGGCATGCGATGGAGGCTCGGGCGGAAAAATCAGCGGCGGCGGGCTGCTGGTGTCGAACTGGTTGAAGTATTTCACGACCGCGTGCATCGCGGCGCGGGCAATGCCGGCGCGAACCTTCGGATCGCCCATCAACGCAGCGTCCATCGTGTTGTCGTGATACGCCACCTCAATGATGGTCGCATCCATCGCAGACTTGAAATCGGTATTGCTGATCTGCGAATAGCCGCCGGAGAAGGTGATATTCGCGCCGCGGTTGCTCCAAGCGTATTCGAGCGGCGGTGAACCGAGCGAAACCATCTCGTCATTGACGGTCTGGCCGCAGAGCTGCGCGAGCGCGACCTGGTTGGGCGTGGGGTTGCCGGTGATCAACCCCTCGACGCCGCGCTCGGTGGCCGTGTTCGTGTCGCCGGTGCTGGCATTGGAATGGAAGCTGATGTGGACCCGCTTGAAAAATTTTGACAAGTCCGAGCCGCCACCGTTCGTCTTGGTCATTTCGTAGGACATGAGCGGCGGCGTGTGCCAACTGTCATGCTCGTCGGTGTCGCTGTCATCGTAAAGCAAGCTGGACTGGCCCTGGCCGATACCGGCCTGGATCCAGTAGCGGCAGCTTTCGTCTTCGCGTGGATAGCCGGACACGCCGCCACCGCGATTGATGGAACCCATCCCATTGCCGAAGCGGATCGCGTCCGCGATGACGACCGAACCATTCGTCGTGCTGCGCAAATTACTAATGACTACCGCGCCATTTGCGGAATTAGAACCGGCGTTGAAATAGTATTCGCCGAGATAGATCCAGCCATTGCCGACCATATAATGCGGCACACGATACTGCGTCTCGCCACCGGTGTGGCGGATGCGGTAAAGCTGGTCACCGCGGTCCGTGTCCGCCTTGACCCACGTGTAAACCGGGTAATAGCCCGCCACCGGAATCGTCGGCGTGTAAGTCGCCGTGGCGGTTTCCGTGGCGTTCAATGACGCGAAGCGATAGGACGTCGCGCCGGGCGTGCCGAAATAATACGTCGAAGAACTGTTGTTCCAGCTGCCGGCAAACGTCACGGCGGCGTTCGTGTTGTCCAGAACGACTTCGTTCGTTTGCTGGCCGAGGGGACGCATCGAAGCGACGATTGCGCCGGCATTGAAACAATACGCGGCGAAAAAATTCAACTGGTCGAGGTTGCCGTAGTCTTCGTTCATCGACGCCAGCGACGTGGGACGTTGCAGATACCAACTGGTTCCGCTCCAAGTCCAGCCGTGGCCGGAATTCATGAATATCACGCGCCCCGACAGCGCGCCCACCGGCTGGCGCGCGGCCGGCACAATCGGACCGGCAACCGCATTAAAAACCGGCACACCCGCCAGCAGAGTGGCGGCCAAAACAAAAACTACACGTTGCATCTTGAATAGTTTTTCACGTCTCTGCGGTAAACGCGAACGCCCGCCGCAATGGATTCCTTGCTTGCAAAAAGAATCGTTCCGGAGAAAAATCCGCGCAAGAACAAATTATGTTTTCACACGTTGTCATCTTCTGGACCGACCCGGCCCAACCCGGAGCCGCCGATGCCGTCATCGCCGGCGCCAATAAATTCCTCAAACCCATTCCCGGCCTCGTGCATTTTCACGCGGGCAGGATGGTCGGCAGCGCGCGGCCGGTCGTGGACCAGACTTATCAGGTCGCGCTGAACACAGTTTTCACCAGCAAGCAGGCACAAGATGAATATCAAGTGCATCCGCTGCACCTGGAATTCATCGCCCAATGCGTCAAGCCGTTCGTGAAGAAAGTCACGGTTTACGATTTTGAATGATTGGCAGGGATGCCGCCCGGTGGCGTCCGGCCGGCGCAGCGCGCAGTCCCCGGCTTACTTGATTGGAGCCGGGGCGTTGGTGGAAACGGGGACGGAATTTGTGGAAAGCGTCACCGCATTCGTTGCCGTCGCCACTTCATTCGTCGGCGGAAATTCGTGGTCATGGAGGCTGCGGACGAGACGGTTCTTCAAATCAACCAGGTTGTCATTGGTCACGGCAGCGATCAGTCCGCGGGATTCATCGAACCGGCCGATGGACATTTTGATGCGGGCCAGATGGAGGTAAACGCCCTCACGTTCCAGGTCGTTGTGGGCGATGGCCAGCGTGTTCGTCCAGGCGACGAGCGCATCGTTCGTGCGGAGCGGCTTGATGCCGTAGTAACTCTGCGCGTAATCGGTCGCTAGCGGAAAATTATCCGGGTCCAGCTTCATGGCCTGCAGATAAAGCCCGAGCGCCTTGTCGAAAACCTGCTGTTCATTGATGCCGTAAAATTCCCGCGCATCCTTGCGGAACAGATACACCGTGGTGGCGAAATTCTGATAATAGACCGGCTCGTTGGAGTCCAGTTCGATCGCCCTGGCATAGTAAACGAACGAATTCGTCACCGGGCTGAATTCGCCGTAATAATTGGCGAGATTATTCCAGGCCGCCGGATTTTTGGGGTCGAGCTGGCGGGATTTTTCATATTGCTGCGACGCCTCGTATTCCTCGCCCAGGTCATTGAGAAAACTGCCATAGGCGAGGTAGCCCGGCGCGTAATCCGGATGGCGTTTCAGAAAATCCTCGTAGGCTTTGCGCACCGGCACGAACCGTTCACGGATGCGTTTGTTCAGTTCCGCATTCGGCTGGCCGGCACCCTGCTGGAAAAAATTTGCGTTGTCGCGGATCCACTTGTCCACCTCGTCCTGGGCTTCGTCGTCCGCGATCATCACCTTGTCCAGTTCCTGCTTCACCGGATCAGTCGCGTCCGGCACGGTCACGGAGATGCCGGTGGTTCGCTGGATTTCATTGCTGACGGCGACGGCGGGGGGATTCGTCGCCACAAACACGGATAAAAGATGGGTCAGCAGGCTCACGCGGACAAGGTAGCACGGCCGCCCGATGAGTCGAGCGGCAAGCGGGGATTATTGCGGTTTCGGTTTCGCCAGATCATGCGGCAGAATCTTCAGCACATAATAGGTCGCGCGGTTCGTGCCGATGTTGCGCAAGCCGTGCAGCTCGTTCGACGCCTCGAAAACAATGCCGCCGGCCTCCACGATGTTCGTCTGGTCACCCTGCAACGCTTCGAGCGTGCCTTCCTTGATGATCATCAGCTCCTCGGCGGCGTGGCGGTGCGGCGGGTGTGGCGATTCACCCGGATTCAGCGTGGTGACATGCATCTCCAGCTCTTCGAGCGCGGGCGTGGAGGCATCGAAAACGCCGCGGCGTTCGCCCATCTTGGTCGGCTCGACCTTCAGATTGCTCCAGTTGAACACGGATGAGTGCATCACCGGCTTGGCGACGGATTGGGCGAAGGTCACGACCGCCGCCGTGGCGAGCACGGATATGGCGGCAACGGCAAAATCCCGGCGGGTAATCATGAGCGCATTTCCGCCGGAAAGCGAAGCCAAGTCAAGCGCGGAGTCGCAATCATGGCGCGACTTCAACCAACTGAAAATCAAAGTTGAATCGCTCGTGCTTTCATTCTACTGTGAATGCGTGAAAGTTGCCGCCGCAAAAGCTCAAAAAGGTGAAGCCCAATTACTGGATCAAGCAACCGGCAACCTTTTGCGAGCCGTCAAACAGAAGATGCTCAAGAAGCGGAATGGTGTGGAATATGACAAGCTCCGCAAAGACGGTTATGGCGACCGTTTTTTGGGCAAGCTCGAAAAGGCTTGAGCTTCATTTATTCGTGCGCAGTCGCATAAATTCCATCACGCCGATGTCCAACAGCGGCGCGGCCATTCGGGCCAGTTTCAAGGCATCCGCATAAACCAGTCCTCGGGTCAGCTCACGGACGATTTCACGCGTGGACATGTCGTTTGCCTTGGCCAGTTGAATGGCCGCAGCAAGGTCAGTGTAACGGAGAATTTCGTCGCTCATATTTTTCTGATTTTGGCAGACCACAATATGGCCTGCGCCAATACGAGCTTAGCCCTGCTATTGGACTGACACGCAAAAGTTATCCACGTGTTCACATGGCTGACAGGTCATTCGACTAAAACCAGTTCACCACGCTCCAATAAACATCCCGCCGTGCTGTCAAAATCCAGTTTCATGGTTTCGACGATGAATGCGGATTCGATCTGCTGATTGGCGACGCATGGCTTCATTCTCAAACCAGAAATAAATGCTCAAGGAGCACGGATTCAAAGGAATTCAGGGCCAGACCCTTGGGTTGGACCGCCAATTAGCCGCCATTCGTGGTTGAGTTTATCGGGAATTTCTGCAACTTTTCACGGCTCTTGCTGTTGAACCAGATGTAACAAATGCCCTTTAGCCCGGTAAAAAATTTAATCGCGACCGTCGCGGATGCCACGCCCGTCCAATTTGAGGACTGGCGAAAGTCATGGCGCACGACGGTGGACGCGGGTTCGACGGAGCCGTTGCTGACGTTTGTCGCACGGGAACGCGGGGTGACCGAGGATGCTTTTGTCCAGAAGCTCGCCGCGGCGCTCGGCTGGCCTTATCTGGATCTCCCCAAGCTCTCCATCGAGACCGAGGCGCGGAATAAAATCTCCACCAAGATCGCCTTCCAATATTCCATCCTGCCCACCGCGCTGGAAAACGGCACCTTGCAGGTCGTGGTGAGCGATCCATTTGACGCGGCGATGATGAACGCGGTGAAATTTGACGCCCACATGCCGGTGCAGTTCGCCCTCGCCACGAAGGCGGAAATCGAGAAGGCGTTGAAAAAATATTACGGCGTCGGCGCCGAAACGCTCGATGAAATGGGCGAGGCCGAACCGATGGATCTGGATCTGGCCGCCGACAAGGAAA
The DNA here is from genome assembly GCA_035577265.1 of Verrucomicrobiia bacterium. Classification (GTDB taxonomy): domain Bacteria; phylum Verrucomicrobiota; class Verrucomicrobiia; order Limisphaerales; family UBA11358; genus UBA11358. Next base: position 32,727 of record DATLVR010000067.1, on the reverse strand, counting down.
TCACCGAGGACGATCAGGAAGCGAGCGTCATCAAGTTCGTGAACCAGATCATCTGGGAAGCGTTCAAGGATCGCGCGACGGATATTCACTTTGAACCGGCGGAAGACGAGCTGCGCATCCGCTATCGCATTGACGGCATTTTGCATCAAACGCCGATGCCGCCGCAGTTGAAGCGCTACCAGGCCGCGCTCATCTCGCGCATCAAGGTGATGAGCGGAATGAACATCGCCGAGAAGCGGCTCCCGCAGGACGGACGCATCAACGTCCGCATCAAGGGCGAGGAAATTGACATCCGCGTCTCCACCGTGCCGACGGTCTATGGCGAAAGCGTCTCGCTGCGCTTGCTGACGCGCGGTAAAATCTTCCTAAGCCTCGACAAACTGGGTTTTGCGGCCGCCGAAGAAAACGCCATCCGCGAAGTCATCATCAAGCCGCACGGGATTTTCCTCGTCACCGGCCCGACGGGTTCCGGCAAATCCACGTCGCTCTACGCTTTCTTAAGTTCCATCAACTCGGTCACCAAACGCATCATCACGATCGAGGAGCCGGTCGAATACGAACTCAAGGGCATCAACCAGATCGCGGTGCGTTCGGACATCGGGCTGACGTTCGCCATGGGTCTGCGCCATATTCTGCGGCAGGACCCGAACGTCGTGATGGTCGGGGAAATTCGCGATTCCGAGACGGCGGAAATCGCCATCCGCGCCTCGCTCACCGGTCACCTGGTCTTCTCCACGCTGCATACGAACGACGCCCCCAGCGCCTTTACCCGTTTGATTGACATGGGCATCGAGCCGTTCCTCGTGGCGTCCTCCGTTGAGGCCGTCATGGCGCAACGCCTCGTCCGCACGATCTGCAAGCATTGCAAGACGGAGCAGATGGTGTCGCGCGATTATTTGCGGAAGGTCGGTTTTCCGGCGGCGGACATCGAAACGGGGAAAGTCTGGCACGGCGCCGGTTGCGAGGAATGCCGCCAGCAGGGTTACCAGGGCCGCAAAGGCATCTACGAACTGCTCATCGTCACGGAAGCCATCCGTCCGCTCATCATGAGCCGCGCTTCCGCCGTGACCATCGCCCAGCGTGCGATCGAGGCCGGGATGCGCACGCTCCGCGATGACGGCTGGATCAAGGTCAAAAACGGCGAGACGACCATCGAAGAAATCCTGCGGGTGACGCAGATGGAAGAGCACCTCGAATCGCTGGCGGGCGGCGAGGACAAAACGCAATTCATCCCGCGCCAATGAAAAATCACCCCCGCATCGGCCGGCTGGAGGGCTGGATTAATGGATTATTGGATGATCGCGCGAATCCATCAATCCTCCCACCCATCAATCCATCAATCCATCACCCTGCTTTCTAAATGGCCCGCTGGCATTGCTGCAACATCCTGCAAACCGCGCCCGACGCGAACCGCCTCTGGCAGTTCGACGTCAAAAGCGGCGCGTTGAACCGTGAATCCAGCGCCGCGCCCGGCGCCAATCTGCCTTCCGGCCTGACGGAAAAATCCTGGACCTCGCTCTGGCAGAAAAAACTGAACATCGCCTGGCTGCCGCCGGAAAATATTTTTCTGCGGGTCATCGAACTGCCCAAAAGCAGCTTCGGTGAAACGCTCTCGATGGTGGAGCTGCAGCTGGAAAAACTCTCACCCGTCCCCATCGCGCAGGTTGTCTGGACGATCCAGCTTTTGCCCCAGTCCCCGGCGGAAAACATCCAGACCGTCGTGGTGGTGATCGTCGGGCGCAACGTGGTGGAGGATTTTCTCGGCAAGCTGGAAACGCAGGGCTATCTCGCCGACCAACTGGAAGTGCCGATGCTCGACCAGTTGGCGGCGATGAAGGCGGCGGAAGACGGCGCCTGGATTTATCCGGCGTTGCTGAACGGGCAGAATGCCGCGCTGGTGGCCTGGTGGGCCGGCGGCGCGCTGCGGAGCCTGAGTTTCATCGTGTTGCCCGCCGAGGGCGACCGCGCCAAAAGCCTGAAGGACCAGCTGGCGCAGCTCGTCTGGGCGGGCGAATTGGAGGGCTGGTTGACGACCACGCCACGGTGGCATGTGGTGGCCGAGGGCGCGATCGCGGGCGAATGGGAAACTTTTTTGCGCGACGGCCTGGGCGAGGCGGTCGAAGTCACCAAGCCGGTGCCGGTGCCGGAATTGGCGGCGCATACGGCGCGACGCGCGACCACGGCGGACGCGAGCAACCCCGCCTTGCTGCCGGCGGACTTTTCCGCGCGCTACCACCAGCAGTTCGTGGATCGTTTGTGGCTGCGCGGCCTGATCGCGACCGGCGTCCTCTATGGGATCGGCGTGGTGATATATTTCTGTGCGACCGCCGTGCTGGGTTATCAGACCGGCAAGATTGAGCAGCAGGTCCGATCCATCAGCGGGAGCTACACGAACACGCTGCAGCTCAAGGCGCGCTGCGAAGTGCTGCAGGAGCGGCAGGATTTGAAATACGCCGCGCTGGATTGCTGGAAGCTCGTTGCCGACCAGCTGCCCGCCGGCATTTCCCTGCAACGGTTCAGTTTTGGCGACGGTCGCAGGCTCGCACTCGGCGGCACGGTGACGCCGGATCAAATCACGCTCCTCACCGATTTCTACGACGCGCTCCGCAAGGCCCAGTTGAACAACCAGCCGATGTTCACCACCGCAGGCGACCCGTTGAGCTACCGCGGATCCCCCCAAGTCTCATGGAATTTCAGCTTGGAACTCCGGCGCGCCGAGGAGGATAAGCGATGAAAAAATATTTTGCCCAACTGCGGCCGCTGGAGCGGCGGCTCGCCATCGGCGTGCTGGTGGTTTTGCTGCTGGTACTGAATTATGTGTTCATCTGGCCGCATTTTTCAGACTGGGGAAACCTGCGCCGCCGCGGCGAGGATGCACAACAGAAGTTGAGAACTTATCAGACGATGGTCGCCCAGAGGCCCACTTATGAAGCCCTGGCGAAAAAACTGGAAAGCTCCGGCGACGTCGTCGAACTTCAGGATCAGTCTGTCAACCTGATGCGCGCCATCCAGACGCAGTCGGCGCAGAGCGGCGTGAGCATCGTGAATATCTCGCGCCAGATGACGAAAACCAACGACGCATTTTTTGTGGAGCAGATCCAGAACATCAGCGTCCTGGCCGACGACAAGCAGCTGGTGGATTTTCTTTACCAGCTTGGCAACAAGGCTTCGGCGATTCGCGTGCGTGACCTGGAATTGCAGCCCGACGCCCCGAAGCAGCATTTGAACGCCAACATCCGGCTCGTGGCCAGCTACCAGAAAAGCGCGCCCGCAGCCGGCCCGAAAGGCACGCCTCCTGCCAGCCCGAAAAGCGCGCCCGCAGCCAATTTGAAACCCGCAACCGTAAAGGTAAAATGAAGACCACCGCTTTCGTTCTGATTTTATTGTTAACCGGCTTTGAACTCTGGGCGCAGAACACGCCGACCACGCGCCAGACGCCCAGCCGCCCCCGCCGCATGCCCGCCACCGCCAACACCAACAGCCCGGCGGGGGGAACCGCCGCCGTGCCTGCGTTTCCGGCCGCACCCGGGGCCGCACCCGTCAATCCCAACCCCGTTCCGGCGATTCCCGCGGCGGCAACCACGCCGAATCCGGGTGAAGCCAGTGCCGCCCCGGCCGCTAATGAGCCGCCGGAGGAATTGATTCCGGCAGGCAATATCAATTTTCAAGGCGTCGATGTAAGCCAGGTGCTGGAAGTCTATGCCAAGCTGGTCGGCCGCACGTTGCTGCGCGCCGGATTGCCCGCCGCGTCGATTGTCCTGAAAACGGAAACGCCGCTGACCAAGTCCGAGGCGATCCAGGCCTTGCAGGCGGTGCTGTCGCTCAACGGCGTTTCCGTCGTCAACATCGGCGACAAGTTCGTGAAGGTGCTGCCGATCGACCAGGCGAACACCGCCGGGGCCGAGTTCAATGATGCGTCGGCAGCCAGGCTGCCGGATCTGGGAACCTATGTGACGCACATCGTGCAGTTGAAAAACCTCAAACCCAGCGAGGCCGTGCCCATCATCACACCGTTTTCCAAACTGCCCAATTCCATTCTGCCGATTGACAGCAACGGCATCCTCGTGCTGCGCGACAACGCGGAAAATGTGAAGCGCATGTTGCAGATGCTTGAACGCGTGGATGTGTCCGTGCCGGCGGAATACGTCTCCGAGGTCATCCCGATCAAATATGCACTGGCCGAGGACATCGCCAACGCCTTGAACAGCCTCGGCGGCAGCGGCAGCGGCAGCACCGTCAGCTTCGGCGGTGCGTCCGGCTCCGCCGCCGGCGGAGCGCGCACCACCAGCGGAACGCGTGGTGCCGGCGGGGCCAGCGGTTTTGGCGGAAACACCATGGGCGGCGCGGGCGGCGCGGGCGGCTATCAGGGCGGCGGCATCAACCCTCAGCAACAGCGCACTTTCGGCGGGGCGGCAACCGCCAGCGGCACTCCCTCCGGCGGCGCTTCATCGTTTCAATCGCGCCTGCAATCGATCATTCAGCGCGCCTCGGGCACCGGCGGGCAGCAGGATCAAATCCAGGTGTTCGGCCAGACGAAAATCATCGCCGATCAGCGGAGCAATTCGCTTTTGGTGTTTGCGACCCGTCAGGACATGGTCAGCATCAAAAACGTCGTGGCGCAGCTGGACGTGCTCCTTTCGCAGGTGCTCATCGAGTCGGTCATCATGGAAGTCTCCCTGACCAAGGACTGGAATTTCGGCGTTTCCGCCATCCAAAGACCGAGCGCCATCAACTCGCCAAACTTCAAGGGCACTGGTGGTTACAACAACGGCCAGCAATTCTTTAATTTCGCCACCAATGCATTGATCGCCAACGGGACGAACAACTTTCTGTCGCAAGGGCTGAGCTATTTCGGCTCGATCGCCGGCTCCGACTATGATGTGGCGGTGCAGGCGGCCGCTTCCGACAATTCCATCACCATCATCCAAAAGCCGCGCATCCAGACATTTCAGGCGCAACCCGCTTCCTTCTTCGTCGGTTCCACCGTGCCGTATGTGACCAGCACCTACAACGGCGGCACCACGGGCATCGGCTCCTCTTACTCGCAGCTCTCGGTCGGTGTTTCGCTGGAAGTCACGCCCTTCATCAATCCCGACGGCTTGGTGGTGATGCAGATTGACGAGGAGATTGACAACATCTCCGGTTTCACCACGATTGATGGCAATCCGGTGCCCAACACGTCCAAAAAGACGCTGTCGTCCAACGTGGCGGTCAAGGACCGGGACAGCATCATTTTGGGTGGCGCCATCAGTTCGCAAAAAACCCAGAACAAGAGCGGGGTTCCCATTTTGATGGACATCCCGCTGCTCGGGGCTTTGTTCAGTTCGCGCTCCAGCGACAAAACCCGCGATGAATTGCTGGTGCTCATGCGCCCGACCGTCCTGAAAACACCGGAACTGGCGGCGATTCAGGCCAAGAAAGAAGAAGGGCGTTTGCCGGGAATCGCCCATGCGGAATCCGAGGATACAAAGGCCGAACGCAAACAAGTTGAAGCCGAAACCAGACTCATCCAGCTTCAAGATGAAAAAGACGAGAGGGCCGCGGCGAAGGCTGCCGCGCGCGCTGCCGCGAAGGCCAAGAAAAATGGCGCCAGTGTCCCGCCGGCCAGCCAGACCCCCGCTCCGGTGATGGAGGCTCCGGCCACCGACAACCCGTCTGCTCCGGCGACCGACATCCCGTCCGATCCCGCACCCGGCAATTGATGTCAATCCGGATTCCGGCATTGCTCAACGTGCGCTTCGGTGACTCCCGTCACTGAAGCGCGGCAATGACGGCCCGGGGATTCGGAATCAATTCCCCGGTGGCTGATGCAGGGGTGCATCAATGCCGGGAACCATTTCTTCCAGCGAGCGGAGGGGATGGAACGGCAGCAACAGCAATTTAGGAATCACATAAACCGGTTCGCTTTTGGGATCGTTCAAATGCCCGGTGACGCGATATTCAAACAGTTTGCTCACCGGCCACAGCACCGTGCTGACCAACGGCCCGACCACCCAGGTGTTGCGCAGCAACTGCGCCGTGACATGGGCATTCACATTCTGCTGGAAATCAATCGTCCCGGAGTATTCCAGTCGCGCCATGGTGGACTGGATCAACAGCGAATCCGTGTAGATCACGCCGTTGGTGATGATGTATTTTCCCGCCGCCTCCGTGGCCCGGCTGCTGCCAAGCCCCGTTGAGATCGTGTTCAAAACTGGCGAAAGGATGCCGAAAATGGGAATGTCCCAGAGCAAACCGTCATGCAGGCTGGCGCGGCCGCGGCCGTTCCAGGATTGCAGATCCTCCGTGCTGGCATTCGTCACGATCAACGTGCCGGCCAGCGTGCCTTCGAGCTTGTTCGTCGGCGACCACAGGTCCGCCGCCAGCGCATGCAGATTGACGTTGGCCGCATGGACGGCGAAGTCGTAATCCGCGCCTTCATGCGGCACGCTGAAATCAAAATAGGCGTAGCCCTGACCGGTGCCGCCGTAGCAATCCGCCAGCACATTGGTCAACAGCAGCGTCTGCCAGCGCCAGTGCAGCGTGCCGACGATCGCGCTCGCCCGGAGCCGCTCCCATTGAAACGCGCCGCCCTTGACGAACTCAAAGCGCATGTCCACTGCCGCCATTTCGGGCCCGCCGTGCATGTCGCCCAGCGGAATCTGGCCGTTCACCTGCACCGTCGGCGGCTCGGAAAAATGATACGGAACCACCAGCGCTCCGGTTTTTGGCCCGATCGCCCGTGTTACGGAGTAGGGATCGGCGGTGCTGAACGCATTCGTGAACCGAATCAGCCGCTGGTTGAAATCGAGCGTGACCGAGTCCGCCGTGGCCATTTGCGCGCCGGTGTGCATCAGCGGCTGCGAAAACATCAATACCCGGTTCGTATAACTCAAGGCAGTCGTCACATCGCCAAACATCTCTCCGCGCACCGCGAAATTGGTCACGGCCAGATTTCCCCGCACCGCGATGCGGTCTTGATCAGACCCCTGGCCGTCCACCGTCACATCCAACGCCAGCGGTTCGTTCAGGGTCACAATGGACAAACCGTGCAGCACGCGGCTGTCCGTCAAAAAAGACCGCGCCGTGTCCATGTCAAACACGCCGCGAACACGGCAATGATAAGCTCTCGTGGCGTCATCCTCGCTGCCGCTGATTTCCAACCGCGTTTTCGCCAGCACCAGCGCCAGATCCGGCAGCCGCCAGACGCGGTTCGAATAAGAAAAATGGGTCTGCACCGAATCCACCGCCCCGCCCATCACCGTGCCCCCGGCGAGCTTCAATGCCCCGCTCAACTGCGCGGTCGGCCGGACCTCGCCGTCCCAATCCGGTGCGGAATTGGTCCACGCCGGCAGAATCAACGAGCCGCCGATCTGAATTTCCGGTGGTTGCGCCCAGGAGAAATCCGCGAGCCCCGCACGGGCTTTTTCCGTCAGTAAGAGGGCGATGGCGGAAAGATTGAAATGCGAAGAATTGGTGAACATCAGCTCGCGCGTGGCGACATTTAATTGCAGCCCCGCCGTCAGCTTTCCACCGTCCAGTTCGACGGACAGATTGGTGACGACCAGTTCTGGCGCGCTCCAAAAGCCGCCGGCCACCACAAAATCCGCGTTCACTTTTTCCGACTGAAACCGGGAGAGTCGCGCCGACCATTCGAGGCGATACGGCTGAAGATTCGTCCAGAAGCCCCAGGCCGGATCGTTTTTTGCCGGGGCACCGGCCGGCGCCGTGAGGTTGGCAGTGAGCTGGAGGTCGCGTGCCGCGAACCACGGCGTGTGGGCACCGGCCGCCGCGACCTTCAGACGGACGACGAATGTATGAAGATCCTGCGCGTCGCCGTTCACCGTCAGGTTTAACTGCGGTGTCCCGTCGAAATGAATCCGGTTCAGAACGTCGGACCATTTTTTTAACTGCGCCTGCCGGACGGTCTGGTTCGTGGAGGCGCCGCCTTGAAACAATTCCCAGTTGCGGAGTTCGGGCGCATGGGCGATATCACCGGAAAACGCGAGCTTTGCTCCTGCAAAATCCGCCGAAAAATTGTCGAGCGACCAGGTGTCGTTGGTCTGGAACCGCAGATCGGTGCGGATGTTGTCGAGCTTCAGGATATTTGTCGGCGAAAGGGGCCAGGCGAATCTGCCCTGGCGAAGGCCGAGGCCCTCCACCTGCACCTTCCGTCGCAGCAGCGCGGGGAAGTCGAACTGCAACTGGATTTCCGCGAGCGAAAGCGTCGGGCTGCCGTCGGGCTGCGCGCCGCCGATGCGGACATTTTCCGCGACGATGCCGTGTCCGAACCGGAGCCGCATCCGGGTGAATTGCAGATCCACGCCGCGTTCGCGCAACGTGGCGACCAGCCGCGTCTTCAGGAAATCCGGCAGACCGATCCGGTTGAACCAGACGAGCGCGCACAGGGCCGCCAGCACCACCAGCCAGGCGCAGATCCGGCACCAGCGGAAGCACACACGGCATTTGCGCCAGAAACCGAGTCGCATATCACCGAACGTTGGCTGGAATGGTCAGATAACTCAAGACGAACTGGTAGAGCGTGGCCGGAAAGACAAACACCCACCGCTCGCCGTCCAGCGTGACCGCAGCCAGCGCGGTGTGTGCCGCGGGCAACTCCGTGCCAAAAGCCACGGATAATTTTTCGCCGCTCTTAAGCTCCACGATGATCTCCAGATTGCCGGGGTCCAGCCCGAACTTTTCAGGCTCGGTCACATTGTGGGCGACCCAGCCGGTGGCGGTCAGTTCACCGAGACGATGCAGGGTTTCTTCGATCGCCGGAGGATTTTTCACAATGCCCTGCCAGCCTTCCGAACCCGGCGCGGGCGACCATTTGTTAACTCCATCGTGAACCATGGTGCGGGTCAGGCCGTTTTGTCGCAGTGTGACCTGTGCGATGCTGGCTTCCCCAAAGTTCCAGGTGCGGCGGTCGCGGAACTGCCAGCCCGCCTCAAAGAGGCTGCTGTCGCCAAACAGGATTTTGGCATCCTCCGGCGTGATGGCGTAGATGAAATCTTCGTCGGCCCGATGCACAAAAACCCCGTTCGTCTGCACGGCGAAGTCCAGCTGCGCGAGGACGGCGTTCGAATCGCCCGCCGCCGTGCTTAAGGTGATTTCGCGCTGGGGCGCATCCAGTCCGTAGTCGGGCAGGTCCGGCGCCGTCACGGCGGCTTTGACAAAGTCCGAGACGCGCAAGCCGGCCAGCGCCTTGAGGAACAACTGGACGCTTTCGGTGTCCGCCGGAAATTTCTCACCCACGAGGCTCCAGTTGTTGGTGCCTTGCTGCTTGAGGGTGAAGCTGTTTTTGCCACGAACTTTGATTTCGGTGACCGGCGCAGTCAATTCCAGGAGGAATGGATCCCGAAAATCGTTCACCGTGCCGTGCCAGAGCGCCAGCGGTTCCCGGGCGGTCGTCGCCACCACGCTCCAGCGCTCACGCTTCATATAGACTTGCGCCGCATCGTTCGTCGGGGCGCTCCCGGTCTGCAGGGCGGAAATGAAATTGGTTCCGTGATAGAGCCACAGCGAAAGATCGGCAGGCTGCAGGCCATACGTGGTCAAATCTGCCTTCGCATTGTCCGTGACAAACTGCGCAATGTTAGCGGTCTGCAAATGCTGCAGCGCCTCGGTGATGCGGCCGGTATCCGCGCGGGCCTGCAACGGACGGATCATGCGCCAGAGATGATTGGTCGGGTCGCGGCGCAGCTCGATGATTTTCGTGCTGTTGGTCAGCACGATGCCGTCGCAGGTGCTGGCCTCGGCCGCCACCAGCGCCGTGCTGCGCCAGTCGTTGCCGGAACGCGGGATGAGCCTGAGCCAGTCGGCATCGGTCACGAACGCCCCCTCCACGCCGACCACGCGGACGAACGCCTGGTCGCCGGGCGCGGTTTTGTTGCCGACCTGCACCTGCAAGCGCTGCTCGCCGGCCTCGAGAACGAGCGAAATCTGCGGCGGGTCAAACCCAAAATCCACTTCGGCAGTGCGGTGCTCGTGAAATTCGGCGGCGCTGATCCGCGTGGCGGGGGTGAGTTTTTGCAGCGCCGTCAACAGCGCCTCGATGGCGGCAGGCTGCGCCGGATAAGCCATCGGTTTGACGAGCAGCCAGTTGTTGTTCACGCGTTCGGCGCGGATCTCCAGCGCCCCGGCGGGGATCACCTGCAGGCTGGTGACGGCCTCCGGGCGCAGGCCGGGCAGGACGTTCAAAGCGGCTGCGGCCGACGGGCGCAGGTAACGGTCCAAAAGATAAATGGACGCGAACAACCCGGCCGCGAGGACGAACCAGGAAAAAGTGCTTTTCTTATTCATTATTTTCTGCGCACCAGCCAGACCAGGCCGCCGAACAGCAGCACGCCGCCGGGCAGCGCGCCCAGCAGGAGCCAGCGGACATTTTTTTGCTGGTCGCGCGTCATGACCAGACGAAATTCCGTGACGGGCCGCGGACCGATGCCTTCCAGCAGCACGGTGTGGTCGAGCAGCCAGTTGGCGGCGTATCCGGCGAAATCGCGGTTGGCGCCGGCCTTGATCATCTGGTTGTCCAGGAAGAACGAATCACCCGTCACCACGATGCGCGTGGTGCCGCGTGTGTTGGCCACGCCGGGGGCGGCCTTTTGCTCGACGAGGACCATCAAGGGGTAACTGCGCGGAGCGGCGGCAGGGTCGCCCATCAACTTTGATTGCGGGCTGGAGAACACCAGCTCATCCACTTTGGGTGCGCTGGCGGGCGGGTTCTTCCAGTCCACCTGGCTGATGGGGAGCGGCAAAACCATCTGGAGCGCGAGTTGCGTCAGCGGATTCGCGAACGTCTGGGGATTGAAGTCGGTGACAACCACCGAATTTTCACCGCCCTGATTCAAGTCTTGCACCACATCGGGGATGACGTTCACGCCCCATTTTTGCAGGATGGGTTCCAGACCGGTGGGATGTTTGATGGAAAAATAATTGAACAACACGAACAGCCGCCCGCCTTGGGTGAGATACTGGTCAATCTTCTGAAGCTCCGCTTCTTTGAAGGCCGTCTGCGGTCCGGCGATGATGAGCAGGTTGCAATCATCCGGCACGGGCGCATCGTTCATCAGCATGAGCGGTTCGGTGGTGATGTAACTTTCCGCCAGCACCGCGCTGAATGTCTGGTAATCGGCTTCCTGGGAACCGGACAGCGACGGTTCACCGTGGCCTTGCAGAAAATAGGACTTGAGCGGTTTCGGATTAATGACGGCGAGCAGCATCGTGGTGAACATCATCTCACCGTTGAACGCAACCGGCTTGCGGCGGAACTCGCGTTCGGTCGCGTTGGGCACCTGTTCCAGCTTGACCTGCGTGATCGCCTTGCCATTGACGACCTTCACGCGGCCTTCGCAATCAAAGATGACCAGGTCCTTGTCCGTGGCTGAGCCGAGCTTGTATTGCGCCTTGATTTTCTGCGCCTCGCCCGCGTCGCGCAGGTAATCCACGGTCCGGACGGAAATCTTGGGATTCGCCGAGCGATATTCGTTCAGCAGCGTGATGATGGACGGATACCAGTCGTCGGTCTTGTCGTAGTAAACCGTCACCGTGATCTGGTTCGTGATGGAATGGACCACGCTCAAGGTGCGCGAGGACAATTGCACCCGCGTCTGCGAACTCAGGTAAAACCGGCTGTAAAATTTCGCGCCCAGGTAATTCACCATCACCACCACCGCCAACACCAATGCCGTGCGCAAGATCACGTCGAAGCTGACGGTCCAACGACGTCCGGGCGTGAAACTGGGTTTGGAGTTGTTCATTTGTCTCCAGCGGTAAAGGCGTTGTGGAGCTGGGAAACACTCCACAACCAACATTCAACCTTCAACGCCGAAGCGCTTCGCGCGCCGACAACCGTTGGATGTTCGACGTTGAATGTTGAATGTTGAATGTTTCTCATTTTCTATTTCCAGCGCTGGCTTTCCACCGCGCGCAAGGTCAGGAACAGAAAGAAAAACGTGGCGCTCACATAAAAAACCACCGTCCGCGTGTCCACCACGCCGCGGGCAAAATCATGCATCTGTTCGAACAGGCCGAAATACGAGATCACCTGGGACTGCCACTGCGCGGTCGCCGGCAGCGCCTCGGCCAGAAAGCCCATGGAAAACAGCGTCACCCCCAGCACGAAGCTGATCATCGCCGCCGCCATCTGCGTGCGCGAGATGGCGGACGCAAAACAGCCCAGCGACAAAAACAGGCAGCCGGTCAGAAAAATGCCCAGATACATCCCGCCCACCGTGCCGGCATCCAGCGCGGTCGGCTGGTTGGTGAAATGCCGCACCACGAACAGGCACGCGCCCATCGGCACCCACGTCACCACGTAAAAAATGATCGCCGCCGTGAACTTTGCCGCGACCACCTGAAAATCGCTCACCGGCGTCGTCATCAGCGTCTCGAACGTGCCCGAGGATTTTTCCAGCGCGAACAGCCGCATCGTGATGATCGGCGCAGCCAGCAGCACGATCAGCCAGAAAAAATAAGTGCGGTAGAACATCTCCGTCACCGGCATGGGCGACGGGTCGCTGCCGAGGTTCGTCATCAGTACCACGAAACTCAGGCTGTTCAATAACGTCACCGAGGCGATGATGACGTAGCCCGCGATGGACAGGAAGAACGCCGACAGCTCCCGGCGCGTCAAGGTGCCAAAGACTCGCATCAGGTTTCTTCCTCCCTTGCGTCGTAGCGGCGGGTCGGCAGACCGCCGCATTTCCGATGATATTCAAAATGGCGGCTCTCTGCCGGGGAGCCGCTACGCTGTTCTGGCCCAGGGATCATCAGTTTTCTTCCTCCTCGTTCGGTTTGGTCACCTGGACGTAGATGTCCTCCAGCGAATGCCGGCTGCGCATCAGCTCGCGCAACATCCAGCCGCGCTCGCTCGCCAGCATGAAAATCGCGGGTCGCAGATCATAGCCGTCGCGCGGCGTCAAAATGCACCGCTGAAAACCATCCGCTTCCTCGGTCATGTCGAATTGCTCGATGACCGGCATGGACTCCCACGCCGCGCGCAATTCCTCCACTGGGGCTTTGATTTCCGCGACCACCCGGCTGTCCCCCTGCATCAATTTCTGCAAATTTTCCGGCGTGTCCGAGGCCAGGATTTTGCCGCCATACAGGATCAGCATCCGGCTGCACATCATTTCCGCCTCCGGCAGAATATGCGTGGAGATCAGGACCGTGTGTTTCTCCGCCAGGCTTTTGATCAATTGCCGCACCGAGCGAATCTGGTTCGGATCCAGGCCGATGGTCGGCTCGTCCAAAATGATCAGATCGGGTTCGTGCACCAGCGCATCCGCCAGGCCCACGCGCTGTTTGTAGCCTTTGGAAAGCTGGCCGATGATGCGGCGGTCCACATCCGTCAGACCGCACTGCTCCATCACCGTCGTCACGCGCTCGCGCGAACGGCGCCAGCCGAGACCCTTGATCCGCGCCCGGAATTTCAGATATTCGCGCACGCGCATTTCCGGATAGAGCGGATTGTTTTCCGGCATGAAACCGATCCGCCGCCGCACCTCGACCGATTCATGAAAGACATCGAAGCCCGCCACCCGCACCGTGCCGCTCGTCGCCGGCATGAAGCTGGAAAGGATGCGCATCGTCGTGCTCTTGCCCGCGCCGTTCGGGCCGAGCAGGCCGACGATCTCGCCGCGCGCGACCGTGAACGAAATGCCCGCCACCGCCGTGCGGCCGGCATAGCGTTTCGTCAGGTTCGACACTTCAATCATCGGATTCTCGCTCATCAAAACTTGGTGTCGAGTGTAGCGGACAATTCCCGCCAACAGCCAACAAAAACTCCGCTGTTTATTTGTCTTATAAACACGCCAATAAGCGTTTGGGTGCGAAAAATCCTTGTTGTCCTCGTCCTCGTTCTCGGACTTTCGATTACGATTAGGATTACGAGGAGGAGATGAAGGTTGAACAGTCTTGACTTCGACCCATCGCAGGCGCAAAAACTGCATTGTGAATCCCCGCGCGGAAAATGTCTACGCCGGCTGGCGGACACAGTTCGTCGCGCTTCCCGTGTTGCGCGATGAAAACGGCCTGCCGTCCGAGCGGTTGCTGCAAGCGGTCTGGCAGCACCAGCGGTTGTTGCGCGACCGGTTGGAAACCACGGACGGAAAAGCCGTCCGCATTTTCCATCCCGGGTTCATCAGCCTCGAGGGCGGGCCGGATTTTCGCGGCGCGCTGATCCAGACCGGTGACGAGGCGCCGCGTTCGGGCGATGTGGAGATCGATTTGCATTCCAGCGGCTGGCGGGCGCACGGCCATGACCGCAATCCGAATTTCTCAGGCGTCCTTTTGCACGTCGTCTGGGACGAAGTTGGCGTTCCGGCTTCCGGCGGCCCGGCAAAAAGCCGCTCGAAGACGGAACCCCAGGTGAAGCCTCCCCCCGTCCTGGCCTTGCACAACTGCCTCGACGCGCCGCTGGCCGAATTAAGCCAGTCGCTCGAAAACGAGCCGCTGCGTGCCCTGCCGGAAAGTCTGCGCGGCAAATGTTGCGCACCGCTGCGTGGGCTGGACGAAACGCAGCTCACGAAACTGTTGTGCGAAGCGGCGTGGGTGCGTTTTGAAGCCAAGGCGGAACAATTCCGCGCCCGCGCCCGCCATGCCGGCTGGGAACAGGTCTTGTGGGAAAATTTGTTCCGCGCGCTCGGCTACAAGCACAACATCTGGCCGATGCAGCATCTGGCGGAATTAAAATCATCCTGGTCGCGCGATGCGGATTCGGCGTTTGAATTGCAGGCGCGGCTGCTCGGTGTCAGCGGGCTGCTGCCGGACGAATTGACGCGCGCCCAAAGAAGCACGGACAATTATCTGCGCCGCGTCTGGGACTGCTGGTGGCGCGAGCGCGATGAATTCGCCGGCTGCAGGTTGCCGCGTGCGGCCTGGAAATTCCATGGCCTGCGTCCCGCGAATCATCCGCAGCGGCGGCTGGCGTTGGCGGCACACTGGCTGGCCAATGAAAAGTTCGTTTCCAAAATTGAGGGCTGGATTACACCGGAGAATAATGTTGAACCCCTCACCCCGGCCTTCCCTCCTCCGGGGAGCGGGAGGGAAACATCTGCTCCCAGCCGGCCTGGCCGGCAGATCAGCGCTGCCAAAATGGTTGATTCACTCCGGAAAATTCTGGAAGTCGAGCGCGATGAATTCTGGTCGTGGCACTGGACGTTCCGGTCGGCACGGATGCAGAAGCCCTCGCCACTGCTGGGTGAGGCGCGGGTGACCGATCTGGCAGTGAACGTGGTTCTGCCGTGGCTGTGGGTGAGAGCGATGGAAGGAGGAAACGAAAAACTCCGGCACGTCCTCGAACAGCGCTATTTCGCATGGCCGCCCGCGGAGGACAATTCCGTTCTGAAGCTGGCGCGCCAGCGTCTGCTCGGCGTTGGAAAATCCCGCGCGTTGCGGACGGCGGCGGCGCAACAGGGCTTGCTGCAGATCGTGCGGGATTTCTGCGAAAACTCGAACGCGGCCTGCGAAAACTGCCGGTTCCCGGAACTGGTGCGCAGCTTCGGTTACGGCTCAGCAGTTCAGAGCGACGATAAAAAATGCTAACGGCATCGTTCCGGCTTGGTTCGGATCATGGCAGGGTATTGCCCGGTTGTTTCGACAGCAGCGAGAAGACTTTACCCTTGGCTGCCGGGCCGCCGCCCTTGTCCGGCGTATAGAATGCAATGCGCCCGTTCGGAGCGACCAAGGCCGGGCGATCGAACTTAACTTTGAAAATCCAGACTTTGCCTTCGATGGTGTTATCCGCCCAGAACACCGAGTTGGAACGCAAAAGACTGCTGTATTCCTCGCGAATTCTCGCCGTGAGCAGGATCCGCTTGCCATCTTGGGAAAGAGTTTTGCTCACGACCGTGCCGACGTCCGTATGGTTGTAGCTGATCGGCGCCCCCGCGCTGACACTTGTGGATGGAGATTCCAGAACGATTTCAATGCCTGAATCGTTCATCAACGCAAACTTGCCGGCCGGCACGGCATCGAAGGATGCGGCATATTCGGAGCCAGTGCCCGGGGAGCAGGCAATGTAGATCCCCCCGACCAGCGTCTCGATTCCCTTGACCCCCTGAAGATCCACCTCAGGTTTGACGATGGCGAACTCGGATCCCTTGCGGGTGAGAAATTCATATCCGGGCTGGAAACGCGCCGTCGCTTCGATTTTTCCGGAAATGGATTCAACCCGCTCGACGATGCCGATCGGGATGCCCAGGTATTTCAGCTCGGTTTTTCCGGCGAGCAGACCCTGGCCATCGGCAAAGAAAATCCGGATCGGCTCCGAGATGGCGGAGGCCGCCAGTTCGCTGACGTGAACTTCGTATTCCGCCGTCTCCGCGGCCACCGGTCCGGGCGAGCCGATGGCGTCAAATGCGATCCCGCCCTGCCAGATCGCGGAAAGCCCCTGCATTTCCACACCCACCACGCCGGGACCAACGGTGACCAGCGCTGCCGGCACCCGCCAGAAGCGGCTGTTCACCCGCAGGAATTCGCGAAACTTGGCGCCGATGGAGACGACCATTTCCGGGCGTCCATTCTGCCCGATGCGCGACTCGATGACGCGCCCGGCAATCATGCCGTGATAATAGACCGGAGCGCCGGCGGTGAGTTGGGGAAGCGACCCGGCCCATAACACGACGCGGGTGCTGCCGGCCTCTTCTTCGAAGGGATTCCAATCAAATTGGTGAACTTCGTGCCCGACAAATTGAGTCGCGGGCACCTTGCTCTTGCCCGGCTCAAACTCAATGCGGGAACCGGTGACGATCGTATCGAGTCCCTGCAGGCCTTTCTTGCTGAAATTGGGACGGATGATGGTGAACGAGGAATCCTCGGTGGCGAGCGGTGCATAGGCGGATTCCAAACGGACGCATGCCTCGACCCGCCGGGTTTGTGGATTCGCGGTGAGCGTCTCCAGCAATCCGACTGGCTTGCCGAGGTAAGTCACCTGGCTTTCCCCGGCCCGCAGTCCGGCGCAGTCGTCGAATTCGATGCCCATAAGCGGCCCGTCGGCCCGGGCCGCGATTTCGTCAGGTGACAGATCGAACGTCGCACCGCTCGTCACCTCGTTTCCATCCGGCCCGAATTGATCGAACGCGATGCCGCCGTCCAATACCCCTTCGATGGATGGAATATTCAGACTGACCGCCCCGGGACGGACGGATACTGCGGTTGCCGGGAGAAACCAGAAGCGGGAATTCGACCTGACCTTGGAGGCAAATTTCGCAGCGACGATGATTTCCACCTCTGGCTGCCCGCTTTCATCAAACACCTTGGCGCGAACCAGGCCGACTTTGATGCCGCGGTAGAAAACGGGAGTGCCCCGTCCGATGAAGGAGATGGCTCGCGAGCGAAGTTTTACCAACAGCGTCTGGGTTACCAGTGGCGCGAGTGGAGCCTCGCGAAGGCCCTGGAAATGATACTCTGCGTTCGTGCCGCCACGGGCACGGGCCTGAATCGAGTTGCCTTGGATGATGGATTGGAGACCGGAGATATCACGCAACGAGATCACCGGCTGGTCGATCCAAAAATCGGTGTTTTCCCGCGCCAGATTGGCGGCGAATGCCTTCAAGCGGACCGTTACGACCACTTTTTCCAGCTTCTCATCGAGAGCAACGCTTTCCACCACACCCGCTTTCACACCGAGATAGCTGAGCACGGTTTTCGAAGGCTCGATGCCCGGCGCGGTATCAAAGTAGATCGTGATTTCCGGCCCGCGGGATTTCCAGTTATCCCAATACAACCAGGTGGTGGCGATCAGCGCGAGAATCGGGAAAAGCCACGCCCAGGAAAAGCCGCGGCGGCGGGCCGGAATGATTTCAGCTTCCACTTCAGCGGGAAGTTCGGTTGGGTCTTTGCTTTTCATAAGGCGGTTTGAGGTCTCCAGATCATGCGGGGTTGGTATATTTCGGCGGCGAACAAGGTGCACAGCAGCACTGCGGCGAAAAAGACGGCGCCCGGTTGCGGCACCACGCTGGCCATGATGCCAAGCTGCCCGACGGCGGCGAGGACCGACAGCAGGAAAATATCAATCATCGACCAGGTTCCGATCTGGTGAAGAATGCGCAGCGCCTTCATCCGCTGAGGTCGCATCCGGCTGGATCCGTGCAGCATCAGCAGCCAGCACATGCAGAGCAATTTGAGAAAGGGAACCACGATGCTGGCCAAAAATATCAGCCCCGCCGCCCCCATCAATCCCGATTGGGCGAATTCCTCCACGCCGCCGAGCACGGTGAGATCCGAAACCTCCCCGGCAATCACAATCGTCATCACCGGCAGCACATTCGCGGGGATGTAAAGCACCAGTCCGGCGGCGACGAGACCCTTGGTCAGGCTGATGCGGGTTTGATCGGTCACGGTAGCGTTTCCTTTCCGGCCAATCGGCGCTCCGCCTCGGCCGGATCAAAGAGGGAGCCGAGGGCCAGCGCACACAATGCCATCAGGGCGATCCAGCCGATACCTGGCTGCCAATCCACGACACCAATCATGTCGAGCTTGACCGCCGAGACCATGCAGGCGGCGGCCAGGACCGGAACGAGGCTCCACGGCTCCGCCCGGCGCACCAGGTTGAGAAATGGCAGCGCAAAGGGCAGACTTCCGCGCGCCATGCAGGCCAGTGACACATAGGTTACCCCGGTAAAATAGACCGCCGGG
Organism: Verrucomicrobiia bacterium; assembly: GCA_035577265.1. GTDB lineage: Bacteria > Verrucomicrobiota > Verrucomicrobiia > Limisphaerales > UBA11358 > UBA11358. The sequence goes on along the minus strand of DATLVR010000067.1, from coordinate 14,106 downwards.
GCCAGCAGCGCGCAAAAAAAGACCAGCCCCGCGATCATCCCGTAGCCTTGCGTCATCAGCACTTTAACTCCCGTCACGATCTCATTTGACTGGGTGTTTCCCGCCACGCTGAAGTTCATGATGGGATAGATATTGGCCAGCGCGAAAAACACCATTCCGGCCAGGCCAAACGCACACGCCGACTGAAAAGACTCCGTCTTGCGCTTGCGCTTGACCACGGATTTACAAAGCCCGCAGCGCAGCGACTGGCCTGGCTGCAACTCAAGTTCCGGCACCTGCGATCCGCATTGATCGCATAAAATGTGGGGCGAGGGCAGGCTCATTTTTTAAAATTGATAATCAAGACAACGCAGCCGGCGGCGAACATCAAGGTGTTAGTAGCTTCGGACTTCAGCTGCCTTCGTTGTAAATTTCTCAGACCAGTGAGAGCGTGAGGAAATTCTCATTGCCAGTCAAGCCAGCCGACCATGTCAGGATTCAACTGGTAGAATTCAGATTCGGGCATGACACCCGCACCTGCCGCTTGATGTTGCCATTCGGCAAGCGCGTTCTCGCCGGACAGAAGCCCAAGGCAGCTGAAGGGCAGCGGGCTTGGCAATTATGAATCTGAACTGGAAGGGAAATGCTACGATTCAAGTGCGCGGCCAAAAGTAGTGCAGATTTGATTTCCAAAATCCCGCTTCTTGGCATTCATAAGTCCCTGGTAAACCACCCACCCGGTTCAGGTTTGATTTCCAACGTCACAGGATGGAATCGTGGCAAAGAATTTAACAGGAGAGAACAGAGTTAACAGAGAATGAAGCGGTGAAAGCATGGTAAATGAATTGCCCGCAAAATACCGCCTACGCAAAAAAGAAAGGGATCTCCGTTCCCTCTGTTTTCTCCTGTTCCAGTCCAAGGGTGCGGCTTACTTGACTTCGATCTTGGCGAGCGCGTCGTTCAGGCCGTTCGTCTGCGGTTCGCCGGAGGCGGGAGCACTGGGTTTGTGCGGCGCAGGCTTGGCCGGAGCTTCATCCTCGTCTTCGTTTTTCATGGCCTCAATTGGTTCGCCCTGATGGGGGTTCTTGGCGCGCTTGTTGCGCGGCAGCGGGCTGATCATCAGGTTGATGGCCTTGCCGACGAGCTTGGGCTGGAAATCAGGCTGGCCGTAGGGCGAGATGTCGGCGATGAATTTTTTGATGACCTCGAAGCCGACTTCGGTGTGCGCGTTTTCGCGGCCGCGAAATTTCAGGGCGACCTTCACCTTCATGTCCTCGCACAGAAAATTGATGGCGTGCATCAGCTTGATGCCGAGGTCATGCGGATCAATGCGCGGGCTCAACTGGACTTCCTTGACGATGGAAGCGTGCTGATGCTTCTTGGATTCCTTTTCCTTCTTGGCGATCTCGTAACGGTATTTCCCGAAATCCACGAGGCGGCAGACGGGCGGGTTGGCGGTCGCGGCGATTTCCACCAGATCCACGGCGTGATGGCGCGCGAGATTGATGGCATCGGTGAGCGGCATGACGCCGAGTTGGTTGTGATCCACCCCGATGACGCGGACTTCGCGGGCACGGATTTTGCCGTTGACCCGGACAAACGCGGTGGGAGAGGAATTGCGTGGAGAAAAAGGGCGGCTCAAGCAACCCTCTCTGGTTGGGACTTAATGGTGGTGTATTGCATCAATGCTATGTCATCTGACTAAAACCGACAGTGCACATTTAAGCCATGTCCACGGAGGCTGCAAGTAAATAATCGCAATAAAATCATGGTTGATAGCGGAAAGCTGGCACACAGGCCACGAAATCATCGGGCACCCCGAAGTCAAAACGCTGCGCGCCGGCCATCTCCAGGGCCAGATAGCCGTGCCGGTGGCGCTGGATTTCCTGGGCGCGGGTGAGCTGGAATTCGCCGTTATCCCGCACGTTGTCGCGGATCATTTCGCCCGGGATGCCGTAGATCAAAGGTGCCAGCAGGTGCATGCCGAACCAGCCGAGCCACGTCCCGGCGGGCAGCTCGTGGATGTGCAATTTCTCCTGTGCTACGGCAGGCTGCGCGGTCCGACCTGTGACATGCGGATGCGCAACGTGCGGTCGGTGCGGGCCTGAATAGCCGTGAGCATGCCTCGACCGGGAGTTGCTTGTTTATTTTGGAAAAAGCTTCCCTCGGAGCGGAGGATTGCCAAAAGATTCCCGCCGGTCACCCTGATAATCAATGGTGGTGCCGGAAGAGCCAGCTGCGGTTGGCGAACAGATACCAGACGATCAACACATTCAACGCCAGCACCGCGAGCACAAAGCCATGCGGACGGACCACCAGTTCCCGCACTTCAATCGGAATAAAAAAGGCCGATTCGCCAATCGCCAGCCAGCCGGCCCAGGGCGCACGAAACATCAGCCCCACGGCTTCCACCAGCGAAATCAGGCTGTAGAGCACCGTGACAATTCCCACCCACCGCACATTCGCCGGCGTGACGGTGTCCAGCTTGGCGCCGACCTCCGAAAAAAAATGGCCTTCTGGATCAAGATGAAACCAGTGCAGCAGGCGGTCAAAGGCGTCCGACAAATCCTGTCCGGCCAGTTTTAAGATGAACAGCGCCAGCCCCAACGCCAGCGTGCCTTTCACCAGTTTGCACATGATGATGAAATACAGCGTCGGTGCGCGGCGGGTCTTGGGTTTGATAATGTGAGTGTCTGTCGACATGATGATGAATCAGACCGCCGGGGCTGGGGCGGCAACCTTGTTTTGCGAAGCTTCAACCTTGATGTAATGCAGCACGACGGGCGCAAGGACCATGCCGGGCACGCCCATCAATTTTTCACCGAGCACCAGCCCGATCAAGGTCAGCCACATCGGATTATTGATGCGGTCGCCGATGATCTTGCTGTTCAGGAAATATTCCAGCTTGTGGATGACGATGAGAAAGATAAGCGCGATCAGGGCCATCTTCGGTCCAATCACCGGGATGGTGAAGGCCACGCCGACGATGAGCGTGTTGCTCAGAATGTTGCCGACAATGGGCAGCAAGCCGCAAAGAAACGTCAGCACGATGATCACGCTGGCAAACGGAAAATGGTTCCAGACCAGAAAAATGGCGGTCAGCCCGGTGTTGATGGTGGAAACGATGATCTGCGCGCCAATCACCTTGGCGAAACTGCGAAAGAACATCTGGAATCGCAGGCTCAATTCCCGCACCATCGTGGCGTAAAGACTGTCGCGCGACGTGCCCGGCTCGTTCTCCGAACCCCAGGTCGCACTCAGGAACAGGCTCGCGGCCACCACCAAACCGATGAGCAGTTGCACGAACTTGAACGCCGCCGCCCGCGCGTAGCGTCCGGCATTCGCCACGTCATCCTTCATCTCGGAGATGGCGACCATCTTCAAGCTGGCCAAATCTGTAAACGGCAGTTCGATGCCCTGACGTTCGGCGAATTCCGCCACGGCGGGAATGGTTGTCTCCGCAATCTTCGGCAGCGTGTGATACGCCTGCTTTGAAAAATAAAACATCCCACAGCCGATCCCCACCACCACCACCACATACAAGACCAGGCCGAGAAATTTGCTCCGGCCAAAACTGAAAATCTGCAGCGCGAAGAAACCAAACAGCGCGGTCAGCACCAGCGTCCCCAGATGAAAACAGCCGATGAGCACCAGCAGCGCGGCCATGATGACGTAAGAGATGCGGGTGGGCTGGCTCATGGTTGGAAAAGGGGGAACGTCCAACATTCAACATTCAACATCGAACATTCAATTAAAACCAACGCCTGCTGCTTGAGCATTGGGCGTTGAATGTTGAATGTTGAATGTTGAATGTTCATGCTCACTTACCGGATGCGCGCCATCAGCCAGTCGCGCAGCTCGGAGATTTTCAACCGCTCCTGATTGCCGTCGTCGCGGTGGCGCAGCGTCACCGTGCCGAGCAGTTCCGGCTTCTCGCCGAGCGTGTCGAAATCGATCGTCACACAGAACGGCGTGCCCGCCTCGTCCTGCCGTGCGTAGCGTTTGCCGATGGAACCGGTTTCATCGTAATAAACATTCATCCACGGACGCAACAGGTCGCGGACTTCCTGCGCCTTCTTCACGAGTTCCGGCTTGTTCTTGAGCAATGGGAAAATGCCCGCCTTGATCGGGGCGACACGCGGATGAAATTTCATCGTGTAAATCGTCTCGCTCTTGCCCTTGTCGTCGGTGTTGGTGACTTCGGAATAGGCATTCGCAATGAGCGCCAGGATCAAACGATCCACGCCCGCGCTCGGTTCGATGACGTGCGGGATGTATTGGCCCTTGGCCAGACCGTTCGCGTCTTCCGTCGCCTGCTTGGAAGCGGGCTCGGCTTCGACGCCGGATTTCAAGAGATAATTTTTCCGATTCTCGTAATAGCGCCGCCACAAATCGTCCGACTTTTCCTTCGGCAGCTTCGCCCACGCGGCGCGCAGTTCGTCGTCGAACACACCCATCGGTTTGCCGGAAAAACGTTGGTGCTGGCTCAAATCAAAATCGCTGCGGGCGGCGATGCCTTCGAGTTCGTCGCCGGCCACGTTGCCGTCCGCATCCTTTTTGCTGAACGGGAACTTGAATAAAATATCCGTGCAGGCGCGGGCGTAATGCGCCAGTTCCGCCGGCGTCTGTCGGTGAAAGCCGAGCGTGGAACGATCCAGGCCGATGCCTTCGTAAAACCGCACGCGTTCCTCGACCCAGTATTGATGCCACGCCTGCCAGCCCCAGTTCGGTTGAGGGTCTGGCGTCTTGGATTTGGGGTCCGGGGTTTCGAGCGTTGCCACTGAGCCATGAATCGCCTCGATGACTTCATCCGGCTTGATGAAAAATTCCAGTTCCATCTGCTCGAACTCGCGCGAGCGGAAGGTGAAATTGCGCGGCGTGACTTCGTTACGAAACGCCTTGCCGACCTGCGCGATGCCGAACGGCACCTTCTGCCGCGACGTTTCCAGCACATTTTTGAACTGCGCAAAAATCGCTTGTGCAGTTTCGGGGCGGAGATAAGCGACGTTGTCATCGCTCTCAACCGGGCCAACATAGGTCTTGAACATCAAGTTGAACGGACGGGCTTCAGTTAACTCAGCTCCGCTCTCCGGATGAAAATTAGTAGAATTTTCAACTTTCGAAATTGATTCCCCTAACAAAACAGGGTCTTTTTCTCCGAGTGCCAAATAAAATTCTTTTGCTATTTTGCGAGCGCTTTCCGGCGGTTTTCCGGGTTGTAAAATAACAGCGAATTGCTTCCAAACGACTAACTGATCTAAAAAGCCATCAAAAGCATCCGGCACTTCATTCAAAACGCCTGAGTAATGATTGGCTGATAGTTTGTCTCGTAGTGAATTTTTATCGGTGATAGCTGGGGCAAATTCTTCAACAATTCGATGAATGTCTTTGTTTTCAGTTTTTCTTGCAACACCCGCAAATCGGTAGACTGTGCCAGATTGTGGTTCCACTTGGTCTGCGCGAACGCGCTTTTTTGTCAGCGGACATTCGCGCATCAAATCCGCAAATGTCGCCACGTGGCCAGACGCCTCCCAGATCTTCGGCGACATGATGATGGTCGCTTCAAGGCCGGCGACGTCTTCGCGCTGGCGGGTCATGGCATTCCACCAGAGTTCCTTGACGTTGCGCTTGAGTTCCGCGCCGAGCGGGCCGTAATCCCAGAAGCCGTTGATGCCGCCGTAAATCTCGGAGGACTGAAACACAAACCCGCGCCGCTTGCACAGCGACACGATTTTTTCCATCTGCAAATTCTCTTTAGGCTCGGCCATAGGGCTGGTCAGTGTTCGCCAATCACGCGGAGAAATCAATCACGAACGCGGATCAGGTATGGTCATCAAGACGGCGGAAACACATGCATTGAAAACATGCTTCAGCCGTTTCGGCCTTCGCTGCGCTGCGGACGGAGCCGTCGCAGCGCGGATAAACCTGCCAGCAAATCAGACCGTTACCGAATTAACTCTCCTTTCGCGCCAATACCAGATACACTGGGATAGTCGAAAGACATTGTATGAGCATAAAATTATTTTCCGAACTCGGCCTTTCTCCAGAAATCCTCAAGGCCATTGAAAAACTTGGCTTTGAAAAGGCCGCGCCAATCCAGGCCGAAGCCATCCCCGTTCTCCTGAGCGGACGCGATGTCGTGGGCCAGTCGCAGACCGGTTCCGGCAAGACGGCGGCCTTCGCGATTCCGGCCATCGAAAAGACCGATCCGAACCTGAAAGCCGTGCAGGTGCTGATTCTGTGCCCGACGCGCGAACTGGCCGTCCAGGTCGCCGAGGAAATCCACAAGCTCGCCCTGTTCAAGCGCGGCATCATCTCGTTGCCGATCTACGGCGGCCAATCCTACGAACGCCAGTTCTGGGGACTCAAGCAGGGCGCACAGATCGTCATCGGCACGCCGGGCCGCGTGATGGATCATATGCGGCGCGGGACGATCCGCCTCGACACGTTGAAGATGATGATCCTCGACGAAGCCGACGTGATGCTGAACATGGGTTTCCGCGAGGACATCGAAACCATCTTGAAGGACGCGCCCAAGGAACGTCAGACCATTTTCTTTTCCGCCACGATGCCGCGCCCGATCCGCGACCTGATTGAACGCTTTTCTCGCGATCCGCAGAACGTCAAGATCGAGCAGAAGGCCATGACCGTCCCGACCGTTGAACAGGTTTATTACGAAGTGGACCGCCGCTTCAAGGTGGATTTGCTCACGCGCCTCATCGACATTTACGACCTCAAGCTGGGCATCATTTTCTGCAACACCAAGCGCATGGTGGACGAACTCGTGGATCATCTCGAAGCGCAAGGCTACATGGCCGACCGGCTGCACGGCGACATGACGCAGATGCAGCGCGACCGCGTGATGAACAAATTCCGCAAGTCCGGCCTCGAATTTCTCGTCGCCACCGACATCGCCGCGCGCGGCATTGACGTGGACGACATCCAGGTGGTGTTCAACTACGACCTGCCTTACGACGGTGAAGATTACGTCCACCGCATCGGCCGCACCGGTCGCGCCGGCCGCACGGGGCGTGCGATTTCCTTCGCCTCGGGACGAGAGCTGTTTCAGATCCGCAATATCGAGCGTTATACCAACATGCGGATCCAGCGCGCCAAAATTCCGACTGTGGACGAAGTCCACGAAGTCCGCGCGAGCCTGTTCCTCGACAAACTCCGCACGACGCTGACGAGCGGCGAATACAAGAAGCAGGATCACCTCATCGAACGTCTGTTGGAAGAAGGCTTCAATTCCACCGACATCGCGTCCGCACTCATCCATCATCTGCAAGGTGGCGACGCCACACCTGCGAAACCTGCGGCGCCCGTGGAGCCAACCTTCGACCGTCCGGAACGTCCGCCTTACCGCGAACGCCGTGATGACCGTGGCGGCCGCTACGAAGATCGTCCGCCGTATAACGCCCGCTCCCGTGATGACGACCGACGCGAACCTTACCGCGATCCTCGCGATGAGCGCCCCGCGTCCCGCCCCTACGGAGCGCCGGCCTCCGGCCCGGCCCGTGCGCCGCGTGCTGTTGGAGCACCGGTCTCCGCATCGGCCGCTCCGCGCGTCCCGAAAACCATCATTCCGCCGCCGAAGCGCGTCGTGAAAACTTTCCACGCCGCGCCCGCGCCTGTGACCGCACCGGTAAAGCCGCCCGCAATAGTGCCTGCCGCCGGAACGCCGAGCACCGTCTCGGCCAGTCCCAAATTGGTTGCGCCGAAGACTTATTCTGACGAGGAAATTTTGGCCTCGGTGAAACCCATTCCTGCGCCACAGGCCGAGACGGTGCTCGGCGCTCCCAAGCCGGCTCCGTTTTACGCGAAAGTCGCGACCGGAGATTCCAAGAAACGCGTGAAAGCCGACCGCGCCACCCCGGCGGACCAGACGCGGCTGCACCTCAATGTCGGCGAAGAGATGGGCGTCGTGCCGATTGACGTCGTGAACTCCATCGCCGGCGAGACCGGTCTGCCCGGCAAGGTCGTGGGCAAGGTGGACATCCGCGAGCGGCATTCGTTTGTGGACGTGTCCACCGAGCACGCCAACGCCATCCTCGCCAAGCTGAACCGTGCGGAGATCAAGGGCCACAAGGTGAAGATCAAGGCGGCGTGATGAGCGGTGAAGTTCCAGCCTCGCGGATCGAGCAGTTGTTTGAGCTGGCTGTGTCGTCAAAGCTCCTGTTGATCGGGCGCGAAGCGTTGCGCCGGAACAAAAGCCATCTGCATTTTGTTCTGATCGCCACGGACATCATCGCCAACCATCGCGACGAAGTGCTGGCCGACTTCAAACATTATCCGGTGGTGCAGCAGTTCACGGCAACGGACTTTGAGCGGCTGTTCCAGATCAAAGGCGCGAAGACGGTCGGCTTCGCGAAGTCCGACCTCGCCAAATCCATCTACGCCGAACTGAAGCCGCACCGCATCAACGAGCCGTTGCATCCGTCGAAGAAGCCGGACGCACCGTAGTGGCACGGGCGTCCCGCCCGTGTGTTTCAGCCAGAGCAAAAGTTTGAACCAACCAGGAACTCACGGGCGGGACGCCCGTGCCACCGCAATAGCAGGCTGGCAATCTAGCCGCGTAACTGCTACGCCATTCCTTGTTCCATGGAACTTCGTGAATTTGCCGAGCGTGTTTTGTTCGCCACGACGCTGGAGGAAAAGCTCCTGCGTCCGGCCGACATCACCGATGAACGTCCTGGCTCCGCGCTCGTGACGCCCGCCGCGCCGGGTCGGCCGAAAGAATTGCAGTTCAAAGTCACCGGCGAGGCGCGCGACAGTTTTCCCGGCACGAAAAATCTGGGGCAGGAATCCGAGCGCGGCCGACTGCTGCACTTCTTCGCCAATCACGAACTGCTCGCCACCGAACTGATGGCGCTGGTGCTCCTCAAATTTCCCGATGCGCCCGCCGCGTTCCGCAAGGGCGTTTACCAAACCCTCAAAGACGAACAGGAACACACGCAGCTTTATCTGCACCGGATGAAGCAATGCGGCGTCCACTTCGGCGAACTGCCGGTGAGCGGTTATTTCTGGCGCTCGGTTTCCGTGATGGAGAACCCGATGGATTACGTCTCCAGCCTGTGCCTGACGTTCGAGCAGGCGAACCTGGATTTCGCCCGCCACTTCGCCCAAGGTTTCGCGACGGTGGGCGACGATGCCACGGCGAAGTTGCTCGATAAAATCTATCGCGATGAAATCGGCCATGTCGCCTACGGCCTGAAATGGTTTCGCCGCTGGAAGAATCCCAGCGAGAGTGATTGGGAAGCGTTTTGCCGCCAGCTTAAATTTCCCCTGTCGCCGCAACGCGCGAAAGGCATCACGTTGAATGTCGAGGGCCGGCGCGCCGCCGGACTCGACGCACATTTCATCGCCGAGTTGGATGTCTTCTCACAATCCAAGGGGCGGACGCCAAATGTTTTCGTTTTCAATCCGTTTGCCGAAGCCCGCATCGCGCACGGCAAGTCATTCAATCCCACGAAGCATCAGGCACAACTCGCGCGCGACCTCGCAAATCTGCCGCAATTTTTGTGTCGGCAGGATGACATTGTTTTGGTGAACGAAAAGCCATCGGTGGAATTTTCAAGCGGCATCAAACAGGCGGGATTCGCGCTGCCGGAATTCGTGGAGCTGGATTGGAACGCTGAGCACCGTCTCGGCATGAATCCATCTTTGAATAGAAACTTGCCGAGACGGTGCTCGGCGTTCCGAACCGGACATGCCGGGTCGGAGACCGGCGCTCCGACGGCGTTTGCGAATCTCACCGAACGCAAGCTCGGCCGTCTGCGTCCGTGGGCTTGGGGACCGGACAGCGTGGAATTATTCGAACCCATCTTCGGCAATCTCACCGGTGAGAAACGCACCACCTCTGGAAGTTTCAATCCGGGCATCGCGCAGCTTTACTCGAAAGCGTGGAGCGCGGCTTTGCTCAATAATGTTTTGCTTCGTAGCAGCCGACGTGAGGAGGCTCATTCTTTAATCACGCATCACGCATCACGCATCACGCACCGAGATGGTCAGAGCCTCTTCACGTCGGCTCCTACAGAGAATTGGCTTTGCACCACGCACGAAGTCGGCATCGCCGTGAATTCACCGGCTGAAACGCTGGCGGCCATCGCGACGATCCGCCAACGCGGCCATCACAAAATCGTCATCAAGGAGGCGCTCGGACTGGCGGGCAGCAATGCCATGCGTTTGTTCGAGCCGGAGATTTTGGAAACGCATCGCCGCTGGATTGCCAATGCGGTCGGGAACGACCGACAGCTTGTGGTCGAACCGTGGCTGGAACGCGAACTGGATTTCTCAATGCAACTGGAAATGGCTGACGATGGCCTGAAACTGTGCGGCTACACGGGTTTGATCAACGATGCCAAGGGCCAGTTCCAGGGCAACGTCGCTATGCCCGGACATCAGAAAAAAATCCCCGCAAATTTGATCGCGCTGTTTCCCGAACCGCCGGACATCGCGCAACGATTACACGCGCTTTACGCCGACATCTTTGCATTGCTGGAAAAAGAATTGCGCCACGTGAATTATCGCGGACCGGTGGGCATTGACGCATTTGCCTATCGCGACGCGGACGGAAAAATCCGGCTCAAACCGATTGTGGAAATCAATCCGCGCTACACGATGGGGCGTGTGACGGTGGAATTGATGAAGCACGTCGCGCCCGGCAGTCGCGGTTTGTTCCGGCTCATCAGCCGCAAGCAGGCGCTCGCCGAAGGTTCCGAAGATTTCATCACCTACGCCCGTTCATTGACCGAGCGCTTTCCCATCCAGCTCAAAGGCGAGCCGTCGCCCCGCATCAGCGCAGGCGCCATTTGCCTGAACGATCCGACTCAGGCACAAGTCTGCCTCGCGGTGTTTCAAGTCACTCACGGTGTATTGTCAGGCGTCCCCGCCTGACGTAGAGGGCGGCATCCTGCCGCCCGGAAAAACCATTGCAGATTACAAAGGAACATGAATCGACCTGCCGCGCGGATATCATTCGTGCGCTTTGTCCGCCGGGCGGGACGCCCGGCTCTATGGCAGGCGAGATGCCTGCCGCTACTCGGCTGCAGTTTTGATCGCTTCCAACTCTTCCCAGCGTGCGCAAAGTTTCGACACGCTTGCCTTCGCTTCGTCAAGTTCGTGCGTGAGCTGGTTCACCGCGCCGCGTGCTTGCGGAAAAATTCCGGGCCGGCGATCAGGCTTTCAATGGAAGTTCCAATCCCATTTCATTGAGCACGGCGGCGGTCGCCGCAAGCAGCGACTGGATGTCTTTGGAATGGAGCCGTCCGATGTTGCCGATGCGGAAGCAGTCGAGCCGCGTCAACTTGCCGGGATAAATGACAAATCCCTTGTCGAAGAGGCGCTGGTAGAATTCGGCAAACACGAATCCGGGATCCGCCGGATAATGGAACGTCGTGATAATGATGCTTTGAATGTCGGGGGCAAGATATGGACGGAAGCCCAGCGCCTTCATGCCCCGCAATAAAGTTTCATGATTGGTGCGATACCGGGTGCCGCGACCGGCAACCCCGCCTTCTGCCGCAAGTTCTTTCAAGGCCTGTGCGAAAGCCAGCAACGCATGGGTTGGCGGCGTGAAACGGAACTGGCCGTCTTTCTCCAGTCCTTTCCATTGGCCGAGCAGATCCAGACTTAACGTGCGGGCGCGGCCTTCGGTGGACTGCAAGGCGTCGCGTCGCGCCAACACGAACGCAAATCCCGGCACGCCTTCGATGCACTTGTTGGCCGAGGACACGATGTAATCCACGCCGGCGGAATCAAGATCCAGCGGTATCGCGCCAAAACTGCTCATGGCGTCCACGATGAATTCCCGTCCCTGCGGTTTCACGATCCGGCCGATGGCGTCGATCGGATTGAGGATGCCCGTGGTGGTTTCGCAATGCACCGCCGCGACGTGGGTGATCCGGGCGTCGTTTTTCAGCGTCGCCTCGATTTCCGGCAGCGAGGGCAGACGGTCTTCTTCCTGACGCACTACGACGTTCGGAATGCCATGACGGGACGCCATCGTGACGATGCGTTCGCCGTAGGCGCCGTTCACGATCACCAACAGTTTACCGTCGCGGGGCAGGACGGAACTGATGACGGACTCGACGGCGAAGGTGCCGCTGCCCTGCATCAATACCGCTTCGTAACCCGTCGCGCGGTTCACGCCGCCAAGTTCGAGCAGCTGTTCGCGGATGCGACGCACCAGCTCTACGAAGGCGGGATCGCGCGAACCGGCGTCGTGCAGCATGGCCTGCTTGACGGCGAGGCTGGTCGTCAGCGGTCCTGGCGTGAACAGCAGTTTATCCGGATTGGAATTGGGCGATGCGGGCGGGCTCATGGATTTGCGGTTTTCAGAAAATCCATGAACCGTTCCTTCACTTCATGCGGCTTCACGGTGGGCCGGCCGATGTCCTTGGGCGAACCGGGCTGGATTTTGACATGCAACAAGGAAGGCCCGGCTGCGCCGCGCAAATATTGAACCGCCTCCCGGAGGTCTTCCGGACGATCCGCCGTGAAAGCACGACGATAATTGGCGGCCGCTGCAATCTCTGCGAACCGGGTGATCGGTGAGGCCGTTTGCTGGCCGCCGGTGGAATCGTGACTTTCGTTGTCGAGAATGATGTGCAGGAGATTCCCGGGCTGATAATAGCCGATGGTGGCCAGTGAACCCAGTTTCATCAGCGCCGCACCGTCGCCATCCAGCACCACCACGGGCTGTTTCGGCAGGGCGTGGGCCACGCCAAAACCAATGGCGGACGCGGTGCCCATGCCGCCGACGACATACAGCTGGTTGGGCCGGTCCGCCAGCGAATACAATTCGCGGCCCGTCATGCCGGTGGTGGCAATCACCGCTTCCTGCCCGGTCAATGATTCCATGATCCCGCGCAAGGCCGCCGTGCGGGTGAGCCGTTCGGAAGCCGGCACGGCAGCGGGTTGACGCACTTCCGTCTGGACGACCGCAACGCTGTCACGACGGGTGAGCTTGTGCGGAGCCACCGAATCCTGGCTCATCACCAGCGCGAATGGCCGTTGACGTTCCGCCATGCTGGCTTCCGCCGTTGCCATGACCCCGGGAATCTCGGATGCCTCCGTGGGAAACGGCAGCCAGGGAATCTCGATGGCATCCAGCAACCGGTGCAGGATGCGGCCCATCTGTTCGTGCTGCGGTTCGTCCTGGATGCCGGGCTGGCCGCGCCACGTCGTGATGAGCAGCGTCGGCACGCGGAACGGATAATTCAGCGACGTCAGCGGATTGACCATGTTGCCGAGACCGGAGTTTTGGCACATCGTCACCGTCTTGCGGCCGGCGAGATACGCGCCGAGCGTGATGCCCACCGCTTCGCCTTCGCTGGCGGCGCCGAGATAATCCAGCGTGGCATCATCGATGACGTAGTTGATGAACGGTTTCAGGAACGAGCATGGCACGCCCGCGAACTGCGAATAGTTCAGTTTGCGGAGATGCTCGATGAAGGCAGCAGCGTTGATCATGTTCAGAAATTCTGGGCTTCGACCAGCGTCTCGGCGTTGTCCACGTCAAGCCAGTGGCCGGTGATGAAATGCACCTTGATGTCCGCGCCCTGGGCGAGCAGGTGACGGAACAAATCATCCAGGCGCAATTGGTTAAAATCCGGGCGGAGGGAAAGTTCGCCAAGCGCGGTCTTCATCAGGGCCGTGCCGCGCGCGCTGGTTTTCACCAGGCCGATCCATTCGCCGTTGATCTGCGCGGGCGGCAAATCGGAGCCCATCGCCTTCAGCATCACGTCATCCTCGGAATATTTGAGCGAGAACGGTCGCGAGGTCGTCACGTAATCCACCTGGCCCACGGGCTTGCGCTGTTCCCAGCCGGCATCCACGACGATGACGAGGTCGTGCGCATCGGAAAGCAAATTGCTCAGGATGTAGCGGCGTAACAAAATATCACCGAAGGTCAGAACCAGTTCACCTTCCAGCCAGTGGGCGGCTTTTTGCAGTGAAGCCAGCTCGGCGGTGACGGCAAAGTCGTCATTGTCCACGAAATGCACGTCGGGCGCATTGACTTCGTTCTTCGCGAAGCCGCGCACGACAACGATTTCCTTGATGCGCTCAACCCGCAAGTCGGCGACGAGCTTGTGCAGCAGCGGCGCGTTGCCCACGCGCACCATC
>DATLVR010000066.1:0-161424 GCA_035577265.1 Verrucomicrobiia bacterium | reverse complement strand
ATACCGCCTGGCCACCGGCCTCGCGTCAAAATGGAATGAGCCGGGTGCCACCCTGCATTCGCGCGTTGATGACCGGCGTTGCAACCGCTACGATTCAGGCATGCCAGACATTTTAATAATCGACGCAACGGACAGATCTGTCCGATGAGCCGAATGAATCAATCCATCCGCCAACCATGGGCCTGACGAAACTGGGCTGGAATGCCGAACGCGACGAGCAGTTCGCGCCGCATCTCGCCAAGGGGTTCGTCCCGGCGCGCGTCGCGGTGGAGGACAAGCATTTCTATCGCGTTTGGACCGCCGACGCGGAACTCTCCGCGCAAGTCACGGGCAAGTTCATTCACGAATCGCGCCGCGATCATTCCGTGCTTCCCAAGGTCGGCGACTGGGTCGCCATCAAGCTGGTGCCCAACGAGGAGAAGGCCATGATCCAGGCCATCCTGCCGCGCCGCACCCGGATCACCCGCAAGATGACCGGCCGCGAGACCGCCGAGCAAATCCTCGCCACGAACGTTGAAACGGTGTTCCTGGTGACCGCCGCCGATGCGAGCTTCAACGCCGCGCGATTGGAGCGCATGCTCGTCATGGCGCACGACAGTGGCGCGCGTCCGGTGGTCATTCTCAACAAGATTGATTTGTGCGACGACCTCGACGCCAAGCTGGCCGAGGCCACGCGTGTGGCGGGCGATGCGCTGGTGCTGGCGGCCTGCGCTCTCACCGGGCGCGGGGTAAAAAAGCTTTCTGCCTTGATCAAGAGTGGCGACACCGTCGTCTTCATCGGCACTTCGGGAGTGGGCAAGTCGAGCCTCATCAACCGGCTCTATGGCGAAGATATCCAGGCGACCCTGGAAGTGCGCGAGCAGGACGCCAAGGGCCGGCACGCGACCTCGTGGCGCGAGATGATTTTTCTGCCCCAGGGCGGCGTGGTCATTGATACGCCGGGCATGCGTGAGTTCCACATCTGGGCGGCGGGTGAAGGGGCGAAGGAAACGTTTCCCGAAATCGAAGCGCTTTCGTCCGGCTGCCATTTCCGCGATTGCACCCATACGAAGGAGAAGGATTGCGCCGTGCTCGCCGCGGTCGCCGCCGGAACACTCCCGCGCGATCGGTATGACAGCTTCGTCAAACTTCAGCTCGAAATCAGCTATCTCCGCGAAGCGGAAAAGCGCGCCGGCTGGCAGGACCGCCGCAAGAGCGACCGCGTGGCCCATCGCGTTTTCAACAAGGGGGGTTGAGCCGCTGGCGTGGCGGCCGCCCTGCACGCAAGGATTGCAAACGGAATCGTTTGGATTCATTCCGCACTTGTGTCTGAAATCCGCCTTCACCAAAATCCGGCCATGCCAGCCAATCAACTAAACCCATCCGCCATCCTTCAGACCGCATTTTCCTTTTGGTCATCCAAAGTTCTGCTCACTGCTGTCGAATTTGGCGTGTTCACCAAGCTTGCCGGACGCCGGCTCACCGGTGCCGAACTCGGCGCGGAATCAGAACTTCACCCGCGCGCCATCGCCGACTTTTTCGATGCGCTCGTGGCCATGAAATTTCTCGGCCGCGACGGCGACGGGCCGGTGGCGAAGTATTTCAACACGCCCGAGGGTGCGTTGTATCTCGACGAGAAAAGTCCGTGCTACATCGGCGGCATCCTCACCATGCTCAACGTGCGCCTCTTCAAATACTGGCACGACCTGCCCGAAGCGTTGCGCACCGGCCAGCCGCAGAACGAAGTCAAATACGGCGAGAAGGGCATTTTTGAAGCGCTCTACAAAGACCCGATCCAGCTGGAAATTTTCCTTAATGCCATGACTGGCCTGTCGCGCCTTAATTTTGAGGTCCTGGCCGAAAAGTTCAATTTCTCGAAATACAAAACGCTCTGCGACATCGGCGGCGCAACCGGCTTGCTGTGCATCGAGGCGGCCAAAAAACATCCGCACCTGGAATGCGTCACGTGGGATTTGCCCGTCGTTGAACCCATCGCGAAGAAACACATCGCCGCCGCCGGCTTGAGCAGCCGCATCAGCACAGCGTCTGGCGATTTCTTTGCCGACCCGTTGCCCAAGGCTGACGTCATCACGATGGGCATGATTCTCCACGACTGGAATCTGGAGAAGAAGATGCATCTGATCCGTGCGGCCTACGATGCGCTGCCGCCTGATGGCGCGCTAGTGGCCATTGAAGCACTCATTGACGACGGTCGCCGCGAAAATGTCCAAGGACTGCTCATGTCGCTGAACATGCTCATCGAATTCGGTGACGCGTTCGACTACACCGGCGCGGATTTCAAGAAGTGGTGCAGCGAAGTCGGTTTCAAACGCTTTGAAGTCATCCGTCTTGCCGGCCCGTCCAGCGCGGCGGTGGCTTACAAATAAAATTCCGGCAATAATCCAAACTCGTTACCAGCATGAACCCGATCCAAGTTCCCAACGATGGCGGCAAGCCGGTCAGCATCCTCGGCATTCCGATGCTCATCCGCATCCACGGCCGCGACACCGGCGGCGTGGTCAGCGTGGTCGAATCGCACGACGTGCCTGGGGGTGGACCGCCTCCGCACATCCATCATCGCGAGGACGAGACGTTTCAGATTCTCGAAGGCGAATACGAATGGACGGTGGGCGATAAAAAGTTCATCGCCAAAAAAGGCGAGACGATTTTTGCGCCGCGCGGGATACCGCACACCTACCGTTACCTCGGCCAGACGCCCGGACGGCTTATGTGCGTCATCACGCCGTCGGGTTTCGAGGGCTTCTTCGAGGAAATCGGCGCGATGAGCCCGCGGCAACAACAGGACATTCCGCGCGTGATGGAGGTGGGAAAGAAATATGGGCTGGAATTTCTGCCGCCGCCCGGCGCTTGAACGTCGGGCTTTCACGTGGAGCGCGACTGTGTCCGCAGGACCAGTCGCAGCGGGTTTGCAGGCTGTGACGCGTGGAAATGATTCTGATGTGATCGTAAAATTCGGGCGTGCTGCGGCTGGGCTTGGCCACCGCCGTGCTCCTATGCGTCGCCGCGGAAATAAACCGGCGCGATGAACCGGCCGCCGGCCAATGGCAGTTCAACGATCGCCGGACCTGGCCCGCGCGATGTCGTAAATAAAAATACCGTGTCCCACGCCGGCGGCCTCGCGTGATTTCGCCATCTGAAACGCGATGAATTTTCCGTCGTCGCTCACCACCGGGTTCGACGCCTTGAAGCCGGGGTAATCACTGAAGTATGTCAGCCGTTCATAAGCCCCGCTGCCGTCGAGCTTCAGTTTCCACAGATCCACATGGTTCGGGCCCTGATGATTTTGTTTGTCGCACTCCACCAGCGTAAACTGGCCGTCGGGGAAAATTCCCTCCGGCTCGTCGTATTGGCCCGGCGAATTGGAATAGTCCGTGACCTTCTTTGTCACGAGATCAATGCCGCACACGTCCGTGCCCTGATAACCATAGGCGCTGAACGTCAGTTCTTTTTCCTCTGGCGGCCGGAAATTCTGCGTCTCCAATGTGCATGGGAACGGCAGGTTCGTGTTCACGATGATGAGTTTTTGATTCGCGAGTTTTGGCGCGCCGTTTTCATAGACGATGTCCGCCTCCTGCATCCGCGAAGTTCCGGCGGGCATCTCGTCCGGATACTCGGCCGCCACGTGCGTCCATGCGATGTGCAGCCGATGCCGCGAGACCGCCGGGCCTTCGCTGCATTTGGTGCCGAGTGGTTGCGCCGGCCTGGTCAAACTCCTGTCCAGCACGTAAAGAAAACATTGCTCCCGCGCCGTGCCGATATGCTTTGGGTCGAACACCTCCGGCCCCGACAGCAGGATGTCGCCGTTCGTCAGGTAAAGCGCGCGGGTGTAACCGTGATGCGGATAGTGGGCGGTCAGATTGCGAATGACTTTGGTCGCCACGTCCATTTCCATCGCGTCGCCGAAGGTTTTGGTGAGAAATAAAATCCTCTTTCCGTCGGGCGACCAGTCCGCGCGCTCGCCGAACGCGGTCAATTGCCGGATGTGCGACGGCAGATGATCCGCCGGATTTTCACCCGCCAGCGGTTCAGCGGCCCGTAACGAAGCGGCCATCACAAAAAGTTGCAGGCTCAACAGGAAGCGTTTGCAATTCGGGTTCATGCGAAAAATGTAGCCATCCGGTCCGGCGGAACAAACAACAATATTTTGAAGCAGCTTGGATTCCTTCCGCGGAATCGGCGCGCCGGTGGCCGTCAGCAAAGACTGGCCGTCAGCCAAGACCCGCAGCAACCGCAGGACATTTGGTGCGGGATGGAGATTGGGAAAAAATACGGATTGGAATTTTTGCCTTGTTCAGCCCTGATATTGTTCGTCACTGACCTTTTCCATCCAGTCAACCGCTTTGCCGTCGAGTTGTTCCTGAATGGCGATGTGCGTCATGGCTGTCGCTGGCGCAGCACCATGCCAATGTTTCTCGCCCGGCGGAAACCAGATCACGTCTCCCGGACGAATTTCATCAATCGGACCGCCCTCGCTTTGCGCGCGCCCGCAGCCTGCGGTTACGATCAAAGTTTGCCCCAGCGGATGAGTGTGCCACGCGGTTCGAGAGCCTGGTTCAAACGTTACGATGGCACCGGCAACGCGGGCGGGATCAGTTCCCTTGAACGGCGAATCAATGCGCACCGTGCCGGTGAACCAATCAGCCGGTCCTTTACTGGACGGTTGTGAGCCGCTTCGTTTGATTTCCATATTATTAATTCCTTTCTGCGTCAGCTTTTTTGCTTCCTCGCTGGAATGAACCTTCCATTCCCTTGGACAGCATTTCGTGGGCGCGCAGATCGCGCAGCCGCTCCTCGATCGCGGGCGTGATTGTGCTCAAGGCATCGCTTCCGGCAGCGAACACCTTTGGCGGATTTTGCATCGCAGCGATTTTGACGAGAGCGTCACCGAGCTTCGCTGGATCGTTGGGCTGCGTGCCATTATATTTCGACCACATGTCCTCGGCGGTGCCCTCCGGCGCGTAGTCTTCGATGACCTTGCTGACCCAGCGGACATTTTGCGCGTCGAGCAGGTCCGTCCGGAAGAAGCCGGGTTCGACCACGGTGATCTTGATGCCGAACTTCTCCACTTCGGTCGCGACCGACAGCGAAAGACCTTCGACGGCAAATTTCGTCGCGGCATAGGCCGCACAGTGCTTCAGCCCGACCACGCCCGCGACGGAACTGAGGTTGATGATGTGACCCGAACGCTGCCGTCGCATGACGGGCAACGCGGCCTGCATCACATGCACGATGCCGTAAAAGTTCGAGGCGAACTGCTGTTGGATCTCGGCGGCAGTCATCTGCTCGAAATTACCGAGCAGGCTGTAGCCGGCATTGTTGACCAGCACGTCGATGCGGCCGAAACGCTTCGTCGCCTCATCGACAGCCGCTTTGGCCTGTGTCTCGTTGGCGACGTCCAATTGCACAAATCCGATGTTCTCCTGCGCCACGTCGGGAAAAGCCTTGCGCACTTTCTCGAGATTTCTGCCGGTCGCGACGACGCGGTCGCCCACGCGCAACGCAGCCTTGGCAATTCCTGTTCCGAGTCCGCTGCCGGCACCTGTGATAAACCAAACTTTGCTCATGATTATTTTCCTTTTATTCGCCCTAAATCAGGTCTCGCGTAAAACGTTCATTACAGTGCCCGAATATAAACGAGCGAACATTTGCCTTCAACGACCGACCAGCTTCTGCAGATAGTCCGGGTAGCGCGCTCCCTGAAACGTGATTTTATCGGAGGCGGCGTTGATTTCGCGGAGATCGTCAGGCATCAGTTCAACGGAGGCAGCGCCGAGGTTTTCGAGCAGGCGCGGCAGCTTCGTCGTTCCGGGAATCGGAACGATCCACGGCTTCTGCGCCAGCAGCCAGGCCAGCGCGATTTGGGCGGGTGTCACCTTCATCCGCGCGGCGATTGAATTGAGCAGATTGACCACGGCCTGGTTCGCCTTCCGGGCCTCGGGCGTGAAGCGAGGCACGACGTTCCGGAAATCGGTGGCGTCGAACTTGGTGTTTTCGTCGATCTTCCCCGTGAGGAATCCCTTGCCGAGCGGGCTGAAGGGCACGAAGCCGATTCCAAGTTCCTCCAGCGTCGGCATGATCTCGACCTCCGGCTCCCGCCAAAACAGGGAGTATTCGCTCTGCAGGGCGGTGACCGGCAGGACTGCGTGAGCGCGTCGGATGGTTTTCGCACCGGCTTCTGAAAGACCGAAATGCTTCACCTTGCCGGCCCGGATCAGCTCTTTCACCGCCCCGGCCACGTCCTCAATCGGCACGTCCGGATCGACGCGGTGCTGATAAAAGAGGTCGATGACATCGACCTTGAGCCGCTTGAGAGATGCCTCCGCCACTTCCTTGATGTGGGCGGGTCGGCTGTCCAACCCGTCCTTGCCTCCCCCGTTCGGCCCAATCCTGAATCCAAACTTTGTGGCGATCTTCACCCGCTCACGGAAAGGCACCAGGGCCTCGCCCACGAGTTCCTCGTTCTGGAACGGGCCGTAGATTTCCGCGGTGTCAAAGAAGGTGACGCCGCTTTCGACAGCGGAACGAATCACCGCGATCATCGCCTGCTTTTCCCCTGCCGGGCCATAGCTGGAACTCATGCCCATGCAGCCGAGTCCCATGGCCGAGACTTCCAGATCACTTTTACCGAGTTTGCGCTTTTTCATTTTGAATCCTTCGTTTTTAATTTTTAATTCAATGTTCGAAGAAGACGTTACTTCAAGTCTGCACGGCTGTCGCACGGGGTCTTGCCACACCTGTTGTGGGATTGCTCGAAATTAAACCGGAGGAAACCGAGGAAACGGCGGGAAACCTCTATTCTCTCCGTTTTCTCCTGTTAATTCACCGCAACTGACGGTAATCGCTCGGTGAAAGGCCTGTTTCTCTTCGGAAGAGCTGCGCGAAATGGCTGGGATTGGCGTAGCCCACGTCGAGAGCAACATCCACAACGCTCTTCTTCGTTTCGCGGAGCAGGCGTTTCGCTTCATCCATCCGCAAGTTGATATGGTAGTGCGAAGGCGATACACCCATCGCTTTTTTGAAAAGGCGGTTAAAGTAAAATTTACTCAACCCCACTTGTGCCGCCAATCGGTCAAGGTTGA
This sequence comes from Verrucomicrobiia bacterium, assembly GCA_035577265.1. GTDB lineage: Bacteria > Verrucomicrobiota > Verrucomicrobiia > Limisphaerales > UBA11358 > UBA11358. The sequence continues at coordinate 154,345 of DATLVR010000066.1, read as the reverse complement.
ATTCTTCGGCGACATTTCCCGCCATCCAGTCCGTTATTTGTCGCAGCTTGTAGCCGGGCAGCGCTGGACTGCCGCTGCGCTCCTTCGCGGTCCCGGCGTAGTTCCGTGCAAGATGGATGGCGATCGCCTGCGCGATTCCCTGCACGAGCAGCGGGCTCGCCTGCCGCCGCATCAACTCCTCGCGCAGCCGCTCCATGAGCGAATCCAAAACCCCATCGGTGAATGCCGAAAGGTCCCGCAAATACGCGAAAGGGGCATCGGCCCCAAAGACCTCCTCCAAGGCGCGATCGAGGAGCGGAAGTTCGATAAATACCGCCATCGCCTGATACGGCTCGGGACTGACCGTTTTCCAGCGGCAGTCGAAGGGAGCGCCTCCCGTGGTGAGAAAGAAAGACCCTTTCCTGAGTCGGTGGGTAATCCACGGCCCGTTGCCTTCCCGCTCCTGGAAATCGACCTCGCCGGAAATTATCCATGCGAGGCGGGGTTCGCTCACGGACGGCAGCGGCAGCGCATCCACGACCGGCGGCAGGGCGATGATGCACGCCTTGATTTCCCGCCAGGCTTCGCCCTGGCTGGCGCGCAAGCATTGCCCGCCCACGTAGCGTTCGAAGGCTTCGACAGACGTTGTTTCGGGAACCGGCATTCTTTGTCGTTCGTGAAACTACTATTTTTCGAACAGCCCATCAATTTTCTTCCGCACGGCGTCGTGCAACTTGATCGGCAGCAGCCAGGCTCGTTTGAAACTTTCACCCCGTGACAACCGCAGGACATCCCGCGCGTGACGGAGATCGCGAAGAAATTCGGATTGGAATTCCTGCCACCTGCTTAAGGCTGACGGTCGCGGCTATTTGCCGAAGTGTTCGACGAGCGCGTCATATTCTTTCCGCGAAATCGGCCGCATCGAACCGTGACGCGCGTTGGGCGTCACCACGTATTTGTCCCAACCTCCCTTCAACGTTGCTCCCGATGCTTGAAACCACGGACCGCTCAAATGCGACGCCACCGAAAGGCCGTAGGAGACGCCCGGATATTGTTCGTAGTAGAGATACCACGCCTTGCCATCGGGCGAGGGAATCAACGTCGGCGCTTCCCGAAACCCCGGACTGACCGACGGCCCGGGTTCGGTGTAAGGTCCAAGCAGGTTGGTTGAACTGCAGATGCGGATCGTCTTTCCCGTGGTCCATTCCAGCGTCGGATAGCGCTCGTCCTTGAGAATGGCGTAATAACGGTCGCCGTCGCGACGAATGAGCGTGTCGATGGTGGCCATGTCCCAATCAAAAAGCCGGCGCGGCGGTTCGGAAAAGGTCTTCAAATCTTTCGAGGTGACGTAAATTGTCCGCTGGCCGGCCCAGTAAGGTTCGGGCAAATCCGTCTTCCCCAAGTCATGCGTCGTGTGCCACGTCAGCACGAATTGCGCACTCGCCTCGTCGAAGAACAACTTCGGCGCGCCGATGCGCATCATCACGTTTGTATAATTCGGGATGCTCTTCAGATCGGGCACGTAGTCGCCGAATTTTTTCCACGTGATCAGATCGTCCGACACCCAGAAGTTGATGTCCGGCTGGTCGTCACCACGATTGCCCACGAGATAATAGCGTCCATCCGGCCCGCGGCAGATGTCCGCGTGACCGCGATAATCCTCGAAGACCCGCTTGCCGCCGTTGAGCAACGTCCAATGCAGCCCGTCCAGACTGACGCTGTAATAGAGCCGCCAGTAATCGCCATCCATCATGTGGGCGAACAGGTAGGCTTCGTTCTTGGGCGACTCGCCGGGCTTCACTTGTCCGGGCGGATCCGGCATCTGCGCGAAGCCCAGCGTGCCGGAGACGAGAAAAAACAAAAGCAGCGCCGCTTTGGTGAACGAAGCACGCCACCGCAAAACAGCTTGGAACGATTTCATGCAACTGATGTTAAGCCGGGAAAGCAAATCCGTGAACCAGAAAACACGCCGATGAAGCCCCGGCGGGGCGACATCTTTGTAGCAGTGAAGTGAAAACGGATTCAAGCTCTGTCAGGAGCGGCATATTTCGCCCCGCCGGGGCTTGAGATTTTTTTGGCGCGGGAGTTCTACAAAGATTTCGCTCCTGACGGAGCTGGGCGCGCTGGTGGCCGTCTGCCAAGACCCGCAGCAACCGCAGGGCAGCCTGCGCGTGATGGAGGTCGTTTGAAAAATCAGGCTGGAATTCCTGCTGCCGCCCGGCGCGTGAGCGCGACTCTGACAGCAACCGAGTTGCGGTAATCCCACCGGGATTGTGACCTCCAGCCCAAGGTTGCGAGGCACGAGCTACCTTGGGTTCTGTTTCGGGAATAAATTCAACCGCAACGCGGTTGCGGCAAGTCTCGCGATGGCGACGATTCAATCCCAAACGTATTTCTCATCCCATTCCATTTCATGCCGTCGCAACAACGCCCTCAATTCATCTTGAAATCCAATCTTGCGATGATGCTCCTCCTGTCCGGCGATGTATTGCTTCACCGGTTCGAGATTGGATTGGCTCACGGAGAAATCCGCGTAACCGCCTTGCCATTCGAAGTCGGCATACTCACGACCGCGTTCCTTTAGCCAGAGATTCGAGACGCGTTTTAATTCCTTTACCCATTCGGCTTGCGTGAGAGTGCGTCCGAATCGCGCGAGCAGATGGACATGGTCATCCACGCCGCCGACGAGGATGGGCGGGCAATCGAGTTGTTTGGAGACACCGCCGAGATACGAATGAAGCGCGTCGCGCGGGGCTTTGTCGCGCAGGAAAGGACGACGGTCTTTGGTGGAAAAGACCAGATGAATGTAAACGGCGGAAAGGGATTGAGGCATAGGTGCAATTGTTATGCCCGACGTGTCGTGGTTTGCCAATCCCAAAGGGATTGCGGCCTCCAGCCCAAGGTTGGCGCGCCAGCGCCTACCTTGGGTTCACGTGTCGAAATGGAAACAACCTCAACGAGGTTGTGGCAAACGTGCCGGCAATCTGTTTGGTCAACGGCGTGAAAAGCGATAAAGTCTGAGCCAATGAGCAAATGTCTTTTTTGTGGCAACCGCGCCGACAGTCTTGAGCACGCCATTCCTCAATGGCTGCACCGGCGTATCGCGCCCGAAACTGACGGAAAATTTCTAGTTCACGTTGGGCGATATGTGGATGGTTAAGGTTATCTCGACGAACGCAAGCACGTCTCGCTTCGCTTCGAGGCGAGAATTGTCTGTGTGGCCTGCAACACGGGTTGGATGTCGAAGATGGAATCCGAAGTTGATCAAATCCTGAGACCGTTGACCGAAAGGCAGTTTCCCATCTTGGCGCACACGCATCTGGAAGAACTGCGCCAACATGCGAGCATTCTCGCGCGCTGGATGACGAAGACCGCCCTTACCACTTCATACGCGCTGCCGGGGAAACTGCATCTACCACAAAGTTTGATTGAAGAAATCGCTCTAGGCCAGTCTCCCGGTGGAGTGTGGATGGATGTTGCGAGGGCAAGAGTCACAGGAATTGCTGCGGCGTTGACGAAGACATTCCCCATCATCAACGGGAATAAATTTGTCGGCGTGCAGACCCACAACAAAGGCGCATGTTTTCAGTTCTGTATCCAAGTCAACCAACTGCTGCTTCGCGTTGGTGTAACACCGGGTGCGGAAGTCGGCTATGTTGCTTTCGGTGGCTTGAATCCTTTTCGTCTGTTTCCTCGCGCTGACACGCGAGTGCCTGAGCATTTTGAGTTCAATGACGTGAATCACTTTATTCATTCCATCGTGCTGAGGACTTGGGCTGGATGCGCTGGTGAAGTGCCGTCGTCTTCCAAACCTTGAACACGCAACGAACACCAAACTTCGCCACAACCCCGTTGGGGTTGTAATTGTCTTGTTCAGTTTTCCCAAGGTAGCTCGTTCCTCGCAACCTTGGGCTTTGGGACAGAATCCCCTTGGGATTCGCGGCAAGTTGAGCCTCCTCACATCGGCTGCTGCGATCCAAAAAGTTTTTCCACCTTCGCCTTCACGTTTTCATCCATCTTGACGAGCGTGAGTCTTCGCTCTTGCAGAGCTTCGATTGCACAAGGCGGCCACGCGCGTTTGAAACCTTCGCCGGTAATTTTCTTCGTGGCGTCACTCATCTGGCTTTGGTGAAGATGGCTTCGACGGGAAAGTGATCCGAAGCGCCGGCGGTAATGACCCGGGCGGCGGCACAGTCCAGTTCCGGCGTGTAGAAGATGTGGTCCATGCGACGCTTGAGGGTAACCACACTGGTCTGCCATTGCCAGGTCGGACTGTAGCGGTCGAATTGCGGGAGGGCATCACTCAGACCCTGGCCTTGCAACCAGCGGGCCACGGCGCTGCTTTCCCCATCGTTGAAATCCCCAAGGACCAGGGTCGGGGTTTGCGGCGCGCGGGCCTGGTAGAATTTCTCCATTTCCAAACGGCGATCGTCACCGGTTGTCAGATAACCGCTGACCCAGCTGCCGCCATCGCTGATGGGCGGTCGCAAGTGAACGTTGATGACCTGCACGGGCCCGATGACGGTCTCGAATCTCATGATCCAACCGTCGAACCAGCCCGTCTCCGAGGGAACATACGCCACTTCGTGCGCCGGAACCTTGGCGAGGAACCCAAGTCCGCCGCCCATGCGGTTTTGGGAATCGCGGAACTGGGTGAACTGATAGTCGCGCCCCAAAGCTTGCCGGAGATATTCCGCCCATTGCGGCGTGGTTTCCTGGAGACAGACAATCTCGGCACCGGAACGTTGGATGATTTCCGCGGCAAGATCCGGTCGCGCTCCGCCCCAATTCACATTGTAGGTGAGCACGCGAATGTGCGGCGCAGTCGGCACGGTGGCTGTTCGGGTCGTGTGACACCCGCAAACCAACCCGACGATCAGAATGGAAGCCAGCAGTTGTTTCATGGGCCGAAGAGTTTTTCCACCTTCATGGTGAACCGAGTGTCACGGTTTCGGTTCGCGAATCAAGCTTTCCGGCAGGCCCGTCAGTTCCGCGCCGGAATCAGCGCGCCAGAGCACGCGGCCATCCGGCAATACGCGCAGAATCGTCCCGGACATTGAGCCGCGCAGAGTATTAACGCGGTCGCCGGGTTGAAGATCAGCGGTGGCGGAAACTTCGTTCACGATGCGCACCAGAGAGTCATGATCCAGAACACCGGCGATGTAATGAGCCACCGCTGACACCACTTCACGACGGCGGGTGGTGGGAAGTTCAGCAAACACGAAGTCAACCACGGTTCGTCCCACATCAGCGAAGGTGTTGCCGTTGAAAAAGAGGAACGGTGCGCGGCGGTGACATTGCCGCAAAAATTCTATGGCTGCGTTGAGGGTGGAGACTTCTCCCTGGCGGCTGCGCCATTCTGCTTCAAGCGTTCGATAGCTCTCTGAATTCTGGCCGTGCTGCGCGCCTCCTCTTGCGCACGCTCCTCGGTTGAGGCCGACGACAAGCTCCCAACTCCGGTTTTTGAGAAAAGCGGCTCGGGCTTGTAACGGTGATTGTTCGCCAGCACTTCCTCCAGAATGTCCTGGTCGGTCATTTGCTCCAGCAGATCCAATCTCAGTTTCATCGCTCATAATCTAAACCTGGTTCCTGTTTTCGCGCAAGTGGCGTTCTTCAGCCGGTCCTGGCTTGAACCACGAATCAATTTTCGCCTTCACCGCCGCATCCATCTTCCGCCTCCGCCAGGGCTCCGGCGTGACAAGTGATTTCGTTTTCACGGTTTTCCTCCGAACAGAGCATCCACTTTCTTCTGCACGTTTTCGTCCATGCGCATTAGCGGGAGCCAGGCGCGTTTCAAACCTTCGCCGGGAATTTTCTTCGTCACGTCAATGCCGTAGGACGGCTGATGGTTGAGCGTCACGGTTTCTGTTCACGAATCAAGTTTGCCGGCAGGTCCGCCAGTTCCGCGCCGATATCCGCCTGCCAGACCACGCGTCCATCCGACAGCACGCGGAGCCGCGCAAGGTTTTTGATGCGGTCAAGCCTGATAGTTCAGTTGCGGATGATTGAACGGTGCCCGGCGCCGCCGCGACTGCGCCGCCGTCGCTGGTGCCGGATGACTGCCAGCCTTCTGCATCTGCAATTCCAGCCGGAGCTTCTTCAAATGGCGCGGGCAAATGCCGTGCGAAATCGCGCCGGGACTGTTACCCAAATCCGCACTGCGGTTTTTGGGTTTGCACCAGGCACAAACCGCCACCCGCAACGGAAATTCACTTTGCAACGACGCCATCATTAATCCTGAACTTTATCGGGCAATGCCCGCGGTTTGTCCACAAATCTTTTGCACTGATAAAAGCAATCCGCGGGCAACTGGCGCGCCCGAACCGCCCGATGGCTCCGGCTGGCTGACCCGGGTGCGGCAGCCAAATCAAACGGGAGCCAGGGTCGCATGGCGGAATTATTTCAATCCGGTTACGGTCAAGTGAAGATCCGGTGACAATGACAATAAGTTATTGCCAAAGTTATTCACACTGTAGCAGAGTCCAGTTGTGCTAGAGCTATGAAAGCTGACCAAGCCCATCTGGATTTGAAGTCCGACGAGACCCTGACCTGCCGGTCGGTCTGGATTTCGGACATTCATCTCGGCACGCGGCATGCCCGCGTCGGGGAACTGCTGGATTTTCTCCGCGTGGTGGACTGCAAATATCTCTACATCGTCGGCGACCTGATTGACGGCTGGGAACTGCGATTCCGCTGGTTTTGGCGCGACGATTACAACGTGCTCATCCAAAAACTGCTCCGCAAAAGCCGCAAGCAGACGAAGGTCATTTACATCACCGGCAACCACGACGAATTCATCGACCAGTTTGCCGGGATGCGGTTTGGCAACGTGGTGATGGCGCATCAGGTGATCCACACCGCCGCCGACGGGAAAAAATATCTCGTCATCCACGGCCACCAGGCGGACGGCCTGACGCATTTCAATCATTTGCTGGAGAAGCTCGGCTCGCATCTCTACAACTGGATCCTCGACTTCAATCTGCACTTCAACCGGCTGCGGCGCGCGCTGGGTTTCGGTTACTGGTCGCTGGCGGCGTATCTGAAATTCAAGGCCAAGTCCGCCGTCAAATTCGTCACCGAATACGAGTCCACGCTGGCCGCGATGGCGCGCAATCAAAAGGCGGACGGCGTGATCTGCGGGCACATCCACCGCGCCGAGATCAAGACGATCGATGGCGTGGAGTATTTGAACTGCGGGGATTGGGTTGAAAGTTGCACGGCTTTGATTGAAGATTTCGACGGCCGGATCAAACTCATCCACTTCCATGAAAATGATGTTCTGCGTGCTGGGCGAGGGCCGGGGTCACATGACCCAGGCGATGGCCGTCAAGGAAATGGCGGAAGCGGCGGGACATCAAATCGTCGCCGTCACGCTCGGCGTGAGCACGCAACGGCCCATGCCGGCATACTTCGCATCGGCGATGAAGCTGCCCGTCCGGCAACTGCCCACGCTGGAATTCAAGTATAAGAACAACCGCTCCGTCAGCAATCTGGCGACCCTGCTCGGCGTCTTTGGCAATCTCCCGAAATATTTCCGCATTCTCCGCCAGCTCGACGACCTCGTCCGCGCAACGCAGCCAGACGTGATCCTCAATTTCTTCGAACCGATGGCCGCGCTCTACGCCATCACGCGGCGAACGCGGCCGCCCGTTGTTGCCATCGGCCATCAATTCATGTTCCAGCATCCCGGCTACGTCCGCACGCCACAGCTGTGGAAACAGCAGTTGAGCATGAAGCTTTATACCTGCCTCCTCGGCGCGCGCGTGACCAAGCTGGCCCTCTCGCTTTACGCCGCGCCGGACCTGCCGGCAAAGCGGATCGTCGTCGGCCCGCCGATTTTGCGCCGCCAGCTTTTCCAGCTTGAATCAAAGCCGGCCGGCGATTTCGCGCTCGTGTATTTGTTGAACCATGGTTACGCCGAACAGATCATCGCGTGGAGCGCGCAGAACCCGCGGACGAAGCTGCATTGTTTTTACGACAAGCCCGGCGCGCCGGCTGAATTCGAGCATTCGCCGTCGCTCACATTTCACCGGCTCGATGGCGAGAAGTTTTTACAGATGATGGCGGAATGCCGTCACGTCGTCTGCACTGCCGGCTTTGAATCCGTGAGCGAGGCCGCCTGGTTGGGCAAGCCGCTCTTTCTGGTGCCGGTGGAAAACCACGTGGAGCAGCAGGTCAACGCCCTCGACGCCGAGCAGGCCGGCCTCGGCCTGGCGGAGAAGAGTTTCAATCTCGACCGTCTGGCCGAACTGCCGGATCATCTGCCCGTGGAAAAATTCCGCAACTGGGTGAACTGCGCGCCGGAGAAACTGTTTGCCGCCATCGAACTCGCGGTCGGGGAAAACTTCTTTGCGCGGAGCGCGGCTGACGCTGCGCGCCCAGCCGAGTCCCCAAAAAAATCCGGGCGATGAGCAACGGCGCTACTCTCAATTTTCCGCCCGGCTTTTTGTGGGGCACCGCCACGGCGCCGACGCAGGTGGAAGGCCACGTTGAAAATGAGTGGACCAGCTTCACCGCGCAGGATGGCAGCAACTGCCGCATCGCCTGCGACAACTATCATCGTTACCCCGAGGACATCGAGTGGATGTCCCGGCTCGGCACGAACGCCCACCGCTTCGGCATCGAATGGTCGCGCCTGCAATCCGCGCCGTTCACGCCCCTGAACCAAAACGAACTCAACCGCTATGTTCATCTTCTGGATTGCCTCAAGGCGAAAGGCATCACGCCCATGGTCGTGTTGCATCATTTTTCCAATCCGCCCTGGATCAACGCGCTGGGCGGCTGGACGAACGCGGCGACGATTCCGGCGTTCGTGGATTATGCCACCAAGCTCGTCGCCGCGCTGAAGGAGCGCGTTTACCTTTGGAACACGTTCAACGAGCCCGACACCTACGCGTGCGTGGCGTATCTGCTCGGCGGCTTTCCGCCCCAGCGCAAGTGGCAGCTCGGCCAGTTTCGCAAAGTGATCGCCCACATGTCGCGTGCACACGTGCAGGTCAGCCGCGTCATCCAGCGTGATGGCAACGCCGGCCGCAAACCGGAAGTCGGCATCGCGAAGAACTGGACCTTTTTCCACGCCTACAAGCGATTTTCGCCGTGGGACCGCACCACCGCGTTTGCCTGTCATTACACGTTCAACAAATTCGTGCTGGATGCGTTTCTCGGCGGCGGACGCCGGCACGCGTCCACATTCGTCGGGCTCAATTATTACGGCCGCGTGCGCTTCCATCATTTCCGGGCAATGATTCCCGCCAGCGGCACGCCGGTCGAAACCCTCGACGATTTCGGCTTTGTCTGCGACGACATGGTGGAACGTTATCCCGAAGGCATGGTGAAAATCCTTTCCTATCTCAACCGGAAATTCCGCCTCCCCATCTACATCACCGAGCATGGCGCGGCTTCCGACGATGAAAAATTCCGCGAGCGCGATCTGCGCGAAAATCTGACCGCGCTGCATGGCGCGATGGCGGCGGGCGTGGAGGTGCGTGGCTTTTTTTACTGGTCGCTGCTGGACAATTTTGAATGGCAGTTCGGCTACACCAAAAAATTCGGACTCCTGTCTGTGGACTTTGCGGATGAAAAACTGCCGCGCAAAATGAAGCCGCTGGGGGAAATTTATTCCAAAATCTGCCGGGACAATTCCCTCCCAGCCTGAGTCCAGCGGGCGTCATCGCCCGTATGTCCAGGTTTCAATAATTTGCGGCGGGTGGCATGGCGTCCGGCAGGACCGGCGGCGAATCGGCGGCGGCACCCGGCTTCGCGGGCGGTGCGGCGTCAACGCCGGCGAGTTCATCGGAGAGAATGGTGACGGCGATCCGGCGGTTTTTGGCCCGGCCCTCGGCGGTGGCGTTGTCGGCGATGGGCCGGTATTCCCCGTAGGCAACCGCCCCGACCCGGCGCGGATCCACCCCGGCTTTTTCGGTGAGGAAATGCACGGCGGCCAGGGCGCGGGCGGCGGAGAGTTCCCAATTGCTGGCGAACCGGTTCCGCATGGGCACATTGTCGGTGTGGCCGATGACATGAATCTTGAGGTCGGGATGTTCGGCGAGGATGGCCGCGATCTTGCGCATCACGGATTCGCCTTCCGGTTTCAAGATCGCTTCGCCGGAATCAAACATGACCCGGTCAAGGATGTTCACCGTCAGCTTGCCCTGCAGTTTGGAGATGGTGACGTCTTTGGATTCCAGGCCGGCGCGCATTTCATCCTCCAGACTTCTCGCCGCCTGGGCGACGGCTGCCTTGGCCTGCTCCAAATCCGCCACCTGGGCTTGCAGGGCTGTGATCTGCTCCTTATCTTTCTGGCTTTCGGTGCGGGCGTTGTCGAGCCGGGTGTTGGCGTCATCCAATTGGGACCGGAGTGATTCCAGACTGCGTTGTTTGGCCAGCGCGGTCACCCAGAGCAGCACCGCCACAACCAGCAGCACCGCCAGAATGCCGGCGACAATCCAGCCCGGCCGGGATGGATTCCCGCCACGCTGGCTTCCGACCGCCGGTGCGGCAAATGGATTTTCTTCGATCATTTTACGTCGGGTGAATTTAATCAGAGCGCCCAACGCCGACCAAGTGAAGAATTTTTGAGATGGTCAACTCCCCATAGAACCGGGGGTTTTTCCCGCAAAAAATCCACGGCGCCGGAAAAAGGGGGTTGAAAATATTCTGTTGCCGCTCACGGGCTTTTAGTCGAGCATCGGCTTCATGGTGAAGACCCGCTCACCACTCGCGTCACGTCGCCCGGCGTTTCCCAACGTCATCTGGAGGATCCTTGCATGAACCCGGACGCTTCCCCGCTTACAACTCCAGGCGATCCCGCGGACGCACGCGTCACGCCATCACCCAGGGCGCTGGGAAGGTTCGCCCATTCCCTGGCGTGGATTGTCCTGGCCATCTCCCTGGCCGCCAGCGCGGGCGGATGGCTCATCGCCCGGAAACATGAGAATCTGACCGCGCACAAACGATTCGACGAGGAGGTGAGCCGGATCCAGATGGCACTTTCGGAGCGCATGTCCGTTTATGATGATGTGCTGCATGGCGGTGCGGGGTTGTATGCGGCCAGTTCTTCGGTGGAGCGTTCAGAGTGGAAGGCCTATGTTGATTCCGTCATGGCCAACCGGCGGTTTCCCGGCATGGACGGGCTGGGATTCATCGCCTGCGTGCCCCGCGCAAAGCTGGACGCTTTTCTCCAGACGACGCGCGCGGACAAGACACCGGATTTTCAATTGAAAAATCCCGGGACCAACGCCGATTTTTTCATCACCAAATACCTGGAACCGGAAATGAACCACGCAGCCCTGCTCGGGATTGATGTGGGCGCCGACCCCGAACGCCGCGCGGCGGCGGAAAAGGCACGCGACACCAGGCTGCCGGTGATCAGCGGACGGCTCAGCTTCATGGGGCCGGGTTCCGAAACGCAGGGCGGACTGGTGATGTTGCTGCCGGTGTTTCGCAATGGCGCCCCGGCGGACACCCTGGCGGAGCGCCGCGCCGGCATTGAAGGCTGGGTCTATGCGCGCTTCATCACCGCCCGCCTCATGGGCGACATCCTGAAGGACAAGGAGTCCCTGCTGCGTTTCGAGGTTTTTGACCGGCTGGGGCAGGCACAGCAAACGTTGGTGTTTGACAGCGATCCGCCCGCCGGCAATCAGCGGAATACCCGCCCGCCCCGGTTCTCGACCGTGAATCCACTGGAGGTGGGGCAGCATCTCTGGTTGCTGCGTTACAGCACCAAGCCGGCTTTCAATGCGGCCATTCCCCGCAGCTCGGAAATGTTCGTGGCCGCCGGTGGCGGCGTGATCAGCCTGCTGCTCTTCGCCATCGCCCTTTCCATGAGCGCGACCCGGGTGCGGGCGATGGCGATGGCCTCCGAAATGACCGTTGCGTTTCGAAACGCAAACGCCGGTCTGCAAAAGGAGATTCTCGACCGGCAACGCGGTGAACGCCGGGCCGCGATCCAGCACGCGGTGACGCGGGTGTTGGCGGATGCGGACACGCTGGCTGAGGCGACGCCGAAAATCGTCCAAGCCATCTGTGAACACCTGGACTGGGATATGGGCGCCATCTGGCGGACGAATCCGGAGTCGAAGCAGATTCAGTGCGTCGAGTTCTGGCACCGGCCCGGCCTGGACGTGACGGATTTCGCGACGGCCACCCGCCAGAAAATGTTTCGTCCGGGCGAAGGCCTTCCCGGCCGCGTCTGGGCCACCACCCAGCCCGTCTGGATTGACGATGTGACCCGCGACAAAAATTTCCCGCGCGGCCCAGTCGCCATCGCCGCGGGGCTGCATTCGGCGTTTGCGTTTCCCATTTTGATGGGCGGCAAATTTCTCGGGGTGATCGAATTTTTCAGCCATGAGATACTTGAGCCGGATGCCGAGGTGCTTCAGCTGGTCGCCGCCCTCGGCAGCCAGATCGGACAGTTCATCGAACGGAAACGTGCGCAACAGGAATTGCGGCATGAACAGTTTCTGCTGCGCATGCTCATGGACAACCTGCCCGACCGGATTTACTTCAAGGACGCGCAGAGCCGGTTTCTCCGCAACAGCCGGGCGCACCTGCAGTGGTTCGGCCTTGAGCAGGCGAGCGATGCGATCGGGAAATCCGACTTCGATTTTTTCAGCGAGGAGCATGCGCGCCAGGCGTTCGAGGACGAACAGCAGCTGATGCACGGCGGCCAGCCGATGACCAAGGAGGAAAAGGAAACCTGGCCGGACGGCAGCGTGAGCTGGGCCTTGAGCACCAAGATGCCGTTGCGCGACGAGGCGGGAAAAGTCGTCGGCACGTTTGGCATTTCCCACGACATCACCGACCGCAAGCGCGCCGAGGAAGTGATGCGCCAGGCCCGCGACGAGGCGGAAGAGGCGAGCCGCACCAAGAGCCAGTTCCTTGCCAACATGAGCCACGAGCTGCGCACGCCGCTGAATTCCGTCATCGGCTTCGCCGGCATCCTGCTCAAAAACAAGGCGAACAATCTGCATCCGTCCGACATCAATTTTCTGGAGCGCATCCAGGCCAACGGCAAAAACCTGCTTGTCCTGATCAACGAGATTCTTGACCTTTCGAAAATCGAGGCGCGCAAGGTGGAGTTGAAAATGGCGCCGGTCGCCCTCGACGTGCTGGTCCGTGAAACCATCGCGCAACAGGAAGGACTGGTGCGCGACCCGCCGGTGCAATTGCTGGCGGAGATCCCCGCGACGGTGGCGCCCATCCAGGCCGACGCCGACAAGGTGCGGCAGGTGATCATCAACCTCATCGGCAACGCGCTCAAGTTCACCGAACGCGGCAGCGTCACCGTGCGGGTCGTGACCGATCCCGCAAATCATCAACCGGTGCGGATTGAGGTGATTGACACCGGCATCGGCATTCCCAAGGACAAACTCGGCGTGATCTTCCAGGCCTTTCAGCAGGCAGACGCCAGCACCGCCCGCAAATACGGCGGCACGGGTCTGGGCCTGACGATTTCGCAGGCGCTCTGCCAGCTCATGGGCTGCCGCATCGAGGTCGCCAGTGAAGTCGGCCACGGCTCAACCTTCAGCGTGATGTTGAACGGGAAAAAGGCGGGCGGCGCACCGCTCCCGGCAGGGGAATTGGCGGTGATGACTTCAGCGAACATTCCCGCCGCTCAAAAACCGTCCGACCTGCACGGCAAACTGGTGCTGGTGATTGACGACGAATCCGATTCGCGCGTGCTGCTGACGCACATGCTCGAGGAATTCGGCTGCCAGGTCATCGCCGCCAATTCCGGCGAGCAGGGGCTGCGCATGGCCCGCGAGTTCCGGCCGCAGCTCATCACCGTGGATCTGTTGATGCCGCAGATGGACGGCGCCGGCGTCATCCGCGAGATCAAGGCCGACCCGCAACTCCGCGCCATTCCCGTCGTGGTGGTGAGCATCGTGGCCGAGGAACGCCGGGGCAGCATTCTCGGCGCGGTGGACATTCTGGAAAAACCCGTCGCCCGCGAGGAGCTGCTGGCGGCGCTCGAACGCAGCCTGCTGCCCAAACGCGCCAAGATTCTCATCGTGGACGACGAGGAAGATTCACGGCGGATCCTGCTCGCCCATCTGGCCGATGAGCCCGTTGAAGTGCAGACCGCCGCCAATGGCCGGGCGGCGCTGGCGGTGCTGGAGACCTTTCCCCCGGACCTGGTCCTGCTCGACCTGATCATGCCGGTGATGGACGGCATGGTGTTTCTGGACACGATCCGCAACGACCCGCGTTACCAGCATCTGAAGGTCGTCATCGTCACCTCCAAGGAATTGAACGATTCGGAAAAGGAAAGACTGCGGCGGCAGACGCTGGAGATCGTGCGAAAAACCGAACTGTCCGAAGATCATTTCAAGCAGCTGCTCCAGCGGGTGCTCAAAACCCAGGCGGTGGACGAAGGCCGCAAACCCGCCGCGACCGGATGAATAAAAGAATCACATCTCTGCTCGTGGTGGACGACGACCCGGTGTTTACGCGGTATGTCTGCCAATTGGTGCAGGCGCTCGCGGCGGAACTGCCTTGCACGGTGACCTGCGTGGACAGCGCGGAGGCGGCGGAGGAAAAGATGCGGCCTTGCCAGTTCGATCTGGCCCTGGTGGATTATCATCTGCCCCGGGCCAGCGGCCTGGATTTGCTGGCGAAAATCCGCAGCTTGCCATTGGGACAACAACCCGCCGTGGTCATGCTCACTGGCAGCGGCAATGAGTCGGTGGCCGTCGAGGCCATGAAACGCGGCGCCAAGGATTATCTGAAAAAGGACGACGTGGACGTGCCTTCGTTGATGCGCGCCCTCCAGAATGCCCTGGCCCAAAAGCGTCTCGCCGAACAGGTCGCCGCCTACAACGCGCAGATCAAGGCCGATCTGGAACTAGCGCACAAGCTCCAGGAATCGCTCCTGCCACACCGTTATCCGTGCTTTCCCCAGAAGGCCCGGCCGGAGGATTCGGCGCTGCGGTTTCATCATCGCTATTTCTGGACCTCGCAGCTCGGCGGCGATTTCTTCAACGTGCAAAACCTGTCCGACACCGAGGCCGGCGTGCTCATCTGCGACGTCATGGGTCACGGCGTCCGCTCGGCACTGGTGACCGCGATGCTGCGCGCGCTGGTCGGCGATCTGGAGATGCATGCGACCGACCCCGGAAGTTTCCTCTCCGAAATGAACCGCAAGCTCGCCGCCATCCTGAAGCAGATCGAGGACCCGATTTATGCCACGGCGATTTATCTCGTGGCTGATGTGGCTGCCGGACAAATCTGCTATGCCAAGGCCGGACACCCGGCACCGCTGCATCTGCGGCCGCAGGCGGGCATCGTCGAGCCGCTGCCGTTTCCCAGCCATGCGGGTGCGGCGCTCGGCTTGTTCGAAAAAGGCGACTTCATCACCAGCCGGCGTCCCGTCGCAGCGGGCGACAAGATATTGTTGTTCACCGACGGTTTGTTTGAAGTGCCCAACGCCGAGGACGAAGATTACGGGCAGGAACGGCTGCTGGCCGCCGCCAAACAGCGCATGCATCTCCCGCTGCCAGAATTGTTGGACGGATTGATCGCCGACGTGCGCGCCTTTGCCGGCGATGAGGATTTCTGCGACGACGTCTGCCTGCTCGGAATGGAAGTTGCCAGAACCCCCGGCAGCGGTTAAATAGGAACCAAGCCCTTATCATGAAAAAAATCGCCGTCGTGGAAGACAATCCGGACAACCGCCTGCTCGTGCGGGTGATTTTGGAATCGCTTTATGAGGTCGTAGAATACGAGACCGGTTTCGCGGCGCTGGAGGGTTTGCCGAAAGAAAAACCCGACGTGATCCTGCTGGACATCTCGCTGCCTGAAATGGACGGCACCGAGGTGCTGCGCCGGATCCGCGCGGACGGCCAGTTGCGGGCGCTGCCGGTGATCGCGCTCACCGCCCACGCGATGGCCGGCGACCGCGAGAAATATCTGGAAGCGGGTTTCAACGAGTATGTCACCAAGCCCATCGTGGATGAAAATGTGTTGCTCGACGCCATCCAGAAACTGTTACCGGCCGGAACCGCGGCCTGAATTTGATTATGAATGCATCCAATCCCTACGATCCGGCGGCCATCGAACGGCTGATTAAATTGGGCGGGCCGACGTTCACGCTGGAGATGATCGAGCTGTTCGGCAGTTACGGGGCCAAAAAAATGGCCGCGGCGCGTCAGGCACAACAGGCGGACAATCTCACGGCCCTGGCGGATGCGGCGCACCCGCTCAAATCCAGCGCCGGCAATGTGGGTGCCGTCCGCGTCCAGGAACTGGCCACACAGCTCGAAGCGTCCGCGCGGGAACAGAAGGCCGAACTGGCCGGGACGCAGCTGGCTGAATTGGAGAAAGCCTTTGCGGAAGCCGTCGGCATTTTGGAAGCGGAAAAAGTCCGGCTGTCAAAACCGATGGCTTGACGCCGGCAGGGTGCGGGGTTTGGATGAACCCGCCTGGTTTGAAACTGGAGAGAAGATTATGAACACAACAAGCGACAACCCGCAGGCTTCAACCACCAAGCCCGTGCGCATCCTCGTGGTGGAGGACTCGCCGCTCAACCAGCAGGTGGCGCTCAAGCAGCTGGAAAAACTCGGTTACACCGCCGACGCCGTGGCGGACGGCGAGCTGGCCCTCGAAGCCCATGCACGCACGCCTTACGACATCATTTTGATGGATTGCCAGATGCCCGGCATCAGCGGCTACGAAGCCACCTGGCAGATCCGCATTCGTGAGCAGGAAAAAACCGGCGCCGCGAATGCGGTCAAACGGGTTTATATCATTGCCATGACGGCCAACACCCAGGCCGACAACCGGGAAAAATGTTCCTCCGCCGGCATGGATGGATTCATCAACAAGCCGGTGCAACTGCCCGAACTGGAAGCCGCCCTCATGCACGCCCTGGCCGACCAGATGGTCGCGAAGAAAATGGACGAGGTCATCGACCCCGTCGTCATCGCCGGCCTGCGCCAGTTGCGGACGCCGGGCAAACCGGATCCGCTCGCGGAATTGATTGATCTGTTCGTGCGCGAGGCCCCGACGCAGCTGGACATAATGAGCGACGCCGTGGCCAAAAACGACATGACGTCCCTGACCCGCACCATCAGTGCCGCGTCCGCGCTCAAGGGCAGCGCCGGCAATCTCGGCGCCCGCAACCTGGCCGCGTTGTGCGACGAGATCGAGCAGACCGCCAAGAACTGGATTTTGGCCGACACGCAACCGTTGATTGAGCGGGCACGGGAGGAATTCAGCCGCGCGCAATCCACGCTGGAACGGATCAAAAAGAGTTGACCGATGAAGACGCGATTTGTCCGGCTTTATCTGCTCGCGACCGGCATCGTTCTTACGCTGACGGCGCTGGTAAAATGGCCGGCGATTTTTCATCCTCGCAACTGGTGCGCCGACGCTTCCATCTTGGGCAATTTTCAGCCGGCCAGCCTTTCAAATGAAAGGTTGTTGGGCATCGCCGCCAGCACGGAACTATTGATCGTTCTGCTGATTTGCTTCAGCCCTTGGCGCTGGCTTCCGTGCATTTCGACCGCAGCGTGGGGATTGATTTGTTTTTTGGCGCGGTTGCTACTGATGGACCCTCATGCGAATTGCCGTTGTCTTGGCTGGCTGGCCAAGCCGGGAACAACAACCAATGTCATCGCGGCATTGCTCGCGCTCGTGTTGGCCGGCGCAGGCTGGCTGGCATTTCGGGACGCATGGCGCCATGAAAGGCCGGCCAAGCGGAATTAAAATTCGCCATTTAATTTCCGCCTCACGCAAACACAATCTTGGTGGTTGCCGCGGTTTCATCCCAGCCGCGCTTCGCCGGGTGTGATGAAATGCGCGGCCTTTATTTTTTGTGCGGCTTGAGCATGGCAGGTCCAAGTTCAGCCCGCGTGTGAACCGTCGCAGAATGGCTTGTTGGCAGAACTGCCGCAGCGGCACAAGGTCAGCCGGTTCCGAACCTCGTAGGTCTTCCCCTCGGCGGAAAGGACTGGGATGCCTCCGCGCACCCAGATCGGGCCGCTGACTTTCTTCTCCGCGTCCTCGATGAGTGCGAGGGATGGAGCAAAGTTCTGCTCAATGGCTTTCCCGGTCGCCTTGTCCCAGATCACCAATCGTCCGGCGGGACAATGTGCCGCCTCATGTTTTACGATTTCTTGGGCTTCGGGGCTGTCCTGCTTGACAAGATTCCAAATCCGACCTTTCGGATCGCAGAAGCGGGCGAACGCGCACAAGTTCTCCTGGTCGGTAAGCACCATCGTCGGGCCTTCGATGGTCCCGGCTTGCTGCAAGTAGGGTTCATGGCTGGCCGTTTCCGTGCCGTCGAAATGAACCTTCGCGTGGGTGCCGTCGCAGAAAGGTTTGTTTGCCGACTGGCCGCAGCGACAGAGGGCGTATTGCGGCTGGGCAGGAAACTTTTTCCCTTCCCGGTATTCGAGAGAATCGCCCCCGGCATTGGTGACGATCCATTGTTCGCTCAAAGGCAGGTCGCCGCTGACGAGATACGGGCCGTCCTTGGTGACTTCAATTTTCACGTGGGGTTGCGCACTCTTTTTCATGGCAGGTTTATCGTAGCACCAGCGACGAAATTGTCACGGGCTTCGTAGGTTCGCCATCTTCCATTTCGTCGGCACTGGCTTGGCGAACCGGCACACTGATTTGGAAATAGCGCGGATCATCCGAAGCCAGCAATGCAGTATGTGTCGGACAACCGTCTGGCGAACACAAACGGATTGATTCGCCGGAAAGCAAATCGCCGCGCTGCCGGAACTGCCGGGTTTTTGTGGAGCGTCAATCACCTCCGGCCGTTCCGCCCGGCTTCAAGCTAAAATAATTTTCGTCGTCGTTGCCTTTTCATCCCAGCCGCGCGTGAAGTAATGGCGAAACCGTTTTGATGGATTATGCCGTTTTGAGGCGGCCTTTCAGAAAATCGGGGTGGCGTCGTTCGTGAACGAGGCCGAGAAAGTAAATCGTGTCGCCCCGCGCTTCGTAGTAAATGAAAAACGGAAACGGTTTTGTCCGGCGGCACGGAAACCCGTGAGGTCCGACGTGATCGCCGCCTTTTCAACGGATGATTTCGCGCGCCTGTCCGGCAACGCGCTCGCGCAACTCACCCGCAAGCCGGTCGGAGACTTCGCAGTATTTTGCCTCTGCATCCAGCAGTTCGGCTTTGAACCGCGCGCTGAAAACCGCTTTCACGCCCGAACGCCGAAGACTTGTTCAAAGCTCAGACCGGCATCCTTGCTTGAAAGCAAATCATCGAGGCGGCGGTTGAGCTCGGCTTTGATTTCCGCGTCCGAGCGGCTGTCGTTTTCAAGGCTCTGAATCAGCAGCTTCGCCAAATCCGCCCGCTCGGCAGGCGACAGCGACAGTGCTTCTTCAGCCACGGCAAGATTGGTCAGTGCCATGCTGGGAAAGTAGTTTCAGTTTGGCCAAATGCAAGCGAAACCAAGCCCGGTCACGCAAACACGATCTTCGTGGTCGCCGCGGTTTCATCCCAGCCGCGCGTCGGCTCGGCGGTGACGGATGAAATGTCCTTGATGGAAAGCTGACGGCCGCGGGTCTTGGGCGATTTCACTTCCACATGTTCCGGTTCGCAGGTCTGTTGCGAGACCTTCTGGTGCAATGCCGGCTTGTAGCGGACATAAAGCACTTTCGGCGTCTCGGGCGCAAAGAAGAGGATGCGCGACTTCTCCGGGATGCACGAATAGGCCTTGTTCATAATCGTGCCGCCGAACGTGAACCGTTTCAGGTAGCTCGCGTTGCGATCCGTGTAGGCGCAGGTGAAAACTTTTTCGCGGTCCGGCAGACCGCAGTAAAACAGCTCCGGCCCGACGAATAATTTCTCCGGCAGTTCGTTGACTTTGTAAGTCCCATCCTTGAACACGAGCAGCACCTTGTCGAACTTGGTGCATTCGAGCTTGAACTCGTCGCCGCTCACCTTGTAGCCGACGTAGCCGGTCGCGCGGTCGTAGGCGACCTTGAACGACTTGAACGCCACCGCTTTCACGTCCACTTCCTCGTGGCGCGCGGACTTGGTGGTCAGGCGCGGATACTGCGGGCCGTATTTTTCCAGCAAGGTTTCGAGATGGCCGATGACATATTTCGTGAGACTCTTGAGATTCTTCAGAGTCTCGGCGAGCTCGGCCTTCGTCTTCTCCATCTCCTCGCGATGTTTGTTGATGTCGAAGAGCGAAATGCGGCGGATGCGGACCTGCAACAGCTTCTCCACGTCGGCATCCACGATCTCGCGCACGAGCTGCTTCTGGAACGGCTTGAAGCCTTCATAAACGGCGGCGAACACCGCTTCGTTCGTCTTGCACTTCTCGATCAATTTGTAGATGCGCTCCTCGATGAAGATGCGTTCCAGCGTGCGGTAATGCAGTTCGTCGAGCAGGTTCTTCTCCCGCAACTCCAGTTCACGCTTGAGAATGGCGACGAGCTGGTCGGTGTTCTCGCGCAGAATTTCCGACACCGTCAGCTCGACCGGGCGGTTGTCCTTGATGACGACGATGCGGCTCGCGATGGAGACTTCGCAATCGGTGAAGGCATACAGCGCGTCCACCATTTTCTCGGCATCCACGCCGGACGGACATTTGATTTCGATCTCGACGGTTTCGGACGTGAAATCGTTGATGGATTTTACCTTGAGTTTGCCCTTTTGCACCGCGTCCTCGATGGACGCGATCAGCGATTCCGTCGTGGTGGTCGGCGGGATTTCCTTGATGACGACGGTGGACTCGTCCTTGGTCTTGATCTTGGCGCGGACTTTCACCGAACCTTTGCCGTCCTGATAATCGCGCGCATCCATCAGGCCGCCGGTCGAAAAATCCGGCAGACACTTGAACGGCTGCTTCTTGAGGATCGCGATCTGCGCTTCGAGCAGCTCGGGGAAATTGTGCGGCAGAATGCGCGCACTCAAACCGACCGCGATGCCTTCCGTGCCGAGCATCAAGGTCAGCGGCAGTTTGCACGGCAGCGACACGGGTTCTTTGTTGCGCCCGTCGTAGCTGGGAATGAACTCGGTGATGGAGTCGTTGAAAACCTCCGTGCGCGCGAGTTCCGTCAGCCGGCATTCGATGTAACGCGACGCAGCCGCGGGATCGCCGGTGAAAATGTTGCCGAAATTTCCCTGGCCCTCGATGAGATAGCGTTTGTTCGCCAGCACCACGAGCGCGTCGCCGATGGATGCGTCGCCGTGCGGATGATACTGCATCGTGTGGCCGACGACGTTGGCGACCTTGATGAAGCGGCCGTCGTCCTTCTCGTGCAACGCCCACATGATGCGGCGCTGCACCGGCTTGAAACCGTCGGCAAGATTCGGAATCGCGCGGTCGCGAATGACGTAGCTGGCATAATCCAGAAACCCGCGATCCACGCGTGTGTGCAAACCGCCGCCGGATTGTTTCGGATCGAACGGCTTGTGAACGACGGGCTCCACCGTTTCGGCGATGACGTGGTCCGCGCCGTTGCCATCGGGCCCGGAAGATTTCTTCGCGGGCGCGGTTTGCGACGGCGCGGCGGGTGGCGTGCCTTCGATGGGCAATTCCGGCTGACCGGAATCTTTCTTTTTCTTGGCTGACATGATATAAAGCGGCGCGTATTAAGCCAGAAGTGAACGGGCGGGGCAAGATTCGCGAGCGGTAAAATTGAGAGATGGCACCATCCGTGCCATTCGCATTCGAGTCAATTCGTGAAATTCGTCTCAGGAACTTCTTCAGTTGATATTCGACACCTCGCCCTCCGCGCGAAGTGGAATCAGGGCGCGGCACCTCATCCGGCCTGCGGCCAGTGGACTCGCTCACTCCCGCTCGCTTGGCCCTGCGGGCCTTCGCCTCCGGCGAATTCCTTTCGCAGCTTCCCAAACGGCTCAAGTCTCCCCAGAGCGGAGAAGGGAATCTCCCCGGTCGAGGCGGAGAGGGAATTGTTTTCGTGTATTTCGTGGTTAACCGGGCGCCTCACGCCATCAACCTCACCCACACCAGCAAACCGGCGAGCGCCGCCAGCGTCACCGGAATGCCGAGCCGGGCGAAGTCGCGGAAGGAAATGTGGATGCCCAGTTCACGGGCCTGCTGCACCACGATGATGTTGGCGACGCTGCCGATGATGAGCAGGCTGCCGCCGAAACTGTTCGCCAGTGCCAGCACATAGGCGGCCGGTGGTTGCGTGATGTCCGCCACCTTCAGCAGCAGCATCACGGCGGCGGAGTTGTTGATGAGGTTGGACAGGGCAGCCGTGACCAGCGCCAGCGTCGGTGGCGATTGCAGATGCAGCCCGCCTTGAGCCAGCCATTGCACGGCTTGTTCGCCGTAGCCGGTGGTCTGAAACGCGCCGGTCACCACGAAGAGTCCCATGAACAGCACCAGAATCGGCCAGTCCACGAGCCTCAACAAATCTTCGGTGCGGAACTTCGGGCTGGCCAGATGGATGGCCGCCGCTGTCAAGGCGACCAATTCAGCGGGCAGCGGCGAGAAGAACAGGCCGATGACGACAACGAGGATGACCAGTCCTTTGATCGTGTGTGGACGGTCGAACGGACGTGGCGTCACGACGGGATCGAAAGGTGACGTCACCTTGGCCGCCAGGCGATGGCGCGAGAGCCGCCAGATGATGGCATGGGCGCAGCCCAATGCGAAAATCACCGGCACGATGCACCATAACGCGTAATGCCCAAACCCCAGCCCGGCCATCTGCCCGATCATCATGTCCTGTGGATTGCCCACCAGCGTGGCCGCCGCGCCGATGTTGCTGGCGATGGCCAGCGCGATCAGGAACGGCACGGGATTCAACTGCCGTTTCAACAGCGCCATCGCGACAATCGGTGTAAAAACAAAGCAGACGATGTCATGGTTCAGGAAGGCCGAAAGGCCCGCCGTGGCCAGCATCAACAACATCAGAAATCGCGCCGGGCTGCCAAGCTTCCGCGCGAGGCCGCCCGCCACGGCGTCGAAAAATCCGGACAACCGCAGCTGGGCTGAGAGCACAAAGAAACCGAACAACAGCAGGATGGTCGGCCAGTTGATGAAGCCGATGGCGTCCGTCGTCGGCAGCCCGCCGAACACCATCATGGCGATCGCTCCCAACATGACGATGCCGGTGCGATCCAGTTTCAGGCCGGGCACGCGTCCCATGGCGATGCCCAGATAAGTGAGCGCAAAAATCGTCAATACCACCGGCTTGTCGATGAACATTGTTGCGTCGGCGGACATGCTCGGGCGGAACGGAATTTATTTCTCGAGGGACTTGCGGATGGCCAGCAATTCCTTGCGGCGCGCCTTGGAGGTTTCGGGATACTTCATCTTCAAGGCGTTCAACGTGTCGAGCACGACCTGCGAAATGATGAGCCGGGCGTTTTCCTTGTCGTCGGCGGGAATCACGAACCACGGGGCATGGCCGGTGCTTGTCGCGCCCAGGCATGCTTCATACGCCTGCATGTAATCCGGCCAGAATTTGCGCTCCTCGACGTCGGTCTGGCTGAACTTCCAATTTTTCTCCGGCGCGTCGATCCGCGACAGGAAGCGGCGGCGCTGTTCGTCCTTGGACACGTGCAGAAAAAATTTCACGATGCGGGTGCCATTGCGGTCCAGATGCTTTTCCAGCTCGTTGATGGAACGGAAGCGGTGTTCCCAGAATTTTTTGTCGTCGAGCGATTCCGGCGGCATATCCTGCGCTTGTAAAATTTCGGGGTGGACCCGCACGATGAGCACCTCCTCGTAATAGGACCGGTTGAAGATGCCGATGTTCCCGCGTTCCGGCAGGCAGCGCGTGGTGCGCCAGAGAAAATCGTGCTCCAAATCCGTCGCGCTCGGATGCTTGAAGCTGTAGACTTGGCAGCCCTGCGGGTTAATGCCGGACATGACGTGCTTGATGGCGCCGTCCTTGCCCGCCGCGTCCATCGCCTGAAAAATCAGCAGCAACGAATGGTGGTTGTCGGCATAAAGCAGGCTCTGGAGTTCGCTCAATTCCGTGGTGCTCGCTTCGAGTCTGGATTTGTAATCCTCCTTCGACTGGTAAAACGGCTTCACTTGGGTCGGCCATTTTTTGAGTTTGACCGTTTCGCCTTCGCGGACGCGGAATTTTTTGGATTCGATTTTCATATGTTGATGCCATGGTGTAATCGAACCCGCGCCGTTGCGCCAGTGGCAATGATTGCCAGCCCCTCCGTCAACTTTCGCCCAAGCGAAGACTTTCGCGACATTCCTCCGTCGGCACGACGAGTCGGTCCAATCAAGTGAACTTAACTCCGGCCCGGTGCGCGCGCCGTGCCTGTAACGCAGGATGTCCACAGTATTTTCCTCCAGCCTCGGACGGTAGAAAATGAGGAATGCCGCGACACCAGCTTGCGCACGCCCGGGCGTTTGGCATACGGCGCACCGAGCAATGGAAAGTTTTCGAGAATTTCTACACGATCAATCAGTTCGTAGCCGACGCGGACGGCGGTGGCGGGATCATCCCTGGCAATGTGGCGGACGACTTCCTTCAGGTCCGCGATCGCTTGCGGCGAGAAAATTATTTTGAAGCCCATGATGCCACCCGCTTGCGGACATCATTTATCGGCACGCCTTTGCCGGCATCAATGTCGCGGACGGCTTCATTCAGCGAACGCAGCAGGCGCTGTTCTTCCGGCGCGGTCAACCCGGACTCACCTTGGGAATTGAGCCACATCTGCAAAGCTTTTCGTTCGTCGCCGGGAAGCTGGGCAACGGCATCTTGAATTTCAACCAATGTCCGCATGATAAAAAATTGCCGACTTATGCTTTTCGATTTCCTCTGCCAAGGCTTTGGAAAAATTGGATGCTTCGTCCTCGCGAACAAATTCCTTTTTGACCGGCATCCGGTTGAGGATATTCAATGCTTTTCCGTATGCGGACTTTAGTTTTTCCAAACGAGGTTCACCCAAGAGCATGTGCAGCTTAAATTTTTCCTGCGACTCTTGAAGAATTGTGGCACGACCAAGCCAGCGATTGGCCTTGTCTAAGAGGCTTTCCGCATCAATTAAATCAAATGAGATGGGCTGGTAAAGATTCCAAGCGCCATTCTTCCAAGCATGGTCAAATTCATGGTCGTAATCTTTGGCGATAATCCGTTTCGGCTGCAACTTTGCCAGGACTTGTTTGACTTCAAGCTCCTTTTTAAAGCCGCGCCACACCTCATCATCGGTGCGGCTTGGCACCTGTGCGCGTTGTTCGTATTTCTCGACAAGCCGGCTGTAAAGCTGTTCCAAGGTCACGCCGGGATTTTCGGTGAAGCCACCACCCGGTTCCGACCATTGCAGAGAGCTGTCATCTGGAGGAAGAATGTTTGCGGCGATTTCCATGACGCTCTTTGGCTGGCCATGCAAAGCCAACTCATCGTTCAATTTCAGGGTGTATTCCTCGAAGCGTGCTTGTATAAAACGCATCAGCGGGCGGAGTTGGTCGCCGTTCACATCGAGAAACATTTTACTCAAGCGTCCGTAGCGCGGGCAGCAGATGGCACTGACATATTTTGCCTCGGGAGCGTAAAGAGCCACGCCCACATTGACAAATTCGCCGGTAGCGATGTCATGCACGTATCGCAAGATCGTGAATGTGTATGTCGTTTTCATTTTAGTATTTGGTCAATGGCTGCAAACAGCGCAGCCTTGTTTTGTCGCGCGCCTTTAAGATAACCTAAAATGCGGTCGGTTGCATCATTTCCCGTCTTCCATTCATCTGGCACCGCCGTCGCATAATCAATCAGGCGCTTGTCATTCATGGCTTCCAGCGCTCCACTCAACCTGCTCCAATCACAGATTTGCCCTTTCAATTGGACATAAAACACATGGTTGCGGAGAAATTCAAGACCTTGTCCCGACCATGCCGGCCGCCAACCAATAACGCCGTGCAGAAAAGAAAAAGCCTGCTCATGGTCACACAAGCACAAATCTTCACCGCTCCAAAGTATGTTCGGCTTGTTGATTCGTCGGTCCGGATTTTCAATCAAGGCATCAAACGCAAAAATCTCCGAGGCGCGAGTGCGCAATGATGATGCGACCGGTCGTCCGGTGGGCCAGGTGGTCATGCTTGGCAAGAATTTGGTGGCAAAATTCGGGCCTGCGCTGGCCTTCACCAACTTTGCAATCTCTGGCCATGGAACCGCACGATGAAAATCGGGTTCAACGTCAACCAACATTGCTTTCGGAGCCGGCAGGTCAAAATCATCAGCGAGCAGTGAACTAATGAGCTCGCAGATGCCACCAGTGTCTTTTGTTTCCGGGCCGGAACGCCATTTGACAACAACTTCACATTCCACACCGTCTTCATCCTGAGCAAGAACAAGGCAAGGCTTGGTGCGGCCACTCGAAAGCAGTTTGATAATGGATACGACTTTCAGTCGCGGGAGCATGCCCAAATTGAATACTGTTTTTCGAAATTGGAAACAATCCGTTTCACAAATCATTCCTCCACCGGCACGACCAGCCGGTCCATGATGGAATCCTTCCGCCCAGGTGTGTTCTTGCCCATGTAGAAGTTGAAGATCGGCCCGGACCCGGCGCGTCGCGCGTATTCCACGCGGTGGCCGTGCGCCAGCACCTTGCCGATGCATTGCGCGAATTCTTTCGGGCTGATTTCGCCGAAAGCACCCGTCGTTTCAGGCCCCGCAACACTTCTTATACTTTTTCCCACTGCCGCAGGGGCACGGGTCATTGCGGCCAATTTTCGGCGGAGCCAGATACGGCATGGGTGGCGGTTCAAACGTCAGTTCGTCCAGCGTCGAACGCAATTCGGCGTTTTCCCGTTCGTAAGCCTGGATTTCTTCATGCAAGCCGGCGATTTCCCGGTTCATTTCCGTGAGCGAATTCGGTTTGGGCGGATGCTCGCGCGCCACTTTCAATCCGAAATGAATTTGGAGGTCCTCCAAATCGCCATTGACCGATTCGTCCACGTGGCCGGACGCAAATGCACGCTCGAGGACGGACATCGCTTCAACGGCCCGCAAATTCCAGAGCGGCGCAACCAAAAATGCGTTCAGCGTGTCTGATTGTTCGGCGAAGTTTTCCAACTGTGCCGCCACCCGTGTCACGCACTCGGCGCGCAATTCCGGATGCGCCTGGCCGATGTGGCCGAGAGCATCCGCTGCCGTCACGCGCTCCCATTCGCCGCGCGTCGTGTCGGCCAGGTAATTTGCAACCGGCTCAATGGCCGCTGCGCCGATTTGCGCCAGAGCTTTGGGCAAATCCGACATGACCCATTCATCGGCATCATCAGCGCGTTGAAACAGCATGAGCAGCGGCGCGATGGCTTCCGGCACGCGCAATTGCCCAAGTGCGCGCCACGCGTGAACCGGCGCCCAGACGAGCTGGCTGTCTCGCGGGCTGTCGTGCAGCACGTCATCGGTGGCCATTCGGATCAACTCCGGCACCGCCGCTGTCGAAATGCCCATCGCGGCGTAATCACGCCAAGCCTGCCGTTCGTTGCCGCGCGGTTCCCCGAGCTGAAGCAGTTGGCTCGCTGGCGGCGCATAGGCTTTTTCGGCGGTCGCTTCAGAGTCAGACATAAATGTTTGGCAAAGATTTTGGCCGGCTGCGCCTACGCACGGCCGACCTTTTCAATTCGTGTAATTCGTGTCAAAGATTTTAGAGTTCGACACCTCACCCCCCGCGCGAAGTGGAGTCAGGGCGCGGCACCTCATCCGGCCTGCGGCCACCTTCTCCCCAGAGCGGAGAAGGGAATCTCCCCGGTCGAGGCGGAGAGGGAGAAGTTACTCCTCCACCGGCACAACCAGCCGGTCCATGATGTAATCCTTCCGCTCGGGCGTGTTCTTGCCCATGTAGAAGTTGAAGATCGGGCCGGACTCGGCACGCGGGGCGTATTCCACCTTGCTCGTCCGCATTTCCTTGCCGATGAACTGCTGGAATTCTTTCGGGCTGATTTCGCCCAAGCCTTTGAACCGCGTGATCTCCGGCTTGCCGCCGAGTTCCTTCACCGCGTTGTCCCGCTCGGTTTCGCTGTAGCAGTAAATCGTGTTCTCCTTGTTGCGCACGCGGAACAGCGGCGTCTCCAGCACATGGACGTGGCCGTCGTGGACGAGCTGCTCGAAGAAGCGGAAGAAATACGTGATCATCAGATTGCGGATGTGCATGCCATCCACGTCCGCGTCGGTGGCCAGGATGACCTTGTCGTAGCGCAAGCCCTCGGTGTTGTCCTCGACGTTGAGCGACTGCATGAGGTTATACATCTCGTCGTTCTTATACATCACGTCGCGCTTGAGATCCCAGACGTTGAGCGGCTTGCCTTTCAGCACGAACACGGCCTGATTGTTCACGTCGCGGCAGCTCGTGATTGAGCCGGCGGCGGACTGGCCTTCGCAGATGAACACCATCGTGCCCTTGCCCTTTTCCTTCTTCTTGTCGAAATGATTTTTGCAGTCCTTCAACTGCGGGATGCGCAGCGTGATGGACTTGGCGCGTTCGCGCGCGAGCTTCTTGACCGCCTGCAATTCCTTCCGCAACTGCTGCGTGTCCGCCACCTTTTCGATGATCTTGTCGGCGATCGCCTTGTTGCGCTGGAAAAAATGCAGCAGTTCCTCGCGCACGTTGTTGACCAGCTCGGTGCGGATTTCCGTGTTGCCCAGTTTGTTTTTGGTCTGCGACTCGAACAGCGGGTCTTTCAGGCGAATCGCCACCGCGCCGACCATGCATTCGCGCACGTCGTCGCCTTCGTATTTGCCGTTGCAATGTTCGTTCACCGCCTTGAGCAGGCCCTCGCGGAACGCGCTCAGATGCGTGCCGCCGTCGCTGGTGTATTGGCCGTTGACGAAGGAATAAAACGTCTCGCCGTAGCGCGAGTTGCTGTGGGTGAAACAAAACTCCAGCGTCTTGCCCGCGTAATGCAACGGCGCATAGATCGGCTCGCTGCCGTCGGTCGCCATGTCTTCCATCACCAGGTCCATCAGGCCGTGGCGCGATTGGAAAATTTTTGGCTCGGGCGAATCCGGCGTTTTTAAAATCAGTTTCAGGCCGGTATTCAGATAACTGTAATGCCGCAGCCGGCGCTCGATGTGCTCGTCGCGGAATTGGCTGTCCTTGAAAATCTCCGGATCGGCCTCGAACTCAATGAGCGTGCCGTTGGGCTCCTTGGTCTTGCCGGCATCTTCCTTCTTGAGTTTGCCCTGCTTGAACGCGGCCTCGGCAAATTCGCCATCGCGATGGCTGCGGACGAGAAAGAATTTTGACAGCGCATTGACGGCCTTGGTGCCGACGCCGTTCAAGCCGACGCTGAACTGGAACACGTCGTCGTTGTATTTCGCGCCGGTGTTGATCTTGGAGACGCAGTCCACGACCTTGCCGAGCGGGATGCCGCGCCCGAAATCGCGCACGCTGACGCGGCCGTCGGCGATCTTGATCTCGACCTCCTTGCCGTGGCCCATGATGTATTCGTCAATCGCATTGTCCACGACCTCCTTGAGCAGGACGTAACAGCCGTCGTCGGGATTGTTGCCGTTGCCGATGCGCCCGATATACATGCCGGTGCGCAGCCGGATGTGCTCCAGTGAGGACAGCGTCTTGATCTTGCTCTCGTCGTAATTGTGCTTCGTTTTGTCAGCCATAAAAATTCGTGACGGTGAAGATGCGGCAAGTTGGCGCGAATGAAAATAAAAACTTGTCGCTTCATCGCAAAGCCGTTTGCGCCGATTCACATCGGCGGCCACAAAGCCAAGTAGCCGTGGGCGTTAGTCCGCGCCATCTGAAATAAATCACCGACAACCGCACGAAATGCCGGGCACCAGGCAAAAAGCCAAACCTCTCGGAAGACATTTGCGCCGACTGACGTCGGCGGCTACGAATCTTGGTAGCCGCGGACGTCAGTCCGCGCTAAATTTTTGCCATGCCCACCAACCCGCCGCCGCCCGATCCGGACGAGCGTAAGCCGCGTTCGGAATTCTCACATTACCTGCCGCGCCTCAAGCGCGAGTTTTATCAAGCCGATGCCGTGGTTTTCTGGACGATGCCCATCCACCTGCGTCAGCGCGGCTGGCTCAACGCGCCTTTCCACGCCGCGTTTCGTGAGATGCAATTGCACGCCGCCGCACGCGAGGGGTTGCTTTGCCCGGCATATTGTTTGATGCCCGACCATCTGCATTTTGTCTGGATGGGCGTGCGTTGCGACGCCGACCAGCGTAACGGCATCAAATTCCTGCGCGCCCAACTCGGCCCGTTCCTCAAGCCCGCGAAATTTCAGCATCAGCCACACGATCATGTGTTGACCACGGCAGAGCGCCAGCGCCAGGCATTCAGCCTGGCTTGTGCCGATTACGTCTTGCTCAATCCCCTCAAAGCCGGACTCGTGAAGAACCCTGGCGACTGGGCGTATCTCGGCGCGGTGATTCAAGGCTATCCGCGCTTGCAAGTGTTCGACGACGATTATTGGCCGTGGTTTTGGAAGCACTATGCTGCCGTGCGTGAACCGGGGATCGAAAAGCGCATCCTCCCGCCACGCGAAATGGAATGACACTCGTAGCCGCGGACGTCAGTCCGCGCTGACTTTTGACAGAACGAGCATCCGGGTTAAACCTCATCACAAAACGGTTTGCGCCGATTAACATCGGCGGCTACGAATCTTGGTAGCCGTGGGCGTCAGTCCGCGCTGACTTTTGACAGGACGAGCATCCGGGTTAAACCTCAGCACAAAACAGTTTGCGCCGATTCACATCGGCGACTACAAAATCAGGTAGTCGCGGACGTCAGTCCGCGCCATCTGAACGGAGAACCCACAGCCTCACGAAATTCCGAGCGTCGAGCAAACCCGAGGCTCCCAAAATAGTTTGCGCCGACTGACGTCGGCGGCTACGACTGATTATTAATCCCGTGTTTCAAGCAATACGCCGTGTTGTCCACGTATTTTTCCGCCCACCATTTTAATCCGGCACGCTCTTCCTTGGACAACTTACGGACCACCTTCGCCGGCGCGCCGAGGACGAGCGAGCCGGGCGGAATCTTCGTGCCCTGCGTCACCAGCGCCCGCGCGCCGATGAGCGATTGTTTGCCGATGACCGCGCCATCGAGAATGCACGCGCCCATGCCGACCAAGGTTTCGTCGCCGACGGTGCAGGCGTGGACGATCGCGCTGTGGCCGACGGTGACCCAGTTGCCAAGGATGCACGGAAAATCGTCCGCCAGATGCAGCACGGAATTGTCCTGGATGTTCGAGTGGTGGCCGACCACGATGCGGTTGATGTCGCCGCGCAACACCGCGCCATACCACACGCTCGAATGCGCGCCGAGCGTCACGTCGCCGATGACCGTGGCGGTCTTGGCGATATAAACGCCCTTGCCGAGCTTCGGCGTTTTGCGGAGGAATTTATCCAGCTGTTTTGCCAGTTTGTTCACGCGAAAAATTTAACACGAACCGGCGGCGGCACAAATTGAAAGAAGATTTTCTTGGTGGGGCGAGGCTCCTGACGAGCCGGGCCGACAGGGAAAACATTTGTGGACGGCGGCTCGCGAGGACGCTCGCCCCACCGGAAATGGCGCGTCGTCAGGAAACGAAGACGGAAAGGACACGATCCGTTGTTTGCTCTGAGGTCTTTGCCGGAACGAAATCAACCGTCGTTTCCTTCTGATAAATGTGCTGGACAACCTTTTGGCTCCAGCGCAGCCTCGAATTTATGAACTTGGATTGGTCGCAACATTTCAACCCACTGCCCTGTTAGTCGTCACGAGCTGACGTATGGAGTCCAGATCAACAGATGGCCAGAATGCGAAGCGCTGGATAGTTGTATTCGTTGTCGCCCTCATTATCTACTTGCTCAGCTTTGGTCCGGCTGCTCGCATGATGTATCGACGAAGCGCCAGTGAGGTTGCAGCGCGTAGTTTTGAGGTCCTATATGCGCCAGTGCTTTGGCTTCAGCGTATGCCGGTTATTGGCGGGTGCATTTACCTTTATGCTGACTTGTGGGGAGCGATTGACGACTAAGGCGCTGCAGCCAACGCCGGATGGCGCTGGCAGTTCCGCATTCGCGGGCTACGTCACTGGTCCGGCTGGGTCGTTGACTACTCGACACCATGAAAACCATTGGGGCATTTATTCTCGGCATCACACTTTCCGTCGGCATTGTCGGATGTTCCACGTCTGGCCCGAAAGTGGCCAGTAGCCATCGACCTGATTCCACTGCGGCGGCAACCGTTGAGGATGCACGGTTGTTGTATGAGATGGGCAAGCTAGATGACGCACTGCGCAAGTTGCAGGCGGCCTTGAAGATTGAGCCGGAGAACAAGAAAGCACAGTATTATTTGGCGTTGGTTTATCAGTGTCGTGCTAAAATTCAAGAGCAGCAGGACATGCCGACACCGAAAGGCTATTATCAGACCATTCCGCAGCAGCCGATTTATTGATATTGCGCCTTGGCTTAACACTTGGACAGGCTGCAAAACATGCCGCCGATTTTCTGTTAGGCCCAATCTGTGAGTGCCTCAAAATCAATTTGGATAGATGTCCTTGATTGGATGAAGGACACAGACGCACGGTTGCCGGCGATTTTGCCGCCGGAGTTGCCGCCGGAGTCATCACCAGATTTTTGGTTTCAGGTTGCACAAATTGAGATGTCCACACGCGATACGCTTTCCGCGAAGATTCGCTCGCTTTTAAATGGCGAGGGATTTGATTCCATGACTCCGCTTGAGTCTTGGATATACCGACGGCGTGTCGAGTGGGCGGCGCAGGTGACTCTGGTGAAAGCTCAGGCGCGAGTCGAGCCGAAGATTCCATTGGCAAAGGTGCTTGACTGGTTACTGATTGATTCTTGGCAGACTGACGGTTGCATCGGCCTCTGGAATCATGCAGAGCGTGGTGGTAAGCCGCATCCCAAAAACCCCAATGGGATGACACCGTTATGAGAAAGATTGGGCCTAGCAGCTAGACAGGCTGCAAATCTTCTTCACCCGCAGCGCGGCAAGTGCCGAATCCCTTAGCTGGAACGCTGCAGAAGCACCTCACGCCAAGGCCGCCAAGGGAAGCGGCAGGCAGTGATTTTCTCACAAGAATTCTGAATCCCTATTCAGTGCGTCGCTTTTGAACTCAAGCGATCAGTTTTCTTTGCGTCCTTGGCGGTCTTGGCGTGAGACCAGTTTCACTCGGACTGAATTGTTCCGGCTTAGGTGGCGGGGATTTTGGTTTTGAATCCAAGCATGGATTTGAACCACGCCCACGCAGCGAGCAGGCCGGTGTCGCGCACGTCGGTCAGGCCGTAGATGGCGACCAGTTCATATTCGTGTCCGCGATAACGCGGCGGCAACAGCAGGGCGATCTTGGCGTTGTCGCCGTCCACCTGCAAAATTTCCGAGAAAAACAATCCCTTGCCGGCGGCGTATTTCATCGCTGGCAACGTGAGTGTGCGTTCGGGCAGCACCAGCCACGGACGATATTTCAGGATGAGGCCGCTCTTTTCGTCCCGGCTTAATTTGCCGTAGGTGCGGGCGGGCACGTAATCAATCTTGCGGCCCAGAAAAACCTTGTTCGCGGTCGGGTCCGGCTTGAAGCGGCTGCTGCGGAGCGTGACAAAATCCCAGATGAAGGAGAGTCCGAAGTGCGAGAGCCGGAACGACCAGCCGGCGATAAGCCAGGAAATCAGGATGATGGTGAGCGCCCATGCCGCGCCCATCCATGGATTCGCGAACGAGGTGACGGCGATGCTGGCGATGATGGACGTGCGGAACGCCTTGAGCGCCGCATCCACCGCGCCGAACGGACTCAGCAGGATGAGAATGTTGACGGCGTTGGACGCGAGAAACACGATGAAGAATGCCACCATCGCGATGGGCACCATCAGCGCGTTGTAGAGCCACGAAAGATCGATCGCGGCAAATCCGGCGGCGCTCCACGACGTGCCATCGCCTGAGTTGCTGGCGTGAAAGATCGAGGCGGCGATCGGCACGAACGCGCCCGTGGCCACGAGACCGCTGATTTTATGCTCCACGGTTTCAGCCACGTCGAACGGTTTCTTCAGCACGGGCGGCAGGGCGATGCCGGCGGAATCCTTCACAAAACACGCGGCGACCAGCAACAGCGCCGGCACCCAGAACAACGGATTGGCGAACCAATGGAGCTTGGCCTTTTTTTCCGGCGTATTGGCGTGCCACCATTCCCACGCCCCAACCGCGCCCACGCCCATGAGCGGGGAAATCGCCACGCCGGTGATCATGGACAGCGTCTGGGCCATTTCCTTGCCGGGCGTGTTTTTTTCGGTGGCGGCTGTGGCGGTGGTCGCCGCCGCGTGCGCGGTCATCAGTGAAAATCCAAGGCAGGCAATGAGAAGGGCGATCAGGCTCTTTTTCATAAGCGCAGAGTGGCGAATTCTGGCCGGTTGTAAAGTCCGTGCCACTACTACCTACAGCCATTTCCGGATCGCGTCCTGGAATTTGTTGTAGATGAATCCGACAACCAGCAGCGCTACGCCGAGCGCCATGAAGGTCAGCACTCGGTAGATCGTTTCCTGTTTCCACACATCCACCAACACGACGCGCCCGACCGCCGCCGCCAGCACGCCCAGGCCGAGCCAGCGATGAAACCGTTCGCGCAACATCATTCCCGCTGCAAACACCAGCACGGCGAAACCGGCCCAGGTCATCGTCAGGAAAATGCCGCTGGTGGTCACCCAGCACGAAACGAACCGCCACAGGCTGATGCCGGTGATGAAAATAATCGCGCCGTGGATTTTTTCATCGAGTGAAAAGCGTTGCGGCAGTCGGCGGAGAATCTGTTGCATGGCCAGCAACGCAAGCAATGCCAGCAGGTTCATCCAATAGACATCCATCTGCAAATCTTCGACCACCCAAAGCGTGAACAATGCCGTGGCCGCATACACCGCCGACGCGAGGAGCGCCTCGCGGTTGCGCCGCCAGACGGCTAGCGCAAAAACGCCAATGGCCGCGGCCATGAACGCGCCGACGTGCTGGCGGTCCGGGACGTATTGCCAGAGCCAGCACAGCGACATCGCGAGCGCGATCCAGCGATAAGCCATCGCCATTTGCAGCAGCGGATCGCGCACTTCAGATTGGCTGTCCGGCTTGCGCGCGAACCAGCCGATGGTGGCAAGCGACAACATTCCGAACACGGCGACGGGCGCGAGCGGAAAAAACCATGCGGGCTTGTGCGTCCAGACTTGCGCAAAAAATTCCCAGGCGCTGACAGCCAGAAAAATCTGCCCGCAAATCGCTAGCGGCCACGCGCGGCTGGTGACGCCGTAAATGGTCGCGGCCACCGCGAGCAGGCTGGTGAGCGCGAGCCACGCTGGCGCTTCGACGAGCGGATGCAGCCACACCAGCGTGATGCCGACGGCGGCCAGCGCAAAGACGGTCGAATAGCAGACGAAGATGTTCCGGCTGACGGTCAGAATTTTCTGGTGCTGCCACCAGTGGCTCAAGCCGAGGGTGACGACTATCAGGGCCAGCGGATTCCACCACGGCGGCGTGTGATTCATGAAATGGACCAGCCACGCGAACTGCGCGAACACCAGGAAGAATTGGCCGAGCAGCGTGATTTCGCGGACGCGCAACAGGTAAATGGAAAACGTGAGCACAATGGTTTCGGCGGCGAGCGCGAGGGGAAAGTTTGCTTCGGTGGTGTGGCACCAAGTCGCGGCCAGCCAGCTGGCAAACGCCAGCAGCGTGAAAAAAGCCGGTTCCGCGCGGAGCGGCGATGAACTTTTCCCGGCATCCAGCCGGTGCGCCCAAAATGCGTTGAACGCCAGCAGCGCGCCAAGTCCCCCGCCGATCCACATGCCGTGATCGTCAACAATTTCAAAATCAAACTGTTTCAGGTTCGCCACGCACCAGCCGGTCGCCAGCACGGCGGCGGCGAACGAGAAGCATTTCAGGACGAGGCTCTGGCGTTGCGAGCCGAGGACGAACAACACGACACTTTCCACGCCGAGGACGAGCGCAAGCTGCAGGCCGGCGAATTTGGAAATAAAACCGAGCGTGACGAGCAGGAGTCCCTGCGTGAGGTAGGAATTTTTTGCGAACGGTTCGTCCGGCAGCATTTTCTTCGCGAAGATGGCCAGCGCGAGCAGCACCGTGCCGTAGCCCAGCGAGAATTTCCAGAAGCCGCCGCTATGCACCTGCAGCATCGTCAGCAGAAACAACGCGAAGAACGCGCCATTGTTCAACGTGAGGAACGCGGCGCGGTTCGGGCCGGATAGCCTTTCGCTTTTGGACAGGAAGGTTGCCGCCGTGAACACCAGCCAGTAGCTCGCAAGAAAGCCCGCGCCGAGCCAGAGATTTTCGTCGGGCGAAGCCCAGCGCCAGCCGTCTTCGTGCAGAAACCGCCAGAAGGTGTAGCCCGCGTAGCTCGTGGCCAGGCTCGCAAAGGAGAGTCCGGCCCAGCGGTTGCGGACCAGAAACACAACCGCGGCGACCGTGAGAATCAGATTCGAGTAAAGGGTGAATTCACCGACGCGCGTGATGACCGAGCTGTAAAACGCGAGGCCGACGGCGAAGAGCGCCATGACCTCGGATTTGCGGCGGTCGGCGATCCACATGATCACGCCCGCCCAGGCGAGCAGCAACGTGCCATCGAGCAGCGCGCTGGCGATGATGCGCAGCGGCGGGATGTGATGCGCCGCGTAGGTCGTGAAATAGACCGCCGCGAGTCCGCCGGCAAACAACACCTGCGCATAATTTTTCAGCGACTCGCTCGCGGAGCGCCGCTGCCACCACGCGCCCGCGCCGAGCAGCAGTCCGCTGGCCAGATAGAGCAGTGAAATTTTTCCGCCGGGGCCGAGTTTGGGAACGACGTGGTGATAGGCGTAGTTGGCGAAGAACGCGAGGCCGGTCAGCAGCATCACGATGCCGGCACGCACGAGCCAGTAGGTTCCCAGCCGCATCTCGAACGAATTCTTACCCGCGACCGGTGCCGGTTCGGCAACGGGAGGAACGTCTGCTTCCGGCGCGGCTTTGGTTTGCGCTGCGAAAGCAGGCAGTGGCGTGATGGCCGGCGCGGACCTGGGTTCGGATCGCTGCGGCCTGATAATTGGCGGCGGTGTCCCCGTGTGCGTTGGCAGCAGCGGTGGAATGGCCGGGGGCGGCGGTGGCGTGACGGGAATTTCCGGTTCACGGACGGCATCGCGCCGCGCAACCTCGCCGGCAGTTTCCGTCGTGGCGGCGGGCGTGACGGGGGCCGCAGAAGTCTGTTTTTGCCGCAGCCGATACACTTCCAGCTCCAGCTGGGTGAGACGGTCGGTGAGTTGCTCGTTATTTTCGCTGACGGTTTTGGCGCGCCAGAGGGCGATGGCGGCCAGCACGATGGCGATCAGACCGAAGAAAATTTCCATAGCATCACCTGTCTGTTGAGCGAACGGCACGACCGGGTTGCGTGGGGAGTGAAACACGAAACGACGCCAAAGCAAACAGGAATCGGCGGACAACGGACGGGTCGGCGGATTGATTGTTCACGCGGCCAGAATAGTTCAGCGGCCGGCTTCGGCGTGAATTGAAAATATTTTTGTCTGTCGGCAAAAAATCAATGCCTAACGTGGCGGCTTTCGGGAGACAGCCGGATTATTCGGTTTCCTGAATACAACCACGGCGGTCTGCCGACACGCCGCTACGATATGAAAAGCCCGCCGGATGTTTCCATCCGACGGGCTCGCTTCCTCCGGTTCCCCAAAATTCACCAGCGGCCATGTTGCGCGCGCCAGTCTTCATGATGCTCCCAGCGATTCGGATGATAATACGCCACCCGCGACGGATAGACCACGACCGGCGGCTGATAATAAACCACCGGGGGCGGGCAATAAACCACGGGCGCCGGCGGCGGACAATAGACCACTTGTGGCGGTGGCGGACAGGGCGGGCAATACGCCGGCGTGCTGTAAGTCACGCTGCACTGCGCGTGCCCGTCGGTTGCCGCCACGATGATGCCCGCGACCGCCACGCCAGTGAGCACCTTGCCGACCGTGGCCCATTCCCGATCACCGGCCCGGGCCGATTGCAGGCCCGCTCCGGCGAGCGCGAGCGCCATGCTTCCAGTCAGTATCATTGTTTTCATAATTCAAGTCTTTCGTTTGAACGTTTGATTGCGTTCACCCAATCTGACGTGTGGATTTTGTTTTTATTCAAACCCGGAAACGGATAGTCTTTTCAATCGTTTTATGAACAAGCTGGCTTCAACCAAAAGCGCTCCCCGCCGGAAACTGCCGCGTTCGTTCAAGGATCTGACCCCGGCGAAGCATTTTAATCCCGCCACGTTTTTCCGCGAGCTGGTCTGGAAGGCCCTGCTTACGCCGCGCCACGGCGAACACCATCGTCCGGTTTTTCCCAGGTTGAAGACCGGCGAGGTCGCCATCACCTGGATCGGTCATGCCTCCTTCCTGATCCAGTTCACGGATTTGAACGTATTGATCGATCCGAATTTTGCCAACTGGCTGTTCCTGCTGAAGCGCATCAAACGCGCCGGGCTGAAAATCAAGGACCTGCCGCCGATCGATTTGGTGCTGCTGACCCACGCGCACTTCGACCATTTCCACAAGCCGACCCTGCGCAAGCTGCCGCATCCGAAAATCGGCGTGATGCCGCGCG
This sequence comes from Verrucomicrobiia bacterium, assembly GCA_035577265.1. Lineage (GTDB taxonomy): Bacteria > Verrucomicrobiota > Verrucomicrobiia > Limisphaerales > UBA11358 > UBA11358. Next base: position 115,872 of record DATLVR010000066.1, on the reverse strand, counting down.
GCGTGGGCGATCTGGCGCACGACCTCGGTTTTGCGCGCGTCATTGAGCTGGACCACTGGGAAAGTTTTGCCCAGAAGGAATGGAAGGTGACGTTCACACCGAGCAAGCACTGGGGCGCACGTACGCTGCACGACGGACACCGTGGCTACGGCGGCTTTGTTTTGGAGCATCAAGGACGGAAGATTTATCACGCCGGTGACAGCGCGTATTTCGACGGGTTCACCGAGATTGGAACCAAACTTGCGCCGGAAATCGCGCTGCTGCCCATCGGCGCGTATCACCCGGATTCGTTCCGGCACGTGCACATGGGGCCGGACGAGGCGATGCAGGCGTTCAAGGAACTCGGCGCGAAATGTTTTGTGCCGATGCACTACGGCACGTTCAAGCTGTCATTCGAGGATCTGGCGGAGCCGCCGCGCTGGCTGCGGGAAATCGCCGTGCAGGAAAAGCTCACCCACAAATTACATATCCTTGACGAAGGCGTGCCCGTGGTGTTCTGAAGCCCGCGGGTCACAACCGGTCAAACTTCCGCGCCAGCGCGAAATCCTTTTCCGTCAGCCCGCCCGCGTCGTGCGTGGAGAGGACGAGCGTCACCTTGTTCCAGCGGATGTCGATGTCGGGATGATGCCACTCCTGCTCCGCCAGTGCGGCGACCCCTTCCACAAATTTGATCGCGGCCGGAAAATCCTTGAACTGATACGTCCGCACGATCGTCGCACCCGACAATTTCCAATCGGGAACGGTGGCGAGCGCGGGCGGGATCTTGGCCTCGTCGAGCTTTTGCACCGGCGGCGCGCCGAAATTTTTCAATGCCTGTTCCTTGCCCGATGCCGTCTCGCGCATCAGGCTGATGCTCGTCACCGCTGACCACAGCCACGCGACGGCAAACAGGATCAGGCCGGCGAACAGCAAATTCCAGACCGGGCGCACTTCGACATCCCCGCTGATCTGGCCGTAAAACTGCGTCATCTCCTTGAGGAACCAGACCAGAAACAGCAGGAATCCCGTGACGGCCAGCAGGAGCTGTCCGGTGCCCGCGATCCAGCGCCGCGCGATCAGCGAGCCGAGACCGGGCGTGGCCAGCAGGTTGAGGAGCGCTGCATTCCTCGCCCGCGCGCGGCTAAGCGGCCGGCCCTTCGGAGAAAATAGTTTCATAGGCATACATTAGCGCCGCGATGCCGACTGGAAAAGTGAACAGCACGCCGATGCAGCACGCACACAGCCCTGCAAGGTTCAGCAGCGAAATCAGGACGATCAGGCCAAAAACATGGAACCAGTGCTTATTGACCATCTTCCGGCTCGCCCCCATCGCCGTCCAGAAATCCAGCTGCTTGTCCACGATGAGCGGCAGGGTGAACTTCCAGCAAACGCTCAGATAGATCGCGGGGATCGCGCACACCAGCAGCACCGGCAGACTGACGAGCAGCACCGACTTGATCGCCTCCACCGTTTCCCGGTCCGGCGTCGAGCCGGATTGCAGATGGCCCACCAGCGGCAGGATTTTGATTGCAAACACGATGATGAACGGCAACAAGCAGAGGCCGATGAACAGCCCCTGCACCAGCGTGCCGAGAAACAGTTGCCCGAACGCGCGCCGGAAACCGGCAAAAATATCCCCGATCTCCGCCGGTTCACCGCGGACAGAGCAAATGAACAGATAGAACACGCCGCCTATCAGCGGCCCGGAGATGATGAAGTTCGCGATGGAAAACAGCGCGCCGACGAACGGGATCTGCGCCAGCCCGCCGATGGCCCCTTCGATCAGCATGTAGATCAACGCACCGACGAACAACAGGCCCATGTTGCTTTTCACCAGCTCGAAGCCGCGGCTCATGCATCCGGCGATGTCCAGTTCGTAATCCAACGGCTTCTCCGGTTCAATGCCGACGGCAAAGGCCGACGGCGGCAGTTTCGGCATGGAACTGCTGGGGGTGAAACAGATGGCGAATTCCGAAAAGGTTTCGAGCGGCCGGAATTCCGCGTCGCCCTCGCCCTTGACCTGGGATTTTTCATTGAGCCGTCCTTCGGCGATCCATTGCCGCACGTCCTCCGCGCTGATGGGGCCGTATTCTTTCTGGTCGCCGCCGATGATGGTATACATATTCGCTCTTTCTAGTTCACTGACTTCATTTTTTTGAATCAAGGATCCCAACGCAGCGTGCTGAGCTGGTTCTCCCGCAACTGCCGGACACTGCCGTCCGCAAACGCAACCACGAACGTCCGGCTGTGGCGTGCCCGGCCGGGCATCAATTCCGAACCACCATTCGCATTCCAGCCGGCATCCGCTTCAAAAATCATGACCGTGTTCGGGTCCACCTTGCTTTCTTCCAGGCCGTCGAGCTTCACATTGTAGGCGTAATCGCACCGGGCGCCGGAGGTGGCGGCGGGACACTGAAAAACCTTGCTCGAACCGACGGCGGAGTTGATCGCATCACACCACGTCGCTGCCGGTGGAAAGTGGTTGCCATTATCGCCGGAATAAATCCGCACCGCCAGCGCCAGCTGCTTTTCGTTGTTCACGCAATTGATCGTCTGCGCTTTCTGTTTCGCGGCAGCCAGCGCCGGGAGCAGCATGGCGGCAAAGATTGGGATCATGAACAGAAAGATCGCGGAGACGATTATTCCTGCCAGCGCCAGGCCGTTGCCGCTCAATTTCCCGCCGCTGTTCTTCACCCGGACCATCGCGATGATCCCCAGGATCAATCCGAACAGCGCCGTGAGGCCGCAGGTGAACATTCCCAAAATGCCGAGCACCAGCGACGTCACCGCCAGGCCGCTGGTTTTTTCGGAGGTGGCGGGCGGCGCGGCGGGGACCGCAGCGGAAATGGGCGGCAGGACGGAACTTTGCAGCACATCTTGAAATTCGGGCAGGTCGGACAACAATTTCCATTCCGTCGCGCCTTCCACCCGCACCTTGCTCTGTGCGTTGGCACGACCGTCCGCGATCCACTGGCGCAATTGCGTCTCCGGGATCGGGCCGTATTCTTTCTGGTCGCCACCGATGATGGTGTAAGTCGCCATAGGTCGCTATCGTCCGCCGATTTCTAGTTCATTGAACACAGGCGCGCAAGCATCGTTTCGTTTAATTGTTCCGGCGAACTATTTTAGAGGCAACTCCTTTGTCTGAAATTCTGGCGGAACGGGGCCGGAGATTTCACCAAGCCAGCCGGGCTTGGTTGGATTCAGGAGGCTTCGCCCGGGAAGTTCAGGGCATCAGTGAAGTTTCTGAAGCTTTTTCACGTCTTGGGCAGAGCGAGTATGGTCATGGATTCGAATGTCATCCGGAAAGGCCCGATGCCTGTTTGATTGCCACGCCTGTCTAAATGGTTGTCAGCTCCCCGACCGGTCCGGTGAAAACTGAATGTTTTTTGGCCTTTCCTGACGAAAATCGGGGTGTGCCGCCGGCGGCACACCTCAAGCTAAAATCCCAGATGTATGAAAACGTGTAAGATCATCCGGGCGCTGGCGGCTTCCGGCCTTGCAGCCTTGGTCCTGACAGCCGGCTGTGCGGATAAAGGACCGCCACCCCCTCCACCCGGCGTGGCAGTGGTCGGCTTCGCTCCCGATTATTGCTTCTGGGATGGTTACGAATATGCGGGCTGGTATGGCGGCGAATATTATTACTGGGGACCCCGTCAGGTTTGGGTGGTTTGCGACCCGGTCCGGTCACAGCGCGTCAATGTCTGGGTCAAGACTCATCCCGAGTCGCGCGCCGGCGCCGCGCCCACCGTTCAACACCCGGTGGAAGTCGCTCGCCAGCCCCATCCGGCGCACCCGACGCCCGTCCGGCGTGACAATGACCGGGATCATTGAGGGAGAACGAATCAAAATTATTCCCCAAGTTTGCGCCAACGTTCTCGTAACAGCGAGCTTGGCGGATGGATTGGCAAAACGCCGTCGCCCATTGCGGCAGGTTGGCGGGATTGGAAACGAACCGGTAAACCGCCTCCGCCTCGCGGGCGATGGACACGGCCAGGGTGCGGGATTCAAGGGTGGCGGGCACGTTCATGGCGGGTCAACCTTCCGGGTTGTCCAGCAATTCCTGCAAGCGTGGCGTAATCCGCGCGGACTTTTTCGGCGGCGAAAACAATGCGAACCGCGTCGCGCGCCTTCGCGTCGGGTCCGTCGAGAAACATGTCAATGCTCGCCACGTGGCGATAAACGAACCCGGCTTCCTCCAAGGCTTTGCGGGCGGCAGACAGATCCGTTCGCCGCAAAACAATGTCCACATCCTGCGGGTTGCGCACGGCCGCCTCATCTGCGCGCGAAACCCAGGCAGCCACGGCGTTGTCATCCGCAACGGCGTAAGGAACATGGGCGCCTTCCAAAGCTTGTGCCGCACCGACCAACCGCCGACGGACATTTTCCAGGGCGTTGCTCATGCGTTCCTACGAAACTTCATGGCAAGTGAGGACGGACACAGATTATTTTGCCAGCCGGACCGAAACCACCAAAGTCGGCGCGGCCGTGAATCTTTTGCCAATGTTGTCCACCACCACGCCGAAACCTTCCAGCGTGCGCACCCCGAGCAGCGTCATGTCGCCCGGCTCGGCAAAGACAATCTCGTCGTTGGTCTCGTAGCCCTCGGCGCGAATGATGCCGTAACCGACGGGGCGTTTGATGACTTGCTTGTTCGCCATCTCAAACAGCCGTTCGCGGCGCGGCGTCACGCCGATGTCGGCGAGCAGTTGCGCCGGCAGCCAGGTGAGCTCGGAGCCGGTGTCAACGAGCGCGGAAACCGGTGCGGTCACCAGCTCTTCCTGTTTCGGATTCACAACGGTCACGTTGACTCGGAATTGGCTCATAAGACAATTCACCTTAACTGCAAGCCGGATGAATTCAATTCCCCAAATACTCGCGCGGGTCGGTGACCTTGCCGGTCAAGGCGCTGGCGGAAGCCGTCGCCAGTTTTGTTTCAAGCCAGCGCATAAACTGCGGGGCGATATTTTGCTTCGGGTGCGCGCTTGCGCGTGGCCCGCATGGATTCCAACCACAGTTCCTGTGCAATCAAAACTTCGTGCATCGCTGCTTCCGGGGTTGCTCCGTGCGCCGAGCAGTATTTCAAATCAGGAATGTCGGCGATGTAGCACTTGTCTTCCTCGCTGTAAAAGACGTTGATGTGATAGCGCGTTTTCATGTTTCGTCATCCAGTCTCAAGCCGTTCATTTCCATCGCGTCCAGCAACTGCCGGACTTGATACATTTTCATCTGGCCGTTGCGGTCGGGCTGCAAATTCAACCGCAACCCCGGCACTTCGCCATGCACGAAAATGTGGTGGCTGCCACGCGTTCTGTCCAATTCAAACCCCAAAGCCTTCGCCAGACGGCAGGCATCCTCAAACCGGATGTTGCGCGAACCGGAAAGAATTTTTTCAAGAACCTTCCGGGCTTTCATCTTGGCTTAATTCCCCAAATACTCGCGCGGGTCGGTGACCTTGCCGGTCAGGGCGCTGGCCGCCACCGTCATCGGCGAGGCGAGAAACACCTGCGATTCCTTGTCGCCCATGCGGCCGGGGAAATTGCGGTTCGTCGCGCTGATGCATTTGATGCCGGATTTGTTGATGCGGCCGAAGGTGTCCACCGGACCGCCGAGGCAAGCGGCGCAGCCGGCGTTCTCGGTCATTTGCACACCCGCATTCACCAGCACGTCCCAAATGGTGGTGTTGCCCCAGTAGGTGGACTGCAAATCGCGCACGATGTCCGGGGTCGCGGGCACGCCGAACGTATCAATCACCACTTTTTTGCCGCGCAGGATGTGGGCGAATTCCACAAAGTCGCTCGTCTTGCCGCCGGTGCAGGAACCGACGTAGGCGCGGTCCAGCTTCACGTCCATGTCCTTCGCCTTCTTGCGCTGGCCCGGATCGGGGTGGCACGCGACGGTCGGTTCGAGCTTGCTCAGGTCCACCACGAGTTCGTAAACGAACTTCTCGTTCTTGTCACGGGCGACGGGTTCGTAAGTGGATTTGGTGCCGTTCAATTTCACGCGCGCGTCCACGTATTCCGCCGTGCGCGAATCGAATTCAAACATGGCGTTCTTGCCGCCGGCCTCGATGGCCATGTTGGCGATGGTCATGCGGTCGTCAATCGAGAGGTTCAAGGCGCCTTCGCCGTCGAACTGCATCGCGCGATAGGTCGCGCCGTCAAAACCGATTTCGCCGATGCAATGGAGGATGATGTCCTTGGCCATGACGCCGGGCTGCAATTTGCCTTCGAGCCGGAAATGCATGGTCTCGGGAACCTTGATGAGCAGCTTGCCCGTGCCCATCACGAAACCCGCGTCGGTGTTGCCGATGCCGGTGGCGAACTGGTTGAACGCGCCCGCCATGCAGGTGTGCGAGTCCGTGCCGAACAGAATTTCGCCGGGGCGCGTGTGGCCTTTCGCGGGCAGCGCCGTGTGGCAGACGCCCGCGTAGCGCGAACCGTATTGCTTCTTCATGTTGCCCTTGGACGCGTCGAAGACCCAGTGGCCGTTTGAGTCGTCAATCACGTCGTAGAAATACTCGATGCCCTGCTCGCGCGAGAAATCGCGGAGGATGTCCACGTTGCGGTTGGACTTGGAGTCGGCGGTGAAGATGTAGTGGTCGGGAATGATGACGATCTTGTTCTTGTCCCAGACCTTCGCCTCCTTGCCAAACTCGCGTTTGAACACGCCGATGGTGCCCGGCCCGCAAACATCGTGCGTCATGAGCACGTCGGCATTCACCCAGATGTTGTCGCCGGCCTGCACGGAGGTTTTGCCGGCGGCGCGCGCGAGGATCTTTTCAGTCAACGTCATAGTCTGAAGAAAGTAGCCGATGCGCCACCCGACTTCAACTGAACAAAAACGAAGTGGACATCCGCCGCCGTTTCGCTAGATTTTCCGGACTCGTATGAAATGTGAAACCACAAACACGGTGTTGACTTTTGTGCTCGGCATGCTGGCGATTGCCGGCGTGATATTCGCGCTGCAAACCATTTTCCTCACGCGCGAATTCCGGTCGCTGACCGTGCAGGCGACCGTCGCCAACACCAGCCTGATGCAGGTGCAGGCGCTCGCGAATGACGTGGCCGCCTACAACCAGAAGAGCCCCAGCGCGGAACTCACCAAGCTCCTGAACGCCGCGCAGACCCCGCCGGCGGCCGCTCCCGCCAAGAAATAGTTTTTAATCACCATGAACGAATCCCCCACGCAAACCGAGCTGTCGGATCAAATCGCCGCGCTGCGCAAGCAGACTTTCACCTTGCTCCTCGCGCTCATCATCGTCAGCGGAACGCTCACGGTCTTCCTGTATCGCCAGGCCAGTTTGACGCGCCGCGACATCGCGTCCATCAAGCCCCAGGCCACGCAGCTCATCCAGGCCTATTCACAAAACGGCCCGAACATCATGAATTTCGTCAAACAACTCCAGGCTTTTGGGACGACACACCCCGATTTCCAGCCGATTCTGAAGAAATACGGTATCGCGCCGACCAACGTTGCCGCGCCTAAAAAATAGGCGTCCCTGATTATTCCCGCCGCCGTCCAGATGAAAATCTGCCGGCGGCGTTTGTTTTTCGGGAACGCCGCCTTCCTTCAGGCGGCGGAACTATTCGTTTGGATTTGCTGCCGCGCAACTGCGGCGTTCCCGTTCAAGCGCGCTGTCATTTTTGCGCGATGCTCCAGTTGGAATCCTGCTTCAAGTAAAGCGTCTGCGACGGGAAGGCGAAGCCGATGCCTTCCGCATCAAACCGTTCCTTGATGGCCAGATTGATTTCCTGCATCCCTGCCAGATATGCCTTCATGTCAGTCGAGTTCCACCAGTGGACAACTTGCAAGTTCAGGGTCGAATCGGTGAACTTGTTGAAGCTCACCAGCAAATCTTTCGTGTTCGGATTGCCTTGGTAGATCTCTTCCAGAATGGCCAGCGCGCGTTTCACTTTTTCCGTCGGGGTGTCGTAAGTGATGCCGATGTTCATCACCGTTTTGATGTTGGGCCGGCTGGTGATGTTGGTGAGCGTGGCGTTGCCCATCGTCTTGTTGGGGATGGTCACCAGATGCCCGTCCAGATTGCGGATTTTGGTGCTGCGCAAGCCGATGGTCTCCACCGCGCCGGTGACGTTGTCGAGCATGATCTGGTCGCCGATGCGGAATGGCTTGTCCAGGAGGATGGCCACCGCGCCGAACAGATTCGCCAGCGTGTCCTGCGCCGCCAGGCCGACCGCCAGGCCGCCGATGGACAGCGAGGCGATGGCCGCCGTGATGTTCACCCCGATGTTGGACAACGTCACCAGCGTCGCCACCACCACCACGAACGCCTTGAATGTCTTGCGGATGATGGGGAATATCTGTTCGCGGAATTGCGGGTCCGCATCCGCCGCCGCCCGCAGGTGCCAGTAACCCATCAGCAGATCCACCAGTTTCATCACCGCGTAGGTGACGGTGACCGCGACGATGACGGTGAAGCCCTTGCTGAGGATGCTCTGAACCTGCGCCGGCCAGTCAAATACATCCAGCCCGATGCGCAGGAAAATCACGAATGACACGATTTTCACCGGTCCGTTAAGCAATTCCAGCAGCAGGTCGTCCAGCTTGGAGGTCGTCCGGCTTGCCCACTTTTTGAGCCAGACCCGCGTCAAATAGTCGAGGAACTTTGAGACGTAAAAGGCGAGGAAGATGTAGATCAGCGAGAAAATATATTTCCACAGCTCGTTTCCCAAATAATGATAACGCAGAAACGGCCAGTCCTGCGCCAGGCTTTTGATCCACTCCGGCGACGCAAATTCTTTGACCAGATTGGATTTGTCCGGTGCGGCCACGGTGTTTGTGCCGGGCGTCCGGTTTGAAACCGCGCTGAATCCCGCCGCTTCCGTGGCCAGATTCGTCTCCGCCACCGACTGCCAGACCGACCAGGCCAAAACCAGCAGCAGCAAGATCATCAAGGAACGGAACATTTTTGGAAAATTCTTCAACATGTCTCTTTATTAACGAACCGAAGCGGCCGGAACAAGTCTGAATCCGGACCGGTAGTGGCACGGGCGTCCCGCCCGTGCCACTAATTTCACGCCCGCCGCCTCAGCCGCCCGCGACAATCTTGACGATCTCCAGTTTGTCTCCCGCCTTGAGCAGGCGCCCGGAAAATTCCGACGGCGCGACCGCTTCGCCGTTGTGCTCCACCACGACGCTGCGCGGCAAAAGTTGTTGCGCGACCAGGAATTCCTCGAGCGAGCAGGGCAGCTTGGCTTCAATGGCTTTTCCGTTGGCGATGATTTCGTTCATGGCAGCGATGTTTCCTGTCCCTTCTTCAAGGTCAAGCGGTCGGACGATCCATTGAGTTTTATCACCACGGCGGCATCCTGGATTTCCTGGCAGCGGACCAGCACCGTTTTGTCCCGCAACTTGATGGACTTCTGGTCGCCCGCCGCAAACGCGAGGCCGTTGATGACCGCCTGCCGGCCCTGCCCGATGGTGAGCAGCCCGCTGAACTTGAGCGTCTGGGGCAGCACCGGCGGGACATACGAGAACTGCACGGGCGGCGGCGACACAGCCGGGGCGGACAAGCCCGTGTCTTCCTCCAGGGTCTCGGTCTTGCCATGCTTCACCCAGTCCAGCACGGAATCCGTATCGTATCGCTTTTCGATCGCCACCAGGGTTTTGATTTCCCCGTGGGTGTAGGTATTCTCCAGGATTCGTTTCTGCATTTCCGGCAGATTCCTTTTCTGCATGAGCTTGTAGGCCGTCAGTTCACAGATCGCCTCGATCGTGTCGCCGGCGATCACGCGGTTGGTCGGACGGTTTTCGTTGATCCATAAATGCGTGTATTCGTGCGCGGCGGTGGCGATCATCTCGTCGCGCAACTGGCCGCTCAGCACCACGACTTCGTGCGTGCACTGGCCGCTTGGGGTCCGGCGCGTGCTGGCGAAACCATATTTGTCCAGGCCATTGTCGCGGCCCTTCTCCGACCAATAATCCACGTCGAACATGTTCACGGTCACGTCCGGAGATTTGAGCAGGAAACCCTGGCCATAGAGATCCGTCACGTCCCGGCGCGTGTTCTCGAAGATTTCCCGGGCCGCCTCCACGTCCAGCACCGCGTTGGGCCTGTCGAATTTGCAGATGAACCGTCCGTCGCCCGTCTTCGCCGAGCCGTCGCCGTTGCGGACGGGCAGGCCGCAGAGCGAGCAGCGGTTTTCCAGCTTATGACAGACATCGCAGATCGGGCCGCGCGGATGCAGCCAGATCTGGCCATACAGCGGCCCCTTGCCGCAGACGATGCAGAAATAATTCGTCTCCGCGGCAGCTGAAACAAAGACCGAGGCGAACAAAAATAAAAAGAAGGCGAACTGGCGCAGAATCATGGTTTCACGAAATCGTTTGAGAGGCTGTTGAAGATGATGTCGTCCTTAGTGTCAAAAAGTTTGTCTTTGCCAGCTGATGAAATGACAAAACTATTCGTTGAAGAAAAGTTGATTGTAAAAGGACTTCCCCAAGGATCAAGATACCCTTTATCTAAATTCAGCTGGCTCGCCTTGATATTTAAGAATTGATATCGTTCCGGATTGTTTCCGCATAGACATCTGATTATTTCAGATTGATTTCCAGCCGGATAGTTTGCGTATTTAGATTGATAGCCGTCTAATGCATTTTTTATATCCCCCAATTCCAGTCGACATATTGCATTTAGGGCTGGCTTGTGGTTTGGATTGCCGAGTATCGCCAGCAGAATAAACGCCATTACAGAAATGATACCGGCCGCCAGCAAGATTCGTTGCAGAGATTTCATGCTTCACATCGTCAGCGCCGCGTCCCAATCCTTCCACACCGGCTCGTAGCCGAGCTTGCGGATCAGCGCCGCGACTTCCTGCGGCGTGCGCTCGTCGCCGATGTCGAACTGGCCGGTCGCGTTCGTCGGGCGCTTGAGTTGCGGCACCCATTCGCTGGAGCCGGACGCGATCTCCTTGATGATGCCCCGTTCGGTGTGATGGATTTTCTCCCGGCCGGCCCCGGTGTAGCCGCCCGGTTCGGTGCGGGCGCCGGCGCTCATCATCGTCACGCCGAGCGGAATCAATCCGTCGCGCAGCTTCGGCGTCTCGCGCGTGGAGAGCACGATGCCGACATCGGGAAACATCAGGCGGAACGCGCAGATGAGCTGGGCCAGCTCGCGGTCGCTGATGTGCGTGAGCGGCTCGAATTCGCCCGCGCACGGGCGCAGGCGCGGCAGCGAAATCGTGATCTGCGCCTTCCAGCAATGACGCAGCAGATAATCCGCGTGGGCCGCCAGACTCAACGCCTCGAAGCGCCAGTCGGCCAGTCCGTAAAGCGCGCCCAGACCCAGCCGGCGGAAACCGGCGGCGTAGGCGCGCTCGGGTGTTTCCAGCCGCCAGTCGAAATTTTTCTTCGGCCCGGCGGTGTGCATCTGGTCATAGACCGTGCGGTCGTAGGTTTCCTGATACACGACGAGCCCGTCCGCGCCCGTCGCGACGATGGGTTTGTAGTCTTCCACTTCCATCGGTCCGACCTCTAGCGAGATGCTCGGCCATTCGGCATGCAGCCGGGCCACGCAGTCGCGCATGTAATTGTTCGAGACAAATTTCGGATGCTCGCCCGCGACGAGCAGCAGGTTGCGGAAACCCTGCGATTTCAATTCGTCCGCCTCGCGCTGCACCTCATCCAGCGAGAGCGTGACGCGGAGAATCGGATTGTCGCGCGAGAAACCGCAATAGGAGCAATTGTTGATGCATTCGTTGGAAAGATACAGCGGCGCGAAAAGGCGGATGGTTTTGCCGAAACGCTGCTGCGTCATCGCGTGCGCCCGGCAGCCCATCGCTTCGAGCAAATCGCCGGCGGCGGGCGAAATCAGCGCGGCAAAATCCGCGAGCGACAGGTTGGATTTGCCGAGCGTGTCCCGCGCGGTGGCGGAACTGGTGGCGGTGGATTTATTGACCAGCGCGTCCAGCGGCAACGAATTAAATTCAGCGACAAAACTCACAGAAAGAGTTTAACAAAAATCCAAGCGAAGTCGAGGCGGGTGAAATGGCCGGGTAGCACAGGCCTCCAGCCGGTTGTTTTCGGCGTCGCACCGAAAACCGCTGTGCCGCGTGCCACCTCCCGACGGTCGAATAAAGGCCGGCCAGCCGCCCCTGTCACGAAATTTGGCGAGACGCCGAATTTGACCCGCGAGACGCGGGTGCCGCCAAAGCTATTGATGATGCGGCGGCTTGGGATTGTTGGCCTTGATGCGTTCCATCTCGATGGTTTCCAGCACACCAGACTGGCGCTGCACCTGCTTTTTCAAATGCTCGACCAGCTGGCTTTGTTCGGTCACCACTTCGTTCAGCTGCTCAAGCTGATGTTCGAGATGCGCGACGTGCGACTCGAGTGTCTCGATCCGCTCGGACGTTTGATCTGCCATGGGATTGATTTTGCCCGCGGGCCGGCGGGATGTCGAGGAATCGAATTTCTTGGCGTTGCACTGCCGGCAAATTTGCGGAAGACTGCCCGCGCTTTATATGCCGTCAACCAAGCCAGCTCGAAAGTCCGCCACCAACGTGATGATCCTCGGCGTCGGGTCGTTCGCGCAGAGCATCGGCGGAGCGCTCGCCGACGGGGGCGCGCACGTCGCCACATATCTGACGCGCAATTACGGGCATTTCCCGCCCTCGCTGATCGGACGCACCTATTTGCATGACGCCCATCCGAACCCGGCGCCGCTGCTGCGGGAAAACCAGACCGCGGTCGTCATCCCGCAGTCCATTGACTGGGCCATGCAGCCGTGGGCCAATGAGGTGGTGAAATCCGGCGTCGGCATTTTTTCCCCAACCGGCGAGGGGATGCGCATCGAGCGCGAACGGGATTTCGCGCGGAAGCTGTGCGTCGATTACAAGATTCCGTTCCCCAAATCGTTTGTCGCCGCGAACCGGCTGGCGGCGGAGCAAATTCTCCAAGCCCATCCGCATCCGTTCGTCATCAAGAACCCGCTTTGCTCGCCGACGAGCCCGGTTCACACCATTCTATGCGAGACGGTCGCCGACACGCGCGCCTGGCTGCGGCACGTCAACTACGCCGAGGGTGTTTTTCTCCAGGAATATCTCGGCCGGGCCGAAGCCGGGCACATTGCGCTGATCAGTGGCGGGCAGATTCATTCGCTGGTCACCAACCAGGAATACAAATATGCCTTCAACGGCAATCTCGGCATCATCGCCGGCGCGCCGCTTGGCGGACTGGTGGAGCGCGATGAGCACGATAAATACGGCCTGGCGCGGGAATTGATCCACCCGTTGCTGCCCTGGTTCCAGAAGGTGAATTATCACGGCCCATTGCAGGTCACCGCCATCAAGCGCGACGGGCGGTGGCACGTCATTGAATACAACATCCGCATCGGCGTCACGTCCGGCCCGATGATCTTGCGGATGCTGAAAGATCCGGTGAACGCCATTTTGCAAACGGCACGGAACGAAAGATTGAAACTCGAGTTCAACAAAAAGGTGAACTTCGGCTGTTCGCTCACCCTGGCGGGCTACGGTTATCCGTTCACCAAAATCGTCGGACCACATCTGCCGCTGGAAACCGTTGGCAAATTCGACTGCGACGTCTGGTGGAACGAAGTCGCGCGGGATCCGGACGGAAGCCTGGTCGCGACCGGTCACCGCGTCGCGGACGTGATCGCCCTGGCGCCGAAACTAGACACGGCGATTGCGAAAGCATACGCGAACATCAAAAAAATCCGCGTCATTGGCAGTTATTACCGCACGGATGTCGGCCAAAGCCTGTGGCCGCCGGGAACGGTTTGATTTGGAAACCACGAAATACACAAACCACACAAAAACCAGAAATCTGAAAAACTTTTTCGTGTATTTTGTGTGTTTCGTGGTTTAACTGTTTTGTGCTTTGATGAACATCAATTCCGAAAATTTTCCGCAACGTCCCGCGTGGATCGAGATTGATCTCGGGCGGATGCGCCGCAATCTGCAACTCATCCGCAGCGACCTGCCGCGCGCCGTGAAATTCCTCGCCGTCGTGAAGGACGAAGCCTACGGTCACGGCGCGCTGGACATCGCGCGCATCGCCCTCGAGGAAGGCGTGTGGGGCTTTGGCCTGAGCACGCTCGAAGAGGCGATGATCCTCCGCGACGGCGGCATCACCGCGCCGTTATTGCTGCTCGGCGAACGGCAGGAAGCCGAACTCGAATGGTGCGTGGCGCATGACCTGACCATTTGCGTCAACGAATCGCATACCGTCCGCAAGCTGGCGCGCGTCGCGGCAGCCTTTGACAAGCAGGTGCCGGTTCACGTCAAGATCAACACAGGCATGAGCCGTTATGGTGTTCGCTGGGACGAGGCATTGCCGCTCATCGAACAGATCCTTGCGGAGAAATCGTTGCGGCTCGAAGGCGTCATGAGCCACTTCTCACAATCGGATGAGACGGACAAGACGTTTGCCAACCTGCAATTCGCGCGGTTCCAAGAAGTGCTGCAGGCCCTCACTGCGCGCGGCATCCACGTGTCATTGCGTCACACGTGCAACAGCGGCGGCTTCCTTGACATGCCGCACGCCCATCTGGACATGGTGCGCCTCGGGATTTTGATGCACGGCGTATTTCCCTCGACGGTTTGCCGGCGGATTCCCGGCATCGAGCCGGTCATGTCGGTCAAGGCGCGCATCGCGGCGATCCAGAAACTGAAGCCCGGCGAAGTCGTTGGCTACGGGATGCGTTACACGGCGAAGACGGAACGCCGCATTGCCGTGCTGCCCATCGGCTACGGCGACGGCTTTCCGCGCGTGCGCAACGAGGGTGGGGTGCTCCTCCACGGCCGGCGCGCCCCGCTGATCGGCGGCATTGCGATGGACGCACTGATAGTGGACATCACGGACATCCCCGGGGCGCAAATGTGGGACGAAGCCGTCATCATGGGCCGGCAGGGGGACCAGGAGATCAGCGTCCATGACTTCGCGAAGTTGAAAAATTCCGTGAGCTACGAAGTGCTGACGAGCTGGCGGCTGCGGCTGCGGCGTAAACACGTGAACAGTTCAACCACGAATCAGCACGCATCCATACGGAGGGAAACTGCGCCGGCATGATTCGTTTCGATTGATGTTCCTGCGTGGTGAATCAGAATGAAACTTCTTTTCTCCGAATCCGAGTCCGATTACGGACGCTACCTGTATCCCTACGTGATCTGGGCGGTGCCGGAACCCGGCGAGGCGCCGGCGGATCTTTTCAACGCCGGATTTCTGCCGTCGGCGCGCGGGCTTGGCCAGTTTTATCTGTGCCGCAACGTGCGGGTGGACCTGGCGAAGTTCAAGCCGTCGTCGGAAAACCGCCGGATCCTGCGCAAGGGTGAACTCGTCGAAATGAAACTGGTGCCGCGAGCAGAATTCGACCTGACGCCCGCCCGGCGCGAATTCTACAAGAACTACGCCGACGCGCGCTATGGCAAGGATGTCATGCCGCACGAACGGCTCGAGCTGGTCTTCAATTCGCCCGTGGCCACGCATCTGCTGGTGTTCACGGAGGCACAATCCGGCGCCGAACTCGGCGTGGTGGTGCTCTATTTGGAAGCGCCGCGTCTCGCCTTCTACCGCTACTCTTTCTATGACCTGAACCATTTCAACCGGAGCCTGGGTCTGTTCATGATGACGGCGGCGGCGGTCCATTTTGCGGAGCAAAAATTCGCGCACCTCTACCTCGGCACCTGCTATTCCGGGCGGGCGCTCTACAAGACGCAGTTTGCCGGCGTGGAATTTTTCAACGGCTTCCGCTGGTCGGCGAATCTCCTGGAATTAAAGCATCTCTTGCGGCACGACGCGGAAAAATCCGGCCATCACCTGCTGGAAACCGAAGCCTACCGGAAGGAATTCTCCGGTCATGATCTCGGAAAGATCGCTGATGCCAGTGCCTTCCGGGTGAAGCTGAAATGAAGCGCAGGCGGCGCCACCCGGCTTGCCGCACGGCAAATCACTAGAAGCCTTCTTTGACGTCGTGGACCACATTGGTCGTCACGTCAGCAGCTTTATGCGCGCCCTGCTTGGTTTTGGCCCAGGCGTTGGTGGAGAAGTCCACGACGTGGGTCGCCACGTTCGTTGAGACATCCTTCATCTCGCTGGCGACCTTTTTCATCGCATCTTCGGCGTCCGTGATGGCCGCATCGGTCTTTTGCCCGACCGTCTGTTTGGTGGTGTCCGTGCAGCCTGCCGTCAACCCGGTGGCGAGACCCAGGGCGAGGCATGAAAATAAAAACGGTTTTCTGGCCAGGTTCATAGTTGGATTTGGATGTGCGTTTTAATGCCACGGATTTTGTAGCACGCCCGGCGTGGCTTGCAAAGCAGGGAAAGGCGCCGGCTTCAATCCGCGCCATCCACGCGCCGTGCCTGCGCCGACCGCGCATAGGCCTGCGCCATTCCCCAACCCGCCAGCGCCATCACCACGCCGGCGAGCAGGTCCACAAAGTAGTGGAAGCGCAAATACATGGTGGACCACCACAGAACCGCGCACGGCAGCAGATGCACCCAGAACCTGCGTCGTCCGTGCTGCCAGTCGAACATCAGCAGATACAGCGATGCGGCCAGATGCACGCTCGGAAAAACGTCCACGGCATTGCTTCCGGCGTTCACCGGACCGAGCGCCCAGTCCAGCACCCACGGCCCGTGCAGCGGCGTCACAAACGTCATCCAGCGCCACGGCCCGCCCGCCGGGAACACCGTGTAGCTCGTGAACGCCAGGGCATACATCGTGAGCAAACCCACGATGCACGTGCGGAACAGCCGCAGATTTTGGATGCAATAAACGGCCGGTCCCGCGACCAGGTAATAAAAGAAAAAGAGGTAGCCCGTCATCGCCACGTCCTCCACCCATGGACGCAACCACGGTTCCCAGGCCACCGCCGGCGTTTCGCCAAGCAACGCCCGGTCCCAACCGAGGAGCATGGTGTCCACCTTCCCGTTTCCCAGGAGCGGCACCGCCACGCCCATCGCGTAAAACGAGATGCCCATGGCACACGGATAAAACAACAGGCGCACCCGCCAGCGCCACGGGGTCAAGTTCCGTTCCGCCCAGAAAAAAATCCCGATGCTGGCGGCAAAACAGCCGAAAAACAAAAACGACCAGGGCCGCGCCGCGCCGTCGCGGACGAACAGCCGCAGCCCGGTCAGCAGCAGGTAGGCGCCAAAAAGCCATTCATGCGGCAGCACCGCGCGCAGCCGGGACTGCCATTTAATTTTATCGGCCATGGAATCGGTCATTTGGTCAAAGGGGCAAATCCTAGCGGCAAGCCGTTTCGCTCACAAGCAGGCAGGTGGAACAGCAGGGAGGTGGAACAGCAGGGAGGTGGAACCGATTTAAAACGCCGCCGGCAAATCCAGAGGCGTTTCCGAAACCGCCTGTGGCTCCAGCGGCATGGGGTCGTCGTGGTTCAGAGAGGCTTCACACACGCGAAAGAAATCCGCCGTCGTCGCCACGCGGCGGATGTCGTGCAGGAATTTCTCACCCACGCCGTCGCCGATGAAGTTCATGAATTTCTTCATGCGCATCACCTGCGACGACTCCTTCACGCCGGGCGTGATTTCGTTCTCCCACAGTTCGCGGACGTAGGCCAGCACATCGCGCCCGGTCGGCAGTTTTATTTCTTCACCTCGCAGTTGCGCGCGGACCTGGTCGAACAGCCACGGATTGCGGATGGCGCCGCGCCCGATCATCAATCCACGCACGCCGGTTTCGGCCAGCAACGCCTGCGCCTGCGCCGCGCTGTGGACATTGCCGTTGGCAAACACCGGGCAGTGCAGCTCGCGCGCCGCCTGCGCAATGAGGTCGTAGCGCACGCCGGGCCGATACATTTGCACGACGGTGCGCGCGTGGACCGTGAGCAAATCAAGCGAATGCTTCGCGAAAACCGGCAGCAGCGTGTCGAACTCGGCGGGTGACTCAAAGCCAAGCCGCGTTTTCACCGTGAAAGGAATTTTCACTGCGTCGCGCAGCGCACCAAGGATGGCGTCAATGCGTTGCGGCTCGCGCAGCAGGCCGCCGCCCGCGCATTTGCGATACACGATCGGCGCGGGACAGCCGAGGTTCAGGTCGATCGCGGCAACGGGATATTGCTGGAGCAGTTTCGCGTTGCGCACGAGCGCGGGGATGTCATTGCCGATCATCTGGGCGATGACGGGCCGGCCGGTGGGATTTTTGGTGATGGAATCGAGAATCCACTTTTCCGGCCGCGAATCGCCGTGGACGCGGAAGAATTCCGTCCAGTAAACATCCGGCCCGCCGTAACGCGCGACGACGCGCATGAAATCGATGGTGGTCACGTCCTGCATCGGCGCGAGCGACAATACAGGCGCGTCACCGCGGAGCAGATTTGAGAATGTTTCGTGTTGTGTCACCCGCCGTAAAGTTAAACGGGTTGAACCGGGAAACGCGAATAATTCTTGCCTTTGATTGCGCTGCCCGCATTTTAACGGGCTTAATCATGAGTAAAAAAGTCTTCATTGGCACGGATAGCGGCGCGACCACCACCAAACTGTGCGCGGTCTGGGATAACGGCGAGCCGGTCTCGAACAAGGTTTTGCAGCGTTCCACCAATTCCGAAAACGGGCGCGGCGCCGTCATCGCTTCCTGGATCGCGGGCGTCAGCGACTTTCTCGCGCAAAATAATCTCGAATGGTCCCAGGTCGCCGGCGTCGGCCTCGCGATTCCCGGACCGTATGAACGCTATGGCGTTTTCAGCCGGACGCCAAACCTGCCCGCCAGCTTCGCGGGCTGGGATGTTTATACCGATTACAGCGTCGCGCTCGCCAAACAGGCCGGTCGCGTGCTGCCGCTCGTGGTCGGCAATGACGGAAACTATGGTGGCGTGGCCGAGGCACGGCTCGCCCGCGGCAACACCCGGGCCACCGTCATGATGCTCATGCCCGGTTCCGGACTGGGCGCGGCTTTCGTCGGCGCGGACGGCCTCTGCCTCGATGGCGACACACTCGCGGGAATGGAGGCTGGTCACATGGCGGCCGCGGTGCATCTCCTCGGTCTCACCGGCAAGCCGTTCAGTTGCGGCTGCGGACGCGACTGGGGTTGCGTGGAGGCTTACACGACCATTTCCGGCCTGCCGCAATTGCTCGCGGAATTCATCAAGCGTCATCCCGAGCACGAACTGGCCAAGTCCGCCGCGCCCATCAAGGAAAAAGTCCTGTCGCTTCGCACCCGGGCGCAGAAAGGCGATGCGCTGGCGCTGGAGATTTTTGATTTTCAGGCGCGCGTCATGGGATTGCACGTCGCCAATCTGGTGATGGCTTTTGATCCGGGCATTGTTGTCATTGGCGGCGGATTGATGGATCACGAAGCGACCACGCCGGAATTCCGTGAACGCTACATGCGCGTGATCCGGGAGACGGCTGTGCCGTATCTCTGGGCGCCGCAACGCGACACCATCAAGATCGTGCCGGCGGAGTTGGGCGAACTCTCCCAGGCCATCGGGGCGGCACTGGTGGCGTTTTATCATAAAGCGGGGCACTGACGGACAGCACCAGGCCGTCCGGGTGATGAGGTTTGAACGGAACGCAGCTGTGCGCGGAGCGTCAGCCACAGCATTTTCACGCAGCTGCGGCTGTTCTGCGACACAACCGAAGATTGGGAATTGCGCTCGACTTTCCGTGTCTGCCACGTTTTCTTTCCGGCCATGAAAATCCACTTCTTCGGCGCGGCCCGCACCACCACGGGCTCGATGTATCTCATCGAGGTCAACGGTAAAAAACTTTTGCTCGAATGCGGGCTGTTCCAGGGCCACCGCCAAGAATCGGAACAGCTCAATAAAGTTTTGCCGTTCGATACCAGGCAGGTGGACGCGGTGATACTGAGCCATTCGCATCTGGATCACGCGGGCAAGCTGCCAAGCCTGTGCAAAACCTATGACGGCCCGATCCATTGCACGTCGGCGACCAGTGATTTGTGCGGGATCATGCTGCTGGACTCGGCGCACATCCAGGAACAGGACGCCATCTTCGTTTCCAAAGTGCGCGCCAAAAAACATCAGCCGCCGGTCGAGCCGCTTTACACCACGCCCGACGCCGAGAAATGCGTGCGGCAGCTCGTCGCCCACGACTATGAAACCCCGTTCCAACCCGTGCCCGGCATGACCGTCACGTTCCGCGATGCCGGCCACATCCTCGGTTCGGCGCAGGTGATTCTGGACGTGCAGGAAGGCGGCCGGAAATTCCGTTACCTGTTCACCGGCGACATCGGCCGCGGCGGGGATGATCTGCTGCGCGACCCGGTTCCCGTCGAGAACGTGGATTATCTCCAGATCGAATCCACCTACGCCGCGCGCGTTCACGAGCAACGCCCCGATGCGGATGAACTGGTCGGCAAGCTCGTCGGTGAAACCATCAAACAAAACGGCAAGATCATCATCCCCGCATTTTCCGTCGGGCGCACGCAGCAGATCGTATATGTGCTGCATGAACTGGCCTGTGCGGGAAAACTGCCGCGCGTTCCGATCTTCGTGGACAGTCCGTTGAGCGCGCGGGCGACCGACATTTACAAAAAGCATCCCGAGTCGTTGCGGCCCACCATCAATGATACGATGTGCAATAACGAAAATCCCTTCGGCATGGGCAACCTTACCTACATCGGCAGCGCCGAGGAATCCAAGCAGCTGAACGACCGCAAGGAGGCGATGATCATCATCAGCGCATCGGGCATGTGCGAAGGTGGACGCATCCGGCATCATCTGAAGAACAATCTCGGTGACGCGAAGAATCTGGCCCTGTTCATCGGCTACTGCGCGGAAGGCACGCTGGGCAATCAGATTGTCGCAGGCAAAACGCCCGTCAACATTTTCGGCGAACCTTACGAGGTCCGTGCCAAAGTCGTTTCCCTCGACACCTATTCCGGCCACGCGGACAAAAACGAATTGAAGCGCTACGTCGAGAAGCTTTCCGGCGACATCAAGAAGATCGTCTGCATCCACGGCGAAGAAACCCAGTGCCTCGCTCACGCGGAAACCCTGCGCGCCATGAAACCCAATGCGGAAGTCATCGTGCCGGAATACAAACAGGTGGTGGAGATTTGAGCAGGGGAAACATCCAACCTTCAACAGCGAACATCCAATGAAAGGTGGCGGGTGACGGCATGGGATGCTGCGCGTTGGTGGTTCGATGTTGGATGTTCGTTTTACATCGTCTCGGCCGTGCCGCCGCGATAAACTGAAATCATGTTGTCGGAAAAACCGTGGCGGGCCGAGGTCGTGATGCTGTTTGTCGCGGCTCAATTCGTCTGTCTTTGCCTCGGCCTGACCATTGCCGCGCTGCTGCACAAGGCGGGGGTGAACGGCTTTCAACAACAGGAGGATTTTGGAAATTTGCTGTTCGCCACCCTGAGCTTTCAAGGCGCGGGGTGGTTGCTAATCTGGGGGTTTTTACGGCTGCACCAGACCGGCTGGTTGGCGGCTTTCGGCTGGCGCGGGCCGAAGTTAAAATCGGCTTTGCTCACCGCCGTTGCATTCATCCTGGTCGTGCTGCCGGTTGTCCTGCTGCTGCAAGGCGGGTCCATTTACGTTGCGGAGAAGCTTGGCTGGCCGCATGAGGATCAAGCCGCCGTGGAGATGTTACTGCAGGCCAAGAGCTGCTGGGCCACCGCGTATTTCGGCGTGTTCGCGATCGTGATCGCACCGGTGGCGGAGGAATTTATTTTTCGCGGGGTGCTGTTTCCGTTCGTCCGGCAGCTGGGCCTTCCCAAGCTCGCCTGGTTCGGCGTCAGCGCGCTGTTCGCCTTGATCCACATGAATGCGCCCGCGTTCGTGGCGCTGTTTGCCTTCGCCCTAGCCCTGACATGGCTCTATCAAAGAACGGACAACCTGCTGGCGCCCATCACCGCGCATGCGTTGTTCAACGCGACCAACTTTGCGATGCTGCTCTGGCAAAACCATTCTTCCCACGCATGAACGAATTTGAACTGATCGCCAAGCTGACGCAGGCGCTGCCGACGAACCCATCCGTCGTGACCGGCGCGGGGGATGATTGCGCCGTGCTGGACCTCGGCGTTGCGGACAAATTATTCCTGTTCAAAACCGATGCGGTGGTCGAAGGCTTTCATTTCACGCGCGAAACCCCGCCGGAAAAGATCGGGCGCAAAGCCCTCGCCCGCTGCCTGAGCGACATCGCGGCGATGGCGGGCACGCCCGCCGCCGCGCTGGCGACGATTGCGCTGCCGCCGGACTTTGAGCCGGAGTTCATCCAAAAAATTTACGACGGAATGAACGCCCTGGCACGCGCGCACGGCGTCGCGATCGTCGGCGGCGAAACGACGACGAACCCCGGACGCATCTTGATTTCCATTTCGCTGATTGGCAGCGTGCCGCGCGGCCGGCAGATTTTACGGAGCGGCGCGAAGGCCGGTGACGCCATCTTTGTGACCGGCGAGCTGGGTGGTTCGCTCGCGGAGCGGCACCTGGACTTTGAACCGCGCCTGCCCGAGGCGCGCTGGCTCGCGGAACATTTTCCCATCCACGCCATGATGGATCTGAGCGACGGACTCGGCGGCGATCTGCAGCATATGTTGAAGGCGAGCGGTGCGGGCGCGGAATTGTTGAAAACGGCGGTTCCGGTTTCCCGCGCGGCCAAATTGAAGGCCAAAGGCGGTTCGGCTACCAAGCCCGCATTCGTTGCCGCGCTGACGGACGGCGAGGATTTTGAACTGCTGTTCACCGTCGCCAGCAGGGACGCGGTGAAGTTGCTGGACGCGTGGAAGAAAAAATTTCCAAAATTGAAATTGAGCTGCATCGGAAAAATTGTCGCGGGCGACGGGATTCTGATCCGCGACAAAAGCGGCCCGCACAAGTTCAACGCACCTGGATACACACACTTCGCATGAGAACTATTGCCGGAACGGTTAATACCAGTATCATTCTTGTTTTATGAATTTTCGCTGGCTGAACGCATTGCTTTGGGGAAACTCCGTGGCCCTGGCCTGGATGTGGGGGCTGGGCCTGTTTTTCAGCGTGCAGATGACCTTCATGTTCGGCCTGCAAGGGTTGCTGCTGTTCGCCATTCCGAATGCCCTGGGCCTGGCACTGTTTGGTTTTCTCACGCAGATCGTGGCCCGGAACCATTCCGGCGGGCAGGAATCGCTGGCGATTTTCTTTGATAAGTTCGCCAAGCCATTCCGGCTGATTTTCTACCTCTACCAGATATTGGCGCTCACGCTCACGGTGTTTGCGCTGGTGCGTTATCTGTTCGTGCCGCTGCAACTCGCGTCGGGCGGCCTGTTCGTCATTTATTTGTGCCTGGTCATTTTTGTCATCCTCGCGGCGGGTTGCTTGTTCGGGGAGGAATTTGGAATCCAGAAAATCAAACACAGCCATGCCCTGTTGGGCCTGCTGATGCTCGGCTGCATCGGAGTGATTTTGTGCGGCTTGGAGCCGTTGCTGCCGGCCAGCTTCACCTGGTCCGCGCCGTTCCCCGAGGAATGGACCGGACCGACGATCTACGGTTATGCGATTCCGCTGATCGTGGGATTGCTGGTGGGGCCGTGGCTGGATCTCCAGCACTGGCAGCGCGCGATCCAGATTCACCGGGAGAATTCGTCCATCCGCCTGAGCTATTTCTTCGGCGGTTGCATTTTCTTCCTGATTTTGCTGTTCCACGGCTGCCTGGCGTTGTGGGTGATGAACAAGGAGGGCGCCCCGTTGTCCATCACCGTGGCGCAAGACGGCTTCAAGTATGCCCACGACCTGATCACGCGTTATTTCATCAACCACTCGGCCACCGCCAGCTGGATGCCGCTGGCTTACTTCTCGTTCCTTTCCATCTGCGTGCTCACCACGCTGGACAGCGGCTACATCGCGCTTCAATGGTTTCTGGGCAGTAATGTGGAGAAGAGCCAGAACATGCTCGTTTCGCTCGTTCCCAAACAGATGATCAGCTCGCCGATACCGAGCTTTATGGTGGTTGGTATCGTCACCCTGGTCGGGATTTGGGCCAAGTTGGAGCTGGAATACTTCATGGTCGCCTACGCCTCGTTCTTCGTCGGTTATGCGGCGCTGGCCATCGCCCGCTGCTTCGTGCCGAACTCGCAGCAACCACTCCCACAAATCCGGATGTTCTCCATGGCCAGCATGTCCATCGTGATTTTTGCCTTTGGCTACCTGAACAGCCAGACCCCGTTGCTGTTTTTGGGTTCGCTCCTGCCGCTGGTTTATGTCATCTGGCTGGTGTTCAACACCGACCTCCTGCGCGTGGCCACCGAGAAGGCCGGGGAAGTCATCGAAGCGGCCGCGGAGATTCCAGCCATCCGCGCGATAACCCGCGTGGCCACTGTGACGACGGGTTCGGATGCCAAGCCCCCGGCGGACACCCATGTCCTTGGCGGTCATTTCGAGGACAAGTGGTTCGTTTATTCGATGATTGCCACCTATGCCGATACCAATTCCGTGGGCAATGTCTATTTCGGCATGTATCCGATGTTCGTGGGCAAGACCCGCGAGTTGTTCTTCAACGCCACCATGCCGGATTTTGATCTGAAGACGACGAAGTTCTACATCCTGACCCGGACCTTCGAGCACAAGTTCGTTCGCGAGGCCCGCGAGTTCGAAACCATCACGGTGAAAATCCGCATTGCGGAATACAACCGCAAGTTCTGTACGCTGGAACATCAAATCTTCAATTCGGACCACGCGCTGCTGGGCAAGGGCAAACAAAGCCTGCTGTTCGTCTCGTCCAAGGATTTCAGCCTGCTGGACATCCCGCCGGAAGTCTATACCTCATTCATCCGTTACGCCTGAACGGTGGGCCCGACCCTATGGAATTCATTTCGCACAGCCCGGCGGAAACGGAGGCGCTAGGTGAAAAATTTGGCCGCGCCGCCGGACGCGGGCTCGTGCTGGCGTTGAGCGGCGACCTGGGTGCCGGCAAGACGCAGCTCGTGAAGGGCCTCGCGCGCGGGTTGGGCGTGACGGCGCGCGTGCATTCGCCGACGTTCACGCTGGTGAACGAATACAGCGGTGGCCGGCTGAAATTATTTCATCTGGACCTGTATCGGCTGGAAACGCCGGCACAGATTCTGTCGGCGGGCATCGAGGAGTTTTTATCACCAGATGGCGTGGCGGTGATTGAGTGGGCGGAAAGGCTGGAGTCAGTGGTCAGTGGCCAGTGGTCAGCAGCGGCGCACAAAATGATTCGTGTGAATATTGAAATCGTGAGCGAATCGAAGCGGACAATTATTTATGACGATCCTGGCGCTTGAATTTTCCTCGTCGCAACGGAGCGTCGCCGTCGCGCGCAACGGCGAAGTGCTGGCACAGACCGCCGAAACCGGCGAGCGCGGGACGAATGCGTTTGGCATGATTGAAACCATTCTGGCATCCGCAAAGATTGGGCGCGGGGAAATCGAATGCGTCGCGGTCGGGCTGGGGCCGGGTTCCTACACCGGCATCCGCGTGGCGCTTTCCATCGCCCAGGGCTGGCAACTGGCATCCGGTGTGAAACTCCTGGGCATCGGCAGTGTGGAATGCCTGGTGACGCAGGCACAGGCGCAAAAAATGTTCGGGCGGGTGAACGTGGTGATTGATGCCCAGCGCGGCGAATTTTACCTGGCGGCTTTTGAAGTCTTTGCCGAGGGCATCAAAGAAGTCGAACCATTGCGAATCAGGCCGGCAGCGGAAGCCAGGGCCATCGTCAACGAAGGCGGCATCGTGGCCGGCCCGGAGGTGACACGCTGGTTCGCCGCCGGCCGGGATATCTTCCCGCAAGCAGCGACCCTGGCAACCCTGGCCGCGTTGCGCGGCGATTTCATGGCGGGTGAAAAACTGGCACCTGTCTATTTGCGTGAGACAACTTTTGTGAAGGCTCCGCCGGTTCGATCGGTTGGCTGACGTGTCAGACCGGAGCCATGTCTCGAAGCGGGTCACGCAAACGCTGCGGGGGATAAAATAGTGGACAACGGCGAGACGGCAAAGCCGCTGGAATTTAAAATACGGAGTGGCGCGCAAGGTGCTGATACTGGAGCTGCGGTTTGGCACCGTGTGCATTTATGTTGTTTCTTTATCCAGCTGACTCCGGGCGGATGCTATCTCCTGCACTGCGCGCCTATAGCTTGATCGAAGTCCTGATCTCGGTGGTGATCCTGGCGGTGACGGTTCTCGGCCTCTACTCGGGCTTCATTTTTGGTTTTGCGTGCATCAAGACGAGCCGCGAAGACATGCGTGCCACCCAGATGCTGAACCAAAAGTTGGAAGCCATCCGGCTCTGCACCTGGGGGCAACTGTCCAACTTCCCGGCCACATTCACGGATTACTATGATCCGACGGGCGTATCCAGCAACAGTGCGGGTGCGGTTTATTATGGGGAGATTTCCACCACCGGGACGCCGACGAATATTCCTGATTCCGCGTCCTACAAAAGCCTCGTTCACCTGATCACCGTCAGCGTCACTTGGACCAATTACACCGGCAAAAGTCCCATCGTCCATCAGCGGCAGATGCAGACATTGTCGGCCTACAACGGACTGCAAAACTACATCTGGGGAAACAAATGAAATATCCAACCTGCCATTCCACCCGCCGCCGGCATTCCGCCGCCGGCTTCACACTGGTCGAGATGATGACGTCCGTCAGCCTTGGCCTGCTCGTGCTTGCCAGCATGTCCGCGGTATTCATCGACGGGAACCAATGTTTCATCTCCATGGGCAACTACCAGAGTTTGGACCGTGACAGTTCTGGCTGCCTGGACACCTTGAGCCGGGAGATCCGCAACTCGACCGCGGTTGCCAGCTATACCGCCAACCAGCTGGTGTTGAGCAATTCCATCCTGGGCCAGGGCGTCACCATCACTTATAATTCAGGCAACCACACGCTGGTCCTTAAAAAAACGGGGAAGCCGGCGCAGACAAATCTGCTGGGCTGCGATTCCTGGAGCTTTTCGCTCTATAGCCGCGCGCCGGACATTTCCGCCACCAACATCACCTACCATGCCGCCACCAATGCGGCGGACTGCAAGCTCATCCAGATGAACTGGAAGTGTTCGCGGACAATTCTTGGCTCCAAATTGAACACCGAAAGCGTGCAGACGGCGCAGATCGTTCTTCGTAATAAGACCCAGTGAGAATGGCATGAAAATGCGTTTTCAAAAACCACGCCGCGAACAGGGCAGCGTCCTCATCGTCACGCTCATTCTCGGAACCCTTCTCTTGCTGGGCCTGTCCACCTATTTGATGCTGCTCGTCTCGCAAAAGAACCTCGGCACCCGGTCGCAAACCTGGAATGCCTCGCTCGCCTTGTGCGAAGCCGGGGTGGAAGAAGCTCTGGCCCAGGTGAACTCGTCGGCCTTGAACTTCACCAATACCGGCCTGGCCAAAACGGATTTCTCCGATAACGGCTGGGGGTCGTCTGGCAGCGTTTACGGGCCGGTGGCACGAAGTTTTCCGGGCGGAACATATGCCGTCATCGTCCCGACCAACGGTCCAACCCCGACCATTTACGCGACCGGTTATGCCACGGTGCCGATCGTTGGTGACCAAATTTCCCGTGTCGTCAAAGTCACCACCACCCGCCAGGGGCTGTTCAACGTCGGGATTGGTGCGATTGGCAACATCGATTTCAACGGCAATGGCATCATCACCGACAGTTACAATTCGCAGTTGGCCAGCTTGAGCACGGCCGCCCAGTATGACCCGGCCAAAACCAGCACGAACGGCAGCATTGCCAGCAAGGAAGGCTTGATTGATCTGGGCAACCATACAATTAAAGGCGACGAGTATCTGGGGCCAAATGCGGCCAACTCCAACAATGGGACGGTCACCGGCACCACCTATTATGACTACAATGTTCAGTTCCCCGACGTGATCCTGCCACCCGGTGCCAACGGCTGGTCCATAGCCCCGGCAACCAGCGGCACCTATGTTTTCACGACCTCAGGCAACTACACGATCAATGAAGACCGGCCGGTCACCGTTTATCCCGGGGTTACCGTGAATTTGAATGTGACCAGTTCAGATTTTACCGCGACGGCCATTAAAATTCTTGGAGGCATAACCAATGCGGGCACGGCCAGATTCTTTCTTAACGGGCCGTCCAGCGTCAGCATCGCCGGAAACACCGCCGTGAACCCCACCCGTCCGATAAATCTCGTTTTCTACGGTCTCCCATCACTCACGTCAATCACCTTTTCCGGCACCACCGATTTTCAAGGGGTCATCTATGCTCCCGAGGCAAACATCGCACTGAACGGCGGTGGTAACGCGATCAACCTTTCAGGTTCCGTCATTGTCAAAAACATCACCGACAACGGCCATTACCTGATTCATTACGACGAATCCCTGGCTGATTATGGTCCCAGCCGCGGCTATGTGGCCAATTCATGGCTGGAACTTTTTTAATGCCAGCCTGCCTTCGCGCCCATAAACTGGCGGCGCGAAAGCCGCGGTCCTCCATGGAAAAGAAGATGTGCGTATCCAGGAAATCGCCCCGTCTGCGCTGCAGCCGGGTGAAGTCCGCCTCCGCATCAAAGCCGCGTTGACCGAGCCGCTCGCTGCGTCGTGCAAGGTGTCGATGATTTGAAACTCCATGCCGGGCAAAATGCCCTCGTCCTCCCGGCGCGGGACCGATTGGCCTGATGTTCGTTGCGCTTGCCAAAAACCTCGGTTGTGAAGTGACCGTGGCGGGCCGTCGTGCAGTGCGGCTGGACGCGGCGAAAAAGCGGGGGGCGGCGCACGCTGTGGACATCGGTGACGGCACCGGCTGGTTGGAAAGATTTGCGCAACCATGGAAACAAAATTTAACGTCGTCATCAAGGCCGTCGGCAGGCGGAGATCTGGGACGCGGCCGTGTAACTGGTCGGCAAAGGCGGCGCGGTGAATTTTTTCGGCGGCCGTCCCGCGGGGACGGCCATCACGCTGGACACGACGCTGATCCATTATTCCAACCTCACATTGCTCGCGAGTTTTCATCACCCCCCGCGCACCATCCGGCGGGCGCTGGAGTTCATCGAGGCGGGCATTGTCCGCGCGGATGATTTTGTAGATGGAGAAGGTGCTTTGAGCGAGCTGCCTGAACGGCTCATGTCCATGGCCGCCGGCAATCATGCCGTCAAGACGCTGATCAATGTCCATGGCTGAGCTAAAATTGTGACGAGGACAGCACTCCACCCGGTTGTGACCCAGCGTCGACGGCTGCGCCGGGCTCCCTCAAAATGTTTCTAAGCCAATCGCAACAAAAAGACGCTGGCAAATGCGCTTGCAGTCCGGCGTTGCTACGATTCCATTGCCCGCCATGCATTGTGTCATCGGCGTCGCCCATCAGGATCCATTCACCGCGCGCGGCCTCGATGCCACCGCGCAACACATTGCCATAGCCTTTGGCCTTCACCGCCACAACACGGGCGCCAAGCTTTTCGGCGATGGCCTGTGAACCGTCGGTGCTGCCGTTGTCGGCGATCAGGATTTCGCCGCGCACTCCGGCACGCTGGATGCCGACTTTGGCTTTTTCGATGCAGCGCGTGAGAGTTTCCGCCTCGTTCAGGCACGGCATCCGGATGGTCAGTTCAACGGTTTCGGACATGGAATAATGGCGAGCATGAGGTTTAAAATTCAATCAAGCTCGATGAGACACCAGTCGAGCGGACCGCTAGCTGCGCGGAGGTCCAACGGAAATGTTCTGACCACGTGCGCGTTCATACGCTTGAGCCAGACGCTCAGCGGACAATTGAACCACTGCTCAAATGCCTCTTCCCGCAACAACACGGAGGTGACGCCGTGCGCCTTCAAATCGGCCGCCGTGTCTTCCGGGCAAACATGCACAATCCGACGCGACCCGAAAGGGCGCCATAGCGATGTTTCCGGGTCGTCAAACGTGACCATGCCCAAAACTTTCAAACCCGGCGGCAGGAGATCGCGCGCCGGGCCAAAGCCGTCATTGCGGTTGCCGTAGACGGAATAGACTTCCTTGATCCGGGCGAACAAATGGGAATTGGGGTGGTGGATTTTCGTCAACAAAGCCTGCACCGGAAACAGCGGACGGGCCGGGGAAATGATCAGCAATCCGGCCGCGACAGCGAAAACCGCGAAGGACGCCATCTGCCACCAGCGCCTTTTCACCAGCCGCTCGTGCCCGGCTCCGACCAAAAACACCGGCAGCAATAGCGCATAGTAAGGCGTGAGCATGCGGCCCAATAGGGACAGATTATATTGGCTTAGCAGCGCCAGCAGACTGATGACCGGAGACCAGCGCACGCAAAACTTCCAGGCTGAAGCACGGAAAGGCGGTTTTTTTCGCTGCGTAAAACTCACCGCCGCAACGCTGGCCAGGAGCAATGCCGAAACCCCAAAGCCGAGCCCGGCATTTTCTTCGATTTGCATCTCCGGAACTGAAAACTCATAAGCCTGCGGCTCCAGCATCACACTACGCAACGTGGATTCCAAACCGGACGGGATGTTCTCCACCACTGTCTGATTCCATCGGCTGGCCACCGGAAACAGCGGAGGAACCAGATTTTGGGTTGCGATTGAAACCAGGTTGGCAGCGATCCGTATGGCCGGAGCCCCGCCAATCTCGGAATGTTTCAGATTCGCACCCGTCCAATCCTCGGAGAATTTGGCGTTGAGAAAGATCGTCGGCAGCGCAGAAGCGAAGATGGCGATGACGCCAACCAACAAAGCTTGCAGCGGCCAGCGCAAAACTTGCTTCAGCGACGGCAGAATCGCCACCGCCCAGGGCAACAGCAGCGGGAGGTTGGAGGTTTTCGCGCTCGTCATCATGGCGGCGGCCAGCACCGACGTGAATAAATTGCGGGAAGATTGGGAGCTCCTCGCCCGCAATGCGAAGTCCACCGCCGCCAGGGCGAAGGGTGCGCCAAACAGATCGTTGCCAATGCTGCCGGCTTGCAGCAAAAAACTGTAACCCGTCGGTGCGATCCACATCCAATACCAGGCCGCACGCCGCCGCACGCCAAGCCGCGTGAACACGCTGAACACCAAGCCGGGCAGCAAAAGAAAAGAAACGGTGTTGATGAGGAATAGCAGACGATCGGTCTTCAACAATGCGAGCATCGGCGCGGAAATCCATTCGATGCCGCAGGAACGGTTGTTGATGCGCGGGAAAATTGAATGGATCCAGTGCCATTGATCCGCCGCCAGCCAGTGCAAGGTGCGCGGCAGCCGATACGCCAGAGCGTCGTAATTGGTGGGCGCATAGAGCACCCCCCCCAGAAAGGCCATCGCCGCCAAAACCAGAAAGGCAAAAGGGAACGGACGGCGGATGCGGCGGCGATATTTCGCCCAGTGAATCTGTGGAAACAACTGCGTCGAATGTTTCCGCCACCACACCACCAGAACACCCAAACCCAGCGTCAACGCCACCGCGTAACCACCCGCGTTGAGCTGGTGCAGGGCCGACAAGGTCCAGCCCGCGCAGTTCAGATACGCACAAGTCCAAACCCAAAGTAAAACGATTGTCGGCATTAACTGCGGTGAGTTTCTACGGTGGGGCGAGGCTCCGTCGAGTCCAAATTTTCGCCGCCATTCAAAGTGGCACCCGTTTCACCGGTTTCGGCTTTTCCTTTCCCGCCGGATTTTCTACGCTGCGGCCATGCCTTCATTCGACATTGTTTCGCAGGTCAACACGATGGAAGTGGAAAACGCCGTCAACCAGGCCAAAAAGGAGCTGGCCAACCGGTTCGATTTCAAGAACAGCAAATGGGAGATCGTGCTGGAGAAGACCGAGATCAAGCTTTCCGCCGACAACGAATTCAAGGTCAGCACGCTGAACGAGATCGTCATCGGCAAACTGGCCAAGCGCGGCATCAGCATGAAAAGCGTGGAACAGTGCGATCCTGATATTTCACCGCTCGGCCACGCGCGCCAGAGCATCAAGATCAAGAATGGCATCGAGACCGCCGTGGCCAAGGAGATCACCGGCTTCATCCGCGACGGCAAGTTCAAGGTGACGACGCAGATCCAGGGCGACGAAGTGCGCGTGAACAGCAAGAGCCGCGACGAACTGCAGGCCGTCATCGGCGCGGTGCAGGCGCATGAATTCTCCGTGTCCGTGCAGTTTGTGAATTTCAGGGATTAACAACTAAAAAACCATGAGCGAATTCAGTGAAAGTTATCATCTGTTCACTTCAGACCAATCTGAAGTGATAAAACTCATAAAGGCATCTGGACTTCGCGGGTTCGCGCTTGCTCCAGAAAATGATTGGGTGTCTTTCGTGGTTGACGAAGGTAAATTTGAACCAGATTCACGAATCACAAACCATAACCACTCATGCCTTCTGCACTACGTCAATGCGGAGGATCACGGTTGGAGTTTTGAACTTTTTGAAGGCCCTCGCAGCGTTTGTCGCTTTCGATGTGATTGGGACAATGATGTTCGTTCAGATATGTCAGACTGGAAGCCTGCTGAAATTTTACGACTTCTCGGCGATGAGATAGCCAAACGTGTTGCTCAGATCGCGCCTCAATTTACCCCTAAAACGATTGATGAGTTGTTTGAACATGAAACCGCTTACGACTTCGCAAAGGCGCTTGCCTTACCTCACTACGAATGGTTCAGCTATGATGGTGTTACCGGATGCGTCGAAAGAGGAGAGACAGATTACCCAGACAGCGTAGAAGTTCCAGCACGATGATTTGCGGAGAGCATCTCTGGCTTTGTCTTAAACGTGTATCAGACTCCAACTCGCCAGGACAAACCAAGCTGCGGCCATTGCGATGTTGCGCACGGCGACCGCCGAAAATCTGACCGCGCGCCACGGGCAGGGACCGTGGTCCTCCGCCACCACGGAAAAGGGCGTGCTGTTCGCCATGAGAAATGCGGCGGTCTATGTCGCCATGCGCCGAAACAAGCTGATCGCCACCCTGACGCTTTGCACCAAGAAGCCGTGGGCCATTGACCGGAAATATTTTAGCGCATGCCGGCGTCCGCTGTATCTGGTCGCCATGGCCGTGCATCCCGACTGGCAGCGCCAAGCCGTCGGCCGGTGGTGCATTGAAGAAGCAAAGCGGCTGGCCACAGAATGGCCGGGTGACGCCCTCTTCCTCGATGCCTACGACGCCGCAGCGGGCGCGGGGGAATTTTACCGGAAATGCGGCTTCCGCGAAGCCGGTCGGGTGATCTACCGCAAAGTGCCGCTGATTTACTTTGAGCTGCTCTTGCCTTGTCCTGGCGGAAAATCCTGAAAACACCCCGCGCCCTTTTTCGCTCTCAACTCTCAACATTCAACTCTCAACCAACTTTCACTGCCTCTCGTATTCGCCCTTGCCGAGGCGTTTATAGACCTGGAAGCCGGACTTCTTCGCGTCCGAGATGGACAGCGGCTTGAGCTTGTGCGGCGAACTGAAGTTGGAAAAGATTTTGCGCACCGGCTTTTTGCACGCCGGACAATTTGTGAGCGGCCTGGCCGAGAGTGGACGGTTCAAGGTGAACTTCCCGCCGCAGACTTTGCAGTCGCCTTCGCACAGTTCGTATTCGTAAAGAGGCACGGCTTAATTTTGAATTTGGATTTTCAAATGTCGAATGGAATTTTCTGTGAAAAAAAGTCATCCCGCCGGCTATGGTTTGTGCAGCCGGAAAAACATTTGCGGAACCGCGTTGGTGATGATCACAAAGTAAACACCCAAATCCGTGTTGGTGGTTTCAGAATAACCGAACATGGTGAATGGCTGCGACAAATCGGCGGTGGCCTCCAGCAAATAATTCGTCGCCGAAACCGGCCACTGCAACTTGATGCTGCCGCTGTCGTTGGTGATGATCAGCGTGGGGCTGATGGCCACCACCATGAGATTGACATCCGGATTGGTCGCAGCAGCCGCTTCCGGAGGAACGATTTCCACCACGCCGTTCATCGGGAGCCCAATCGGATCCGTGACCCGGTTGCTCCAGTCGTTCCATTTGTTCCTTTGATCATGGTTGGGATAATAAATGGCGACGAAATCCTCGCCGTTGCCAACATTGTTTGGTTCTCCCGGCGCCCAGCTGGTGTATGACGCCGATTCGTCGCTGCTCCAGCTAAAGTGGAATTTTTTTGCGGTATCGCTCAAACCAATCCACAAAAGATGCTGCTGGCCGCCGTAACTGCCAAACGTCTTAAAAACCCAGTCTTCCTCCACCTGGTCTCGAATCGTAGCAAGGTGACCGCCAAGTTTTACGGCTTCGGCTTCGGAAGCCTTCCAGGTGGCCGCATCCAGGAGCAGGTAAACGTGGTGGTTCTCTGGATTGATAATCTGCGGGCTTAATGGGTGGGCGTGAGCGATCCCCGCAAGCAACAGGCAAAATGCAAATATAAATCCGGCCATAATCATGCCCGTTTATTTCTTCAAAAACGCGCTGAACAAGTCGATCGGCAGCGGCAGGAACGTGGTCGTGTTGTGTTCGCTGGCCATTTCGCGCATGGTCTGGAGGTAGCGCAGTTGCAGCGCGATCGGTTCCTTGGCGATCAGCGCGGCAGCCTGCACCATTTTTTCGGCGGCCTGGAATTCGCCTTCCGCGTTCACCACTTTGGCGCGGCGTTCGCGTTCGGCCTCGGCCTGCTTGGCCATCGCGCGCTTCATGCTGTCCGGCAGCGCCACGTCCTTCACCTCAACGGAGGTGACCTTGATGCCCCACGGCTCGGTCTGCTTGTCGATGATCTCCTGCAGCTTCTGGTTGATCACGTCGCGCTGCGCCAGCAGGTCGTCCAGCGGCGACTGTCCCAGCACGCTGCGCAACGTCGTCTGCGCGATGAGCGACGTCGCCTTCCAGAAATTTTCCACCTTCACCACAGCGGCGTTGGGGTCCACGACGCGGAAATAGATCACGGCATCCACCGTGGCGGGCACGTTGTCCTTGGTCATGATCTCCTGCTTGGGCACGTCAATGGTCACGACGCGCAGGTCCATCTTCACCATCTTGTCCACCATGGGAATCAGGAAGATCAGCCCCGGCCCTTTCGCGCCCTGCAGTTTGCCGAGCCGGAAGATGACGCCGCGCTCGTATTCACGCAGGATGCGGATGGATTGCGGCAGGATGAAAATCGCCAGCACGATGAGCACGACCACCACCGGGCCAAGGGCGCCGAATAATTTCACGAGCAATCCAATGAGTTCGTTCATAATGTTTCTCCGTTAGTTGGTTTTTGGTTTCACTTTTAAAGTCAGTCCTTCGCGGCCGATGATCTCCACCGGCTGTCCGGTTGCCACCGGGGTGTCACTCACGGCAGTCCAATTCTCCCCCTCGATAAACACCCGGCCGCCCGCCGAGTCAATCCGCGAAAGTGCAGGCACCGTCTGACCCAGCATGGTTTCCGCGCCGGACTGGACAGGTTTGAACTGCGCGCGGATGCCTTTGCCGACGACAAAAACGAAAAATGCCGCCGTGAGAAGCGTTGCCGGAAAGATCCAGAACAGCGACAGGCCAAAGCCCGGCTCCGAGCCGCTGAACAGCATCATCGCCCCCAGGAAAAATGCCACGATGCCGCCCGCCGTCAGGACGCCATGCGTCGTCGCAAAAATGTCGGTGATGAACAGCGCGACCGCCAGCGCGATCAGAACAATACCGGTGATATTGACTGGCAGGATTGCCGACATGTAGAGCACCAGGATCAACGCGATCACCCCGACCACGCCCGGGAGAATCGCGCCGGGGCTGCTCAATTCGCCCATGATGCCGTAGATCACCATCAGCATCAGGACGAACATCACTTCCGGCCGCAGGAACAATTGGGAAAATTTCTCCCAAGCATTCATGGAAATCTCCACCACGGTGGCCTCCGCCGTGTTCAGCGTCTTGCCGTTGACATCGCGGCCGTCCAGTTGCTTCAGCAAATCCGGGAGATCCGGGGAAATGAAATCAATCACGTTCTCGTCCAGTGCTTCCTCGGCGGTGATGGAGGCACTGTCCACCACGGCGGACCGCGCCCAATCCGCGTTGCGATGCCGCTTGTCGGCGATGGACTGCGCGAACTTGGCGGTGTCGTTCTCAATCTTCTGCTTCATCGTGTCGTCGGTCTTTTCCGCGCCGCCGGCGCCGAGTTCCACCGGATGCGCCGCGCCGATGCGCGTGTGCGGCGCCATCACCCCGACATCCGCCGCCATGGTGATGAACACGCCCGCGCTGCCCGCGCGCGCCGGCGCTGGCGCGACATAGACGACCGTGGGGATTTTTGCGGCGTAGAAACTCTCGACAATTTTCGAAGCGGAATCCACCAAGCCGCCCGGTGTGTCGAGCTGGATGATGAGGCATTCGTCGTCCTGGGCCGTGGCTACGTCAATCGCCCTTGCAATGTAACTGGCCGTGGCCGGGCCGATCGCGCCGTCAATTTTGATAAACCCCACCTGCGCGGCCCGAGTGGCTGCGGCGCCGAAAACCAGTCCGACAATTGCGATGGCAATCCAACGCTTCATATTTTGGCTCGCATGCAAATTAACCCAAGCGGCGGGCGCTGCAAAGCAATTCCGCGACAACCAATTCCGCCGCGGCTGTCTCGATTTCAATGGCGCGCGGCCGGGCCGGAGGCCCGCCGCAGCATTTTCGACGCACTGCGGCTGACGTTGTGTGCACAACCGCGCTCCGAAGCATTGAACCCTCAGGCTACTCCGCCGTTGCGGTCAGGTGCATTTCGGCCTATAAATTTATGGACGAAAATGAAGCCGCTGGATTTCAGCCATGAATTGAACCGCCTGATGGACCCGTATTGGCGCAAGGCACGCATCGCCGCGCGCCTGCTCATCAAACGTGAGGAAGGCAAGCCGTGGTCGGCGCGCGACCGGCGGCTGGCGGAGCGGCTTGCCAACGACACCGGCGTGACGAACCGGTTGCTGGATCAAGCCTATAGTTCACGAAACGCGAGGAAAAAATATGGACCCGGAATCTTGGGCTGGTTCAATTAACCTCAACACGCAGGCGGCGGAGCTCCTGCGCAAATTGGCGGCGGTGCTTCCGCAAAACCGCGAGTTCACCATCACCGTGTTTGGTTCAGCGCCGATTCAAGTCTGTGTGGACTCGACGCTGACCAGCGCGGATGTGGACGTTTTTTCCGACTTTGAATTCCTGCGTGAAATTGCCGACAAAGCCGGACTGGGTCAAAACCAGACGGAATTTTACATTCAGGTTTCAAGTGAATTAAATTTCCGAACTTCGCCACGCTGGAAAGACCGGACCCAATCGGCGCGCATCGGCAACTGCACTTTTATTTTCCCGCATCCCATTGATATTCTGATTGCGAAATTAAACCGCTTGGAGGAAAAAGATTTGAAGGCATTTCGCACCGTCATCGCGAAGACCGGACATCCAACCGAGGCAGAGTTGATCAAGGAACTGCAACTGGCCGTGGATTTGTTCCGTCCGTCGTTTGACGAGGAACAAGGCCACGACATGTCGAACAATTGCCGCCGGCTGTGGCCGCTCATCTACGGGCGCGAGATTGACCCGCGCGTGGAAATCATTACGCCCGCGCTGGCCATCCGCAAAGCCGGCTATGGCGAGCCGACGCGCGATTTCAAACAGGAGCTGCGCGACGCGCTGAAGGAATGACCGAGGGCGAATTTTTAACCGCCGTCATCGCTTGGCGAACCGGCGCAGGCGCTGCCCGCCAACGTCACGCACTCCGCGCAAAGCCTGTGGTCGCCGATTTCCAGCGCGCCGAAGCTGCCGCATTCGTCGCACGCGGCGTCTTCATTCGCAGCTGGTCCGGAGTTTGGATTCACAAAAACAAACGAATCAACGCAAAGGTGCAAAGATGCAGAGACGCAAAGATTGGGGCGGCTGGAAGCCATCACCCGTCATGTGGAGCAAGGTGTCTTTCCCCGCCGGTTGCCGTTTCTTTGCGGCCTTGCTTCTTGGCGTCTTTGCGTTAAATGCCGGGTTTAGTTTCACGCCTTCGCGAAACTTTCCGCCAGCGCCACAGCCTTCCGCATGGCCATGGATTTGTTGACCGTCTCCTGGAATTCCGCCTCGGGCGTGGAGTCGTTCACCCAGCCGCCGCCGGCCTGGACGTAGGCCTTGCCATCCTTGATGAGCGCGGTGCGGATGGTGATGCAGGTGTCGAGATTGCCGTTGAAGGAAAAATAACCGACGCAGCCCGCATACGGCCCGCGCGCGGTCTGTTCGAGTTCGGAGATGATCTGCATCGCACGGATTTTCGGCGCGCCGCTGACGGTGCCGGCGGGGAACGTCGCGCGCATCAGGTCGTAAGTCGTTTTGCCGGCGGACAGTTTGCCCTCGACGCGCGTCACGATGTGCATGACGTGACTGTAACGCTCGATGGTCATCAGTTCCTTCACCTGCACGCTGCCGAAATCACACACGCGCCCGATGTCGTTGCGCGCGAGGTCCACGAGCATGACGTGTTCGGCGCGCTCCTTCGGGTCGGCGAGCAGTTCCTTTTCGAGCGCGGCGTCTTCGGCCTCGTTCTTCCCGCGGCGACGCGTGCCGGCGATGGGACGGATCTCAATCTGGTTTTCCTCGCAGCGCACATGGATTTCCGGCGACGCACCAACGAGCGAAAACCCCTCCAGTTCCAGCAAGAACAGATACGGCGACGGATTGACCGAACGAACCGCCCGATAAATATCAATGGCCGACGCCTTGACCGGCGCGGAAAATCGCTGCGAACCGACCACCTGGATGATGTCGCCGGCCGTGATGTATTTCTTGGCGGCGAGGACGTTCGCGTGGAATTTCTCCGGCGTTACATTGGACTCGAACGCGACCGGCGGGATTTCCGATGGCACGGTCGCGGGTTGATGTTCACTCGGCTGTTCGAGCAGGGAGATGATCCGGTCAATCTCGCTCGTCGCATCTTCGTAAGCATCCGCCGGCGACGTCGCGTCATCGAGAATTGCGTTGACCAGGATTGTGATCATCTGCGCGACGCGGTCAAAAATCAAAAGCTGGTCGGCCACGAGGAAATACATCACGGGCGTTTTCAGTTCATCATGCGACGGACGCGGCACGACGGGTTCGACGTCGTGGATGAATTCATAGCCGATGAAGCCGACCGCGCCGCCGGTGAATCGCGGCAGGCCCGGCAGCGCGACCGAGCGATATTTCTTCATCACGCGCTCGACGACTTCGAGGCCGTCGCGGACGGATTCCCCCTCACCCGGTCCCTCTCCCCGCGTGGGGGAGAGGGTGGCGAAGCCGGGTGAGGGGGAAACCGTGAACATTTCCACGACCTTGCCGTTTTCGATGACTTCCACGCGGTTGCCGGTCTGTTTGATGACCGCGCGCGGGTTGCA
Organism: Verrucomicrobiia bacterium; assembly: GCA_035577265.1. Classification (GTDB taxonomy): domain Bacteria; phylum Verrucomicrobiota; class Verrucomicrobiia; order Limisphaerales; family UBA11358; genus UBA11358. The sequence goes on along the minus strand of DATLVR010000066.1, from coordinate 76,733 downwards.
GCCGACGAACGAGTAGCGGCCCAGATGTTCGCCGCCCTCGACGGATTCAAAGAGGAAGGATTCGCCCGCGCCGCGGATTTTGCGATAGGCCGAGAGCGGCGTTTCAATGTCCGCAAGCAACCGGCGCGTGACGGGAATGAGATTTCCCTGCGCGGCCAGCTTCAAAAATTCATCCAGCGTCGGTGAATACATGGAGATATTTTTAGCCGAACCGCGGAGAAAACAAAAGCAGGAAGCCGCAGGCAACCGCGAAATGCGTCAGCCACGCGAATGGCTTCAAGGAAGCCCGTAGGGCTGCAGCCGCCATTTGTAGAGAAAGATTTTTGCGGCGCTCTGCCGAGACGCCGCTACGCCAACGGCGAAGCCGTAAGCGGAATATCACGTGAATCGGCTTGGAATAAGTTTGGGTTGGTGGTTTAGTTGACGGAACAAAAGGCGGTGACCCAAGCCATGAAACCCACCAAAATTCTGTTGCTGGCTGCGACTATGCTTGCGCCGGTTAGCTTTGTATCTGCTCAAACTTGGACACAGACCGGCGCGCCAGACCTGGGCTGGGGATCGGTGACTATTTCGGCGGATGGAACCAAGCTGGCCGCAATAGCCGGATCAGGATTGCAGTGGAATGTGATTTGGAATTCGACCAACTCAGGGATTACCTGGACATCAAATAGTATCCAGAGCTTGTCGCCGGCAGGACGATTTACAGCTGTTGCAATGTCTGCCAGCGGTGAGAAACAAGCCGCCGTGGCGAATGCCAACGCCATTTATACCTCAACCAATTATGGAGCGACTTGGGCTTCAAATAGCGTTCCATCTCAACCGTGGTTTAAAATTGCCTCATCAGCAGATGGGATAAAACTCGTGGCGGCACCGGGGAGTGCGGGCAATGGCTCGATTTATTTTTCGACCGACTCGGGACAAACGTGGACGCGAGCCAACGCGCCAGATACAAATTGGGTGTCCGTTGCTTCTTCGGCAAATGGCAGTAATTGGGTGGCGTCCGTTGAGGCGTATTCGCCACCCGGCGGTTCGATTTATACTTCGACAAATTGCGGACTTGATTGGACATTGACCGCAGCACCAAACCTTCAGTGGCTTTCCGTTGCCTCATCAGCAGATGGAACTAAACTTCTGGCGGCGGGGACAGGAGAATCCGATACGACAGGACATGCATATATTTACACATCGACAAATTCGGGTGCCACTTGGATTTCCAACGTCGTGCCCAATGCCTTTTGGTCTAGCGTCGCCAGTTCGGCGGATGGCCGGACTTTGGCGGTGGCGGCCATTTTTGATTTATATGGAGGACCTGGCTTTATTTATACTTCCACAAATTCAGGAGTGGCTTGGATTTCAAACAGCGTGCCTAGCCAAAGCTGGCATGGCATCGCCTTATCGGCAGACGGTGGCACATTGGTTGCGGCAGGTAGTAGCTCATTCTCAAGTGGCGGCATTTATATTTTACAGACTGCTCCTGCACCAGAATTGAACATTTTGCATTCGACCTCCAATCTCTCGCTTTCCTGGCTGATTCCTTCCACCAATTTTGTTGTGCAACAAAGCTCCAACCTGGCTTCGTGGACGGACCTAACGAATCCGCCTGCGCTCAATCTCACCAACTTGCAGAATGAAGTGACTCTGTCACCGTCCAATTGCAGCAGTTTTTACCGGCTCAAAACGCCGTGAGGAAAAGCTCCAAATTCCAAGCTCCAAACTTCAAACCGTGTTCGGTTGATGTTTGGAGCTTTTGATTTGGAATTTCTCTGGAGTTTGGATGTTGGAGTTTGGAGTTTTTATTTCAACAACTCTTCCGCGATCTGCACCGCGTTGAGCGCCGCGCCCTTGAGCAGTTGATCGCCGGCCACCCAGAAGCACAGGCCGTTGTCCAAGGCGCAGTCCACCCGGAGGCGGCCGACTTCACAGTTGTCCTTCTCGGAAGTGAACAGCGGCATCGGATATTTTTTGTTCTCCGGCTCGTCCACGAGGTCGAGGCCGGGCGCTTTCTTCAGAACGGCGCGCGCGGCTTCCACGGTCACGGGCTTTTCAAATTCCGCGCTCACGGCGATGGAATGCGAACGATAGACCGGCACGCGCACGCAGGTTACGCTGGCGCGGAACGCCGGGTGATGCATGATCTTGCGGCCTTCGTTCTCCATTTTCATCTCTTCCTTGGTGTAGCCGCTCGGCAGAAAGGAATCCACCTGCGGCAGCACGTTGAAGGCGATCTGGTGCGGATAGACTTCCTTCGTCACCGGGTTTCCGGCGACGACCTGTCCGACCTGCCGCTTCAATTCTTCGATCGCCTGTGCGCCCGTGCCGCTCACGGCCTGGTAGCTGGAGGCGAATACACGCTTCACGCCGAACGCCTGGTGCAGCGGATACAACGCCATGAGCGTGATGGCCGTGGTGCAATTCGGGTTGGCGATGATGCCCTGGTGCTGCTTCACGTCGGCGGCGTTGATCTCGGGCACGACGAGCGGGACGTTGGGGTCCTGACGGAATGCGCTGGAATTGTCCACCACCACGCAGCCGGCCCTGGCCGCGATGGGGGCGAATTCCTTGGAGATGCCGCCGCCCGCGCTGAACAGCGCGATGTCAATGCCGGCGAACGAATCCTTCGTGAGTTCCTGAACCGTGACCTCCTGGCCTTTGAACTTGAGCTTTTTGCCCACGGAACGCGCCGAGGCAAGCAAGGTGAGTTTGCCCACGGGAAAATTTCTTTTTTCCAGGGTCTTGAGCATTTCGATGCCGACCGCGCCCGTCGCGCCGACCACGGCCACATGAGGATTTCGGTTCATAAAGGGCGTGAAGCATACCAGAAATCACCCTTGCGTCAATCACACCAGCCGGGACCCAACACATTTTCTTTCTAAATCGGATTGACCGGCCTTGCGGGATATGACGAAATGATAAACCTAAATTTTTTCAGATGCCGAAAGCTGCAAATCGAAACGGAAACAGCCCGCGCGCGGGCACGACGAAATACGACGCCCACCACAAGGTGCTGTCGCAAACCTACGGCGCGTTCGCGGATCTCCGCCGCGAACTTTCCGATTCCAAGACCACCGTGCATGAGCGCGAGGAGATGTTGCGCAGCTTCGCGACCTGTCCCGATTCGCAGCGCGCCTGGTTGCTGCTGGAGGATTATTTCGAAAAGCTGCTGCTGTCGCGCAAAGATTTCCCCGACACGAACTGGTGGCCCCGCCTGCTGCATGCGACCGGCAAGACGCGATTGGAAGAACTCGCGTTTTTATTTTTGCGCGCGAAACGTTCGGTGCCGCCGGAATTGTCGGCGCACGCGAGCCTGGACCGGTTTGCCAAGGCGGAGGAGGCCGAGCAGGAAGTGAAGCTCGTGCAGGAACTGGAACGATGGCTCGCGCCTTCCGCGATGCCGCTGCTCGACACGCCACGCGCCACCCTCCGCGTTGTCTGCCGCGTGCAGGCGGGCGAAGACGAACCGTCGCATCACCGGCTCGCGGTGCAGTTTCTTCTGTCGCGTCCGCGCACGGGCGAGAAGGCGCGCACCCTGCGCGAGATGATCGACCTCGTCGTTCGCGCCACGCATGAGCAGGAATTGTTTCCGCCGAACGACTGGGAATTCATCCAGTGGATTGCGGACACGCACCGCCAGCGCAACGACGGCTCGGATACGCTCGTGTTGTCAGACGCGGAATTGCTGCAATGGCTCGCGCGCTGGGGCCATACGAACCGCCTCGAACTCGCCGACAACGGCCAGCCGCTGCACTTCCAGGGACAGGTCGTCGCGCTCACGCCGCATCTCGAAAACGGCGACAAGGAACTTTCCTTCACGCACCGCATCGCATTGCCCGGCGGCGAAAATCATTCCGTCGCCAACGTCAAATTTTTCAATCATCAGCCGCCGCTCGCGCTGGTGGGCAACACGTTTTTCCTGCTGCGCAACGCGCCGCCGTCGCCGGTGCTGCGGCATCTGGTCAATCAGCCGTCCGTGCCGGTCCGCAAGTTGAGCCACCGCCTGCTGCTGCATCTGCGCAAGACGCAGTCGAATCACGGCGTGGATTGGGAAAGCTTGTGCATCGCGCATCCCGCGACGCCGCAGTTTGTTTTTGAATTGCTCGACGAGACCGTCCGCCTGCGATTGCTGGCGAAAAGTCTGCGCGACAAGAGCACCTGGTTCTGGAACGGCCACGAATGGCAGCGTAACGGCGACGCCTCGTCGCCGTCCGCGACTGCAAAATCTGCGACGGGGGCGTCGCCGCCACGCACTGGCAAGCCGGAGATTCTCGACGATCCGCGCCTCGAACCCGCCACGCAATGGCTGCGCCGGCTCGACTGGTTCACGCCGGAATCCGGCCTGTGGATCGGCGACGCGAACGAAAACTTTCTCGACTCGCTCGCCGGCGCGTGGGCGACACGTCCGCCGGAAGCGGAATTTCTCGGCAACCCGGCGTTTCACCGGCTGTTCCTCACGCCGCGTTTGCTCAAGCCCAAGTTGATCGTCAAGGGCAGCGGGATTGACTGGCTCGCCGTTTCCGCTGAATGGGAACAGGAAGGCTTGAAACTTTCCAAGGCCGATCTCGAACGGCTCGCCAGCGCGACCGGACGTTTTGTGAAACTGCCGAATTCCGGCTGGGTCGAACTCGACACCGCCGCCGTGCAGGGCGCGCACGAGGCGATGGCCGAAATGGGCGTGGAAGGTCTCATCGCCGTGCCACAGCGCATCGGATTGGAAAACGTCGCGCACCTGGACGAGGACGGCTTGACGCGCTTCGTGGATTCGCCGGAAGCGATGGCCTTGCGCGACCGCGTCCGCGATTTCAAGGGCATTCCCTCGATTGATCTGCCGAAAGCGTTGCAGGCGGAATTGCGTCCCTACCAAAAGGACGGCTTCGACTTTCTCGCGCATCTCGTGCAGATCAAGCTCGGCGGCATTCTTGCGGATGACATGGGCCTCGGCAAAACGTTGCAAACCCTGACGTGGCTGGGCTGGCTCAAAGAACGCAACACGAAAAATCCCAAGCCGTCGCTGGTGATCTGCCCCGCCTCCGTGCTGCACAACTGGCGGCGCGAGGCAGAAAAATTCACCCCGAACCTGAAGGTGCTCGTGCTCGAAAGCGGCGCGGCGCGGCACAATTTGCGGAAGCAGATTCCGCAGAACGACATCATCGTCACGAATTACGCGCTGCTGCGGCGCGATCTGGAGGAGTTGAACAAGTTCGCGTTCCGCGCGGTGATCCTCGACGAGGCGCAGTTCATCAAAAATCCCGGCGCGCAGGTCACGCAATCCGTCAAGTTGCTCAAGTCGGAGAACCGCATCGCGCTCACCGGCACGCCGCTGGAAAACCGGCTGCTCGATTTGTGGAGCATCGTGGACTTCGTCCAGCCCGGCTATCTCGGCAATCAGGAACATTTCCTCGACACCTACGAACCCAAGGGCGGCGAAAATGCCGGGTCCGAACAGCGCATCGCGCGCAAACGGCTTTCGGCGAAATTGCGTCCACTCCTGTTGCGCCGCTTGAAAAAGCACGTCGCGAAAGATCTGCCCGACCGCATCGAGGAACGCCGCGATTGTCCGCTCGGCGACGAACAGCGGAAGCTTTACCTCGCCGAACTGCGCCGCAGCCGCGACCAGATCATGCACGCCGTGCAGGAGCAGGGCCTCAACAAAAGCAAGATGCACGTCCTCGCCGCGCTCACACGGTTGCGACAAGTCTGCTGTCATCCGTCGCTCGTCGGCAGCGACACCGCGTCCGGCAAAACGGAGACGCTGTTTGAATTGCTCGACCCGCTCATCGCCGATGGCCAGAAAGTTTTGGTCTTCTCGCAGTTCGTGCAGATGCTGCAACTGCTCGAGAAGGAATGCGCCACGCGCAACATCCATACGCACATCCTCACCGGCCAGACCAAGGATCGTCAGGCGGTCGTGAATGCGTTCCAGGCCGACAAGGACGCGGGAGTGTTCCTGTTAAGTTTGCGCGCGGCGGGAACTGGACTAAATCTGACGAATGCCAGCTACGTGGTGCTTTACGATCCGTGGTGGAATCCGGCGGTCGAGGCGCAGGCGATTGACCGTTCGCATCGCATCGGCCAGACGAACACCGTGAACGCCTACCGCCTCATCGCGCCCGGCACGGTCGAGGAAAAAATCTGGGAACTGCAACAGAGCAAGGCGCAGACGATCGCCGACGTCCTCGGTGAAGAAGGTTTCGCCCGCAGCCTCACGACAACGGATCTGGAATATCTATTCGCGGAGGATTAAAAACGTTGGGATGAATGGGTGAACGACCGCCCTCACCCTGACCCTCTCCCCCGAGGAGAGGGGACAGCTTCGGCATGGCTTTGAAAATTCGGCTGGCCACTTCGCGAATCCAGCGCGGGATTTTTCCAAGACGCGGGGAACGTTTCTCCCTCTCCCTGGGGGAGAGGGAGAAACGTTCCCACTAAGATCATTCTGGACAGCCACGGGCGACCACAATAGGGTTGCTGCACGAAACGGGCTTGCTGTGCGGTTCACGCCGCACGTCAGCGGTCGTTCAGTTTTTTGAGTTAAGCAACATCACACGCTATGTCCTGCGATTGCATACAATTTCACCCTATCGAGCTTGACCGCAATAGCATCACGCGACGCATCAAACAGTCGCCAGCTATTCGTAAAAGGCTGACACAGCTTTCAGAACACTCTGGATGGAGGCTTTACCTATTTCGTTGTTCTGATTGCGGGCAGCTTTGGCAGAGCGGTCACGAGTGGAACTTTGCAGACCGTGAGTATTTATTTCAAGTTCCACCGATTGATATTGCCGATTGGGAGAGAGAGCCATACCAGCAGCCAGCAGCGATGATGATTTATTCGGCTGTTATGCGGGACTTTTGCGCTCGCGCCACTTTTGAGCCAAGTGAAACAATGTGTCGAGCGGAGGGTTGTCCTGAACACGCCACTCGTTTTAGTGTTTTTTGTCGCCGTCATCACATTGAATCTTTACAGAAGCTTGGCAAGCTTCCGAAAAGTCCGGTCGGTCGGTTGTTTCCACCTTATTATATTGAGTCACCAAGCGCTGCTTAACATGAGATAAAGTTGCAGCGCCTAATTTCCTCCGCGCCATCACTCATATCTCAACGACTCAATCGGATCCAGATTCGCCGCCTTCCACGCCGGGTAGGTGCCGAAGACGACGCCGACCACGGAGCAGATGCCCAGTCCGAGCGCGATCCAATCGAACGGAATCACGGGCGGGACTTTCATCAGCCAGGCGACGCTGTTGCCGCCCAGAATCCCCAGCCCGACGCCGATGACCCCGCCGACTTCGCAGAGCACCACCGCTTCCATGATGAATTGCGTCATGATGTTCCGCTTCTTTGCGCCGATCGCGCGGCGGATGCCGATCTCCCGCGTCCGCTCCGTCACCGAGACGAGCATGATATTCATGATGCCGATGCCCGCCGCGATGAGCGCGATGGAACTGACCACCGCCACGCCGAATCGCACGGTGCGGGTGAAGGTGTTGAACTGTTCGATGAGCGAGTCGTTCGAGAACAGTTCAAAGTCATCTTCCGCACCGGGCGGAACCTTGCGCGCGTTGCGCATGATGCCGCGCACCTGTTCGACGCAATCATCGTAGCTGGCCGAGTCACGCGCCTGCACCAGGATCGTAAGGTCTTCCCACCAGCGGCCGTAGCGGTTGAGCGCGGTGGTGATGGGAATGACGGCGAAATTATCCTGGTCACCGGTTTGCGCTCCGCCCTTGGGCGCGATCACGCCGATCACCGAGTAGTTGATGCCATTGAGCTTGAGCTGTTCGCCAATCGGCAAGCCGAGCGGGAAAACCGTCTTGGCGAGGCTGTCGCCGATCACGCACACGTTGCGGGCGCTGTCCACGTCGCTCTCCATCAGCCCGCGGCCCTCGGCGACGAGCCAGTTTTTTGCGGGAAAACTGCCGGGCGTTTCGCCGAAGATGTTGACGTTGGGCGGGGTTTTTTTGTAGCGCGTCTGGACCTGGCCGCTCCAGAACTTGCCCTCGATGCCAACGCTGCTGGCGAGCGTGGCTTTGTCGGCCACCTGCCGACCCTGCGCGAGGGAAATATATTTCCGCCGCCAGTATTTTTCCCAATCCGAACGGTTGCCGAACTGGATCTCCGGCTCCCGTGTGATCGCAAACGTCTGGCTGCCCAGCTGGCTGATCTCGGACTCGATGTTTTGTTTCAGCACGCGCATCGCGGTCATCACGACGATGATGGAAAAGACGCCGATCAACACGCCGAGCAGCGTGAGCGCCGAACGCAGCTTGTGCGACGCGAGCGCGTTCATGGCCATCGTGAAACTTTCCCGGGCCTCGGCCAGCAACAGGGTTGGTTTGTGCAGTTTCATTTGCTACGAGCTGCCGGGAGGATGATCGGATGAGTGGATTGTTGGATGAATGGATTATTGGATAAACGAGCATGTCGCCCATCCAATAATCCGAAATGTCTCAAAAACGATGCAGCCAACAGGAGCGCGGGCGGCTCGCCCGCGCGATGCAAAGGTTGGAACTCGCGGGCGAGCCGCCCGCGCTCCTGTCCAAATCCATCAATCCATTTATCCAAAAATCCATTCATCCATTTTGGAGGTCATCATTCATTGCGCAAGGCATCCACCGGGTTCATCCGCGCCGCGCGCCAGGCGGGCAGAAAACCGGAGATCAATCCGGTCAGCAGCGACACGATCAGCGACATGACCACGATGTTGAACGAAAGTGACGTCGGCAAAATATGTTTCACCGCCAGCGTCGCGAGCCACGCGATGCCCAGCCCGATGACGCCGCCGATCAGGCAGATGCACGCGGCCTCGATGAGAAATTGCAGCAGGATCGTCCGGCGTTTGGCGCCGATGGCTTTGCGGATGCCGATTTCCCGCGTCCGTTCGGCCACCGAGACGAACATGATGTTCATGATGCCGATGCCGCCGACGAACAACGACAGGCTGGTGATGCAAAGGCCGATGACCGCGATCCGGCCGGTGACGCGATGAAACATCTCGACGATCTGATCCTGCTGGTTGATGGCGAAATCATCCCCCTGGTTGGGCGCAATGTGGCGGACCTGGCGCATCGCCTGGCGCAATTCCTCGCGTGCTTCATCGAGTTGCACCAGTCCCTTGACCTTCACGTGGATATCAATGGACGGGCGGTTCCAGATCGCCGCGAGAAACTGCCGCAAGGGAACGATGATGCGGTTGTCCAGGCTCCAGCCGAGCATGGTTCCCTGTTTCTCCATGATGCCGACCACTTCATACGACTGGTCCTCGATTTTGATTTTTGCGCCGAGCGGCGATTCACCCCGAAACAGATTGGTCGCCACTTCGCTGCCGATGACGCAGATCGGACGGCCGCCCTCGGCATCGGCGGCGGTGAGGAACCGGCCCTGGGCGATGCCCACGCCGCTGGTGTCTTGATATTCCTCCGTGGTGCCGATGATGAACGCGGTGTTGGCGCTGCGATCCTTGTATTTCACCGAATCGCCCATGTCCGTCGCCACGGGGGCGACGGCGAAGAGGTCGAGCCGGCTGGCCAGTGCCTCGGCCTCCGCTGGCCGGATGGGCCGGCGTTTCTGCGATTTCAGCCAGGTGCCTTCGGTGTTCTCATTGATCCAGCTGTTGCGCTGGATGTAAAACACGTCGGCGCCCAGCGAGGAAATGCTTTGCAGAAATGCCTTGTCCAATCCCTCGATCGCCGCCGCCATCAACGTGACGGTGACGATGCCGATGACGATGCCCAGCGTGGTGAGCGACGAACGCAGCTTGTGCGCCCGGATGGCGTCCCACGAGATGCCGAAGCCCTCGCGCAGTTCGGAGAGGAAATTCACTGGATGGGTGGATTAATGGATGGTGGATGGGTGGGGGGCGGAGTGCGCCCGTCCCCGGGCGCAGCAACATACGCGCGACCGAGTGCTGGAAAATATTCCAACGACTTCCTCACGCACCACCTCGCTGCGCCCGGGGACGGGCGCACTCCGTCAGCCCGCGCTGCCACGCTTCAAGCTTCAGGTAGCCGCGGTTCAAATTCCGTCGCTTGGTATATTCCATAAAATCAAAACGGATGGTTGGATTTTTGGATGACTGGATTAGTGGTCCGGCGCGTTTATCCATTCATCCATTCATCCATTCATCCATCAATCCATCAATCCATTCATCCCCTCATCCCCTCATCCCGTGCCGTGCGGCACCTTCTCATCGCTCGCGATCAACCCGTCGCGGATGCGGATGATCCGGCGGGCCAGCCGGGCCACCTCTTCCTCGTGCGTGACAACGATGATGGTGTTGCCCTTGCTGGAAAGCTCCTCGAACAGAGCCATGATTTCCGCGCCCGTCTTGGAATCCAGATTCCCCGTCGGCTCGTCCGCGAGCAAAATGGAGGGCCGGTTCACAAGCGCGCGCGCGACCGCGACGCGTTGCCGCTGGCCGCCCGAAAGTTCGGTGGGTTTGTGATGAATGCGATCCGCCAGTCCGACGTTCGCCAGCGATTCGAGCGCGATTTTCCGCCGCTCCTCCGATGACACGCCGGCGTAAATCAGCGGCAGCTCCACATTGTGCAGAGCGTTCGACCGCGCGAGCAGATTGAACGTTTGAAAGACAAAACCGATTTCGCGATTGCGGACTTCGGCGAGCTGGTTGTCGCCCATCTCGCTCACGTTGGTCCCGTTGAGTTCGTAACTGCCGGAGGTGGGCGTATCGAGGCAGCCGAGCAGATTCATCAAGGTGGATTTGCCGGAGCCGGACGGCCCCATGATGGCGACGTATTCGCCGCGCTGGATCTCCAGCGACACGTCGCGCAGCGCGTGGACGGTCTCCGTGCCCATCTGGTAGCGCCGCGAAATATTTTGCAGGCGGATCAGGCTCATCTCGGGTTGGATGATTGGATGGTTGGATGATTGGATTGCTCGCAGCGAATCCACCAATCCAAAAATCCATTCATCCAGTAATTCATTTGTTTGCGACGTCCACTTCAACCGCGCCTTTGACGATTTTTTTGCCGTCGGCCAGGTCGCGGCTGATGGCTTTGTAACCGCCGGTGACAATCTCCTGTCCCTCCGTGATGCCATCGGTGATCTCCCAGTAATTGTCGTCGCAGATGCCGATCTTCACCGGCGCCATCTTCACGTGATCGCCTTCGACGACGAAAACGACTTCGCTCAATTTGGACGCCGAATCCTTCTTCTTGTCGGCGGCGAAAGCGTTGGTGGCTGTCGCGGTATTTGTCGAGGCGTTGACGGCGTTGGTAGCCGTGAGTGCATTGGTCGCTGAACTGAGTTTGTTCGTGGCGGAACCGGTTTTTTTGTCCGCCGGTTTCGGCGGCCGGGTCGTGACGCTGGCCAGCGGCACGGTCAGCGCATTCGTGCGGTAACGGGTCTCGATCTCGGCCGTCACCGACATGCCGGGGCGGAAGAATTCTTTTTCGTTGATGTGGATGCGCACCTCAAACTTCGTGGCCTCCTGCGACTGGCTGCTGGTGTAGGCGCTGGCGGTCTGGCCGGAGCCCTTGGAGGAATTGGCGATCTGCGTGACCGTGCCGGGAAATTTCTTGTCCTTGAAGGCGTCCACTTCCAGCCGCACTTTCTGGCCGGGCTGGATGAGTACCACGTCCATTTCGCCGATGTCCACGCGCGTCTCCATTTCGTTCAGGTCGGCGATGGTCATGATCTCCGTGCCGGCATTCTGCACCGTGCCGAGGACGCGTTCGCCCACCTGCGATTTCAGCCGGCACACGGTGCCCTCGAGCGGCGCCACGATGGTGGTCTTGGCCAGTTGCTCATCCGCGCTCGCCACGGATGCCTGCGCCATCTCCACCTGATGCAGCGAACTGTTCAGCTGTGCCTTGGCCACATCACGGCCGGTCTTGAAGCCGATATAATCCGCCTCGGAAATCAGCTTGCGGTCGAACAGTTCCTTGTTGCGCTTATAATCCGCTTCGGCCTTTTCCAGGTTCGCTTCCGCAGTGGTCTGGCCGTTGAGCGACGATTCGTAGGACGCCTTGCTTTGATTCACCGCCGCCACATAAAAATCCGGTTTGATCTTCAGGAGCAGGTCGCCCTTGTGGACGAACTGGCCTTCCTGGACGGGCAGCTCGGTGATTTCGCCGCTGACTTCGGCGCTGATGGGAACCTGGATGACGGGTTGAATCTTCCCGTTGGCCACGACGACCTCCGTGAGATTGCGGCGCGTGGCTTTTTCCGTCTGCACCGTGATGACCGGCACGCGCTTTTTGAAGATCGCCACCAGCGTCAGTGCCACCAGCGCGACGACGATGGCCGTCAGGATTAGAAATTTTCTCCGCTTTTTGGGGTTGGGCATGGGTCAGAAGTTTGGGGGACGTTGCATCATTCCGTTCACATTGCCATCTGACCGAATCCCATCACAATGAAAAACAGGCTGAAGGCCAGCCAGTAGAGACCGACCAGCAGCAGGGTTTTGGGGAATGGCGCGCCCGTCACGCGGGCCAGGCCGCAGGCGGCCACGACGACCTGCCAGAAGTTGAAAACATTGGCGGCGGCGAGCAGCATGTGCGTCTTGTTCTTGAAATCAATCTGGCCCACCAGCAGCGCGAGGCTCGGCGACGCGCCGAGTTTTCCCGTGATCACCGTCAGCAGAACGCTGACCGCCGCACCGAGCACGAGGATCATGGTGGCCAAGCCCGCGATCTCGACGGCTTTGATGAACGGAAATTTGATCTTCAAAAACCACTGTCCCATCAGCCATAAAATGAACGCCCACCAAAAGATGTGGAGGAAACTGCCGACGACCGCGCCCACGCTGCCAAAGACGGTCATCATGCCCGGCCCAGTGAACTTGTCTATGGCTCCCATCGCCTGATCGGCCTGGGCCTGGGTGAGCTTGCCGGCCTTGACCTGCTGGTCCATGGCTTTCTCCTGCTGGTCGTGGATCTGCTGGATGATGGTCGGCTGCGAAAAGATGACAAAGGTGGAAATCACCCCGACCACGACATAGATCAAGGTCGGCACGAGCCAGTTGGCCGTGCTGGGCTTGGAGTTTTTGACCTCTTCAAAGACCTCGCCGGGCGCCGCGAAGACATTCAGCAGCCGCGACCCGATGCTGGTTGCGGGCGTGGTTGCTTCCGGAGCGGGATGGGGAGGGGCGGTTTCCATTTGATTCCGTTTAGGTAGACCAAGGCAGGATGAATTCGTCACAAGATTTTGTCCAGCGCCAATGGGATGCAGTCGCGGAGCGACGGAAGATAATAGCCCACGGTGAAACCGTGGGTAAATACATCCCGGCGAATCAAGCCCCGGCAGGGGCGGCAGAAAACAAACGAAAGTTGTTATCTGTCGCCCCTGCCGGGGCTGATGATTTTTTGGTGGGCCAAACCCACGGCTGAACGCCGTGGGCTACTTTCTGACGCGTCTCCGGCGCTCGGAACGCAGCATCTGACCGGTTGTATTTCGTTGCCATCAAAATCAACCTCGACAGCCATGGACGGCCGGAATAGGGTGACCGCGCAAAAGTTCAATATTCGAACCGCGGTTGCATAGTCACAGGCGGCCATTTTAAATCACGAAGCAGGAGTCGAACTATGAAGAAACTCGTTTTTATTGCTGCTGTCATCGCATTGGCCGGATGCTCGCCAACCAACGGCCCAAGCAGTTCGGGAAGTTCGAGTTCCTATGATGCGGCAAACGGATTGCATGGTGTGGTCACTGACATTCCTGTTTTTCTTCCATCCAAGGTCACAGACCGTATCGAGGGTGGTGACCTCAACGGGACGACCCACGCTTATACTTGGTTTCTCGAAACGTCCTCCAAAAGAGAGGAAGTAATCGCCTTCTACGATCAGAAATTATCACGCGCCACCAAAACGCCATACGGGGATGGATCAGCGATATGGGCTTTTACTCCGACCGGAGCTAGCGACGCAGCCGGAGAGAGCGTAACAGTGTTAGTCACAACAGAAGGAAAGATTGAAATTATGGAATCGGTTCTCAAAGAGAAAAGAAAGGCTAAGTAGTTGAAGGCCGCCACCAGCGGGAGACACGTATCCTTCCATGGCCGCAAGTGCGAAGCCGAAGACACATGAATTGATCCGCCCGCGGACATTGCTTTTTGGACGCGATTGGCCTATTGGTTTGTGGCTTTATGGCCACGCCCGAAAATATTGTCACCATCCGCAAGCTGTCGAAAGTTTATGCCCAGGGCGAAATCCAGGTCACCGCGCTGGATAACATTTCGCTCAACATCGCGCTGGGCGAATTTCTCACGCTCATGGGGCCGTCCGGTTCCGGCAAGTCCACCTTGCTCCACATCATCGCGGGCGTGGACCGGCCCAGCAGCGGCGAATGTCTCGTGCAGGGCGTGGACGTGACCAAGCTCAACGAATCGCAGCTCGCCGACTGGCGGAACCATAACGTCGGTTTCATTTTTCAGACCTTCAATCTGATTCCCGTTCTCACCGCACAGGAAAATGTGGAACTGCCGCTGCTGCTCACGCGGCTGGACCGCGCACAACGCCGCCGGCAGGTGGCGACTGCGCTGGAAATTGTCGGCTTGGCCGACCGCGCAAAGCATCTGCCCCGCCAGTTGTCCGGCGGACAGGAACAGCGCGTCGCCATCGCCCGCGCGCTGGTGACCGATCCGTCGCTCATTGTCGCCGATGAACCCACGGGCAACCTTGATTCGCACAGTGCGCAGGAAGTGCTCGGCGCGCTGCTGTCGCTTCGCAAGGACGCAGGGAAAACCATCATCATGGTCACACACGATCCGAAGGCGGCCGCGTTCGGTTCGCGGAGCATACATCTGGAAAAAGGGGAACTGAATAATGAATAAATTCAAGCACCAAGCACCAAGCACCAACATCCAGAGAAGCTCCAAGTTTCAAACCTCAAAACCCGGCGAGCGGTGGATTGATCCTGGAATTGGGGGTTTTGAATTTCTCTGGAGTTTGGATGTTGGTGCTTGGTGCTTCTTGAAATGACCATCCCGACCTTCATCCTCAAGAACGCCCTGCGCAACAAACGTCGCGCGGCCCTCTCCGTTTCCAGTGTCGCGGTGAGTTTGTTTCTGCTGGTCACGCTGCAGGTGGCGTTGCGCGAACTCACCATGCCGCCGGCGAGCGCGGGCGCGGAACTGCGCGTGGCGGTGCGGAACAAGATTTCCCTGACCAATCCGCTGCCGGCCCGCCAGCGCGGCATCATTGAAAAAATCCCCGGCGTCGAGGCGGTTTCGCCGTTCACCTGGTTCGGTGGCAAATACAAAAACGAGGAGGGCATGAGCTTCGCGCAGTTCGCGATGGACGCGGACAAGCTGCGGGCCGTCTTTGGCGAGGCGAAGATGGACATGGACGGCTACGAGAAATTCAACGCGGAGAAGGATGCCTGTGTCCTCGGCAAAATCACGGCGGACAAATATCATTTGAAGGTCGGCGACCGGATCACGCTCGCGAGCACGATTTATCCGGGTTCGCTGACGTTCCAGATCGCGGGCATTTACCACGGCACGCCGGACGACCGCAACATGCTGTTCCGCCAGGATTATCTGGACGAGTCCATCGGCGAACCCGGCTACGTCGGCATGTGGTGGCTCAAGGTGAAATCCGCCGACGACATGGTGCCCGTCATCAAAGCCATCAATGCCGCCTTCCAAAACACCGCCGCCGAGGTGCGCGCCGAAAGCGAGCGCAACTTTCAGCTCAGTTTCATCTCCATGCTCGGCAACATCAAGACGCTCATCGCCTCCATCAGCACCGTGGTCGTGTTCACGCTCGTGCTGGTCACCGCAAGCACGATGAGCATGGCCGTCCGCGAACGTTTCCGCGAACTGGCCATCCTCAAGGCGCTCGGCTTCCGCCGCCGCGAACTGTTCGCGTTCATCCTTGCTGAAAGTTTTGGTCTGGCCGCCGCCGGCGCGCTGCTGGGCATCGGCGGCGCGTATTGCCTCTACACCTTCGGCGACATCCAAAAAATGACGGCCGGCATTTTCGTTTCGTTTGAAGTCACGCCGCGCATCGTGGGTTATGCGGCGTTTGTCGCGGCGATGCTGGGGATCGTTTCCGCCGTCGCGCCATCGTTGTCCGTCGCCCGCATGAGCGTGGTGAACGGGTTGAAAACATTGGACTAAGATGAAAGCACCAAGCGCCAACATCCAAGCTCCAGAGAAACTTCAATACTCAAGCTCCAAAGTGTCCACAGCCGGGCGCAAGTTTGAAGTTTGGTGTTTGGAATTTCTCTGGAGCTTGGATGTTGGTGCTTGGAATTTATAACATGGCTTTGCCGCTCACCTACAATTTCCGCAACGTCTTCGTCCGCTGGCGCGCGACGCTCGCCACGATTCTCGGCATCGGGATGGTGGTCGCGGTGTTCGTGCTCGTGCAGGCGCTCGCGGTCGGGCTCGAAAAATCCGCGAGCAACACGGGCGATCCGCGCAACATCATGATCGTGCGCAAGGGTTCAACCGCCGAATCCACCAGCATGGTTTCGCTCCAGCAGTTTCAAATCCTCCGCTACTGGGAGCAGATCGCGCGCGACGAATCCGGCGCGCCGCTGATCTCCGCCGACCTCATCGCGCTCATCAGCCAGCCGCGCATTGACGGACGCGGCGAAGCGAACGTTTCCGTGCGTGGCCTCAAGCTCACGGGCCTGGCCCTCCGTCCGCAGGTGAAATTGATTTCGGGCCGGTGGTTCACGCCGGGCAAGCGCGAAGTCACCGTCAGCCGGAAAATGGCGCGGCGCTTCGCCAGCTTTCAGGTCGGCGACACGTTTCGCACCGGCGGCAACACGCTCACCGTCGTCGGCGAGTTTGACGGCGGCAACACCGCGTTTGATTCCGAATTGTGGATGGATGCCGACGAGGCGCGCTCGATGTTTGACCGCGAAAGTTATTCCAGCCTGCTCGTGCGCGCGGCGAACCCGCAGGCGGGCAAAGAAATCATCTCGCGCATCGAGGCCGACAAACGCCTGCCGCTGCTGGCTGAACCCGAGGTGAAGTACTACAGCGACCAGACCATGACGGCGCTGCCGATCAAAATTCTCGGCAACTTCCTCGCCACCGCCATGTCTATCGGCGCGGTGTTCGCCGCGATGAACACCATGTATGCCAGCGTCGGCTCACGCACGCGGGAGATCGGCACGCTGCGCGTGCTGGGCTTCCGGCGACGCACCATTCTCGCGGGCTTCATCATCGAAGGTGCGCTGCTCGCGGCCCTCGGCGGCGTGCTGGGCTGCCTGCTGGCGCTGCCGTTGCATGGCGTCTCGACCGGCACGATGAGTTTCAATTCGTTCAGCGAAACGGTTTTTGAATTCCGCATCACGCCGTGGCTGGCGGTGAAGGGCATGATTTTTGCCGTGGTCGTGGGCGTGATCGGCAGCCTGCTGCCGGCCATCCGCGCGTCGCGTCTGCCGGTCATCACCGCCTTGAAATCGGTGTGACCCGGAGTGCGCCCGTCCCCGGGCGCAGCAACGTCCGCATGGCGAAGCGGCCGGCAATCGCGGAGGCTTCCGTTGAACGAGAATTGCTGCGGCCGGGACGGCCGCGGAGCGCGGTTTGTCCCAAACCGCAGCGCGCCGCCAACCAAACCAGCATCCTGATTTTCCCAGCCGTTCTGTGCTTTCCACGCGCTGCGACCGGTCGCGCTCCGTCAAGGCAGTGTCAGGCCCCGGCCGCACTCCGCGTTTTCAAAAACATTTCGCCCATTTGGTGGAAGTGATAAGGTTTCCAATCCTGATGAACACTGAAAAATTAAAGGACCTCCAGATCAACCCGGCGGACAAACGCCGCCCGCAGCGCGCGTTCTGGAGCATCGTCATTGTGGTCGTGGTCGTGCTGCTGGCGACGGTGTCTTTCATCAAACCCTGGGCGAAGGACAAACGCGAAATCGTCAACAACGACACGGCATCCGCAAGCAATTCTGTTTCCGCCAATACCGCCGCCAGCCAGTCAACCGGCGAGACGACGACGCCAAAAAATTCCCCCGTCGCCGCCGGCAATGACCGCACGGCGCTCACGGTCAGCGGCTACATCATCAACCGCGAGCGCATCGAGCTGAGTCCGCGTTTTCTCGGCGTGGTGAAATGGATCGGCGTGAAAAAGGGTGACGCCGTGACGAACGGCCAGGTGGTCGTGCTGCTCGACGACGCGGAATATCGGGCGCGGCTCAATGAAGCGGAAGGCCGCGTGGCCAACGCCCAAGTGGCGGTCGCCAAAGGCGAACTGGATTACGAACGCATCCAGCAACTGGCCAAGACGCACGTCGAATCGAAACAACGCGAGGATGACGTGCGGTTGCAGCTCGACGCCGCTCGCGCCGCCTTGCGCGAGGCCGAGGGCGTCGCCGAACTGGCCCGGACGTATGTCGAGTGGTGCACGATCCGTTCGCCGATCAACGGCGTGGTGGTGGAAAAACTCGTGAACCCCAACGAACTGGTCATGCCGCAAAGTTTCGGCGGCGGCCGCGGTCCCAGCACCGCGCTGCTGGCCATGGCTGACCCGAAGGATTTGCAGGTAGAAATTGACATGAATGAGTCCGACCTGGCGAAGGTTTCGCTGGGCCAGAAATGCCGGGTCAGCCCCGAAGCTTACCCCGACAAAAATTACACGGGCACCGTGGCCGAGATCGCGCCTGAAGCCAATCGCGCCAAAGGCACCTTGCAGATCAAGGTGCAGATCCACAATCCGGACAAGTTCCTCACGCCGGAGCTGAGCGCGAAGGTGGAATTTCTGAAGGCGGATTAGTGGCACGGGCGTCCCGCCCGTGTGTTCCGCCATAGCAAAAGTTTGTCTCGCCAGAAACACACGGGCGGGACGCCCGTGCCACTATGCCTTTTCGCTTGAATCAAGCACGCAAACCAACAGACTGAAGCCACTGTGATGAGACCGCTATTTCATGCCATCGTGGTGTTCGCTGTTTCCATTGCCAGCCTGTCCGCGGGCACTGTTTTGCTCAAGATGGGCATGGATCGCTTCGGCACACTGACCACTTCCGGCATGCCCGCCATCCAGGCGCTGGTGAAAACACCCCAGCTTCCGCTCGGCATCGTGCTGATGATCGTGCAGTTCCTCGGGACGATGTTGCTGTTCAAATGGGGCTGGGACGCGAGTGTCGTGATCCCGATCATGGGCTTGTGTTATGTCGGCACGGCCATCCTCGGCAAATGGATGCTTGCCGAGCCGGTGAATTCGATGCGCTGGCTCGGAATTTTTCTGATCATCCTCGGCGTTTTCTTCGTCGCCCGCTCGGCCACGCAGGCGAAAGTTCCATGATTCAACTTTGGTATGCCGCGACTGCCGTCGTGGCCATCGTGGAGGGGATCACCTTCTTTGGCGCGTATTTCGGCAACACGATTTCCTGGGCCGGCCGTCGCTACACACTGCTGCGTGATGGGACGCTGGAACTGATTCAGCCCGACAAAAATTGATTCCGGTGGGGCGAGAGTCCTCGCGAGCCGTCGCTAAAACTTGAGGTCGCAAATTGCGACTTCAAAGTGTCAGAGCAGAACCGGTCACAAACTGTGACCGGTTCAAGTGGACTGGGCTTCAAGGTCACAAATTGTGACCTTGAACGGGAAAAGGTGGTCGCAAATTGCGACCGCCTCTGGTAGAAAATCTTTGCATGATTGAATCCCATTCAATTATTCCGATCGAGCGAATCGAACGCTCCATTCTTTTGATTCGCGGAGAAAAGGTCATGCTCGATAGTGATCTGGCGGAAATTTACGGCGTTGAAACAAAAGCTTTGAACCGCGCAGTAAAACGAAATCTCAACCGTTTCCCACTTGATTTCATGTTTCAACTTACCGCCAAAGAAGCGGCAAACTTGAGGTGCCAATCTGGTACCTCAAGTTCACAATACGGTGGCCGCCGCTATTTGCCCTACGCCTTCACCGAGCATGGCGCGTTGATGCTGGCGAATGTGCTGAACAGCGAACGGGCGGCGCAAACCAGCGTGCAGGTTGTCCGCGTTTTCGTGCGACTGCGGCAGATGCTGGCGTCCAATGCCGAGCTGGCCCGCAAGCTGGCCGCGCTGGAGCAGAAATACGACGCGCAGTTCAAGGTTGTGTTCGACGCCATCCGACAGTTAATGTCGCCGCCAGCGAAGCCGAAACGGGAAATCGGCTTCCATGTGAAATACGACGACGACAAACCAAAGGCTAGGAAGCGCTGACTCCGGCCATCAACTGTGAACCGTGAACTCTCAACTTTCTCAAGTTCAGATCAAAGAGATTGTGGATTTCGAGAAGGATCTGGCGGGGAGAATTAAACACATGGAATCTCGGCAATGAATTTGAAAGAAGTTACATATTTGCTGGGATGGACTCGCGAGAAAGTTGAACTGGCCATTGTTGACGGAGTTAAAACCGTGAAGAATCAACTGGTAAAGTTGATAGCCACCAAGCAAAGCGCTGACTACGACATCAAAGAAGAAGACGTTGATACTTTCTTAAATGCTTTTGAGGCAAATGAGCCGGGACGGTTTCCGCCAGTTGCTGTAAGGCGAGAGCTTCGCATCGAGTCTGGCTTTCAGTGTGCGATTTGTAAATCAGATGCTCCGCCGAGGTATCATCACATCATTGACTGGGCGAACTTAAAGCATCACGACCCAGCGCATATGTTGGCAATCTGTGGTTCTTGCCATGATAAAATTGGCGTTGGAGCGATTGATACGAAGTCACAAATAATCATTAAGCAGCGACTGATTCAGCAAAGTTCCAAGGCGGTTGCAGCAAATGTCGAATCGCTCAACAGTTCAGAATCTGCCAAAAAACCTGTGCAAGCAGAACCCGGCAAAACAGAATCTAAGGATGCAGCACTTCTTGAAAAAATGGGGTTGAGAGGCAATGAATTTGTCGTGGTTGAAAGATTCCATGAATCACCCGCAAATTGGTTTCATCATGAACGTTTCAATGCAGCCTTTCCTGGTGTTCGCGGCGTCTATGAGATTTCAAACCCGGCCGATGCAGTCGCTCGCTTATCCATTCTCCTGAAATCTCCATTACGATGGGTATGGTCAGTAGATGATGGAAATTCTGCCGGAGCTTCGCCATTGTGGTGGTGGCGCGGACTTGGAAACAACTCGATTGACCATTATTCGGTGGTTTCTCCAAATGAAATTCTGCTGGATTGCGACGAACTCCCAATTAAGCGGGTTGTAGCTGTAAACAGTGGCGCATACTGGCAATCATTTGTTTATATCGAAACAGACCCAAAACCCCCAATTGGCATATATGAAAAAAATCCTGAATCAGACGCTAGGATGATGGAACTATTTGGTTATCTGCGTGAAGAATATGGTTTATACAAAGGTCGTCCAGTGACACGACCCGAGTATGATGATGGCGCGGCTATTATAGATGGAAAACCACAACAGATTCCTGGCGCGGAATTGAGAGTGCGTTATATAACGCCTTACAATTTTATTATCGCATCTCAAGAGTCGCCTATAAACAACAACCATTTTGACACGCGCGCCAATGAAATCCTTAACGACATTCTGAAAGGGAAATCATCCGTTCAAGAATTCGCCAACGAAATGAGGAAATTGCCAAGGCGTGGTGACTTCGATGGTTATGTTTTGTAATTGCTCAAATGCGAAACCCGTTCCGCCTTCGTAGCTCTGTCCGCCTAATTCTGTCTCATTTTAATCCGCACTATGAGTGACGACACCACTTCATCACCGGACAGTTCTCCGCCCGCGACGCCGCATAAGCGGCGTGTGCGCTATTCCGGCAAGAATCCGCGCCGGTTCGAGGAGAAATACAAGGAGCGCGATCCGCAGCGTTACGCCGATACCGTCGCCAAGGTGCTCGCGTCCGGCAAGACGCCCGCCGGCACGCACCGACCCATCATGGTCGCGGAAATTCTGGCCGCGCTCGCGCCCCGGCCCGGCGAACTGGCCGTGGATTGCACGCTCGGCTACGGCGGTCACGCGCAGGAAATCCTCGCCCGCCTCCAACCCGGCGGACGTTTGCTCGGCCTCGACGCCGACCCGGTGGAATTGCCGAAGACGGAAGCCCGTTTGCGCGCCGCCGGTTTCGGGCCGGAGGTTTTCACGGCGGTTCGCAGCAATTTCGCCGGATTGCCACAGGCGCTCGCAGAATTCGGAATTGCAAAGGCGGATTGCATCCTCGCCGATCTCGGTCTCTCGTCCATGCAGATTGATGATCCGTCGCGCGGCTTTTCCGTAAAGACCGACGGCCCGCTCGACATGCGCATGAATCCGCAGCGCGGTTTCCCAGCTTCCGCGCTATTGGCAAAAACCTCGTCGGAAGTGCTGACGAAATTGCTTCAGGAAAACGCCGACGAACCGCGCGCCAGCGAACTCGCGGCTGCGCTCGCCGGAAAAAGTTTCGCCACCACCAAAATGCTCGCCACCGCCATTCGCACCGCGTTGCCGCGATTGCACAAGGACGACCTGGATCTCACCGTGCGCCGGGTGTTTCAGGCGTTGCGCATCGCGGTGAACGACGAATTCTCCGCGCTCGATATGCTGTTGCGCCATCTGCCGTCGTGCCTGAATCCCGGCGGGCGTGTGGCGATCCTGACGTTCCATTCCGGCGAAGACCGGCGCGTGAAGAAGGCTTTCGAGGCCGGTTTGCGCGACGGGCCCTACGCCGACATCACGCACGAGGTGATCCGTCCCACGCCGGAAGAACGCCACGACAACCCGCGTTCCTCGCCCGCCAAACTCCGCTGGGCGCGAAGAGCTGGATAGTTTAAAAAGGGGTGGCGATGGCCGGAGCGCGAGTTGTCCCAACTCGCAGCGGGTGACAGAATGAGAGGCTTCGGGGACATATTCAACGCGTCGTGTCTGGCGATGTGCTGCGGTTTGGGACAAACCGCGCTCCGCACGATTGTCACCGACCGGGTTTGCATTTTTGAAACTGCGTGTATATTGCGGCCATGCTGGCAACACCGGAACTCATTCGCGAATCGGGCCAACTCGCGCAACTCGAGGAACTGCTTCCGCGCTGGCGCGACGTTCCGCTCTATCGCGATTTGCTGGCGCGGGCGGACTGTCCACGCGTGAATCTGGATTGTTTTCAAAGACTGCCGCTGATGGCCAAGCCGGAGATGCGGCAGAACTTTCCACAAAACTTTCTGCCTGCCGGCGAAACGCTCGACCGGTTGCTGGAAAACCATCTGATCGAATTGGAACACACGTCCGGCACCTCGTCGGAACGGCTGCCGGTGATTTTCGGACGCGGCTGGTGGAATGCGCAGGAGGAACGCGCGCTGCGGCTGAACGCATTTGTCGCGCGCGTTTTGGACGAACATCCCCACGCCCGCCGCGCCACCATCACCTCGCCGTCCTGCAACGGCCTGACGTGTCCGACAGTCTGGATGTCGCGCGAACAGCGCACGATTGGAAACGCCCTGTTTGTGAATCTGGCGCGCATCCCGTTTCTGCTCGGCGAGCCGGAGCTGGCGCACATGGCGGCGGAGATCGCCGACTGGTCGCCGCAATTTCTGGATGTGGACCCGGTCCACGGCGCGCGCTTCGCACTGTATTGCGAGCAACACGGCCTTGAATTTCCGTCGCTGAAATTCATTCTATGCAGCTACGAATTCGTCAGCGTGGTGCATCGCCGGATTCTGGAACGCGTCTTTGGCGTGCCGGTGTTCAACCTTTACGGCTCCACGGAGACCGGCCATCTGCTCATGGAAAATGAAGCGGGCGACATGAAGCCCGGTTACGACACGGCGTTTCTTGAACTCGTGGACGCGGACGCCCGCGGCATCGGCGATCTCGTCGTGACGACGCTGACCAATGATTACATGCCGCTGCTGCGCTATCGCATCGGCGATCTGGCGGAACGGCACGTCCAGCCTTACGGCAATCGCTACATCGTTCACGGCCGCGCCCGGGATGCGCTGGTGGCGGGCGACGGGCAGCGGGTGACGACGTGGCAGGTGGATCAGTGCTTTAATGAAGCGCGCGGCCTGGCGCATTACGAGTTGCGGCAGAACGAAGCTGGTGATTGCGTTTTGCGGTTCGTGCCGGACGGCGCCGGGCCAACGGAGGAAGGATTGCGCCGCGTGACTTCCCAATTGGAAACCTTGCTGAAATCTTCTGCCGCCATCAAAACCGAGGCGATGTCGGTCTTGCTCCCCGCAGCTTCTGGAAAATTCCGGCTGACTTGTCGCGTCGCGGCGGATACAGTCGGCGCATGAAATTTTATTTCGCCGCCCTCACCGCTTCGCTTTTAATCGCCGGGACTGCTTCGGCGCAGACCGAAGAGGGTTTCACTACTTTGTTTGACGGTAAAACTTTTGCCGGATGGCAGACGGCGACGGAGCACACGAACACCTGGAGCATCGCGGATGGCGCGCTCGTGGCGCATGGCGATCGCTGCCACCTGTTTTACGTTGGCGATGAAAAGCCGTTCAAAAACTTCGAGCTGAAGGTGGAGGTGATGACGGAGCCCCATTCCAACGGCGGCATTTATTTCGATACGCACTATCAGGCGACCGGCTGGCCGACGAACGGCTTCGAGTGCCAGGTCAACGTGAGCCACAGCGACTGGAAAAAAACCGGCAGCCTCTACGACGTGGCGAACCTCGGCAACACGCCCGCCAAGGACAACGAATGGTGGACGCAGGACATCACGGTGCAGGGCAGCAAGGTGACGGTGAAGATCAACGACGTGCTGGTGCTGGAATACACGGAACCGCCGGGCGCACAGCCGGGAAAAACCTTCACCCGCAAGCTGGCCGAAGGAACCTTCGCGCTCCAGGCACATGATCCCAAAAGCGTGGTCCGTTATAAAAACATCCGCGTGAAACGGCTGGAGTAGTGGCACGGGCGTCCCGCCCGTGTGTTTCACACAAGCCGGCGTGTCGCCGGAAATGTCAGTTTTAGACACCTTTGTCGCCGGCAGGGCACGTCATTCCGTGCGCGCCGTCAGCCAAACGCAAATCCAACGCAAGCCATCCCCGTTCGTGGCGTGCAGAGAACTGCCAGCCCGGCCACGCGGTGTGCCAGAGTTGATTTTTACCGCGATAGAATTCACGGGCGGGACGCCCGGGCCACTATCAAACGTAGAGGTAAACGTAGGCGGCAAAGGCAATCGCCGCCAGACCCGCCACCGCCGCGATGGACCACAGGAAATTCCGCTGACGCGCCGCAATGGCAAACGTCGCAATGATCACCGCCATCTGCGCGGCCAGCATGCCGTAGAAAAACTTCCCGCTGCGATTGTGATGTTTCTCGGCGGAATAATTATTCTGGCGGACCTGCAATTCATAAATGCCCGCGATGGCCTGGTTCAATCGCGCCTCCGTCTCATAACGCGACGCCGTGTAGCGCAGTCGCGCGGCGGAGAAGTCACGAAACGCCCGTTTGTCGCCCGTCATCAGCGTCTCGTCGAGCTTGTCCGACGCCTTGTTGATCGGTTTGGTGGCGTTGTCGAACGCCGTGGCCGCATCCTGCGCCGCCTTGAGCGATTCCGCGAGCTGCGCGGGTTTCACCTTGGCCAGCGCGGCGGCGACTTCCGTTTCCGGCTTGAAATTTTCCACGGCGTCCAGCGCGGCGTTCACGCCTTCGTCAAATTTGGCGGGAACTGCGGCGGGCAGCTGGTTTTTTGTGAAGGCGGCGACGGTGATCTCCTCCGCATTGGAGAGCGCGGCGGCATCCAATGGCTGCACATCGCTCGTGGCGGCGAGCAGATCCAGCGTGTTATGGGCCACGGCGCTGCGCAGTTTCTTGGCCTGATAATAACTCCACTGATCGCCGGCCTTGGATTGGAGCTGCGCGGCATAAGAGCGGTCGTATTGCGCGCGGGTCATCTCACTGGAAGCGAGGCCGGCGAGCATCGTGGCGACAACCGCCATCACCACGGGCGTCGCGCCGAGGATTTTGCCCCATTTGGTCGGCGGCAGATCCGCCTTCAGCACTTCCGGAATTTCGGTTTTTCCAGCCATAACTTTTTCTTGCTGCGGCCAGCTTACACGTTGGAAAACTTTCCGCCAGCCGGCAAAATTGCAGCCGACGCTTGAGCTTTGGGCGGATTTGGCCTATCTCTCGAACATGTTCATCATGCATGTTCACATCCTTGTGAAACCGGAATGCGTCGAAGCCTTCAAGACCGCCACACTCGCCAACGCCCGCGCCAGCGTTCAGGAACCCGGTGTCGCACGTTTCGACGTGGTGCAGCAGGCCGACGACCCGACACGCTTCGTGCTCGTGGAGGTTTATCGCGATGCCGCCGCCAACGTGGCGCACAAACAAACCGAACATTATCCCGTCTGGCGCGACACCGTGGCCGCGATGATGGCCGAGCCGCGCACCAGCGTGAAATTCAACCAGATTTATCCGTAGCGGCTTTCGGCAGAGAGCCGCTGACAATTTTGATTGCGGCGCTCTGCCGAGCCGCCGCCACGACAAAAGTGAAAGATGCAATTTGAATTTGCCACCGCCACGCGGATTGTTTTCGGTTCCGGCGCTGCCAGCCAGCTCGGCCCGAATGTGAAAGCCTACGGCCGCCGCGCACTCGTCGTGACGGGTCGCAATCCACAACGTGCGGAGAAAATACTGGCGGATCTTTCGGCCCACGGCGTCAGCACGGCGATTTTTTCCGTCGCGGGCGAACCGGAAATTTCCACCGTCGAGAATGGCGTGGCCTTGGCCAAAAAGGAAAGTTGCGATCTGGTCATTGGCTTTGGCGGCGGAAGCGTGATTGACGCCGGCAAGGCCATCTCTGCAATGATGACAAACGAAGGCGGGCTGTTGGATTACCTTGAAATCATTGGACGCGGCAAGACCCTCCTCAAACGGTCGGCTCCCTTCATCGCGATTCCTACAACCGCCGGCACCGGCGCGGAAGTCACCCGCAATGCCGTGCTCACCTCGCCGGAGCACAAAGTGAAAGTCAGCCTGCGCAGTCCGCACATGCTGCCAGGCATGGCGGTTGTTGACCCCGAACTGACTTATGATCTGCCACCGGCGCTCACCGCCAGCACCGGCCTCGATGCGCTCACGCAACTCATCGAGCCGTTTGTCTGCCTGCGGGCGAACCCGATGACCGACAGCTTTTGCCTCGAAGGCGTTCACCGCGCTGCGCGTTCGTTGCATGAAGCGGTCTTCAACGGCCAGAATAAATCCGCCCGCGAAGACATGGCGCTGGCCAGTTTGTATGGTGGACTCGCGCTGGCGAACGCCGGGCTGGGCGCCGTGCACGGATTTGCCGGGCCGATTGGCGGCAGCTTTCCCGCACCGCACGGTGCCATTTGTGCTGTGTTGCTGCCGCATGTGATGGCTGCGAACCTTTGTGCGATGCGCGCGCGTGATCCGAATCATTTGGCCCTGCGCCGTTACGATCAGATTGCCACGCTGCTCACCGGGAAGCCGGACGCCACCGCTGATGCTGGTGTGGAGTGGGTGCAAAAACTGGTGGCCGAACTGCCGGTTCCCAAGCTGAGCGCATACGGAGTGCGGGAAGAACACGTCGCCGACCTCGTGGCGAAAGCGGCGAATGCGAGCAGCATGAAGGCGAATCCGATTGCGCTCACGCCCAATGAACTGGCGCAAACGCTGCGGCTGGCCTTGTGATTTGAAACCACGAAACGCACGAAATGGTACGAAAAGAAAACCTGGTCGCCAAGCCAACTGAATTTCCTTTGTGCTCCCTTCGTGTGTTTGGTGTATTTCGTGGTTAACAATGGAAACACCCTGGCAACACCCATCAGTCATCACGCAGACGCAAATCATTGCGCGCAGTCTCAAACATTGGACGGGACGCGATTTGCTGTCGGGACATTTTCCGACCTCCGGCCCGGCGTGGGCCGGCAACAAGGTCGAACCCGCCGGGTCGGAGACCGGCGCCCCATTCGCGGACAAGGTTTTTCACGCGCCGTTCGTGCTCGTCTCCCACGGCACGGAGGCGGACCCGGTCTTGAACTACGGCAACGCCGCCGCGCTTGCGCTATGGGAAATGTCGTGGGCAGAACTGACGCGCACGCCGTCGCGGCTCACCGCCGAAGCTCCGAACCGCGAGGAACGGGCGCGCCTGCTGGCGGCGGTCACGGCGCGCGGATTCATTGATGATTATTCCGGTGTGCGGATCTCGAAAACCGGCCGGCGTTTCAAAATCTCCCAAGCAACTGTTTGGAATTTGCTGACGGAAGCAGGAAAGCCGTGCGGCCAAGCGGCGATGTTCAGCGCCTGGGGATTTCTTTGAACAAGGCGGGGGTTGCAATCCGGCAGGATTTTGATTCCCTGTCCTTGGAAACAATTTTGATTATGAAAAACAAATTCTTTGCGCGGATTTTGGTTTCGACTTTCATTGGTTTGCTGGCGGTGGTCTTGAGCGGTTGCAATACCGTGCCGGTCACCGGCCGGTCGCAATTCAACATCATGTCCACGAGCCAGGAGTCGCAACTGGGTCTGACCAGTTTCGACCAGCTCAAAAAAGAGACGCCCATCAGCAAAGATCCCGCCGCGAACGCGCTGGTGCAGAAGGTCGGCAAGCGCATCGCCGCCGTGGCGAACAAGGACATGCCTGGGGCGCAGTGGGAATTTGTGGTGTTCGAGAGCAAGGAGGCGAATGCGTTCTGCCTGCCCGGCGGCAAGGTGGGCGTTTACACGGGCATCCTGCCGATCACCAAGGATGAGTCGGGACTGGCCACCGTGATCGGCCATGAAGTGGCCCATGCGGTGGCACGGCACGGCGGAGAACGGATGAGCGAGTCGATGGTATTGCAGACAGGCGGTCAGGTTCTGGGCGCGACCATGTCGGGCAGCGATCCGCGCATGCAGGCGGCAGTCAATACGGCGTATGGCCTCGGCTCGCAGGTGGGCGTGGCCTTGCCGCACAGCCGCGCGCAGGAATCCGAGGCGGATCACATCGGGCTGATCTACATGGCCGAAGCGGGCTATGATCCACGTCTGGCGGTGGCGTTCTGGCAGCGCTTCGCCGATTACGCCAAGCAGCAGGGCAACAGCACGCCGACCTTTCTACGGACGCATCCCACCGACGCCACCCGCATCCATCAACTGCAAGTGTGGATGCCGGAGGCACAGGCGAAATATCATCCGGCCCAGTGAACATTCGCGCCGCCAACCCATTGAGTCAGCCGAAACTGCCGTTCGCGTTCAAATTGTTAAGGATTTCAAAAAAGCTAAATGAACCAAAGACAGAAACGCACTTTGATTTTAATAATCATTGCCATTCTCGTGCTTGCTTTTTGGGAATTTGCGGATTCGCAATCGGGAAGATTTAACTGGGAAGCATTCTTGATTGAATCAGTCTTAGTTTCCCTCTTGGGTGTTTATTATTTCATCCGCCAAAGGTCAAATTAGGGCACTGCTAACCGGTTTCATCTGTGACGCCGCCGGTGTGTCTGGTATTTTCGCGCGGATGAATCCAGAGCGCATCGTGATCGTGGGCGGCGGAGCAGCGGGCTTTTTTGCCGCGCTCACCTGCGCCGAAGCGCGGCCGGATGCGGAAATCATCATCCTCGAAAAGACCGCACACTTTCTTTCAAAAGTGAAAATCTCCGGCGGCGGGCGCTGCAATGTCACCCATGCCTGCTTCGATGCGCGCGAACTCACGACGCGCTATCCGCGCGGCGAACGCGCGTTGATCGCGCCGTTCAAACAATTTCAGGCCGCCGACACCGTTGCATGGTTCGAGCAGCGTGGTGTGAAACTGAAAACCGAAGCCGATGGCCGGATGTTTCCCACCACGGACTCTTCGCAGACCATCATTGATTGCCTCCTCAACGCCGCACACGCAGCTGGCGTGAAACTGAAAACCAACTGCGGCGTCGAGAGCGTTGTCAAAAATCCGGACGGCCGGTTTGCTGTGAAATTGGAACGCCGAGCACCGTCTCGGCCTGATTCCGGCGTCACCCCACTTCGAGCCGAGACGGTGCTCGGCGTTCCGATAGAAAGCGAAATGCTGAGCTGCGACAAACTGCTGCTCGCCACGGGTGGCTGCCGCACGCCGGCACTCGGGCAGCTGGCCGTCTCGCTCGGCCACACCCTCGCAGCTCCGGTGCCGTCGCTGTTCACGTTTCACGTCGAAATTCCCTGGCTGCGCGAGCTGGCTGGCGTTTCCCTGGAAGCGGTCGAAGCGTCCGTGCCCGGAACCAACCTTCGCGAACGCGGCGCGCTGCTGCTCACGCATTGGGGGGTGAGCGGCCCGGCGATTTTGCGGCTCTCGGCCTGGGGCGCCCGCGAATTGCACGAGAAGAATTACCAGTTCGCCCTGCACATCAACTGGCTGCCGCATTTGAATGAGGAACAGCTCGTAGTGGAATTCCAGCAGCAGCGGAAGGTCCAACCGGCGAAGTTCATCGTCAACACGCCGCTGGCCAAAATCCCCTCCCGGCTTTGGGAGCAATTGGTGATCGCGTCCGGCATCGCGCGCGACACGCGCTGGGCGGCGCTGTCGGGCGCGGGACAACACAAGCTGCTTCAGCAACTGTTGCGCTCGGAATTTCCCGTGACCGGGAAAAGCCTGAACAAGGACGAATTCGTCACGTGCGGCGGCGTCCGGCTGAATGAGATCAATTTCAAGACGATGGAGAGCAAGCTCTGTCCCGGGTTGTTTTTCGCCGGCGAAGTGCTGGACATTGACGGCATCACGGGCGGGTTCAATTTTCAAGCCGCCTGGACGACCGGCTGGCTGGCGGGCCGAGCATTGGCAGAACCGTGATTTCTGTTGTAAGGTTTCAGCGGCTCGGGCGACTCATCTTTGAACATGAATCACACGAGTCCATCAAACTGATATGCAACCGAAAAAAATTGCGGGCATGGCGGCGGCGGCATTGCTGGGGACGGGCATTCTTGCCGTCCTTCACAACGCTGGTCGCGCCGAGCCGCCGACTGTTTCATCCAATCAAACCACCAATATGAGCGATTTCAAGAAACCCAGCGCCGCGGAACTGAAAAAGAAACTGACCGCCGAACAATTTGCCGTCACCCAGCAAAGCGCCACGGAACCGGCGTTCCGTAACGAATTTTGGGACAACCATCAGGCGGGCATCTACGTGGACATCGTGTCGGGCAAGCCGCTGTTCAGTTCGCTGGACAAGTTTGATTCCGGCTGCGGCTGGCCGAGTTTCACCAAGCCGCTGGCCGCCACGGATGTCGTCGAACACACGGATAATTCCTACGGCATGAACCGCACCGAAGTCCGCTCCAAGGACGCCGATTCCCACCTCGGCCACGTTTTCGACGACGGCCCGAGTGACAAGGGCGGTCTGCGCTATTGCATCAACTCGGCATCGTTGAAATTCATCCCGGTCGCGGAGATGGAAAAGGCCGGCTATGGCGGATATCTTGGACCGTTCGTGAAGGCGGGTCTGGTCAAGGTGCCTGCAGTATCCACCAATGCACCGGTGAAAAACTAGCGGTCGAGTCGGGTGACCAGGAATGTTCGGCTGTCCGTTTGAGCGGCCTTGATTTTCTGGTCGTCACCGATCAAGTGCCGGGGGTGAGCAAAAATAACTCAAATAATTGAAATCTGTGGTAGCAATTATTTCTTAATGAACGACAGTGCATTGTAAATCCTGATTGGCTCAAAGACCTCGTTCCTTGTGAAAACGAACTTTAATCAGAACCGTAGCCCGGGGGTGGTTTTAGTAATCGCCTTGGTTCTATCTTTGATCCATTTTTCCGTGTCCGACGAGGTTTCGCTGTTCACATCCCATTCCAAGGTGGAACCCGTCGTGGTCATGCTGCAGCCGGGAGTGACTGGGGAAGAAATCCAGCAGGCATTGAATGATTTGCCCGGGCGCGGTGGCGTGGTGATCTTGCCGGCGGAGACCATCACCATCCGCCAGCCGCTGGTGCTGTGCCGGGATTCGCAAACCTTGAGCGGGTCCGGGACCCTGACACGCCTGCAGCTGGCGGATGAGGCAAATTGCCCGGTGATCATCATGGGCGAACCCGTGAACAGTCCGAAGCGCACCGTGAAAAATCTGTGGGTCGGCAACCTGGCCATTGACGGGAACCGTTCCCATCAGCAGCGCGAACTCTGGAAACTGCTGGGCGAAGGCTCGCAAATCCGCAACAACGGAATCACGGTGCAAGGGGTCAGCGATTCGGTGATCGCCAACGTGACCAGCGCCCGCTGCCGTTCCGGCGGTCTGGTCACCACCCGCGACGTGCGGCGGTTGCAGGTGCGCGGGTTGGATGCGTTCGACAACGAATTTGACGGGCTGGCTTGCTACCAGACGGAGGATTGCCTGTTCACCGGTCTGTATCTGCACGACAATCCCGGCGCGGGCATTTCCCTCGACCTCGACTTCAACCACAATGTCATCAGCAACGCCGTTTTGAACGCGAACGACCTGGGCGTGTTCATGCGCGCCAGCCGCAACAATCAATTCTGCAACGTTTCCATCAACAACAGCCATCATCATGGGGTGTTCATGGCGCACGCGGAAACACAGACCGCGCGCGGCTGGGGGCCGGCACCGAAGACCGAGTGCACCAAAAACTCCTTCACCAACCTCATCGCCGTCAATTGCGGCGGCGCCGCCTTCCGTGTCAACAACAGCACCTGCACGAACAACCTCATCATCCGCGCCACCTTTGAGGGCAATCGCAAGGGCGGGCTTTCGCTGGCGCAGCCGGATCTGGTGACGATGCAATGAGATTACTTCGCACCCAACCGCCGGGCCAGTTGGGCGGCGTGGATGTCCTGCGGAACGATTTCACCGGGCGGAATCGCCTCGAACCAGCGGCCTGTTAAATTCTTCTCAGACGGCAACTCCGTTTGCAGCGCGACAAAATTCAGCGAGGCCGGGCCGAAAGCCGCCGGCGGATATTTCTGCGCCATCGCCGCGCGAATGTTCCAAAAAGTTCCCCGTGCCGCGCAGTGTTTTCCGAGCGCAGCGCCGCCGCCGCATTGCCACAGGCGCGTGCCAGCACCAGCGTCGATGTCGGTGAAGAGATTCTCATACGGTGCGCGGCAATGGTGATCGAGGCACAAGTCCACGCCTTTGCCTCGCGCGCTGATATTCCCGGAGGCGCAATGATCCACCGAAATGTCGTGGACGAACCGCGTGCGAAAATCGAAACCGGTGAACAGATTGTCTTCGCCGGCAATATTGATGCCATGATGACCGGTGCAATGCAATGCCGTGTCGGGCTCGCGGGCGGATTCAAAAACAATGTTTTGAATCGTGCAGAAGCGGCCATTGGGGAAAATACCGCTGTCGGCGTTCGTGATCATGAGATTGCGCGCCCAGCAGTCGGCGACGCCATAAAACGCGACGGCATTGTAGCCCGGCTCGGTGAAATGCCCGCCATAAGGCGTGTTGGGAAACTCGAAGCAAAGGTCTTCCACGCCGGATTCGGTGACCGTCGGTTCAAAACTGCGGATTTGTGGACGCCGCTCAAGTTTGACATCAAATCGCAATGGCCGGTCGAAATGGATTTGGTTGCCGTCAATTTTTGTGATGCGGCACGTCAGCGAAGCGTAAGTGCCGCCGCGAAGATTTTTAGTGTCGCCAGGGTCTCCCGAATAAAGCGCCGTCGCCAAAGAATTGTCGGCATTGTCCTTTTGGTAAATTTCAACGCGTTGGCCG
Source organism: Verrucomicrobiia bacterium (assembly GCA_035577265.1). GTDB lineage: Bacteria > Verrucomicrobiota > Verrucomicrobiia > Limisphaerales > UBA11358 > UBA11358. The sequence goes on along the minus strand of DATLVR010000066.1, from coordinate 43,249 downwards.
GGGTGGAATTTGATTGGATCGGACACGTTCAACGCATGACCGCCGCGTGATGCTTCAGCAGTGACATTTGCCAAAACCTGTCCACCAAAACCGCCCTCAAATCTCACAAAGCCGCCCGACCAGGAATAATTCGACGTCTTGCGCCCGGTGGTGGTCGAGCTCCAGTCCGGTTTGATTTCCTGAAGCGGCCTGGGAAAGAACAAAGTGGTTTTGCCCGCTCCTGCACCGCGCAGAACCACGCCACTGCGTTTGATCTCAAGAATATTGGTGATGACATAGCGTCCCGCAGGCACTTCGATGGCGCCGCTCTTGACGGCCGCGAGCGCGCTCAAGAACGCCTGCGTGTCGTCGGTGATGCCATCGCCTTTGGCGCCGAATTTTTTGACGCTCACGCCGGGTGCGACATCGGGCAGGGGCGCTTCACCGCAATGATAGCCCACATAGGAGAAATCCGGCAGCCGGCTGGTGGCGCTCCAGAGTTCGCCGTTGGTTCCCCAAAGCCCGGAAGTTGCACCACGGCCTGAAGCAACAAATCCAAGCGCCAGGGATAACGACATGAGCAAAAGGCGGCGGGTGGCATTCATTCGCCGATTATTGTGGGCTGCCCAAAACGTGGCAATGGAAACTTGATCACGGCAGTTTGAGATTGGCATTCGCCCCGGCATCCGTATCGTTAGCACTGACATTTTTTCCAAATTATTATGGCCAAGAAAAAGCAGACCAAAACGACCAAACTTTCCGGCGGACCCGTTTCCCGCTTCCTCCAGCATCATTACCGCCACTTCAACGCCGCGGCGCTGGTGGACGCCGCGAAGGGCTACGTCGCCCATCTCGACCAAGGCGGCAAAATGATGATCACGCTCGGGGGCGCGATGAGCACCGCTGAACTCGGCCTCTCGCTCGCCGAGATGATCCGCCAGGACAAGGTGCAGCTCATCACCTGCACCGGTGCCAACCTCGAGGAAGATGTCTTCAACCTGGTCGCCCACGATTACTATGAACGCGTTCCGGGATACCGCTCGCTGACAGCGGCGGACGAACAGGCCTTGCTCGACCGCCACATGAACCGCGTGACGGACACCTGCATTCCCGAAGGCGAGGCCATGCGCCGCATGGAAAAGGCCATGCTCGAAGTCTGGACCGATGCCGATAAAAAGGGTGAACGCTATTTCCCGCATGAATTTTTCTACAAGGTTCTGTTGAGCGGCAAATACGAGAAGTATTACCAGATTGACCCGAAAGATTCCTGGATGCTCGCGGCCGCCAAAAAGAATCTGCCCATCGTCGTGCCCGGTTGGGAAGACGCGACACTCGGCAACATGTATGCCGCCGCCGTCATCCGCGGCGACGTGAAAAACGTCCACACCGTCCGCACCGGCATCGAATACATGATGTGGCTCGCGGAGTTTTACACGCGCACGGCCACGAAGAAGAGCACACTCGGCATGTTCCAGATCGGCGGCGGCATTTCCGGCGACTTCCCAATCTGCGTCGTCCCGATGCTGCATCAGGATCTGCTGCGCACGAGTGTGCCGCTCTGGGGCTACTTCTGCCAGATCAGCGATTCGACCACGAGCTACGGCAGTTATTCCGGCGCGGTGCCGAACGAGAAAATCACCTGGGGCAAACTTGGCGTGAAGACGCCGAAGTTCGTCATCGAATCCGACGCGACCATCGTCGCGCCGCTGATTTTTGCCCATGTTCTCGGCTGGTAATTTATGAAATCAAACCGGTTTTTTCTGGCCATCGCCTGGCTCTCTGTCTGTGCGATCACCGCGCGTTCGGAAAACACCAACGGCTTGCTGCTCGTCGCCAACAAAGGGGACCGGACGCTTTCAATCATCAACCCCGCGACCGGCGCCCAACTGGCCGCCGTTGCCGAGGACGGCATCACGGGGCACGAAGTCGTCGCTTCGGCGGACGGAAAGCTGGCGTTCGTGCCGATTTACGGCAACGCCGGCGTCGGTCACGCGGGCACGGATGGCAGCCTCATCCGGGTCATTGACCTGAAAAAGCAGGCCGTGATCGGAACGGTTGATTTTGGCAGCGGTGTGCGGCCGCACTGCGCGGTCATCGGGCCGAAAAACAAATTGCTCTACGTCACCACCGAGCTGTCGAATTCGATTTCTGTCATTGATCCGAAAACTTTCAAGCTCATCGGCTCGATTCCAACCGAACAGACAGAATCGCACATGCTCGCCATCAGCAGCGACGGCAAGAAAGGCTACACGGCAAACGTCGGGCCGGGGACGGTCTCCGTGCTCGACATGGAAAAGAAAAAAACCCGCAAAATCATTCCGATTTGCCAGACCACCCAGCGGATTTCCATTTCGCCGGATGATAAATGGGTTTTCACCGCCGACCAGACGAAGCCGCAGATCGCCGTCATTGACACGGCGAAGGATGAAGTCGTGAAATGGATTGAACTGCCGGGCAACGGTTACGGCACCGCGGTCACGCCGGACGGACGCTGGCTGGTCGTGGCGCTGAACACGATCAACAAAGTTGGCCTCGTGGATTTGCAGACGATGAAGATCGCGCACGTTCTGGATGTGCCGAAATCTCCGCAGGAAGTTTTGATCCGCCCGGATGGATTGTTTGCCTACGTGTCCTGCGACGCCAGCAAACAAGTCGCCGTGATTGACCTGAAAAACATCCGAGTCGAAAAGCTGATCACCGCCGGCAAGGGGGCGGACGGCCTGGCATGGGCCGCAACCAAATAAACATTCATGAAAAACTGGGCTGAAAAACGGGTGCTGGTCACGGGCGGGGCGGGCTTCATCGGAAGCGCGCTGGTCTGGGAGTTGAACCGGCGCGGTTGCGACAGCATCGTGGTCTGCGACATCCTCGGCACGACCGAAAAATGGCGCAACCTCACCCCGCTGCGTTTTGCCGATTACGTCGAGGCCGCCGATTTGATGCCGCGCCTGCAAAGCGGCGCGCTGGGAAAATTTGATCACGTGCTGCACCTGGGCGCGTGCTCGGCGACGACGGAAAAGGACGCGACATATCTCATCAAAAACAATTACGAGTTCACCAAAGACCTCGCCGGGTGGTCGCTCGCGAACCAGTCGCGTTTCGTCTATGCGTCCTCCGCTGCAACTTACGGTGACGGCGCGATGGGCATGGACGACGACGACACCAAGCTCGACACGCTGCGCCCGCTGAACATGTATGGCTACTCAAAGCATTTGTTCGATCTGCATGCGAAGCGCGCCGGGTTCCTGAACAAAATTGTCGGTCTGAAATATTTCAACGTCTTCGGCCCGAACGAAGACCACAAGGGCGACATGCGTTCGCTCGTCCACAAAAGCTTTGCGCAGGTGCAGAGCAAGGGCGTCATCCAGCTGTTCAAGAGCTATCGCAGGGACTACAAGCACGGCGAGCAGAAGCGGGATTTCCTTTACGTGAAGGACTGCGTGGCGATGACGCTGCATCTGGCCGCGACTTCCAAGGCGACCGGGCTTTTCAACATCGGCAGCGGCGGCGCGCGTTCGTGGATTGATCTGGCGAACGCGGTGTTCACCGCGCTGAAAAAAAAGCCGGTCATCAAGTTCATCGAGATGCCGGAGACGATCCGCGACAAATACCAGTATTTCACGCAGGCAAACCTGATGCGGCTGAATGGCAGCGGCTATTCCACACCCGTCACCTCGCTCGAAAACGCGGTGCATGATTACGTCCGCAAATACCTCGTGCCGGACAAGCGGCTGGATCCGTCGGTGCCGTAGCCGCCGTCACGGGCGGTTCACGCGGAAGAACCGCGCACACTCCAGCCGTTGGTGAGATCGACGAAAGCGATGTCGTCATTCCGAAAACTCGTGCCGGCGGGCGAGTCGGGAAATTGCGTCCAGACGGGCGTCTGCGGGTGAGCAGACACAACCATTGCCAGGGCGATCAGACTACATATTGATTTCACTTGCTTGTGAATCATCAGCCATCCAAGGCGGCGGACACCCGGTTCGACCAGGCTTTACCCTGTGAACCTGGAAACAGGAGCTGAAACCACGAAACGCACGAAAACAAAGGATAAAATGCCTGTTTTGTGTCCAGTCCAACATTCACCCTCCGGGTGAAATAGCGAGGTTCGGCAATGCCTTGTCTCTTTTGTGTGTTCCGTGTATTTCGTGGTTCATCCCTACTGCGGATTTTAGGATGAAAAGCCCAAAAGGAATCCCGTCGCATTAGCCGTTTCAAAAATCAGTGTAACGTAACTTGCAGTCGCGACGCCTATCCTGTTGATTATCGAAATAAATGAAAAGAACACGTCTCATCGCGACCGGAGCGATCGCGCTCATCGTTTTTATCTCTCGCTCCAGCCTGGCGGATGACTTCTCCGCCACGACCGCGCCGGTCGGGCATAACGGCGATGCGCTGATCACGCCGGTCAACCAGCTCGTCACCCCGGCCGGTCGGCAGGTGGAACTGCCCGGCATGCGACCACAGGCGCTGGCGTTGAGCCCGAATGGAAAAATTCTGGTCACCTCCGGCCTCGCGCATGAACTGGTGGTGGTGGATCCGGCCACGGGGGAAATCCGGCAACGCGTCCCGCTGCCATCCGACAGCATTCAGGAACCGTCGGCCGTGGCCGAAGGCTTTCTGAATGCGGACAAAAAAGCACAGTTGAGCTTTACCGGCCTCGCGTTCGCGCCGGACGGTTCGCGGATTTATCTGGCGAACGTGAACGGCGACATAAAAATTTTCGGCGTCGGCAAAGACCAAAAGATTTCCCCGCTGTTCTCCATTCCGTTGCCGCCCGCCAGCCTCAAAGGGCGCACCAACGAACTCCCCACCGGCATCACGGTTTCCCGCGATGGCCGAAAAATTTATGTGGCGTTGAATCTTTCCAACCGGCTGGTGGAACTGGATGCGGCGACGGGAAAAGTTTTACGGCTGTGGGATGTGGGTGTCGCACCATTTGATGTCGTGCTCGCCAAAAACAAAGCCTACGTCAGCAACTGGGGCGGTCGGCGTCCGGCGGCGGATAGCGCCACGGGTCCGGCGGGCCTTGGCACCCATGTGCGCGTGGATGAGCGCGGCATCGCCAGCGAAGGCTCGGTGTCGGTGATTGATCTGGACTCCCAACCCTCGACCCTCGACCCTCAACTTGAAATTCTCACCGGCCTGCACGCCTGCACTCTCGCCTTGTCACCGAACGGGAAATATCTCGTCGTCGCCAATGCGGGCAGCGACACGTTGAGCGTCCTTGACACACGCACGGACAAGATTGTCGAGACGATCTGCGCGCGACAGAATCCAGGCGATCTGTTTGGCGCGCAGCCGGACGCGCTCGCATTTGACGACGCGGGCAAACATTTGTTCGTCGCCAATGGCACCCAGAACGCCGTCGCCGTTTTTCAATTCCAGCCCGGCGAATCCACCTTGCTCGGCCTGATCCCCGTCGGCTGGTTTCCGGGGGCGATCGCGTTCGATGCGGGACGGAAACAGCTTTGCGTCGCAAACATCAAGGGCATCAGCAACCAGCCGCAGAGAGCCCGTGCGGGCTTTGGCAACGGCGCTGGTTTCAACTCCAGGCAATATCTCGGTTCGCTTTCCCTCGTCCCCGTTCCATCGCAAAAAGAATTGGCCACATTCACGCAAACGGCGCTGGCAAATCTCCGCTATCCTCTGCTCGCCCAAGCCCGGTTGCCGGCGCGTCCCGGCCGCGCACTGCAGCCCGTGCCCGAACGCACCGGTGAACCCGGCGTGTTCCAGCACGTCATCTACATCATCAAGGAGAACCGGACCTATGACCAGGTATTGGGCGATGTGAAAACCGGCAACGGCAATCCCGACCTGTGCGCGTTTGGCGAACGCGTGACGCCGAACCAGCACAAGTTCGTGCGCGATTTTGTGCTGCTCGACAACACCTACTGCTCCGGCATCTTGAGCGCCGACGGCCATCAATGGGCTGACACCGCGATGGCGACCGACTACATGGAGCGCGAATTCGCCGATTTTCCGCGCAGCTATCCCGCGGGCGGGTTTGGCGACGGCGGCAAGGACGCGCTGGCGTATTCGCCCGCCGGGTTCATCTGGGACAACGCGCTCGCCCATGGCAAGACCGTCTGCGACTTCGGCGAATTCACCACCACCATCAAAAAATGGAAGGATCCGGCGCGCAAAGGCAAGATCACTTTCCTCGACTGCTACCGTGACTTCCGGACCGGTGCGAATGAAATTGAAATCTCCTGCGAGCCGGACATCGAAACGCTGCGGCCGTTGATGGTCACCAACACGGCGAGCTGGGATCTGGACGTGCCCGATGTTTATCGCGCGGCGCAGTTCATCAAGCGGCTGAAGGATTATGAGCAGGCGGGCCAGCTGCCGAACCTCACCATTTTCTGGCTGCCGAACGATCACACGAGCGGCACGAAAGCCGGTTGCCCCAGGCCCGAAGCGATGGTCGCGGACAACGATCTCGCCTTCGGCCAGATCGTCGAGGCCGTGAGCCACAGCAAATTCTGGACGAACACCTGCATCGTCGCGATCGAAGACGATCCGCAAAATGGCTGGGACCACGTCAGCGGCTATCGCACCACGGCTTATCTCATCAGCCCTTACACCCGGCGGGGTGTGACCATCAGCACGCAATACAATCAGACCAGTTTGCTGCGCACGATGGAACTCATGCTCGGCCTGCCGCCGATGAACCAGATGGACGCCACCGCCACGCCGATGTTTGATTGCTTCACCAACACGCCGGACTTCACCGCCTACACCGCGCTGACCAACAACGTGCCGCTGGATGAAATGAACCGGGTGCCGAAGAAAATCTCCGATGCGCAACTGCGTAAAGACGCCATTGTCTCCGCAAAGCTGCCGCTCGAAAAAGCCGACCTATGCCCGGAGGACGTGCTCAACCGCATCCTCTGGCGCGCGACCATGGGCGCCAAGCCGTATCCCGAATGGGCGGTGAAAATCGTGGACGCGGATTGAACCACCCCGCTCCGTCCGCCAAAAAAACGATCGCATCCGTTTTGAGAGGCTCAGCCGCTGGTTGACGCACGGATGGGAGACTGGGCTGGAACGGATGGCTGGCGGTGAAAGCGATGTCTGTTCTCCGGAGCAAACGCGGGCTGGCTTCTGGCTGGGCAGAGTCCTGCTCAGGGTAGCTTGTCGAAAAAGAGATAAACGGCGGCGATCCGGCCGTCCCGAGCAATGATGAAATCAGTCCCGGCGTAAGCGGGCGCCTCACTAGGGCGGCCCGATACCCATCGGATTCGCCCGCCATTGCCCAATTCCTCGGGCTCGGCAATGGGCTGATATCGAAAGTCAGGGTGAGTAGCCCTGATCGCGCCGGCGACGCGATCGATCTCGTCGCGGCCACGATGCACGCCCTTGGGCTCGTAGAACACGCAATCTTCGGTGAATATCTCATCGATGGCCGCGCGCCGACGCGCGGGGTCATTTTCCCCGAAGACGTCGTGAAGATTGCGGGTTAGCAAGGTCGATATGCTGTAGGACGGTTGCATAATATGGATGTTATCGCCTAACGACTAGAACTCAGCCACGCTGGGCCTGTGACGTAGTCCGCGTAAGCGGAACTGTCAGCGCCAACCGGCGTTGCTGCAGTGATCTGGTTCGGCCTAATCATATGGCTGACGACCTTCTATATGCAGCCGAAAAATCTTGTCGGACGAGTTTGTTGCGTCGGCGTGGATATTCAACTTCCAAGGATACTTCGGGTCAATCTTTGAGTCAGCGCTGACCCAAGTTCCGTTTGAGGAAAGAACGCTCTCTTCTGAAACGCCGACTCTCTTGACAAACTCACGAAACTGGATGTCGGATTGGCTAACATCCAAATCGAAGTAGTCTCCCTTGACCGCGTCTAGTGGCTGAGAGAAATCTAAGAATGTGTGATATTCAGGGGCCTCAATGGAAAGGTCCGCGAACAGCGCTTTGAATCTCGATTCCGGTCTGAAACCGTGCCAAAGCCACGCACCAAACAAAATGAACACTCCAATGGCACCGAAGAATAAACTGCGTTTTGTTTTACCAGTCATCGCGATGAGGCCGAACATTGTTCTTTAACCGCTCCGTGCGGTGCGATTTTTAGTATGAAGCCGACTTTATTTTAGCCCTTCTGTTTTGTCGACAGCAGGTTCCAGAAAAACTTGCCGAAAACATGAAGCCGGCAAATACCGCACTCTCACGCCGCCGTGGAAACGGCCGGCTCCAACGGCAGGGAAACGCGGACGACGCCGGCGTGCCCAGGTTGCGGGGGGACGATTTCCAGTTTGCCGTGGTGCGTGTCGATGATTTTCTGGCTGACGGTCAGGCCGAGGCCCACCAATCCGGCCCCGACACGCGTGGAATAAAAGGCCGAGGTGGCTTTTTTCGCGGCCTCGGCGGTGAAGCCGGGGCCGTTATCCTGCACTTCAATCTGGAGATCCTGTCCGCCACCCTTGCCCGGGCCGGTGTGGAGATGGACATCCACCGTGGGCGCCTTTGGATTTGCCTGCAATGCGTTGAGCATGATTTCGGAAAGCGCATGTTTGAGTGCGGCCCGGTCGGCAGTGACGTTTATCGGCTGGTCGACTTTTTGGTATTGTAACTTTGCGGCCTTCGCCGCTTCGGCGGTCTGATGTTTGCGGGCTTCCTGGTAGGCTTCCTCGATCAGCTTTCCGAGCGGAAAGGTCTTCAGTTCGATGCGGCTGTCACGCGCAAGGAACCGCATCTGATCCTTCAGTCGGATGATGCGCTTGACACTTTCGTTCAGCTGATCCTTGAGCGACTTTTGGATTTCCGGGTCGTTGATAATATCGGGGCTTTCGGCGAGCAATTGGTCATGCGTGGAAAGCGGCAGGACGGCGTTCCCGATTTCATTCACCAGCCGGTTGGACATGGCGTTGATGAGGCGCAAATGCTCGGCCTCGACCTCGAGTTTCTGCAACTGCTCGGTCTGGGTGAGGTCCTCGGCGGTGAGCAGGGCGGAAGCCGGCACGGCGGAATTGCCGGCATGAAACGGCACGACATTGATCTTGTAAACCGTGCCGGGGGAATTCTCCGGTTCGTAACGGAACGGCCCCATGGCCGCGCCGGTTTTCAAGACCTGGTAAATCTTTGCGCCGAGCGCGTGCGGCAGGTCGCTGAACTCCAGTTCGGGGGTGCGCTTGTTCTTCTGGCCGAAATGGCGGAGGGCCGACCGGTTCGCGTGCAGCACCTTCAGGTCGCTGCCGATGACGATGCACGCGCTGCTCAGTTCGCGCAGCACATCGGTCATCATCTCATTGTTGCCGGCGATCTGGTTGTGCAGCCAGATGTTCCGGAGCGCGAGCGCGACCTGTTCGAGCAGATGGAAAATCAGTTCCAGCTCGCCGTTGATGAGCGGTTCGCCGGTGAGCCGGCCGTCGAACACCGCGACGCCGACAATGCCGTTGCGGTCAGCGATCGGCACGGCGACCTGCGCGCCGAGCACTTCAAATTCCTTTTGCGCCTCGGGGTTGGCCCGGGTCTCGTCGCTGTCGCGGCGCAAAATCCGGCCGAGCCGGACAATCTGGCCGCCGATGCCGGTTTCCAGCGAGAGTTCAAAATGTTCGAGCAGCCCGGGTGAGAGCCCGATGGCGGAAGCGACGTGCAGCCGCTGGCTGTCTTCCGGCGAGATGGTTTCCGAGAGCGGCGCGCAGGGGCGGTTCAAAAAAATGGCCGCGCGGTTGACGCTCAAAATCTCCCGGAGAAAGGCCAGGAATTGCCGCAGCATCGCCTCGGAATTGAGCGAGTAGGTGAGGATGGACGAAAAATCCCGCAACACGTCGAGCGTCGGTGACGGAGGGGAGGGCCGGTATGGGGCGGGCTCAGCCGCACGGGAAAAGGAGCCTTGCGGCGGCGCGGGCGCGACGGGAACGGTGCGTTGCACCGCCGCGTTGACCAGCCGTTCCAGCACGGTATTCAAAAGCCGGGCCCGGACGGGTTTGGTCAGCACATGCGTCACGCCGTGCAAAAAGGCTTCTTCTTCCCAGGCCGACGCGTTGGCGGAGGTATAAACGACGATGGGAGCGCGGAGATCAAACCGGCGGAGTCGGTCAACCATCCAGACGAGTTCCACGTCCATCAAATCGGCGTCCAGGATGCAGACCGCGACCAGGCCATGCGCCAGCAACGGTTCCGCCTCGTCAGCCGACAAACGATGAACCACGCGGTATTGGCCGGGATTCAAACCGACGCGAATCTCCTCGGCGAAGTCGGGATGATTGGACAAAACTAAAATCGTTTTCATGGTGCTTCAAAAAACAGAATAGTAATGTCCGGATGCCAGCCTTGGCGGACCCATGATTTCATTCCTGCGCCTTTCGGTCAAGGTAATCTTGTTTAAGGGTTTGGGTCATCCTCCGGCCAGTAATTTCTCCCACAGTCCGTCGTTCAGGAGTGCTTTTTGGAGGAACTCCGTTTCGTCGGGGGATTCCGCTGCGGATTCGGGTTTGAGCGGCAGGCGGATGGTGAAGCGGTTGCCGCCGCCGGGCAGGTTCTCCGCCTCGATTTTCCCGCCGTGATGATGGACGATGAAAAAGCAGCACATGAGGTTGATGCCGTATTCTGAAGGCTTGCCGCCGGTGACGACAAAGGGATCAAGGGCGATGCTCAGTGTCTCCTGCGGGAGCGCCGGCCCGTTATCGGCCAGGCAGAAGACGATTTCTTTCCCGTGCAGTTCCGCCGTGAAGGTGATGCGGCTGCCGCTGGGCAACATGGCCAGTTCGTCCTGCAGCAGCAGTTCGAGCAAACGTTCAAACTTGGGCTTCTCCACCAGCAATGGCGGGAGCGCTTCGGGAACCTGATTGTCCACCACGATCCGCCGGGCGGCCAGCGGTTCGCGCAGCCGGTTCACGGCGGCGCTGATGGCGGGCTTCAAGTGAATCTCGTCGGCGAAGGGGACGCCGGCCTCGTTTTCCGACGCCGTGCGGAGGTCGCCGATCATCTCCGTGATTTTTTTGATCTGATTTTGCGCATTCTGATGGTAGTCGCGCCAGAAACCGGGATCGCGCAGGCTGTTGGGGTCGCCGCCCCTTTCCTCGGCCATCTTCATCGGCGCCAGTTCGAGGAAGGTTTTCACCGCCACCATCGAGTTTTTGATGTGATGGCTCAAGCCGGCGGCGAGCAGGCCGAGGCTCACGATGCGGTCGGCGATCATCATGTTCCGGATCACGGACATCTTTTCCAGCAGGAGCTGGTCGCGTTCCGCCTGCACCTGGAAGAATTCCAGCGCCTGCCGGAGGGTGAGTTCCAGTTGCGGCGGATCCCAGGGCTTGTTGATGTATTTGTAGATCGCGCCGCTGTTGACGGCGGCAATCGCGGCATCGAAGTCGGCGAAGGCGGTGACCAGGATGCGCAAGATCTGCGGGCGCAATTGCCGGGCGCGTTCGAGCAGCCAGACGCCGGTTTCACCGGGCATCCGCTGGTCGGTCAGCAGCAGGCCGATCTCATCCGCGTGCTGTTCCAGCAGCTTGAAGCCGTCCCGCGCGTTCGTGGCGGTGAACACGCGAAAATCATCGCCAAAGGCGCGCTCGAAGGCCTTCAATGATTTTTCCTCGTCGTCCACATAAAGGATGGCGAATTTTTTATAGTCGTAGAGGTTTTCCATGAGTCATCTTCCGTTGTCAGGCTGGTTGGTTTGCCCGGGAAACTCCAGTGTAAATTCACAGAATTTGCCGGGCTCCGATTTCACCGAGATATTGCCGCCGTATTCCTCCACGATGCTGTTGCAAATGAACAAGCCCAGCCCCATGCCGGCGCCCACGTCCTTGGTGGTGAAGAACGGATCGAAGATTTTGTCCAAGTGCTTCGGGTCGATGCCGCAGCCGTTGTCGCGGACGGAAAGCATGCTGCGGCCGTTTGCCACGCGACCGGTGATCCGGATGGTGGGGGTTTCGCCGGCGGCAAACGCCCTGGATTTCAGCGCATCGAGCGCGTTTTTCAACAGGTTTTCCAGCACCTGAATCAGCTTGTCCTTGTTGACCCGCACCGTCTGGTGCCCGGCGATTTCCTGCTGAACGGTCACGGTGTCCTTGCTCAAAAAACGCAGCGCTTCGGCGACGGCTCCGGCCACGGGCACCTCGTTGAGTTGTTCAGTGCTGGGTTGGGTGACAATCCGCAAATTGGAGACGATCGTCTTCACGCGCGTGACGCCACCCACGACATCGTTGAGAATCTCGGTATAATCCGCCTGTTGATCGGGCGCGAGGAGTTTGCCCTTTTTGCCCAGCGTAAAAAGATTGGTGATGACGTAGTTCAGCGGATTATTGACGTCGTGGATGATGCCTGCGCACATGCGGCCCAGAGCCGCCTGTTTTTCGGATCGCACCAGTTTCATCCTGTTTTCCTTGAGTTCCTGGAGGCTGGCCTCGAGCTTTTTGTTGCTCTCGTCCAGCTCCCGGCGGGCAATAAACTCCCGCAGCCTGACGCGGCTGTGGAATGCGGTGCCCGCGATGATGGCGATCCCGGAGGAAACCAGAAAAAACAGGTTCTGGGTGAACAAATGCAGGTCGAACGTCGCCCGGGAAAACTTGCAGGCGGTCACATAGAGCAACAGGACCAGCACGACCGAGACGACGCTTTGCCAGAACGGCCAATCCAGCACCACGGCCAGCACCATCAGCACCAGCGTCAATCCGGCGTAGTAAGGCGAAGCGGTTCCTCCGGCGTCATAAGATGAAGGGTCTCCGGTGTTCGCGTAAACCATCCAGGCAATCGTCGCGGAGGGAAGGAGCAGCAGGACGATGCCTTGGAAATGGTAATACTTTTTCCCGAAACTGGTTCCCAACACGGGGTAGAGTCCCGCCATCAGGGCGGAACAGATCAGTCGCAAACGCAAATAGGACACGGCCTGCTCGTGAGGGAACATGTAGAAATCCAAGAGGCCAAACAGCGGCACCAGTATGATTCCATAAATGCACCCCCACTGCGTTTTGCGGATGGTTTTATCGCGATCCTCCTCCTGATAAGCGGCGCGAAGCTCCGGTGGAATGGTGGGGATGAAGGGCATTTCAGTCGGGTTTGCGGATGTGCAGGAACAAATTGACCGACGTCGGTTCCGCGATCACGCGCGTGGTGTTCCGGCAGCGTTCGGGAACGAGGGAGAAGATTTCCCGGCTGTCGCGATAAATCAACTGCCAGTCCAAAATGAATTCGATGAAGTTGCGAAACGGTTTCGTGTCGTTCATGTTCGCGATCAGCATCAGGCCGCCGGGCGAGAGCGAATCATACCAGAGATCCATCAGTGCGCGGCAGGTGTCCGGCGCGAGATAATCAAACAGCCCCGCGCAATAGATCAGGTCGAACTTTTCCACCTCGGCGCTCCGGCGCTGCGTGCGTTTCAACAGTTCATACACCGACAATTGCTGCGTGCGGATCCCGGTCTGCCGGGCGAAATCGCTTTTCACCTGCACCAGCATCTGTTCGGTATACGTCAATGTTTCCGCGTTGAAATCCAGCAGGGTGAATTCCGCCTGGTTGCTCAACAGGGTGTCCCGCATAAAATCCTGCACTTCCCACGCGGGCCCGCAGCCGACGTTCAGGATCCGCGCGATTTTTCCGGTGCGGGCCACCCGCGCCGTTTCATTGACGAGATTTTCCCCCAGATGGGCGATCCGGTTACGCACCGATGCTGCCGGCCATTGGCTGACCAGCAACAGATGAATCAACCGCTCGTAAAGGGAACGACCCTCCGGCTGGTTGCGGTGGATCATGTTCATCATCTCGTAATCGCCGGCATGCCCGATGGGTTTGTGATAGGTGCGATGGGCGAAGGGCGCGCCCAGAAACAATTTGTGCCAGTGTTGCCGGACGAAATCCTGATGCGCGCCGCGTGTTTCCGGCGGCAGCGCGTAGATGATCTCCTCAAACCGCTCGTGCTGGCCGTTGAAGGCGCCAATGATCCGGGGCGCGACGGCGGCCAGAACCTCGCCCTCCTGCGCGGCCCGGTCGCCTTGCGGGCTCTGCCCGAATTCCAGCCCCTCCAGCCAGTGCCGCACGCCGGTGAGGTAGGATTCGACGTCGGCGACGAGCACTTTGAACTCCGCGGAAATCTGGTAATTTTTCTGCCAGTTCCGGAAAAAATCATCGTAAGCCGCCGACAGACGGAAGCCGGGGTCGGATGGCAGAAAAAACGCGGTATCCGGTCCCAGGCTGTCCAGCTTGGCCTCGGCGATGATCGAATCACCCGTGTTTACCATGCCGCTCACCACGGCGCGTCCGAAATAGAGGACCCGATTGGCACCGGTGATCTTGAAATTGCTCAAAACTTCCGAAGTCCGCAGGGTGACTGCGAGGTGGTGGGCTTCAAACGTCACCACATAACGGGTCAGCCGCGACAGGCTGGCGCGGGATTCCGTTCCGTCCGCGGTCCGGAAGGTGATTTCGTTTTCCGGGCCGACGGGTGATGAGGCGGCTGCCGGCGCTCCGCCGTGCTTCCTTTCGAGCGGGCGGACCGGGCTGTTGTGGTCGTTGCTTTTGACGATCAGGCTCATCATTCGGCCAGAATGCAACATCTTCCGGGCCAAAACAACGCGATTGTGATTTTCGAACCAGTTTCTCCGGCAAGGTTCCAATATGGACCAATTGATGCCTCGGGTGGTCGAAATCAGATTGGTGCCGATTGAAACTTTCAGACTCCGGCGGTTTTAGTTAGTATGAACAGATATGGCAGAATTTTCATATAAAGCGCGCCGCCGCAGCGGTGAGCTGGTTGAGGGCGTCCTCGATGTGGCCGACCGGCCGGCGGCATTGGCCCAGATCACGCGGCTCGGACTTTTCCCCATCGCCGTGGAGACGGCCAAGGCCGGGGCGTCATCCGCCGGCAGGAACGGCAGTCAAAAGGCGGACTTCATGTCCCTGCTACCGCCGACCTTGCGTGCGCAACTGCAGCAGAAGCGCAAACCGAAATTGCAGGAACTGGCGACGTTCACGCAGCAGCTGGCGAACCTGCTCCAGTCGGGCATGCCATTGACGGTCGCGCTCAACAGCATGACGCATCTGGAATCCAAGGGGATTCCCGCCGAGGTGAGCCGGGGCTTGAAGCAGGAGGTCTCCGAGGGCCGGGGGCTGTCCGATGCGATGGCGAAACAGCCACATATTTTCACGGATCTGTATATCAACATGGTGCGCGCCGGCGAGCAGAGCGGTTCCCTCGTGGAAGTGTTGCGCCGCATGGCATCGCATTTCGAGCAGTTCGCCGAGGTGCAGGCCAAGTTCAAGTCCGCGCTGATTTATCCGGCGATGGTCATCTGCGTGGGCGCGGGCATCGTGGCGTTCTTCATGTTCTTCATGATGCCGAAATTCATGGAGATTTTTAACGGCTTTGGTGTGGAGCTGCCGTTGCCGACAAAAATTCTCATGGGCTCCAGCACGTTTGTCATCAACTACTGGTGGCTGATCATCGGGGTGATCATCCTGGCGGTGATTTTGTTCAAGCGCTACCAGGCCACGGAGGACGGCGCACGGCAGATTGACGAGTGGAAAATGAAGGCGCCCATTGTCGGCAAGGTGGTCAAATTAAATCTGTTCGGGCAGTTCTCCCGGACGCTCGGAACCCTGCTGCAAAACGGTGTGCCGGTGCTGACGGCGTTGAAGATCACCGAGCAGGTTTTGCCCAACCGCTTGATCAAGGAAGCGATCGCCAAGGCGCGCACGGCGGTGACGGACGGCAAGACCCTCGCGCAACCGCTGGCACAAAGCAAAGTGTTTCCGCAGCTCATGGTGGATCTGGTGCGCATCGGCGAGGAGACGGGCGACGTGCCGGGATCCTTGAACAACCTCGCGGACACCTACGAAAGCGAGCTGGCCATCGGCCTGCGCGTGATGACCCAGCTCATCGAGCCGCTCTTGATCATCGTTATGGCCATCATGGTGGGTTTTTTGCTGGTCAGCATTTTGCTGCCGTTGTTCCAGTTGATTTCGCAGATTCACGCTTGATGAAAACAGTTGAGAGTAAAAATGAGTTGAGAGTTGAGAGTCGGGCACCAGCGACGGGCGCGCGAAATCTTTTTTTCTCTCAACGCTCAACGCTCAACGCTCAACCGCTTCGCCAGGCCTTCACCTTGATTGAAGTCATGATTGTCGTGGCCATCATCGGCCTGCTGGCGTCGATGGGCCTGCCTTCCATGTTGCGGATGATCCAAAAGGACGGAATGCGCAAGGCGGTGGAGGACGTGAGGGGATTACTTACCGATGCGCGGGCGGATGCCATCCTCAAGGGCCACACGGCGGAGGTTTCGTTCCATCCGGCGGACAACCGGCTGGATTCCTCCATCGGCAAATCCGTGACCCTGCCGGATGGCGTCGCCATGGAGGCCATCGGCATCAACCTGATGGATTTTTCCGAGTCGGAAGAATCGCGCGTCCATTTCTTTCCGAACGGCACGTCCGACGAACTGACGCTGGTGCTGCACTCCGGCGATGACTGGCGCAAAATCAGCCTGGAATTTTCCACCGCCATCGCGGATGCGGAACCGCTCAAACGATGAAACCGGGAATCACAGCCGAAGCGCAATCGCCGCAACCCTGCCGCGCCGCGGCACAGCGAACGCGGGCGTTCTCTCTGCTGGAGGTGATGATCGCCATCGGCATTTTTTTCATGTCCATGTTTGTGATCCTCTCGCTGGTTTCCAGTTCGCTGGCCAACGCGCGCCGCCTCCAGCGGCCGATGGTGGATGCGGCCATGATCGCCTCGGAACTTTCGCTGACCAACCAGATCGTCGAAATCAAGCAGTCCGGCGACTTCGGCAAGATGTATCCTGGTTACAGTTGGACGGCGGACATCAACGAGGTGCAGTCGAATAAATTGTTCCAGGTGGATTATGTTGTGGTCAACGACGACCACAAACAGGTCGTGCAAACCATGAGCGTCCTGTTTTTCCGCCCCAAATCACCCGCCGGCAGCCTCGACGGCGCCACGGTCATGAAGCGATGAAATTTTCAAGTCGCCATTCCAGGGTCGGGGGTCCCGCGCCAGCGCCGGGCGCGCGCAATCGGTTTTACCCTCAACCATCAACTATCAACTATCAACCCGTGCGCCGCCGCCGCGCGTTCACCTTGGTCGAAGTGATGGTGGCCATCGCGATTTTTGCGCTGCTGGTCACGGCGGTTTATTCGACATGGGTGCTCCTCATCAAGTCCTCGCAGGTCGGGCAGGAGGCGGCGGCACAGGTGCAACGGCAGCGCATCGCCATCCGCACCCTGGAAGACTCGCTCACCTGCATCCAGTCGTTTCAGGCATCCATGCAGTATTATACCTTCCTCGTCGAGAACGGTCCGCAACCACAATTGAGCTTTGTGGCGCGGGTGCCGGATGTGTTTCCGCGCAACGGGCGGTTCGGCGATTTCAACCTGCGCCGGCTCACGTTCACCGTGGAAGCCGTGTCGGATTCAGAAAAAGATCTGGTGCTGCGGCAGAATCCGATTCTCATGGACGTGGATCCGGTCGAGCAGTCCACCCCGCTGGTGCTGGCGCGCAACGTGCAGGATTTCATCGTGGAATGCTGGGACACCAATCAACTGGACTGGGTGGACACCTGGGATAACACCAACGCGCTGCCCCCGATGGTGCGCGTCACCCTGGCGCTCGGCAGCAATCTGAAAAACACCAGTTCCAAGGCACCGGTCAATGCTGTCGTGCGAGAGATCGCCATCCCGTCCGGCACCATGCCTCAATCCGCCCAAGGCGGACAGGGCAGCCGCGGCGGGGGGGCGGGTGGCGGCGGCCTTCCAGTTCCGGGTGGTGGCGGCGGTGGCGCTGGTGGTCATGGCACCGGAGGCGGACAAAGTGGTGCCCGTGGCCCCGCTGGCGGTTTTGGTGGAATGGGGGGATCCCATCCATGAAAATCAAATCCCGCCAATCTTCCCGCGGCGTGGCGCTCATCATGGTGATGATCGCGGTCGCGGTGTTTACCGCGCTGGCGGCGGCGCTGGCGTTTTCGATGAAGGTGGAGACCAAGCTGGCACGCACCGCCGATGACGAGCAGCAGTTGCTCTGGCTCGGCCGTTCCGGCGTGGAATACGCGCGCTGGATATTGTCGCAGCATCCGGTCAGCGAACGCTACGATTCGCTCAACCAGATCTGGGCGGGCGGGCCGGGCAGCGCGGGCGAAACGAACAGTGCCCTGACTGGCATCTCCATGACCGACTATCCGGTCGGCGACGGCACCATCTCGATCAAGATCATTGACCTCGAACGGAAGGTGAACGTGAACACCGCCAATTCAGTGGAATTGCAGCAGGTGCTCACGGTGATGGGCGTGAATGCGGACGATATTTCCGTCGTGTCCGATTCCATTCTGGACTGGCGGGACACCGACGACGCGCCGCACGTGGCCGGGGCCGAGAGCGATTATTATCAAGGCTTGAACCCGCCGTATTACGCCAAGAACGCGCCGTTCGACAATCTGGCCGAGCTGCTTCTAGTCAAAGGCGTGACGCCGGAAATGTATTGGGGTATCAGCGCCACCAACCACACGCCCGGCACGTTTCAAAAACCCAAGCTCGGCTTCGGCACCGCGCCCGGCGAGACCCCGGATTATCCCTTCGGCCTGGTGGACATTTTCACGCCGTTTTCCTCCGGCCAGATCAATGTGAACACCGCCGATGCCAATGTGCTGCAAACCATTCCCGGCATGGACGCCACGACCGCGGAAAGCATCATCAAATACCGCTCCGGGCCGGACGGTGCGGAGGCCACGGAGGATGACACGCCGTTTCAAAGTGTCGGCCAGCTGAATGCCGCCGGCATCAGCCCCGCCGTCGTCCAGCAACTGGGCCGCTATTGCACCGTCAACAGTTCCACTTTTGAAGTTCATGTCACCGCCAAGGCCGGTGATACCACCCGCGAATACACCGCCATCCTCTACCGCAACGGCACGGACATCCAGGTGGTGAGCTTTTGGTGGAAGTGACACAAACATCAGCATTGAATTTGTCCCGCCGAAAGTTATCGTTTCCCTATGCGTCGGCTCCTGATGATCTTGCTCCTGCTCGGTTCGCTCTCGGCGGCGTCTGCTGCCGATGCCGTGACGGGCCGCGTCCATAAGGTGTTGCCGATGCTGCTCGACCTCAAAGGTCGTGCCTCCACATCGCCGAGCCTCTTTGACCGCGATGCCTACCAAGCGTATCTCCGCCAGAACACGAACGAGATCTCCGCCATCCGCTTCGATGTTTTGTGGAGCGTGTCGCATGCGGATCACGCCGGCCTCAAGCTGCACCTCGAGCTGCGCGGCACCGGACCGGACGGCCTGCCGCGCCAGACCGCGCTGGAAGAAAAGGTCACGCCCCATTTCTTCCGTCACTGGACTTCGCTGACGCTCGCCGACACCGACCTGAAAAATTTTGGCAATGTGACTTCGTGGCACGCCACGCTGTGGGCGGATGACCGGATGATCGCCGAACAAAAATCATTTCTGTGGTGAACGGCGCGCATTTTTTCCGGCTGATTTGTCTGGGCGTATGGCTGTCGCTTGGCGTGGTTCACGCCAAAGAACCTGCCGCCTACCGCGCCGGCGACACCGCCGAAGAAACCATTTCCACATCCGTCGCGCTCGACGTGATTGACGCCGACGCCACCGACGCCCGCAAGGCCGCCGAAGCCTTGAAGACACCGGCGATTTTCCGCAGCTACCCAAACCCGACCAACGCCATCGCCGATGAATTCCGCGCCGCCTTTGACCAGACGCGCGCCCTGTTCGCGACGAATCTGCTCAGCACGCTGGGCGAGATCACCAATGCCGATGAAACTGTCGCCTCGCCTGCGTTCACGGGTTTTGTCACCGAGTTCAACCGTAAAAAAATTCCCTTCCCCATCTCCACCGAACTGGCCGGCGTCTGGGCGCACGGCGATGCCGGTGAAGCGATTGAAACGCGTTTCCTCAATCAGTTGGTGCAGATGATGCGCCGCCCCATCCGGCCCGACGATCTGCCGCCCGGTTTTGCGCTGGGTGAAACCTTGCGCCTCGCCGCTGTGGACAATTCGCAGTCGGAACTGACCCTGGCCGCCGCCGAGCGCGGCAAGCTGGTCACCGTGACGAGCGGCACCACCATCACCCATGTGCGCGACCTGTTCCGCCGGGCATTTCCCCAGCCCGAGCAGACCATGGCGCGCGGCGTTGGAAAATTTCTCCGGACGGATTGTGAGATTGATCCCGACCTGACCCGGCAGGCCCGTGAACGCGCCACCCAGCAGCTCGTCGTGGTGAATCACTACGATGCCGGCCAGGTCATCGTTCAGCGGGGTGAAATCGTGGACGCGAAAACCAAGGCCGTGCTCGATCAGTTGAGTGAAAAGCTGGTGCCCAGCCAGCTGAATTCCCAGCTCGTCGCGCAGCGGGAGCAGCTCCGGGCGCAACTGGATCGCGCCGTCGCCGCCCAGCAGAAAGCCCGCGAGCAGGAAATCGCTCTTCAGAACCAGGCCGCGGCCGCCCGCAAGCGGAACCAGTGGCTGCTCGTGACAGGTGCCGGAGTGGCCGTGCTCGTGACCGCCGGGTTCATCATCCGGGCGCGCAGCCGGCGGCGCGCGCCGTCACTGCTGCCGATGCGCGTGGAAAGATCGTTGCCGCAGCCGCAGGATTTTTTCCAGGCCAGCCTCTCGCCGCAGATCGCGCAGATTTTGAAGGAGGCGGTGGTGCAGGGTCTCGCCGCCCAGCGCAATGAGCTGCTCCAGGCGCAGCAGGCCGCAGCCGCCGAAATCAACGCGCTGGTCCACCGCCTGGATGAATTAAAGGCGCCGATGCAGGAGCGAGTGCGCTCCTACGAAGAACGAATTGCGGAACTGGAAAAGGATCTCGCCGAACGGAACGAAGAAAACCGCGAGCTGCTGAAACTGAAGATTGAGATGACCCGCCGCCAGCTCGAAGCCGAGCGCACCCGCACCCGCGTGGATTTCAACTGAAATTCCGGAGTGCGGCCGTCCCGGCCGCAGCGATGCTGAACGTGCGTCGTCGTCGGATTGCTGTGTGGCTTCGGCGAAAGTTTCCATTGCTGCGCCCGGGGACGGGCGCACTCCGGTAGTTACGCCGCGACCTTGTCGCCCGGCATTTTTTTTTCCTGCGTCCGCAACGCCTGCTCGTAGCATTGCAGCGCCTCGTCGTAACGCGCCATGCGGTTGAACAGGCCGCCCTTGTGCAGATGCGCGATGGTCAGGGCGCTGTTCGCTTCGATCGCGCGGTCATAACAGGCGATGGCTTCATCCGTCTTCCCCAATTTTTCGAACGCACCACCCTTTTTGACCAGCGCCTCGGCGTGTTTCGGGTCCAGCCCCAGCGCCATGTCGAAACATTCCAGCGCCATGGCCGGTTCCTGCGCGTCCAGCAGCGCCTGGCCTTCCGTGAGCAAATTCGCAACGCACTCGGCGCGGTCATTCTCGGTGGAAGGTTCCTGTCTGGCGGCGACAGACTGGTGCGACCCGTTCGTGGCGGTCGGAGCCGCCTCCACCAGCGTGGCGCGTGAACTCTGCTCCAGTTCCAAAATCCGCTGCTGCAACGCGTCCACCGTGCCGAACAACTGCGCGTTCGATTGTTCCACCGTGGCACCGGCCTTGAAAGAAAATGCGGCGGCACCGTTCCCCAGCGCCAGTTCCTTTGGCAAGGCCGTGCACAGTTCGACCACCCGCGCCATCGCCCGCCAATGCAGATAGATCATGAACAGGACGGCTCCCAACACGACCAGTCCGAACGCAGCTCCGATCGTGAGCATGAACTGCTGGTTTTTCTGCGCCAGTACCGCCTCATTGGCGCGCTGGGTGGCGATCGTGCCTTCCAGCGTCTGGATGCGGGCCGTCAGTGCATCGGTGTTGCGTTTGGCCTCATCCACCATCTCGCGGCGGCTGGCTTCGATGGCGATCTGCGCATCGTGCAGTTGCGCCTGGATCTGGAGATAGCCGTTCACCGCGCTTTGCGTCATCGCGCCCATGTCCTGCGCCTCGGGGACGGCATTGGTTTCAGCGCCGGCGAGCCGCGCACCCAGGACAAGGCAGGCGCAAAGCGCCGTCAGTTTTTTAAGCGAGGTGACCTTCATAACGCGGTGCAAGCCTGAAACGTGTGCCCGTCGATGTCAAGCGCCCGGCGGGATGAGTTATTCGCAAACAATTCACGGAACACGAGGGCGTTTTGGGAGCGCGACCTTCAGGTCGCTTTGACGGACGAACGGATGAGCGAGGTGGAAAATATTTAAGCCGCCTGGTCTGCGTGAAATGAAGCGGCGTGAACGCCGCGCTCCGCTATGGTTTCTTCAGATCAAACTCCAGGCGCGTGCGCGAGCCGGTCTGGACGTTGCGGATCTCCATCTCCTGAAGTTCCCACTGGCCATTCACCTTCTTGAACGACTTCGGCGCGAAATTTTTCAGCAACTTGCCGTTGAAGTCGTAAGCTTCGGCCTCCAGGATGCCGCCGCTTTCCTTGTCAATCCACGACAATACGCGCGAATAGCCGTTCGTGGTCGGATTCGGATTCGTGCTTTCCAACAGCGTGTAACTCCGCCCGCGCTTCAGGTTTGTTGTATGCGGTAAAATTTTCTGCTGCGGCCAATGGAAAAATTCCAGGCCCAGATCGGTGAGCCAGAAATCTGAATGGGCAAAAGGGGCATATTTTTTTGAATCTGAAAAAGGTGTCTGGACAATGGAAGACTCAGCGTTGTTAACGTAAATATTCGGTGAGTTTTCTTTGTGCTGGATCTGATACTCTTCCATCCATTGATTTGTCAGGTTGGCCTTAAAACGGCAACTCCAAGAATTAGCGGAAGCAATTGTTTCGAACGTAACCAAGACATTGATACGACCACCGTTCTTTTGATCAACCTTCAAAATGCCACTGTTAGTAAGGTTTTCAGCAGGGCTCGCATTGCAAAGCTGTAGTGCGAGATTGCGCCCTTGGATTTCTGCATCGGACAAAGTGTTCGTCGTCCCCGCCGTCGCGATGGTTGAAAGCAAGCAGGCGGAAAAACCAACCAAGGCACAAGCCAGCCAGTTCGTAATCCTCCTCGTCCTCGTTCTAGTCCTCGAGCTAACCATTTCATTCGAGGACGAGGAGGAAAAACTCATTTCGCCTCCAGCGCCAGTTGGATGGCTTCGGAAATCTGCCGGACGAAATGGACCTTCAATTTTGCGCGCACTTCCGCCGGCACGTCCAGCCAGTCGGATTTGTTGCCTTCGGGGAGGATGACCCGCTTCACACCGAAGCGCGACGCGGCGAGGACCTTTTCCTTGATGCCGCCCACGCGCAGCACGCGGCCGCGCAAGCTGATCTCGCCCGTCATCGCCGTGTCCGAGCGCACGCGCCGCCCAGCCAGCAGCGACGCCAGCGCGACCACCAGCGCCACACCCGCGCTCGGTCCGTCCTTCGGCGTCGCGCCTGCCGGCACGTGGATGTGCAGATCGAATTTCGCGTAATCGTCCAGATCCAGGTTGAGTTTCTTGGCCTGGCTGCGCAGATAACTCACCGCCGTCTGCGCGCTTTCCTTCATCACGTCGCCGAGCGAACCGGTCAGCGTCAGGTTGCCGCGCCCGCGCATCCGCGTGGCTTCGATGAACAGAATCTCCCCGCCCACCGGCGTCCACGCCAGTCCGGTGGCGATGCCATATTCGGTGATCTTCTCCGCCGTCTCGGGAATGAACGGGGCGTGGCCGAGAAAACTTTCCACCTCTTTCTCGTCGAGTTTGACCAGTGTGGCCGCACCGTTTTTGGCGATGATCTTGCGCGCGGCCTTGCGCGCGAGCGCGGCGATCTCGCGTTCCAGCTGGCGCACACCGGCTTCGCGCGTGTATTCGCGGATGAGCTTGCGCAGGGCGGCATCGGAAAATTTCACGTCCTTGCGCGTCAAGCCGTGTTCCTCGATCTGGCGCGGCACGAGATAGCGCTTGGCGATCTGCAGTTTTTCCGATTCCGTGTAGCTCGGCAGTTCAATCACTTCGAGCCGGTCGCGCAATGCAGGATGGATCGGCTCCAGCCAGTTCGCCGTGGCGATGAACACCACGTGCGACAGGTCGAACGGCAGATCCAGATAATGATCCGTGAACGTATGGTTCTGCGCCGGGTCGAGCACTTCCAGCAACGCCGCCGCCGGGTCGCCCCGAAAATCCGCGCCGACCTTGTCGAGTTCGTCCAAAAGAATGACCGGGTTGTTGCTCTCCACGCGGCGCAACGTCTGGATGATGCGTCCGGGCATCGCGCCGACGTATGTCCGGCGGTGGCCGCGGATCTCCGCCTCGTCACGCATCCCGCCCAAGGAAATCCTGGCGAATTTGCGCCCCAGCGCGTCGGCCAGGCTCTTGCCGAGCGACGTTTTGCCGACCCCGGGCGGCCCGACCAGGCAGAGGATCGGGCCCTTGATGGATTTGCGCCGCTTGAGCACGGCCAGAAATTCGAGCAGACGGTCCTTCACTTTCGCCAGGCCGAAATGCTCGTCGTTCAAAACCTTCTGCGCCGCCTTCAGCTCCAGCTTGTCCTGGGTGGATTTATCCCACGGCAGGTTCAGAATCCAGTCGAGGTAGTTGCGTGCGACGGTGTATTCAGCGGCGGCGGGCGGCATCTGGGAAAGGCGCTCCAGCTCCTGCATGGCGGTCTTGCGGACTTCGTCGGGCAAAACGGCCTTCTCGATTTTCTCGCGGAGCGATTTGGCTTCGCCGGCATTGGCGTCACCCTCGCCCAGTTCACGCTGGATGGCGCGCATCTGTTCGCGCAGGAAAAAATCGCGCTGGGTCTTGGCGATGGAGGTGGAGACGTCGCTTTGGATTTTCGAGCTCACCGTCAGGACTTCCTGTTCACGGTTGAGCATCGGCAGCAGCTTTTGGAAGCGTTCGCGGACGGAAACGGTTTCGAGCAGCCCCTGCCGGTCTTCCAGGGAGAGGTTCAGATTGGCTGCGATCAGATCCGCGAAATGGCCGGGATGCTCGGTGTTCAGTGCGGCGATCTTGACCTGTTCGGAAAGGGCCGTGGACAGCTTGGCGATCTCCTCGAATTGCTTGTGCGCATTGCGGAGCATGGCCTGCAGTTCGACGGAGTCCTCGGTCTCGTCGCGCAGCAGCTCATAACTGGCCCGCAGATACGGCGCCGCCGGCGCGAACTGCTTGATGCGGATGCGCCACAAGCCTTCGACCAGCACGCGCACGGTGCCGTCGGGGAATTTCACCATTTTCGACAATCGCGAGACGCAGCCGACTTCATGCAGGTCTTCCGGGGCCGGTTCGGCCACGTCCGCCTTGCGTTGCAACACCGCGCCGAACAGGCGGTCGCCCGCCACGACGTCGTCAATCAGCCTGAGGCTCGGCCCGGTCTCCACCAGCAGCGGCACAATGGCTCCCGGAAAAATCACAATGTCCGAAAGGCCGAGGATGGGCACGGTGTCCGGCAGGGAGCTGGAGGAGATGCGCGACGGTGACTCCGCTTTTTCGGCGGCGTCATTGATGCTGACAAATTCGGTATCCGGCGGTGTCATCGTCGTTTGGTCCTGTCAATCGAACGCAGCGCGCGGGAAAAGATTCGCACACTGTTAATCCCCTTCGGCAATTGGAACTTTGGTCGGCTTGGTGGGCGACTGGCGGGCGGGCGGGACATCCACGCGCAGGAAGCCGTTCACATAAATCGCCTTGGCCTGGCTGAGATCAAAACCCGGCGGCAATTCCAGCACGCTCTCGAACGGGCCGTAGTTGATCTCCATCACGAGAAAACTGCAATTCGCCGCACGGCAGCAGTCGGGACGGTTGCCCGCGATGCGCAGCTGGTTGCCTTCGACGGTGATGTCGAGGTTTTCGCTTTTCATGCCGGGAAGCTCCACCTTGATGACCAGACCCGCGTCGGTTGAATAAACATCCGTGTTGGGCACCCATCGTCCATTGGCGGAACCGCCACGCCCGTTCACCGCCGAGCCGCGCGTAATAGAATGAACTGAAGAACTCACTTTGGTTACGGCCATGATTGAAAGTATTTTCGCTGACGTTTTAAACCTTATAACCCGCAAGCTGACGGTCACTGCTGATTTCCGCCCGCAACATAACCGCAAATGGCATTCGCGCAATAGGGATTTTGATTCTTCCCTTCCCCCCGGTCACCTAATTATTATTAAGGGAAAGCCTTAGCAAGGGCGGGAAGGACGCAGTTTGCACTTTGAACCGCTATTGCCGGACCGTAAAATGAGTCCATGGTCAATCCTTTCCGCCACACCCACCGCGTCAGTTACGCCGAATGCACCGTCGGCAACCACATCTACCATTCGCGTTATCTGGATCTGCTGGAAGCGGCCCGCGGTGAATTCCTTCGTGCGCTCGGCCCAACCGTGATGGAACTGCAGGAGCGCGACAACATCTTCCCCGTCATCGAGGCGCGGCTGCACTACAAATTTCCCGCGCGCTACGATGATCTGCTGACGATCGAGGTCTGGGTGACGGCGGTCGAAAAAATCCGCGTGAACTTCGCCCATCGCATTGTAAATCAAAACGGCAGGCTCATTCTGGAGGCGGAAACGTTCCATGTCTGCACCGGCTTGGATGAGAAGCCAAAGCGCCTGCCGGAGGAATTAGCGATAAAACTTGCGCCGTATTTGAGCGTTTAAATTTTAAACAGGAGCAAACGGAGGAAACAGAGATTTTTGCCTCCGTTCCCTCCGTTTGCTCCTGTTCAAGGTTGCGCGCCACGTTTCTTTCTGCCAAAATTCAGCCGCGCGCGCGATGCAAACCCAAACTGATTACCCCAAACATTATTGCGGTGTGTTCGGCATTTTCGGCCATCCGAACGCCGCCGAACTGACCTATTACGGACTTTACGCCCTGCAACATCGCGGGCAGGAAAGCGCCGGCATCGTCACCTGCCACGATGGGAAGTTTTTCAAACACCACGGCATGGGCCTGGTGCCGCAGATTTTCAACGACCCGAAAATCCTGCACGACCTCGTCGGCAACCGCGCCATCGGCCACACCCGCTATTCCACGACCGGCACGTCCAATCTCCGCAACGCCCAGCCGCTCACGGTGGATTGCGCGCGCGGCCAGATCGCCGTGGCCCACAACGGCAACCTGACCAATGCGGCGCAGCTTCGCGACGAACTCGAAGCGCGCGGCCTCGTTTTCCAGACCACCGTGGACAGCGAGATCATCATCATGATGCTCGCGCAACCCACCATGGGCGGCATGTCCAATTCGCTGGTGCAATCGTTGCGCCGTATTGAAGGCGCCTATTCATTGGTCATCATGACCGAACGCGAACTCATCGGCGCGCGCGATCCGCATGGTTTCCGGCCGTTATCCATCGGCCGCACCGCCGAAGGCGCGTATGTGCTTTCCAGCGAGACCACCGCGTTTGATCTGATCCACGCCAAATTCGTCCGCGACGTCGAGCCCGGCGAAATCGTCATCATCAACGAAAAGGGCCTGACCAGCATCCCCGCTTTCCCCGAACACAAAAAGCGCGCGTTCTGCATTTTTGAATACGTCTATTTCGCGCGGCCCGACAGCGTCATCAACGGCCATAGCGTCTACGAAGTCCGCAAGGAAATGGGCCGCCAGCTCGCGCGCGAACACAACGTCAAAGCGGATCTCGTCATTCCCGTGCCCGACAGCGGCGTGAGCGCGGCGCTCGGTTACGCCGAGCAGTCCGGCATTCCCTACGAGATGGCGTTCATCCGCAACCATTATGTCGGACGCAGCTTTCTCCAGCCCACGCAGCTCATCCGCGATTTCAACGTGCGCGTGAAGCTGAACCTCATCGAGTCGCTCGTGAAGGGCAAACGCGTCGTGATCGTGGACGATTCCATCGTGCGCGGCACCACGTGCAAGACCCGCGTGAAAACTTTGAAGGATGCCGGCGCGAAGGAAGTTCACGTCGCCGTGAGCTGTCCGCCGCACATGAATCCGTGCGTGTATGGCATTGATTTCCCCGACCGCAGCAAGCTCATGGCCGCGAACAACACCGTGGACGAGATCCGCAAATACCTGAATGCCGACTCGCTCCATTATCTGTCGCAGGCCGGCATGGTGGCCGCCACCGGCCAGAAGAAGGAAGCGTTCTGCATGGCGTGTTACGATGGGAATTATCCCGTCGCCTACGATCCGCTGCTGGACAAGCACATCATCGAACGCCGCCGCAAGCAGACCCAAACCCTCGGCGAAGCCGCCACGCAGGAGAACGAGCAGATCAGTTTGTTGTCGGTTTGAATGTCACCGGTTATCGGGAGTCAAACATTAACATCTGGCAATGCACGTTCTCGGGAACATAAACCAAAACTCACAAGCCGATGAAGCCGATTCTTTTGTTAATAACCTGTCTGTTGCTTGCTGGATGCGGTCAGAATGAAGGGAACAATCAGGAAGTGTTGAGCAAACTCGACAACCTCAAAAGTGAACTCGCCGCTCACCAGAGCCAACCCGTTCGTTGGGCAACAGCCAACAAACGCTCGATTGAGGAAGCAATCTACAATTGGAGCAGGGTAAAAACTGAGCAGTCAAACAACGCGGAGGCGCTGACATCGAAGCAAAAAGAAGATCTTCAGCAATACGAGGTCTTGCAGAATCAACTTGCTCGTAAAAGTCCTGGAACACGCATATCTCCTATGACCGGGCTGCCAGCTAATGTTGGTAATCCCGAAGAAGAAAAGGAATATGAGGCATTGTCTCAAAAAGTAGAGGCCGCAGAAATCTTGGTTCATGACATCCTTGAACGTCGTGCTCAGCTAGAAACGCAATATCGCGCCCAATACACACCCGAAAATCTTGTGGCTGAATATGTGAAAGACCGTTTTGATCTCGTGGTGGATTCGAGCGAAGCTAGTTTTAACCGTTCCGCCGTGCTTTATAGCCATTCCGGAGAGGCGCTCGACATCACTGAAGGCGTGATCAAATTGTTCAAGGAAAAAACGGCCAAATAAGAACTGCCTGCCTTTCAGGGAAGCCGTCACGAAGGAGCACGAACAGATTCAATTGCTCTAGGTCTAGCACCTCGAAACCGCATTGACGTCGCGCCGCGCCGCATTCAGAATCCGGTATAAATTATGAAAGCAGCCGCGTTGTCAAAAAGGGAACGGCCGGAAGTTTCAATTCGCCAGTCATCATCCGGCATTCGCAATTCACCTGTGCCGACCGTGGATCAAGTCATGGTCGAGGAACGGGCCGCGTCATTTGGCAAGCGCAGCGTCAAGACTTCCGCCAAACTCGCCGGCCTCAAACTCGCCGTGTCCATGTGCGATCTCACCACGCTCGAAGGCAAGGACACGCCCGGCAAGGTTGCTTATCTCTGCCGTAAGGCGCTCCAGCCCATCGAAGCGAAATACGATGTGCCGAGCTGCGCCGCCGTGTGCGTTTATCCGAACATGGTGAAATACGCGCGCAAGTTTCTTGGGGACGTTTCGCCCGTGAACATCGCCGCCGTCGCCACCGGATTTCCCAGCGGCCAATATCCGTTGCGCACCAAGCTCGAAGAAGTCCGCCGCACCGTGGCCGACGGCGCGGATGAAATTGACATGGTCATTGACCGCTGCGCGTTCCTCGCCGGCGACCACGCGAAAGTGTTCGACGAAATCGCCGCCACCAAGGAAGCCTGCGGCCCGGCGCACTTGAAGGTCATTCTTGAAACCGGCGAACTCGTCACTTACGACAACGTCCGCCTCGCGAGCGAAATCGCCATGCAAGCCGGCGGCGATTTCATCAAGACCAGCACCGGCAAGGTTTCGCCCGCCGCCACCATGCCCGTCACGCTCGTGATGCTGGAGGCCATCCGCGATTATTTTTTCGCCACCGGCATCCGCATCGGCATGAAGCCCGCCGGCGGCATCCGCACGTCCAAGCAGGCGCTCGCCTACCTTGTGATGGTCAAGGAAACCCTCGGCGACGACTGGCTCAACCCGCAGATGTTCCGCTTCGGCGCCAGCACGCTTGTCAACGACGTGCTCATGCAGATCGTGAAAAACGTCGAGGGGAATTATCAGGGCGCGGATTATTTTTCGCTGCCATGATGAGTGGGCGAAACGACAATGGGGACGCCACTCCAAAACCGCGCCACTGAACTTCTCCGGCAATCAGTCGGCGATTCCCAAGCCGCGTTCCGCTCCGGTCAATTTGAAGCCATTGAACATCTGATCGAACGGCGCGGGCCATTGCTCGTCGTGCAACGCACCGGTTGGGGCAAGAGCAATGTCTATTTCATCGCGGCCAGACTGTTGCGCGAGCAAAACGCCGGGCCGACGCTCATCATTTCTCCACTGCTGGCGTTGATGCGAAATCAAATCGCCGCCGCCGGGCGCACGGGCGTTCGGGCGGTGCGCGTCACGTCGGAAGAAAAAAATCGTGAGGACTGGGGACGCATCCGCGATGAATTGCTCGCCGACCGGATTGACGTGCTGCTGATCTCGCCCGAGCGATTGGGCAATGAAGAATTTGTGCAGACCATGTTGCAGCCGGTCGCGGCGCACATCGGCCTGCTCGTGGTGGACGAGGCGCACTGCATTTCGGATTGGGGACACGATTTCCGCCCGGACTACCGCCGCATCACGCGCATCCTGCAATCCTTGCCGCCCAACATTCGCGTGCTCGCCACTACCGCCACGGCGAATGACCGCGTCGTGGCCGATTTGAAATCGCAGCTTGGCGCGGCCCTCACGGTCCAGCGCGGCAAACTGGCGCGGGCAAGTTTGCAACTGCAAAACATTTCCCTGCCCGGCTACATCGCCCGGCTGGCCTGGCTCGCCCACACGTTGCCCAGGCTCCCCGGCAGCGGCGTGATTTACACGCTCACCATCCGCGATGCGCGCACCGTGGCGGCGTGGTTGCGCGAAAATGGCATTGAGGCCGAGCCGTATTGGGGCGCGCTGGATGACGAAGTTGGACAGCCCGGCTTGCGCGAACAACTCGAAGCGCGGCTGCTCCGCAACGAGCTCAAAGCCCTCGTAGCCACCACCGCGCTCGGCATGGGTTTTGACAAACCCGATCTCGCGTTCGTGATTCACTACCAGCTTCCGGGTTCGGTGGTGCATTATTACCAGCAAGTGGGGCGTGCCGGCCGCGCGTTGCCAGATGCGTTCGCGGTGCTGCTCGGCGGTGGCGGCGACAGCGACATCACCGACCACTTCATCGAAACGGCATTTCCGCCACGCGATCTGGTCGAAAAAATTCTCGCGCAACTGCACGCCGCGCCCGACGGACTGACGCTCGGTGAGTTGCAGATCCGGCTAAACGCTCCGCGCGGCCGGCTGGATCACGCGCTGAAACTGTTGTCACTTGAATCGCCCGCGCCGCTGCTGCACTTGAATCAGCGCTGGAAACGCACTGCCGCGCCGCTCACGCCCGCGTTTTGGGAGCGCGTCGAACGGCTCACGGAACTCCGCAAACGCGAGCAAACCCGGATGCTCGAATACCTCCACGCGCGTTCCTGCCTCATGCAATTGCTCGCCCGCGAACTGGACGAACACGACGCGCCGCCCTGCGGGCGTTGCGCGATCTGTCGCGGTGAACCCTTGCTGGCCGGTCAATTTCCCCCCGCACTCGCCGAACGTGCCGCGCAGTTTCTTCAGCGCACCCATCACCCGATCCAACCGCGCAAGCTGTGGCCGAAGGACGCATTCAAGACTTATCCGTTCACTGGAAAAGTTTCGGATTCGCTCCGTGCTGAAACCGGCCGCGTGCTGGCGAGTTGGGGCGATGCCGGCTGGGGCGAGCTGGTACGCGCCGGAAAATATTCCACCGCCGCCCGCTTCGACGACCGGCTGATTGCCGCCGTCGTGGAGATGATCCGCGAATGGAATCCGCAACCACGGCCCGGGTGGGTGACCTGCGTGCCATCGTTGCAACACACGACGCTCGTGCCGGAATTTGCCGGACGGCTGGCGCGGGCGTCGCGCCTGCCGTTCCATCCCGTCCTGCAAAAAGCCCATAAGACTCCACCGCAGAAAGAAATGCAAAACAGCTTTCAACAGGCGCATAATCTTGACGGCGCGTTCACCGTCAAACCCGGCGGTGATTTCGCCAAACCGGTGCTGCTGGTGGACGACCTGGTGGACAGCGGCTGGACGTTTGCGGTTTGTGCCGCGCTGTTGCGCCAGGCCGGCAGCGGCCCGGTGTTCCCCGTCGCGCTTGCGCAAACCAGCAAAACCGACGAAACTTGAGCCGCATGAGCGCCGACTCCATTTCATCCGCAACCCAGGCCGCGTTGCTGCTGTGTTCGCCGTTGCGCGCGGGCAAAAGCAAGGGTGTTGCACCGTTGAGCATCGGCGAGTTCAACGACCTGGAAAAACAATTGCCGGGCGCCGGCGCGGGACTGGAACAATTGCTCGAATCCGGTGCGTCGGTGTTGTTAAAACAGCTTGGCCTGACCGTTGACGCGGAGAAAATCACCGCGCTGCTGGGACGCGGCTTCATGTTGAGCCTGGCGGTGGAGGCCTGGCAAAGCGCGGGCGTGTGGGTCGTCAGCCGCCATGAACCAGACTACCCGGAACGTTTGCATCGCCTGAAACAAAACGCGCCGCCCTTGATCTACGGTTGCGGCGAGAAAAAACTGTTGTCGCGCGGCGGACTGGCCATTGTCGGCTCGCGCGAGGTGGACGCAGCGGGCGAAGAATTTACCAAGCGCGCGGCGGCATCGGCGGCGCGTGAAGAAATGCAAGTCGTCTCCGGTGGCGCGCGCGGCGTGGATCAATTGGCGATGCTCGGCGCCCTCGAAGCCGGCGGGACAGTTGTGGGTGTGCTGGCGGACAGTCTCCTTCGATCAGCCACATCTGGCAACGCGAGGGAATCAATTCAAGACCGGCGGCTCACGCTTGTCTCGGCGTTCGATCCCGAGGCCGGATTCAATGTCGGCAATGCGATGCAACGCAACAAACAAATTTACGCGCTGGCAGACTTTGGGCTCGTCGTCAGTTCCGGTTACAACGAAGGCGGCACTTGGTCGGGTGCAATTGAGCAACTCGAAAAACTTCATCTCACTCCGATCTTCGTGCGCGCTGGCGAGGTTGTGCCCGAGGGGAACCGACAATTGCTGCGGCGTGATGCGCTGCCGTTTCCGCCTGAACCGTGGCCGGAATCGTTGCGCGAAATGTTGGAATCCGGCGCGCAAAAAATCCCGCCGCCGATGGAAACCGCCGACTTGTTCGCTTTACACGAAACGCCGGTGGAATATCGTAGCAGCCAACAACGTGAGGCGGCTTTGACTTCTCCGCGAAAAAGAAAACATTGAAATGAAAACAAGACTCAAAC
Source organism: Verrucomicrobiia bacterium (assembly GCA_035577265.1). Classification (GTDB taxonomy): domain Bacteria; phylum Verrucomicrobiota; class Verrucomicrobiia; order Limisphaerales; family UBA11358; genus UBA11358. The sequence continues at coordinate 10,110 of DATLVR010000066.1, read as the reverse complement.
CCGTAAAGATTTCCACCAAGCGCGCCGTCGCTGCTACAACTCATGCTGTCGTGCCGCTGAAAGACCGCAAATTAAACTTCGGCAACAAGTGGGACTTTGCGCCCGCGCCGGAGGATTCCAAGAATTACGTCATCGCGCCGCAGCATGAGCTGTTCATCAACGGCAAGTTCGTTGCGCCATCGTCGGGAAAATATTTTGAATCCATCAACCCCGCCACCGAGCAGACACTCACCACCATCGCGGCGGCGAATGAGGCGGACGTTGATTCGGCGGTGAAGGCTGCGCGCAAAGCCTACGACAAGGTCTGGAGCAAGATGCCAGGGCGTGAGCGGGGCAAGTATCTGTATCGCATCGCGCGCATCATCCAGGAAAAGGCGCGCGAACTGGCCGTGCTCGAAACCATGGACGGCGGCAAGACCATCAAGGAAAGCCGCGATGTGGATTTGCCGCTCGTGGCCGCCCACTTTTTTTACTACGCGGGCTGGGCGGACAAGTTGAAATACGCGTTCCCGGGCAAAACGCCGCAGCCACTCGGCGTGGCGGGGCAGATCATCCCGTGGAATTTTCCGCTGCTCATGGCCGCGTGGAAAATCGCGCCCGCGCTCGCGACCGGCAACACCGTCGTGCTCAAGCCCGCCGAGACCACGAGTCTTACGGCGATGCGGTTGGCGCAGATTTTCCAGGAAGCGGAATTGCCCGAAGGCGTGGTGAACATCGTCACTGGCGCGGGCGAAACCGGCGCGGCGCTCGTCAATCATCCGGACATTGATAAGATTGCTTTCACGGGAAGCACAGAAGTTGGGAAGGCGATTGCGAGGGCGATTGCAGAACGTAGCGGCGCTCGGCAGAGCGCCGGTGACTTCTCAACCGGAAAAGTTAGCCGCGTTCTGCCGAACGCAGCTACGCCGAAATTGACGCTCGAACTCGGCGGCAAGGCGGCGAACATTTTATTCGAGGACGCGCCGATTGATCAGGCCATCGAAGGCGTCATCAACGGAATTTATTTCAACCAGGGCCACGTTTGCTGCGCCGGCTCGCGGTTGTTCGTGCAGGAAGGGATTTATTCCAAGGTCATCAAGAAACTGCGCGATCGCATTCAGACGTTGCGCGTCGGCAATCCGCTCGACAAGAACACCGACATCGGTGCGATCAATTCGCGGCCGCAGCTCGAAAAAATCCGCGAGCTGGTGCAAAGCGGCGTGGACGAAGGCGCGGAGTTGACGCAGACGCAGTGCACGCTTCCGGCAAAGGGATATTGGTTTGCGCCATCATTCCTGACCGGTGTGACTCATGCACACCGGGTCGCTTCCGAAGAAATCTTTGGCCCGGTTTTGAGCGTGATGACGTTCCGCACCCCGGAGGAGGCGTTCGAGCGCGCGAACAACATCCCCTACGGCTTGAGCGCGGGCGTGTGGACGGACAAAGGCAGCAAGATTTTCAAAATGGTCAACAAACTGCGCGCCGGCGTCGTGTGGGCGAACACCTACAACAAGTTCGACCCGACGAGTCCGTTCGGCGGCTACAAGGAAAGCGGCTTCGGTCGCGAAGGCGGATTGCAGGGGCTGGCGGCGTATTGTCGCTTGGATTGATCAAATCTTGTCAGGCAGAGCGAGCGGATGTTTTAGATTCACTCTGAGCGCCTCTTTGGTGACTTCATTTTCCCAGCGGCTGATGACGATGGTGGCGACACCGTTGCCGATCAGGTTGGTGAGGGCGCGACATTCGCTCATGAAGCGGTCGATGCCGACGAGCAACGCGAGCGAGGCGAGCGGCACGCTGGGCACGGCCACGAGCGTGGCCGCCAGCGTGACGAAGCCCGCGCCGGTGACACCGCTGGCGCCTTTGGAGGTGATCATGGCGATCAGCAGCAGGCCGATCTGGTGGCGGAGGTCGAGCGGCGTGTTCGTGGCCTGGGCGAGGAACACCGCGGCCATGGCCATGTAGATGTTCGTGCCGTCGAGGTTGAAACTGTAGCCGGTGGGAATCACGAGCCCAACCGTGGATTGGCTGCAGCCGAGCTGGCGCAGTTTCAAAATCATTCCCGGCAGCGCGGTTTCCGAGGAGCTGGTGCCGAGCACCAGCAGGAGTTCTTCCTTGATGTGATTTAAAAACCGGAAAATGGAAAACCCGCTCCACCACGCGATGAGCCCCAGCACCACGACGACAAACAATCCCGCCGTGAGATAGAATCCAGCCATCAGCGCGATAAGATGGTTCAATGAGCCCAGACCGTAACTTCCAATCGTGAACGCCATCGCGCCGAATGCGCCGATGGGCGCGACTTTCACGACGATTTGCATCACGCCGAAGAAAACCTGGGAGCCGTATTCGATGCCGTGCAACAGCGGTTTGCCACGCTCGCCCATGAAGGAGATGGCTAAGGCGACAAGGATGGCGACGAACAGCACCTGCAGGAGATCGCCGGAGACAAATGCGTCGAACAGCGTGTTCGGAATGATGTTGAGCGCAAAATCCACCGCGCTTAACGCGTGGGCTTTCTGGGCATAGGCCTGGCTGATGCCGGGGTCGAGGGTCGCCGGATCAATGTTAAAGCCCGCACCGGGTTTCAGCAGATTCACGACCGCGAGGCCGATCAGGAGCGCCAGCGTGGAGACGACCTCAAAGTAGAGAATGGTCTTGCCGCCGATGCGCCCGAGCTTTTTCAGGTCGCTCATGGACGCGATGCCATGCACCACGGTGCAGAAGATGATCGGCGCGATCAGCATCTTGATGAGCTTGATAAAGCCGTCGCCGAGCGGTTTCAATGATTTCCCACTGTCCGGAAAGAAATGGCCGACGAGAATGCCGGCCGCGACGGCGATCAGAACCTGGATGTAGAGGATGCGATACCAGGGTTTGCGCGTGATGGAGGCTCGCATGTTCAGTTGCGCGGCGATTGAACCAGTTGAATGGGAGGTCGGCAATCGAATACTCGGCACCGGCGAACGATGACAAGTTCGACCCGACCAGTCCGTCCGGCGGTTACAAGCCAAGCGGTTCGGTCGCGAGGGCGGATTGCGGGGTTGGCGGCGGATTGCCGGCTGGATTAAAACGGTCTTGCGTTCACATCATAACGCCCGATTTGGCCGTCACTGTCAGCGCATAACGGTTTCCTTTTCTCAGCAACCGCATCGGTGTCCCAAACGCGCGGGAAAGATTTTTAGAATGCAGCACGTCCGGTTTTTTACCTGCCGCCAGCACGCGGCCGGCTTTCAAGATCAGCACCGACGAAAACACCGGCATGATTTCCTCGACGTGATGCGTCACCAAAACCAGCGTCGGCGAATTTTTCCGCGCGCCGAGGCGCTGGAGGAATTGGAGAAAATGTTCGCGCGCGGCGGGGTCCAGACCGGCGCAGGGTTCGTCAAGGATCAGCACGCGCGGTCTGGCCATGAGCGCGCGGGCCACGAGCACACGCTGGCGTTCGCCTTGCGAGAGCACGCCCCACGCCCGGTCAGCCAGATATTCGCACTCGACGGATCGCAGCAAGCGTGACGCGGCGGCTTTTTCGGCGCGGGTCACCCGCCCCCAGAAATCAATCATCGCGTATTTGCCGCTGGCGACGGTTTCGAGCGCGGGTTCGCCGTCGGCCATCAACTGCCGGACGGACGAGCTGACGAGGCCGACTTTCTTCCGCAACTCGCGCCAGTCGGACTGGCCGTAAGTTTCACCGAGCAGGGAAATCTCCCCCGCCGTCGGCATCAGATAACCCGTAAGCGCGCTCAACAGGGAAGTTTTGCCCGAACCGTTTGCGCCGAGAATCACCCAATGTTCACCGCGCTGCACGCGCCAGTTCAGGTCGTCAAGAATCACCGTGCCGTCGCGTTCGATGCGCAGGCCGTCCACGGACAAAATGGTTTTGGCAGTTTTCAAATGAAGCAATCTCCTTGAACCACAAAATACACGAAGCACACGAAATGAAGCACCGTCAATTCATTCCCAGCCACTTTTGAGGTTCTTAAAATGCGGTCGTCAGTTCCCATGTTCTCTTTCGTGTGTTTGGTGGATTTCGTAGTGGAAACAGTTTAAATCACAGTTCCTGGATTTCGGTCCACAACGGTTGCAGGTCGGCGTCCGCCAGCGCCATTTTCTTGATGGCTTCCTTTTGGCCCGCCGCCACCGCCCGATTCAGCCAATGGCGCGCGATGTCCAACTGCTGCATCTGGCAGGCGTAGCAAGACAGGTTGTAGGCGATGATCGGTTCCGCCGGGAACATTTTCGCCGCCGGCAACAATGCGTCCCATGCCTGCGACAACCCGCCGTCATTCACGCGGCGCAAGGCGTAGGCCCGGTGCAGCCAGCCGGAGGATTCGTCCGGCGCAATCCGGAGTTCGGAGCAGGCGATCTCCAGGGCTTCGCTCCATTGCTTTTCATGCGCGCTAATCGTCCAGCGCGCTTCGAGGACGCCGGCATGTTCCTGGTGTTCAGGTGAAATCTGGTTGAGTTCCGCGCGCGCATCGCCGGCACAACCCAGCCCCAGCCAGCCAATGGCGGCGTCCAGGTGATGCGAATCCGGCGGTTCAAGTGGTTTCACGCGCGGAGAGTGTAAGCGCGAACCCCGAAATCCGCCGATAAAAAAAATCAGGCCCGGCGAAAGCCGGGCACATATGAGCCTTCCACACTTTGCAAAGTGTGGAAGGTAGCCTCGGAAAACCACCGGGTGAAATTGGGTGCCAATGAGCGGATAGGTCCTTCGTCTGCAAGAAACCGGGATGCGCTCCGGTCATCAAAGAGTGCTGGCGTTCGGACAATTTGCGGTTTATGAATGAGGTGTTATGAAAAAGTTCATTCCGGTATCTCTGGCGCTGGCGGGCGCGCTGTCCGTCCACGCGAAAATCGTGACCCAAGCGGTCGAATATAAACAAGGCGAAACCACACTGGAAGGGTATCTCGCGTATGACGATGCCATTTCCGGCAAACGGCCCGGCGTTCTTGTGGTGCATCAATGGCTGGGTTTGACGGAGTATGAAAAGCATCGCGCCCAGCAGCTCGCGCAACTCGGCTACGTCGCGTTTTGCGCGGACATCTACGGCAAAGGGGTCCGCCCCAAAAACGTTGGGGACGCCGGCGCGGAGTCGACAAAATATAAAACCGACCGCGCGTTGCTCCGCGCACGGGTCAACGCGGGGCTCGAAGTGCTGGAGCAGAACGCGCTCGTGGACCCCAAACGCGTCGCGGCCATCGGCTATTGTTTCGGCGGCACGACGGTGATCGAGCTGGCCCGGAGCGGTGCGAACATCGCGGGCATCGTGAGCTTTCACGGCGGACTGGATTCGCCAGCGCCCGCCGACGGCAAGAATATCAAATGCAAAGTTTCGGTGCAGGCCGGGGCGGATGATCCATTCCAGAAGCCCGAAGATTTGACCGCCTTTGAGAACGAAATGCGCGATGCCAAGGTGGATTGGGAAATCACGTTTTATGGTGGCGCGGTTCACAGTTTCACCCAGCCCGATCCCGGCTTCAGCAATCCCGGCGCGAAATATAATGAAAAGGCGGACAAACGCTCGTGGCAGGCGATGAAGGATTTCTTCGCGGAAATTTTCAAATAATCCCCAAAATGTTGGAGCTTGGAATTTGGAGCTATAATTTATGCGCATCACCGGCGGCCATGCAGCACGGCGGATTCTGAAGGTCCCCAAGGGACTGGACGTCCGCCCGACGCCCGATCTCGTCAAACAGGCCGTCTTCAACAGCCTCGGCGACCGCGTCGTGGATGCGCGCGTGCTGGAATTGTTCGCGGGCAGCGGTGCGTTAAGCCTGGAATGTTTGAGCCGGGGCGCGGCTTCCGTGATGTGCATCGAGAAATCGCACCGGCACGCGGAGTTCATTCGCAGCAATGCCGACGCGGCGGGGTTTGGGGAGATTCTGGAAACGCGGACGCAGGATGTCTTCCCGGTCATGAGCCAGCTCGCGGAAAGTGGCCGGCAGTTCGACTTGATTCTGGCGGACCCGCCCTATGGCGAGAAAAACGTGAATCGCCGCTCCACTTCGTTCGCCCAGCAACTGCTCGACGATCCCAATCTGCCGAGACTGATCGCTCCTGGCGGTAGATTGGTGCTCGGCCACACCAAGCGCGACACGCTGGAGATCATGCCGCCGTGGTCGGAAGTCAAAATGCTCAAGCACGGCGACACCGTGATGCGATTTCTGGAAGTGGGAACGTAGGAGACGACGTGAGGAGGCTCTAACTCAAAGCTCCAAGCACCAACATCCAAGCTCCAGAGAAACTTCAAGCTCCAATCACACGGCGCACGTTTTGGTGTTTGATCCTTGGTGCTTCTCTGGAGCTTGGAATTTGGAACTTAACTTCCCGCTGCTTCCACCACCTCACGAATTCTCTCCTGGAATTGCTCCGTGCCTTGGTCAAACGCGGCGGAGATGGTCAGCGCTTGATGTTTGGACCGGTAATGAGAACGGTCTGCCCCTCGCGCAGTTTGTAGGCGGGTCCCGTAAATGGCTGAATGGTGCCATCCCACGACACCCACGTCCCATCATCCATGCCCATTCGTTGCGCCGTTTGCAGCGGAATCCGCGAGCCACCTCGTTGCATCACGACCTGCCCGTTGATCAGGGTCGCCGCGTCTTCATTCGGTATGGGGGTTCCATCCAATTCAAACCACTCGCCGTCGTTCAAGCGGACCTGACGACCGCTGCCGGGATAAGTGTAGAATCCGTCCGGAGTAACGCCGGCCTGATTCGGAAAGGTTATCGCTTGCGGGAGATTTTCAGCCTGGCCATCACGAACGATCAGGACACTTCCCTCCTTCTTGATCACATGATCTATCACGGGCTGAAAGGAACCGTCCGGGCTTAACAACCATCCGTCACGCCGAAGAATCTGACCCTCTTCCAACTTGCGCTCCTTCCCCGTGCCGACCGTAAACGTGCCGTTGGTGCTGATCTCGACATCGCGCGGAAATTGAAGGTTGGTGGTGATCAGCTCCCGTTGATCGCCTTGAATGACGTAGGTCTTGTTATCGGTGAAAGTGACGCCGTCCGCCGAACTGCTGGTTTGTGCCAAAAGGGAAGGGGCCAAACAGGCGATCAACGACCAGAGGCAGATTGTTTTGCGCATAGGCTTGATAAGGTTGCATGCCACGTTGCCGTGCGCTTCAACATTATCCCGAATCGCGGGAGCGGCAACTTGAAAATGGTGGCCCCGGCTTGACGACGGAACGCGGGGTGGCAGATACGTCCGACCCTCCAGGCAATATCAATCCTCTTCCGCTTCCTCAACCTCTTTGCGAATGGTCTCCCGGAACTTCTCCATGCCCTGGTCAAACGCGGCGGAAATCGGCAGCACCTTCACTTTTTTGATTTTAGTTTTGAACTGCTTCAGGTTTTTCTCGGCCACGGCTTCGTCCATTTTGTTCGCCACGACGAGGCGCGGTTTCTCCAGCAGCGACGGATCGTAAAGCTCCAGTTCGCTCAACAACTGTTTGTAATCGTCCCACGGCGCGCGATTGTCCGTGCCGGCCATGTCGAGCAGCAGCACCAGAATTTTGCAGCGCTGGATGTGGCGGAGAAATTTGTGGCCGAGGCCGACGTTCTGGTGCGCGCCTTCGATGAGCCCGGGCACGTCACAGATTGTGAGCCGCTTCCAGTCGGGGTATTCGAGGATGCCGATCTGCGGGTGCAGGGTGGTGAACGGATACGCCGCAACCTTCGGACGTGCGCGGGAAATGGCCGTGAGCAACGTGGATTTGCCCGCGTTCGGATAACCGACGAGGCCGACTTCCGCGACGATGCGCAGTTCCAGCAGAAAATTTCCTTCGTCGCCCGGTTCACCCGGCTGCGCGAAACGCGGCGTCTGGCGCGCGGCGGTGGCAAAATTACGGTTGCCCAGTCCGCCACGCCCGCCTTTGCACAACACGAACTGCTGCCCGTCCTGCGTGAGGTCGGCGACGAGTTCGCCTTTGGGCGTAATGATGGCAGTTTTTTCGCCCTCTTCTTCCTGCGACAAGTCCACCTCCATGCCGCGAATGCCGGCGGTGGCGCGCAAAACCGGTCGCTGACTGGTGCCGGTGCTGAACAACGGATTTTTACCCGCGTCTTCGCCCGTATCGTCATCCTCGTCTTCGGAGCCTTCTTCCACGGGCGTGGGAGTGACGCTGGGGATTTTCCAGACCAGGGTGCCGCATGGGACTTTGACGATGAGATCTTTTCCGGCGTGGCCGTCCATGCCCTTGCCCATGCCGCCCTCGCCGACTTGGGCGATGAGGCGCGGGACGTAATACTGCCCGATGAGATTGTTGAGGTCGTGGTCGGCCTGCAGGATGACGCTGCCACCGCGTCCGCCGTTGCCGCCGCTCGGGCCGCCCTTGGTGATGTAAGCCTCGCGATGGAACGCGACACAGCCTTTGCCGCCGTGCCCGGCCTGCGCGTAAATTTTTATTTCGTCAATGAACATGAAATTATTCTCCCGCCATTTGTAAAACCCGCAGCCGCAAATCCGCTGAAACCCAAAAATTCGCCTCGTTCTCCAGGCGATCCAATAAAATTCTCACACTGGAGATCAATTTTCGGTCGTGTGCTTCAATTAAAATTCTGACAATTCCGATTGTGCGGATGCCAAGGCGCTCCGCCACGCTGCGTCCGAGCAATTCATCAATCAGCAACGCTTCGGCCTTTTGTTGCAAGAACAAGGCGATGGCAGCAGCTTCGCCCGCGTCCAGTTCAGCCTGAATCACTTCGACCGGAAATGATTTTGGCGCGGGTAAGGTTTCAATCCAATCCGGCAGAAGCAGACCTGAAAATCGCTTTTGCATTTTCGTGAGGCGCGTAAATTCGCCGGCCACTTCATCGGGAATCAGAACGCGCTTGAAAAGTTGCTGGAGCAAACGTTCATGCTGAATGCGGCACAAGTTCAGAATGACCGAAGTGTCAGCCACGACAATCATGACTTTTGACGTGGAAAATTGCGCATGTCGTCTTCCAAATCCTTCAAGCCATAATGCTGTGGAATTTGCCGCTCTTTCAGCAAACCTTGAAATTCAAAAAAGCCGACGCCCGCGATGTCCACCGCCTGGATGAGCGTGACCTTGCGCGCCGCGTAGAGCGACAGCGCCAGTTCCTGCTTCAACTCGCTCTCGCTAAATTTTGTTTCCGGCAAGGTCAGCGTCATGGTGCCAATCTAGTGAATAGGTTGCGGTTGGTCAAACCGGGAGCACGACACAGCCTTTGCCGCCGCGTCCCGCCTGCGGGTCAATTTTTATTTCGTCGATGAACATGATGGAGTCGCGCCAACAAAAAAAAGGCGAGGCCGAAGCCCCGCCTTGAAATCGGTTGGCGAAAATTAGTTTTTCGCAGCGGCGGCCGTCTCCGCGATGACATTCACGCGGCGGCTGTTCTTGTCGAACTTCACCTTGCCGTCGGTGAGCGCGAACAACGTCCAGTCGCGGCCGGTGCCGACGTTCTTGCCCGCGATGAATTTGCTGCCGCGCTGGCGGATGATGATGCTGCCCGCCGTGACGACCGTGCCGCCAAATTCTTTTACGCCGAGACGCTTGCTGACGCTGTCGCGGCCGTTTCTTACGCTACCTTGACCTTTTTTATGTGCCATAAGCCTGAAAAATTAACCTTTGATCTCTTTGATTTTGACGATCGTCAGTTCCTGACGATGCCCGATGGTTTTATGATAACCCTTGCGGCGCTTCATCTTGAAAGTGAGTTTCTTGTCGCCGCGGATGTGTTCCACAACGTCGGCATCAACCGTGGCGCCGCTGACGGTGGGCGTGCCCACGGCCAGTTTGCCGTCGCGATTGACGAGCAGCACGCGGTCAAACGTGACCGGCTTGCCCGCCTCGGTTTCGAGACGTTCGATTTCCAGCGTGTCGCCCGACGCGACGCGATACTGTTTGCCACCAGTTTCTAAAATAGCATACATAAAATTGATTCCCCGCAAAGGGTCGAGCATTAAACCAGATTTCCAAAGACTGTCAACGCCTGATTTTCGACAAGCTGGCTTGTGGGCGCATCTCAAAATTTGAAGGGGTAAATCTGGCGAGGAAATGATATAAGCGGAGACATGAGCAACTGCTGCATGAAATCGGTCCCTCAAACCGACGGCAGTTTCGAGACGTTCGCCCGTCCGGTAGCCGACTGGCAGGC
>DATLVR010000065.1:0-78832 GCA_035577265.1 Verrucomicrobiia bacterium | reverse complement strand
GATTGGGGCGTGTCCACTCACCGAGACCGGACCGTCTATGTTCACGTTCTCAAATGGCCCGGCGAAAAACTGAAATTGCCGGCGCTTCCGGCGAAGGTAATGCGCGCGTCCGTCTTGACGGGAGGCGAGGTGAGGGTTTCTCAAACCGATCACGGACTCGAACTCTCCGTCCCGCCAGCCAAGCGCAGCGACCTGGACACCGTCATCGCGTTAGAACTGGATCGTCCCGCGAGTTCCCTCCCGCTGGTCGAGTTCCGCGCTGCCGAGTCCGCCGTCACTGCGCCGCCGCCCTTAAACGCCCCGCTTCAATGGACCGCGAGTGATGCGGTTGTCCGTCCGGCGTCGGACGCGCGCGGCATCGTGTCGGTGAAAGATCCGTCCATCGTCCGCTACAACGACCGCTGGCATATCTATGCGACGACGGCCGACACTAATGGCGCTTGGGGCATGGTTTACCTGAACTTCGCGGACTGGGCGGATGCGGCCAACGCCAAGCCATATTATCTGGACGAGAATCCAAACCTGCGCGGCTATCACTGCGCTCCGCAAGTCTTCTACTTTCGCCCTCAGAAGAAGTGGTATCTGATCTATCAGTCTGGGCAGCCGCAGTATTCAACGGCAGATGACCTCTCGAAGCCGGAAACCTGGACCAAGCCGGAGAATTTCTTTCCCACCAATCCGCCCGATGTCGCCAAGGTCTGGCTCGACTTCTGGATCATCTGTGACGACACGCACGCCTACCTGTTCTGCGCTGGCGACAACGGACGCCTGTATCGCAGTCGGACGAGGATTGAAAACTTTCCCAACGGCCTGAGCGATCCGGAGGTGGCAATTGATGGTTCGCGGGAAGATGTTTTTGAAGGCAGCATGACTTACAAGATCAAGGGAACGAGCGGCTATTTGACCCTGGTGGAAGCCATGGGTCTGGGCGCGCGCTATTATCGGGCTTGGATATCAGACCGGCTCGACGGCGCGTGGAAGCCGTTGCCGAATGCGACAACGTTTGAGCAGCCGTTTGCGGGAATCAATAACTTGAAGTTCGCGGCTGGCGTGACGTCGTGGACCAAGGACATCAGCCACGGCGAATTGATTCGCGACCGCTACGATGAAACTCCGACGATTGATCCCAACAACCTTCAGCTCCTGTTTCAAGGACGTGATTCCGCGATCAACGCGAGCTACTCGCAACTGCCTTACAGGCTCGGGCTGCTCCGGTTGAATGCCTCTACCACGAATCCACCGACGGCGGCTTCACTTTCGACGGTGCGGCCCGCTGAAGCGCACGCCGTGCAGACTGGCTCCCACAAGTAAAATGGAAACGCTGTTAACAACGAGCGCCAACCGTATAAAGTTATGTATTTGTTCAAAATAAAAAAGTCCAGGAGAGAAAGCAGCCTGATTGGCACACTGCATTCGTTCCTCTTGATGCTGGCCGGACTATTGGTGGTCAATGCAGTTGAAGCCCAGAGCTACAACTGGAAATCCGTGGTCATCAAAGGCGGCGGATTTGTGACGGGCATCGTGCCGCATCCGAACGCGTCGGGGCTGATGTATTGCCGCACGGACGTCGGGGGAGCGTATCGGTGGAACGCGACGGATGGTTCGTGGATTCCGTTACAAGATTATCTCGGCTACCCGAACGAGGAATGGAGTCTCGATGGCGTCGAAAGCATCGCGCTCGATCCGCAGGACACCAACCGGCTTTACATGACGTGCGGCTGGCTTGGCGTGGGGCGTCCGAATGCAGTTCTAATTTCCACCAACCAAGGCGCGAGTTTCACTCGCGTCAATACGTCGTTCACGATGGAAGCCAACAGCGATGGTCGCGGCAATGGCGAACGACTCGCGGTTGATCCCAATCTCGGCAGCATCCTGTTTAATGGCACGCGCTACGACGGCTTGTGGAAAAGCGTAAACTACGGCGCGAGTTGGTCCAAGGTCACGAGCTTTCCCGTCAACACCACGGCGAACAACGTCGGCCTCGTGTTCGTGGAGTTCATCAAGAGCAGCGGCGTGAACGGTAGCGCCACGCCGGTGATCTTCGTCGGCGTTTCACAGGGCGGCACGAACATTTATCGCAGCACGGATGGCGGCACGACGTGGACGGGCATCACGAATGGCGCGGCTGCGAACTTCATGCCGCATCGCCCCGCGCAAGATGGATTGGGCAACATGTATATCACCTTCTGCGATGGGCCGGGGCCGAACAATGTGGGCGCCGGATCGGTTCGCAAATTTAATCTCACCACGCTTGCTTCCATTGACGTGACGCCGCCGACGGGGCAGGGCGGATTCGCGGGCGTGTCCGTGGACAAACAAAATCCGAACCGGCTCGTCGTCAGCACGGTTGATCGCTGGTGGCCGAGTGATGAAGTGTATCGCAGCACCAACGGCGGCACGAATTGGACGGAGCTTTATACCGGCGCAACGATTGACGCATCGAGCGCACCGTGGATTGCCTATCATGCCGCGAATCCTCCGGTGCCGCATTGGATTGCCGACATCAAAATTGATCCGTTCAACTCGAATCGCGTTTATCACGTCAGCGGCGGCGGCATTTATTCCAGTTACAACCTGACGGCGACCACGCCATCGTGGCAGTTCCGCTCGGACGGCATTGAGGAAATGGGTTTGTGGGGCGGCGGCAGCTCACTCAGCAGTCCGCCCAGTGGTCCGCTGATTTTCACCGCGCTCGGCGACATCGGCGGCTTCGCGCACTACAACCCGGACGTTTCGCCCCCGGAAACGAACCACTTCAACCCGGCCTATACCAGCAACACGAGCGTGGACTTCGCGGAGTTGAATCCCAGCATTGTGGTCCGCACGCATTATGGCGCGCCGCGCGGCTCACGCTCGACCAACGCCGGACGGGCGTGGACGGATTTTCCGACGCATCCCACCGCGACCGACACTAATGGCGGCGGCGTCATCGCGATTTCCGCCGATGGTGGCCGGTTGGTCTGGGCGCCCTATGGGGCCCCCGCTTCGTATTCGACGGACAACGGCGCGAGCTGGAACGCGTGTGGTGGCAGCCTCACGCCGACGTATTGGTGGGAACAACCGCTGCTCTTTTCGGATCGCGTGAACAGCAACAAGTTTTATCTCTACATGCCCTCCACGGGGAAGGTTCACATCAGCACGGATGGCGGCGCGAATTTTTCCGCCGGGCCGACGATTGGCTTCTGGGGCGACGGCATTCGCACCGTGTATGGCTATGAAGGTCACGTCTGGATGGCGTGCGAGGATGGCAACTCTGCCAATGCGGGTCTCTGGCGCTCGACGAACTCCGGCGCGAGTTTCACCAAGCTCGGCGGCGTCCAAAATGCCAAGAGCCTCGGTTTCGGACGCACGGCGACGGGCACCGGTTATCCGGTCATTTACTTGAGCGGGCAAGTCAGCAATACCTGGGGCATCTTCCGCTCCGAGAATCAAGGCACGAACTGGATCCGGATCAATGATAACCAGCACCAATACGGCTCAATTTCCCTGATTACCGGCGATCCAAAAATTTATGGTCGTTGTTACTTCGGGGGACGCGGCTTGCTGTATGGCGACATTCCGAACATCGCGCCTGCCGCGCCCGACGGTTTGGTCGCGATTTCTGGCAACACCCAAATTGCGCTGACGTGGAGCGCATCGTCCGGCGCGGACAGTTGCCTCGTCAAACGCGCCACGGTCAGCGGCGGAACTTACACAAACATTGCGAGCGGCCTGACTGCGACCAGCTTCACCGACACCGGACTCATGAACGGCACGACCTACTATTACGTCGTCACCGCAACAAATGTTTATGGTGTCAGCCCGGATTCCACCGAAGCCAGCGCCACGCCAAGCGACACACGGGCACTCTACGCCTTTGAAGGCAACGCGCAGGACAGCAGCGGCGGCGGCAATCACGGCACGGCCAACGCGCTGAGTTACGTCGCGGGCAAAGTCGGCTCGCAGGCCGCGCAGTTCGACGGCACGAGCAGCTACGTTTCCATTCCGCGCTCCGTTACGGACGACTTCACGGTCGCGATGTGGGTGAAGACCACTGGCACGGCGGGCACGGCCGGCGCGCAATGGTGGTCGGGCAAAGGTTTGATGGACGGCGAAGTCAGCGGTGGCGGCGCGGACTGGGGCACGGCCATTGTGAATGGCAAATTTGTTCTCGGCGTTGGCTCTTCCGGCGGCGATACCACCATTGCCTCGTCCGTAAATATCAACGACGGCACGTGGCATCACGTCGCCGCGACGCGCAACAACACCAACGGCGCGACGGCGGTGTATGTGGACGGCGTGCTGCGTGGCAGCGGCACTGGCCCGACCGGCTCGCGCATCTGGCCGCCGAATCTGCACATCGGCAACCTGCAAACGGGGAATAACTTTCTCAACGGCACGCTCGACGACGTGCGTTTGTATGATCGCATCCTCACCACCAATGAAATCACCGCGCTCATCTCGCCGCCGGCCGCGCCGACAGGTTTGGCGGCTCTCGCCGGCGATGGCAGTGTGACTTTGAGTTGGTCCGCCTCGCCCAATGCGACGAGCTATTTCGTCAAACGTTCGACGACGAGCGGCACCGGCTATACAGGCATCGCCACCAACGCGAACCTGACATTCACAAACACCAGCCTCGCCAATGGCACGCTGTATTTTTTCGTTGTGAGCGCGACGAACAGTTTTGGTGAAAGCCCGAACTCCGCTCAGGTCGGCGCGCGTCCGACCTCGTTCGCGCCCGTCGCGATCGGTATGAGCATTGCGTCCGGCCAGCTTCAATTTTCCTGGCCGACGGATCACACGGGCTGGATTTTGCAATCGCAGACGAACGATCTCGCCAGCGGCCTCGGCACGAACTGGGTCAGCATTTCCAATTCGGACCAGACAAACCTGATGGCGGTGCCGATGAGCACGACGAACGGCGCGGTGTTCTTCCGTTTGCTGCGGCCCTAGGGTTGAATGTTTGAACCATGAAATGCCGAATGAAGGGAATTATGAAGCTTAAACGAATCAACCAGATTGTCTCAATGGCCGTGGTCGTCCTCGCCAGCACGACGTTGGCGCAGGAAAACCCGCAACAACACCCCGGGGAGCCTAATCGTCCCGTTGCCCGCCCCATCACGCTAAACGCCGACGACGTGCGCGCTTTTCCTGACGCGCCCGCCGGTTTCGATTCAGCCCCTGCTGGCGGGATCAAGGGGCGGACGGAATTGTTTGAATACGATTCCACCGTCACCGGCGCGCGGCGCAAAGCGGTTGTTTATCTCCCGCCGCATTATTCGTCCGGCCGGAAGTATCCGGTGCTCTACCTGCTGCACGGCATCGGTGGCAACGAATGGGAATGGAGCGGTTATATTCACGCCGACCCGATCGTTGACAATCTCATCGCCGACGGCAAGGCGGTGCCGATGATCATCGTGATGCCCAATGGACGTGCGCTCCACGATGACAGTGTTCCGTCGCAGGATAAAATGTTCGCGCCGGAGACCGTCGCTGGATTCGGCAAGTTCGAACGCGATATGCTCGACTGCCTCATTCCGGCGATTCAAGCGAAGTATTCGACGGCCACGAATCGCGAAGCCAGGGCGATTGCCGGTCTCTCGATGGGTGGCGGTCAGGCGCTCAATTACGGTCTCAGCTATCTCGACACGTTTGCGTGGGTGGCCGGTTTTTCCGCCGCGCCCAATCGAAACGCCCTTGATAAACTTATCCCAAGTCCGGACGCCGTGAACAAACAACTGAAGCTCCTTTACATTTCCTGCGGCAACCAGGACGGACTGTTCGGCGGGCCTCAGCACATGCACGTTTATCTGAAAGAACACAATATTCGACATATTTGGAACGTGGATGATCAGGGTCACGATTGTGAAACGTGGGCCAACAATCTCTATCATTTCGCGCAACTTATTTTCCAGGGGGTGACGCAAACCGATTTACTGCAATTGCCGCCCATCGCCGCCGGGCCGTTCAAGGCGGACTGGAATTCGCTCACCAATTATCAGACGGCGCCGGAATGGTTTCGCGATGCGAAGTTTGGCATTTGGGCGCATTGGGGGCCGCAATGCCAGCCCGAGCACGGCGATTGGTATGCGCGCGGCATGTATCAGGAGGGCAGTTGGCAATACAAAACGCACGTCGCGGAATACGGCCATCCCTCGACGAACGGTTTCAAGGACGTGATTCATGTCTGGAAGGCGGAACATTTTGATCCGGACAAGCTGCTGAAGTTCTACAAGGAGAACGGCGCGAGAATCTTCATGGCACTGGCTGATCACCATGACAATTTCGACCTTTGGAATTCCACATATCAGCCGTGGAACTCGGTCAACGTCGGCCCGCACAAGGATTTGATCGGCGGCTGGGCGGCGGCGGCGCGCAAGAACGGACTGCGCTTTGGCGTGAGCGTTCATGCGTCGCACGCGTGGACGTGGTATGAACCGGCTCAGGGTGCGGACACGAATGGCCCGCTCGCCGACGTGCCCTACGATGGCAAGCTGACCAAGGCCGACGGCAAGGGCCAATGGTGGGACGGCCTCGATCCGCAGGATCTCTACGCGCAAAACCACGCCCCCGGAAATCAAAGCGGCTGGGGCTGGTGGGATTGGAACCCCGCTACCGGTGCCACTGTTCCGAACGCCGCCTACATGGAGAAATTTTTCAAGCGCACGCAGCAACTCTGGGACGACTATCATCCCGACCAGATTTATTTCGACGACACCGTGCTGCCATTCCACGGCGTCACGGACGAAGTCGGCCTGAACCTCGCCGCGCATTTCTACAACACGCGCCTCGACAAAAACGGCCGCACCGAGGCGGTGATGAATGGCAAATGGCTCGACGATGTGCAGCGCCGCTCCATGGTCTATGACATCGAGCGCGGCAAGGCGCACGACATCCTGCCGCAGCCGTGGCAGACCGACACCTGCATCGGCTCGTGGCATTACGACCGGGGGATTTACGAGCGTCACGGCTACAAATCCGCTGACTCAATCGTGCGGATGCTGGCCGACATCGTCAGCAAAAACGGCAATCTCATGTTGAGCGTGCCGCTGCGACGCGACGGCCAGCCTGATGAGCAGGAAATTGAGATCGTCCGCGAAATCGGCACGTGGCTGAAGGTGAACGGCAAAGCAATCTACGCGACACGTCCGTGGAAAGTTTATGGGGAAGGTCCTTCAACGAAAGCGGCTGAGAAAGGTCAGTTTGACGGCCAGAAGGACGTGTCCGACAAGCCGTTCACTGCCGAAGACATTCGCTTCACGCAATCGAAGGACGGCAAGACGCTTTACGCCATCGTGCTGGAGCTTCCGAAGGACGGCAAAGTGACGGTCAAATCGCTGGCTGTGGGTTCGGACAAGTGGCCCGACAAGATTGGCAGCGTGCGGTTGGTTGGCGGCGGCAAGTTGAAGTTCACGCGCGACGAAAACGGTCTGCACGTTTCATTGCCTGAGAAGTTCGATGGCAAGATCGCGTTGGCGCTCAAACTTCGTTCTTGATGTGTTGATCGTTGCGAGGCGACGCATACGATGTGGCGCCCGGGTGCAGCAGCAGTCGCCGCCCTTGGCCGGGCGGAATCGGGTTGCTGTGTCTGCTTGAGGCTCGTGGCCGCCAGCTCATAAAATCACGCTCGTGCGGTAATTGACTCTGGCTTCGTTTCTCCTCGTCACAAAGGTGGCTATGAAAAACACGCACTTTTTATTCTTCAGACGGCTTACAATGAATATCGCCCGGGCCTCGTCGTTCGAAGCCCGGGCGATTACAAGATACTCGCCGCGATATTCATCCCTATGCGGGATGGAGCGCGCGACGCGTGGTTGCGCGTAATGCGATTAGATGCCCGACCCGCCGCCGGACTTGTTGCTCCACGAGGCTGAGTAATTCAGGCCGAAGGTCTGCCATGTGTTACCGGTTGACGTGATCTCGACGCCAAACTGCATGGTGTCGAAGTCGGTGTTCACCAGAAGCCCATGCGACGCGGCCCAGTTCCAGACCGCGAGGATATCCAGGGTGCCGCTCGTCATCTGTTGGGCAGGGATGAACTGCACGACATTCCAGCCGGGGGCGGCCTGCCAGACCTCTTTGTAAAGGATGCCGCCGATCGTCACGTTGGTCGCGATCTTCGTTCCCCAACCGCCTGCCGACGGGTAATAGCTGGTGAGAATCATGACCTCGTCGGCACTGTTGGCGGACCAGCAGTCAAACGTCCAGTCCCACCAATACCCGCTCTTGCCGACGGGCGACGTGGTGTTGAACGTCGCCGTAGCCGACTGCATTTGCGCCAGAGGGGTATTGGGATAGACGGCAGTGTTCGGATAGGACTTTACGCCGCCGTTGTTCTGCTTCGTATTGACATACCATGAGTTGATACTGTTGACGAAAAGCTGCTGCGTGTTGGGCTTCTTGACTCCCCAGACGTCGTTGTAAATCGTCCAGTCGCCTTGGGTAAACGACCCATAATTGGCCCACGTGGAGTAAATCTGGGCCTGCGCCGCAGACGCGGCACCCAGAATTCCGGCGATCACGATGAATAGGACATTTAGCTTCTTGCTCATATATTTGCCTTTCTTGTTTGTGGTTTTTGGTTTGGTGGGACTTGTTAGCACACCCGTCTCTGTTCGTCCTCATGATCAATTTCGTGAAAGCCCACCGTTGAGAATAGGTGCGGCATTTGCGAATGGATGACATTCGGGGAACTGACTTAGGGTGTGCGGCGACCTTATAAGCGATCTTGAAATTGGTGTAGTCATCAAAATTGATGACGGCGCGGAATGCCTTTCACCCTAATAAAAACTGGCACACGGCTGCTGTCGTTAAAACTGACGATTGCCGGCTTTGTTGATTAGCATTAGTTAACATCAATGACTTCCTTTGCGGATGTGATTCGTGTGCCGGATTTTCGCCAGATCACTTGCAGGCTGTGTTTTGTATTGCCACTTCTCGCCCTCGGGCTGGCGGGTGCTTTGCACGCGCAAACGCTTGCCGACATCACTAACGCGCCAGTTCCTGGGGCGAACGATATTTGCCAACTCTTGGCCCAAGGCAACACGGCCTGGCCCGACGGGCTGAATTATTTCACCGACAACAACCCGCCCGTTGGTCAGACGTTCACCACCGGAACCAACGCGCTGAATCTGGCGACGGTGGCCATCAAGACGGCAGGATTGAACTCCGGCGGCAGCTACGGCACGCCCGCGAGCACGCCGACGTATTACTTGCGCATCTATTCGATCAGCAACAGCACGGCGACCTTGCTCCTTGCGGTCAGCGCGGCGAATCCCGGTTTCACGGACGGCGACTGGCTCAAATGGAGCGGGCTGAATGTGCGGTTGGGCACGAATCAAACCTACGCCTTCTCGTTCGGCATCAAGCCGAGCAGTGGCGGTTGGGCGGCGCTGGCGGTGGCGACGAACGCCTATGCCGGCGGCGAAATTGTGACCATTCCCATCAGCGGCGGCACGGTTGTCAACGGCAGCAGCCACAAGTATGACGCGGTTTTTGATCTGGGTTTTCAGCCGGGGCCAACGAACATTCCCGCCAGCCAGCCGTTCCCGATGCCCACCTACGGATTTAACTTGGGAAATTCGTTGGAAGCCATCTGGGGCTTCACCTATCCGACCGCCGCGCCGCTCTACACTGCCGCCAACGCTGGGTTCAACGCCGTGCGCATCCCGTGCGCCTGGGATTTCAATGCCACCACCAATACCAGCGGCGGCGTCACCAACTACCCGATCAATCCCGCCTTCATGGCGAAGGTCAAACAGACGGTGGACAACGCGATCGCGGCGGGCCTGTATGTCGTCATGAATGATCACTGGGACGGCGGCTGGCTGGATGCCAACATCACTACCAACATTGATCCCGTCGTCAACGCGAAGATGAAATCCTACTGGACGCAGATTGCGACGACGTTTGCTGGTTACGACAATCATCTGCTCTTTGCCGCAGCCAACGAGCCGCCGGTGTCAAGTCCTGACGAGATGAAGACGATGATGTTTTATTATCAGACGTTCGTGAACGCGGTGCGCAGCGCGGGCGGCAATAATACGAATCGCTGGCTGGTGCTGCAAAGCATAGCGGATCCGACGTGGATGAACGCCTTGCCGACGGACACCGTTTCCAACCGGCTGATGGTGGAATATCATAACTACACCCCTTCGCTGTTCACGATCATTCATGACGATCAATTGTGGGGCAACGCGATTTACTTCTGGGGGCCGGCTTACCATTATGCCGGCGATTCAAGCCGCAACGCCACCTGGGGTGAAGAAGGCAGTATGGATTCAGGATTTCAACAACTGGCCGACCTGTATGTCAGCAAAGGCATTCCGGTCATGATCGGCGAATTTGGGGCTTACACGTCGTCCCTGACAAACGCCACGGCGGCAACTTGGAATCGTAATTCCACGCTCTATTGGGACAAGTATGTGGCGGAATCCGCCCGCGTTCACGGACTCAGTCCGTTTTATTGGAGCACGCCGGGAAGTCCGATTGACTTCACTTCGGGCGCAGTCAATGACGCGCCAGTTGTTACTGCATTGACGGGCGGAACGGCACCGCCTCCTCCGAACGGTGCGTCTTACGCCCCGTCCGGCCTCACCGCGACCGGAGGCGTTGGCCAGGTCACCTTGTCCTGGACGGCCGGCAGCGGAGCGACCAGCTACAATCTCTACCGGGCGACTCAGAGCGGTGGCGAGAGTTCGATCGCGCCTGTCGTCACCGGCATCACCGGCACGTCCTATACCAATATCAGCCTCAACAGCGGCACCACCTATTACTATCAGGTCGTCGCCGTCAACGGCTCCGGCTCATCAGGTTTTTCGCCTGAAGCCCACGCGACAACCTCCGGCACGACCGATTCCGTGCAATTTAACTTTGAATCCAGTTCGCAAGGCTGGGGGGGAGGCGGCGGCATTGTTTCAGGCGTCGTGACTTCAACTGCCCAATATTATGCCGGCAACCAGTCGCTGGCCGTGAACTTCAATGGCTCATCAGCGGTCACCGCGTCTCCGTCCGTGGGCAACGTGGCGATAGCCGCCGGCACGACAATCACCTTTCATGTCTGGATTCCTACCGGCAGCAAAGTGACAACGCTCCAACCGTATCTACAGGACCACAACTGGGCATGGACCGCCAGTTGGTATCCCAGTCTGACGACGAATGCGTGGAACACAATCACCCTGACGGTGCCGACAAACGTCGTGTCGCCAGCGCAAAGTTTGGGCATTCAATTCATCACGAGCGCCGGTTGGACGGGCACCTGCTACATTGACTCCGTGTCGTTTGATGCTCCCACGCCGGACTTCGACCTGTCCGCGAATCCGAACAGCCTGACCGTGAATGGCGGAACGAACGGCGCGAGCACGATCACGGTGACTCCAACCGATGGCTTGAATGCGTGCTACACGCTCAGCGTCAGCAATCTTCCAAGCGGCGTCTCCGCCACGTTCACCAACAATCCAAGCACCGGCGGTGCGAGCACGCTGATGTTCACGGCCTCCAACTCCGTAACCTCCGGCACAACCAACGTGACCGTCATCGCCACCGCCGGATTGATCAGTCACACGCAGACCATCGCGCTGACGCTGACCGGGCCTACCAACGCGCCACCCGTGCTCGCCGCGATCACCAATCGCACGGTCAACGTCGGCCAGACCGTCGCTTTCACCGCCAGCGCTACGGACACGGACTCGCCGCCGCAGACGCTGACCTACGCGCTGCTCAACGGCGCGACCAACGCCACGCTGAATACCAACAGCGGTGCATTTAGCTTCCGCCCGCTCGTCACGCAGGCGAACTCGACCAACAATTTCACGCTGAAAGTTTCCGACAACGGCTCGCCCAGCCTGAGCGCCACGCAAGCTTTTGCTGTCGTTGTGAATCCGCTTTCCACGTCGGGCATGAGCAACATTTCCGTCGCGGGCGGGCAGTTTAGCTTGAGCATCAGCGGCCAGAGCGGGCCGGATTACGCGGTTGAAGCCTCGACCAACCTCACGCAGTGGAGCAACGTCTTCATCACCAACTCGCCCGTGCTGCCATTCAACTGGACGGACACAAATTCTGCCGGGCCGCAGCGATTCTACCGCATCAAACTCGGCCCGCCGCTGCCGTGAGGTTATTTGGTGGAAACAAATTTGCACCGCGCCGTCCGCACTGCTATGTTCCCAACGAACCAGAATATTTTAGGCTGCCCGTGTAGTGAAAACTAACGACAATCCTTCCAGGCGAATCCGGGCTAAAGTAAAGCCCATGAGTATCTCCGTTTCCATCGTCGAGGACGACGCGCCGTTGCGCGGCATTTTGGGCGAATGGATTCGCGGCGCGGATGGATTCAAATTTATGGGCGCGCATGAAAACGCCGAGGTCGCGCTGGCCGCTCTGCCGCAGGAGAATCCTTCCGTCGTCCTGATGGACATCAACATGCCCGGCATGAGCGGCATCGAATGTGTCCGTCGCCTCAAGCCGCAGTTGCGGGACACGCAGTTCGTGATGCTCACGGTCTATGAAGACCCCGATCACATCTTCAAGGCGCTGTCTTCCGGCGCGAGCGGTTACATGCTCAAACGCACTCCGCGCGCCGAATTGCTTGCCGCGCTCAAGGATGTGCATGCCGGCGGCTCGCCGATGAGCAGCAATATCGCGCGCAAAATCGTCCAGTCATTTCAGCGGTTCAGCAATACGTCCTCCATCGCCGAACCGGACAATCTTTCGCCGCGCGAACGCGAGGTTTTGGAACTGCTCGCTCGCGGCTATCTCTACAAGGAAATCGCCGAGGCGCTGCACATCAGCGTGCCGACGGTCAACACACACATCCGCCGCATCTACGAGAAACTGCACGTCCGCTCGCGTTCGCAGGCCGTCGCCAAGTTCACGCACATTCCCAACGCCGCCGTAGCGGAATAAAATAAGGGACGCTTCCAGTTGTTTCGCGGCGGGATTTGTCGGGCGAAAATTTTCACCATGAAAAAAATTGTGATCCTTCCCGTTTTGTTTTTCGCCGCCGCCACGGCGGGAATTTCGGCGGAACTAAACCCGCTGTTCCAGGACAACGCCGTGCTGCAATGCGATGCGCGTGTGCCGGTCTGGGGCACGGCGCATGACGCCGAAAAAATCACCGTGACGTTCGCCGGCCAGAAAGTTTCCACCGTGGCCACGAACGGCGGTTGGAAAGTCTGGCTCCAGCCGATGAAGCCCAACGCTACGCCGCAGTCGTTGACAGTTTCCGGCGACACCACCAGCGTCATCACCAACATCCTCGTCGGCGAAGTCTGGGTTGCCAGCGGGCAGTCCAACATGGAACGTCAGCTCGGTTTGCGAGTGGGCCAGCAGCCCATCGCCGATTGGGAACACGAAGTCGCGGCGGCGAACTATCCCGAAATCCGCCAGTTCTATGTGCCGCAGACAAAATCCTTCACGCCGCTGGCGATGGCGAACGGCAACTGGACGGTCTGTTCGCCGGCGACGGTGAAGGATTTCACCGCCGTCGGTTATTTTTTCGCGCGCGACCTGTTTGCCGCGCGGCACGTTCCGGTTGGCATCATCCACAGTTCCTGGGGCGGCACGCCGGCGGAGGCGTGGACGAGCGGAGCCGGCTTACAAACGCTGCCGGACTTTGCCGGGCCGCTCGCGCAGTTGAAAGAACTTGCCGCCAATCCCGAACTGGCTCATCGCGAAACGCTGGCGAAGCAGGAGGCGTGGTATCAAACAGCGGATCCCGGCTCGAAACCCGGCGCGGTCTGGAGCGCGGCGGAGTTGGACGCGAACGACTGGAAGACGATGACGCTGCCGACGTTGTGGGAAAGCGCGGGCTACGCGGATTTCGACGGAGTCTTCTGGTTTCGGCGCACGTTTGAACTGCCGCAATACTGGGACGGCGGCGACGTGTGGCTGCATCTCGGCGCGGTGGACGACAACGACACCACATGGGTCAACGGCACTTTGGTCGGCACGACGACCGGATGGAGCCAGTTGCGCGTTTATCGCGTGCCGGGAAAACTATTGAAGCACGGCGCGAATGTCATTGCCGTGCGCGTGCTGGACACCGGTGCGGGCGGCGGCTTGTATGGCGGCGACGGCACGATGCGGGTCATGTTTGGTTCCGCCGGTTCCAGTTCACACAGAGCGGACAAATTTCTTTCGCTTGCCGGCCCGTGGCTCTGCAAGCCAGGTGCGTCGCTGCGCGAAACCGGCTGGCCGCCGGGCGATTTCAGCCAGGACCCCAGCGCGCCGACGGTTCTTTACAACGGCATGATCGCGCCGCTGCTGCCGTATGCGATGCGCGGTGTCATCTGGTATCAAGGCGAGGCGAACGTCGGGCGCGAGCGGCAGTATCAGACGTTGTTTCCCGCGATGATCGCCGACTGGCGGCAGGCGTGGGGCAGGGAAGATTTTCCGTTTCTGTTCGTGCAAATCGCGCCTTACAACAGCATGACGCCGGAAATTCGCGATGCGCAACTGCTCTCCTGGCAGCACACCACGAACACTGCGATGGCGGTCACGATTGATTGCGGCGACGCCAACGACATCCATCCCCCGCGCAAACAACCTGTCGGCGCGCGGCTCGCGCTGGCCGCCCGCGCGCTGGCCTATGGCGAAAAACTTGAATACTCCGGCCCGGTTTTCGATTCGATGAAGATTGAAGGCGCGAACGCGATTTTGAAGTTCACGCACTTGGACGGCGGACTGGTGGCGAAGGACGGCGAGCTGAAAGGCTTCACGATGGCCGGCGCGGACAAAGTGTTTCACCCGGCTCAGGCGAAAATTGTCGGCGAAGCGGTCGTGGTGAATGCCGCCGAAGTGCCGCAGCCTGTCGCCGTGCGCTACGGCTGGGCGAATGTGCCGGAAGGAAATTTGTTCAACCGCGCGGGCTTGCCGGCCTCGCCGTTCCGAACCGATTGAGATTTTTGGCATAATCAGCCCCGCAATATCGCATTATCTATTGAAGCCATGAGCAAAGTGATGACAGAGCAGGCGGAGCAGATATTTCTCTCCGCGCTAGAACTTGATGCCTAGGAGGACCTGAAGATTTTTCTGGATCGCGCGTGTCATGGCGACGACGGGCTGCGCGTGGAAGTGGAGGACATGCTGGCCTTGCGGCCGCAGCTCAACAAAACTTTCACCGAAGGAGGGGGTGGTGTTTCGTTTTGACTGAAGCTGTTTCCAATGCAGCGCAAAGACTGGAACAGGCGCTTTCAACCGCGAAGCGCGCGCCAATCCAAACCAGAATCCCGTTCGCGTCGCTGGCGTTTATTCCGGCTTGCCGTCCGTTCCTGCCACATCGCTTTTCAGACCTGTTTTCATTTTCACAATCACCCAGAGGGCAGGCAATGCGGCACGAACGGAAGTTCGATTACGCCCGAACTCCGGAGTTGGCTGTTGGGATTCAGGAGAATGACGAAGGCCCAATGACGAAGGAAGGCCAAAGCTCAAAACCCGAAACCACCCAATCGAAGGAATCGCCAGCTACTGGCGGGAACGCAACGCCCGCAAGAAAATCAGCAGGCACAGATAAAGACAGGCGCAACTCAACCGATTGTCGCAAGCAGATTAGCGTCCTATAAAAGAGACATTACTTGACATAACGTCATTAATACAGGACACTATGACCATGTCGAAAAATGGCTCCATCCCTTTGCCGGCGGCTCATGCGCTCCGTAAGCTGGGCCGCGACCTTGCGCTCGCCCGGCGCAAGCGCGGCATCTCCACGAGCGACATGGCGGCTCGTCTTTTTGTCAGCCGCAATACGCTCTGGCGGCTTGAGCGCGGCGATCCGACCGTTGCACTCGGCACTTTGGTGACGGCTGCATTCGTTCTCAAGCTGCATGACCGTCTGGCAAACCTCGCTGCGCCCGCCAGTGACGAACTTGCTCTCAGCCTGGATGAACGCCGCTTGCCTCAACGTATTCACCGCGCCAAACCATGAGCTTGGAAGTCCATCTTGATTGGCAGGGGCAGACTCATTTTGTGGGTCGTCTCCATGCCGCCGAACGTGGCGCGTCCGTCTCGTTTGAGTATGTGCCCGAATGGCTTCACCGTGATGACGCCTTTGCCATTGATCCCACAGCACTTCCACTGCAACGCGGCGCGCATCATGGTGCGACGCTTTTCGGTGCAATTCAGGATTGCGGGCCTGACCGCTGGGGTCGCGTCTTGATTGAGCGTGCCGTTCGTAAAAAGGTTCTCGCTCAAAAGCCATATCACGAAATTGACTATGTGCTGGCGCTGGACGATGCGGCGCGCATCGGCGCTTTGCGTTTCCGACTTGATGCTAAAAGTCCGTTTCTCGCCGCTGCCAGTGGAAAACTCCCGCCGTTGGTTCGCCTCAACGCCTTGCTTCGTGCCACAGATGCAATTCATAGCGAGACGGAAACAGCCCAAGATCTGCGCTTCCTCCTCGGCGCTGGCTCGCCGCTCGGCGGTGCCCGGCCCAAATCAGCGGTCAGTCTGGCCGACGACCGGCTCGCCATCGCGAAGTTTCCCAAACCTGATGATACGCGGGACATTGCTGCGGGTGAAATTCTTGCGCTTACGCTTGCGGCACAAGCAGGCATCCGGGTTGCGGAACATCGCCTCGTGCCTGTGAGCAATCAAAGCGTCGCCGTGATCACCCGCTTTGATCGCGCGGGGAAAATCCGCATCCCTTTCATCTCGGCGGCCAGCTTGTTGGGATTGCCGCAAGGTGATGTCGGTGCCTACACCATGTTGGCTGACGGTATCCGACAATTTGGCAACGATGTTCCCGGCGACCTCCGCGAATTGTGGCGTCGCCTCGTCTTCTCGCTTCTCGCCAGCAACTACGACGACCACCTCCGCAATCATGGTTTTCTCATGCGCGAATCCGGACGCTGGTCGCTTTCACCGGCCTATGACATTAACCCCGTGCCAGAAATGGATCGTGTCCACATGAGCAAAACTGCCATCACCGAAGATCAAGTTGAACCGACCATTGCTGTTGCACTCGCTGCTGCTGAGCGCTTTGGCCTCAAGGCTGTTGAGTCGAAGAAAATTCTTTGTGAAGTTTTCACTGCTGTTTCCGGCTGGCGCAAGGCCGGACGAAAACTGTGTCTCAAAGCATCTCTGTTGGATGCCTACGCCAGTGCCTTTGAGAATCCGCTTATGGATGAAACACGACGTTTGCTTGGCAAATGATTTTCCTCGCGGAAAGCCGATCGCAAGTTTTGGTTTGGATCGGGGCGCATAGTTCAAGCCATGCTTGAACTACAGCACCTAAACCAAGCACAAAGCAGGCGCGACTCAACCAACTTGATGGTCCCTGTGGCCGTTTGTGTGCATCTCGGATGAAAGTGGCGGCAACTGAATGATCCGTCCCTCCACCGCTTGCCGTTCGTAGCTTTCCAACGAAGGCAGTCTGACTTGTGCCTTGCGGGCGTAAGCACGGTGAACGGCCTTGCTGTTGTGGCCGAGCGCCTCTTGCGCGAACCGTTCCGGGTAGCCGCAAGTTTTTGCCCGCTCCGCCCATGCATAGCGGTAAGAGTGCAAGGAGACGCCTTGGATACCCAAGCCAAGGCAACGACGTTTGAATTCTTTTGCCCGGTGCTTTTCCATCCACAACGCAATCTTCGGGAACAAAAGTCCTTCAGTTGGCAGCGAACGCAGGATGGATTCCACCGCCGGACCGAAATGGATAAATGCCGGACTGCCGGTTTTTCTCCGGGCATAAGAAACAACACGGTCAGGCCAGTCAATGTTTTCAGCCGCGAGGTTGGCAATGTCGGTTTGCGAACCACCCAAGTGCCAGCACAATTCATACAACGCCCGAAGTTCCACATTTTTTTCCCGGCCGATAATCATGCGGTGTTCCTCTGCTGTGATGGCCCGCTTGGGCTGGTATTCAATTTTCGGCCAGAGCCGCTTGGGGATGATCGGCCACGGCAGCCAGCCCATGGAAAGGCAAAAGTTATGCAACTCCCGCAGCAGGACATTGGTGCTGACCGTTCCCGCCCTCAAACAGGCGGAAAGTTGTTCCGCCTTCGTCTCTACGATGATCAGCGGGTGAATCAACTCAAATGCTTTCTGGCGGGCGCCACGCTGCCAGCGATCCTTGGTGACGCCGGTTTTATTTTCGATGATGGCGTTAAAGGCGTCCTGCCAGGTCCGGGTTGAGGCACCGAAATCAGATCCCGCCAGATATGCCTTGGCAATTTGGAGGTTCAGTTGCGGTTGCCGGGCAGCTTCATTGCGGGCATTGAACAGGGTCGTGGCCTCGGAGCGAATTTTTGTGCCCAAGCTCTCCTGTTTGCGAGTTTTGGTGTCTTGGACGTAGAACATACCGCCAAGTTTGCGGCGGTAGAGGATGAAACGATTTTTCATAATTCGGATTTTTTGTCCGAAAGTTATGAAACCGTTCGTGGCTTTGGGTGTATCAGCTACACCAGACGGGCAGCGAATCCCGTCCGAATCCCAATGATTCCGGAGTTTTCGCCGGATTTGAGTCCGGTTTTGACTTCACTGGCACTTTCACTGGCACCCCGGCCTGTCTTTTTCAGGCATCCAGCCGGGTTGTGACCGCGTTTTCGACCAGTATTTACCGAGTAATCACTGAGTTTTGGCCAGTGGTATTTGCACTGGCACTTCCACTGACACCTGCTTTTTCTGGTCGCACCATCCTGCTGAAAAGCAACAGGATAAAATTGGTGCCGGTGGTGGGACTCGAACCCACACGACGTTTTAAGGTCCCAGGATTTTAAGTCCTGTGCGTCTGCCATTTCGCCACACCGGCAACTCTGCGCCGGGCGCCACTTTCGCAAATGCCTTGAGCGGGCGCAAGCAGCCGATTCGTGCGCCGTGTGGCGCGGAACGACTCGGACGGGCAACCCGTTCAAACCGCGTCCCAAGCGGTTGCCAGATTAAACCTAAAATCCGCAGCAGGGAGGAAACACATGAAAGCAAAGGATAAAATGCCTGTTTTGTCTCCATTCCCACATTCAACCTCCCGGTGAAATAGAGAGGTTCGGCAAATGGAGGTGGCGCAACGTCTGGGACGTATGGGCAGGGCCGGGAGTTTGTGTCAAAAGTTCGGGCTGACGTCTGTTCCTTTTTGATTCCGATTACTGCCCGGCCTTTCGGGCATTGTTGACCTCGCTCACCTGTTGATTGAGTGTCCAGAGGTCGTAAAGGATTCCCATGAGCAGCAATCCACCCGTCAGCAGGTAAAGAATGCCGGTGCCCCATTTCCCGAGGTAGAAGCGGTGGAGGCCGAAGAAGCCCACAAAGGTGAGCAGCAACCAGGCAACGGTGTAGTCGGTGGTGCCGGTGACGAAGCGCCGGTCGGCCTGACGATCCATGCCAGGGATGAGGAACAGATCGACGATCCAACCGATGAGGAACAGCCCGGCGGTGAAGAACCAAATCGTGCCGCTGATGGGCTTGCCGTAATAAAACCGGTGTGCGCCGGTGAATCCGAAAATCCAAAGGAGATAACCGATGACCTTGCTGTGTGTGTCGTGGTTGGTTTGCATGGCGCTGCCAGCCTAGTCCAACCGCACGTCGAGAACAACGACTTCCATTCTCCTCCTTGGCGAAGCAGCGATTCACCGAAAACGGGCCAGAGGGATTGCGGCTCCAGCCGTATTCCGGCCGGTTATGCACTTCGGTCATCATTGGTATTGCCTCCATTTTGAAATATATCGGATGGCTGGATCAGCCCGAATGAATCATTAGGCCCGTCTAAATATTCTCCGATGTTTCGATGCGTTCGCACATGCCCCGCCCGTGGGTGGTCGAAAGCGGAGTCAAAACCACGGGCGCGGAATGGAGCCTGCAAAGTTTGGTCGCGATTGCCGGGAAATTGAAGTTTTGACCTAAATCCATTTGTGTCACATAATGTGCCACATGAAGACAGCCTCCATCCGTGAGATGCGGCATGATTTCAACCGCATTCTGGCGTGGGTCAGCAATGGTGAAGAAGTCGCGATCACCAGGCATCGCCGCACCGTGGCCCGGCTTTTGCCCGCACACGTCCAAAAGAAGGCTGACGCGCAGATGCCGGACATTGCGGGTCGCTTGCATAAGGTATTTGGCCGGAAAATTATTTCCGACAAGGCGATGGGGGCGGTTCTGGACGAAAGCCGGGGTGCCTATTGAAAGCTTACGCTGACTCCAGTTTCATGGTTGCGCTTTATCTCCAGCAACAAAGCTCAACGGCTGCCACCGCATTCATGCAACGTCACGGTGAGTCGTTGCCATTCACGCCTTGGCATCGACTGGAAGTGCGCAACGCCATCCGGTTGGCGGTATTTCACAAGCTGATTGATCTGCCCCAAAGCAAGACGCAACTGAAGCAGATGGACGTGGACTTGCGCGATGAAACCGTGCTGGTGCATGCGCTGGTGGATTGGGTCGCCACGCTGCGCGAAGCCGAAAAACTGGGTGCGGCGCACGCCGGAGATTTTGGCTGTCGCAGCAGTGATCTGTTTCACGTCGCCGCAGCGGTTGAACTTGGCTTTGATCTCTTTCTGACCTTCGATGAGCGGCAAAAGAAACTGGCCAAGGCAGCCGGCTTGTCGGTGAAATTTTGACAGGCAAGCAGCACAGGGGTGGCACCAATTTTCAGACGCACGGGATTGCAAGATAATTTCCAAACCAGCCGCTGGCCCGGCACGGGAATTTTAAGCCTGCAAAAAACGCAGCGCGGAGCGGCACAGGTCCTGTCTGCCGGGATGGCGGGGGTGTCCGCTTGACAGATGTAATGGCAATGGTTACTTAAAGTCATGACTTATGAGAACTAGCTGCCGCTTTGCCATGGCTGTCCATGTGCTGGCCGTTCTGGCCTACAAAGAGGGCGACCGGGTCACGTCCGCGTCCCTGGCCGGCAGCATCAACACGAATCCCGTGATGGTCCGGCGGTTGTTGTCATCGTTGCAGAAAGCCAGGCTGGTGGAAACCTGCAAAGGAGCGGGGGCCGGCTCCCGGCTCAGCCGTTCTCCCCGCCGGATCAATCTGGCTGAAGTCTACCGCTCCGTCGAGGACTGCGAATCCTTTGCCAAACCGTCACGCAAACCCAACACGTCCTGTCCGGTGGGGCACTGCATCCTGGAAGCCCTGTCCAGAATATTTTGTTCAGCTCAAAAAGCGATGGAACGGGACCTGGAGAAGACCACCCTGGCTGACGTGATTGACGCGGTGAAGGCGTCGGGCGTCTGCGCCCCCAAAAAATAGTCAGTTGACGGCCGTTTTTTTTGTGCAAGTGTGTAACTGCAATAGTTACAAACAAAGAATGAAAGGCGAACATGAAATCAACCATTGAAATCAATGAGGGAAACTTTGAGGCGGAAGTGATTCAGTCCAATCAACCGGTCCTCGTGGATTTTTGGGCCGAATGGTGCGGGCCGTGCAAGATGCTCGCCCCGGCCCTCGACGAAATCGCCGGCGAGCAGGCCGGTCGCGTCAAGGTCGCGAAGGTGAATGTGGACACCAACCCGGGCCTGGCTGCGCGTTTCGGCATCCAGTCCATCCCGACGTTGCTCTATTTCGCCGGCGGCGAAGTGCGGGATAAAACCGTCGGAGTCACCGCCAAACGCGCCATCGTTTCCAAACTGGAGAAGCTCGCCGTGCCGGCTTGAACCACAAACCATCACCTGCCCGTCAAGCGGGCTGACTTGTCGAATCCAATTATGAAAACGCCAACCACATTTCCAGGACAAAGAGCAACCGGACTCGTTCGCGCCATCGGTGAAGTTGACTCCGTTGTGGCAGGAGCGCCGATGGAGCCGTTGAATGGCGATGACGAATTGCTGGACGGTTATTCCAACACCATCACCCGGGTCGTGGCCGCCGTCGGGCCCGCGGTGGTGAACATCCGCGTTCTGCGTGCCGCGCAGGAAAGCCGGCGTGGATCGGAATCGGGCGGCAGCGGTTCGGGGTTCATCATTGCGCCCGATGGCTACATCCTGACCAACAGCCACGTGGTTCACGGGGCTGAACGGATGGAGGTCACGCTGGCGGACGGGCGGGTGTTTAAAGCGGTTTTGGTCGGCGACGATCCGGAAACGGATCTGGCGGTGGTCCGCATCAATGCCGCGCAGCTCGTTCACGCGCAATTCGGGAATTCCAAATCGGTCCGTGTCGGGCAGATCGCCATCGCCATCGGCAGTCCGTTCGGTTTTCAACAGACGGTGACGGCGGGCGTGGTGAGCGCCTTGGGACGTTCGATGCGCTCCCAGTCCGGCCGGCTGATTGACAATGTCATCCAGACCGATGCGGCGCTGAATCCCGGCAACTCCGGCGGGCCGCTGGTCAATTCGCGCGGGGAAATCATCGGCGTGAACACGGCGATCATCCTGCCGGCGCAGGGGATTTGCTTTGCGATCGCGAGCAACACGGCCGAGTTCGTGACGGCGTGGTTGATCAAGGAAGGTCTCATCCGGCGCAGCTGGATTGGAGTCGCCGGGCAGAATGTTCCGATCCACCGGCGGGTCGTGGTGTTTCACCGGCTGGCCGCGGATCAGGGCATCCTGGTGTCCGGCATCGAGCCGGGGAGTCCCGCGCGCCGGGCCGGTCTGCGCGAGGGTGACGTGATCGTCTCATTCGGCGGTGAAACCGTTTCCGGAATCGATGAACTGCACCGGCATCTGGTTGCGGGTGTGATTGGCGTCGCATCGCCGGTCACCGTCCTGCGGCACACGGAGAAATTGGATCTGGTGGTAACGCCGGAGGAACTGGTGATCAACCATCAACGGAATTAAACACATCATGAAAAATACGCTCAAACGAAATTCACGGGTCGCCGCACCAAAACTCAAGGTGCCACATCCGCGATTGCAATCTGCCGACCGGTCGCGCCGGGCTTTGGCGGCGCCGGTGGCCGTTGAACTGGCTGAACCGTTGCCATCGCCGGTGGTTGAAGAAGTCATTCCCGCAGAGTCACTGCGGGGTGATACCTTGCAACTCTATCTCCGCGAGATTGGCCAGGTGAAATTGCTCGCGCCGGAGGAAGAACTCGCGCTCGCGCGAAAAATCCAGCGGGGTGACAAGAAGGCGCGGGAGCGAATGATCACGGCCAATCTGCGGCTGGTGGTGAAAATCGCCCGCGACTACGAGGGGCTGGGGCTGCCGCTGCTGGACCTCATCAACGAGGGCAACATCGGATTGATGAAGGGCGTGGAGCGCTTCAATCCGGACAAGGGAGCGAAGCTTTCGACCTACGCGTCCTTGTGGATCAAGCAGGCCATCCGGCGGGCGCTGTCAAACCAGTCCAAGACCATCCGCCTGCCGGTGCATGTCGTGGACCGGCTGGCGCACATTCGCAAATCTGAAGTCAGATTGCGCGAGACGCTCGATCGCGAGCCGACTGACGAAGAGGTCGCGGACGATCTGGGACTGGATGCGCGGCGCATCCGGCGCTATCGCGAAGCTTCCCGGGCGCCGGTGTCGCTCGACTCGCCCGTCAGTTCCGACAACACCACGGCGATTTCGGAAATCGTGGCGGATGCCAACGCCGCCGCACCGTTCGACGGGCTGGTGACCGACACCGACAACGAGCTGGTGAAGGAAGTCCTGGCCACGCTGGATGCGCGCGAAAGCCGGATTCTGGCGATGCGCTTCGGACTGGACAACGGCCGGCCGAAAACGCTGGAACAGGTTGGGGCGCGTTTGGGGGTCACCCGCGAACGCATCCGCCAGATCCAGGAACAGGCGTTGCAAAAGCTGCGCGTGAAGATTGAAAAACGGGATCAACCGCTGGCGGCGCTGGCGGCTTGAGGGCTGCGGCAGGAATTTATTAGCGCTGGCCTTGATCCCAAAACGCAGCGACGGCCTCTCGCAGCCGTTCCGGATTCCGGACGCGGATGAACTGCCACCATGCGGGAAATAGACGGCGATAACGCTGCTCATTGAACCGGGCGTCAATGAGCAGCGCCACGCCGCGATCCGATTCCGAACGGATGACCCGTCCGATGGCCTGGAGCACACAGTTCATGCCGGGGAACGTGTAGGCATATTCAAATCCCGCCGAGTTCTGCTGCTGAAAATAGTCGCGGATCAAATCGCGTTCGACGCAAAGTTGCGGCAGCCCGACGCCGACGATGACCGCCCCGATCAAACGCTCGCCGACCAGGTCAATGCCTTCTCCGAAAATCCCTCCCAGCACGGCGAATCCCACGAGTGTGTCGCTGTGCTCCGAAGAAAAGGCGGCCAGGAAGGCATCACGTTCCGGATCGGTCATGCCGGGTCGTTGCGCCAGCACGGCAACCGATGGGTATCGCGTCTGAAATTCCTGCAATACGGAGTTGAGGTATTGATACGAAGGAAAATAGACGAGGTAATTGCCGCGCCGGCCTTGCACCAGCGTTCCAATCGCTTCCACCACGTCCCCGAGAGATTCTGACCGTCCTTTGAAATGGGTCTGAATCCGGTCCTGGATGAACACCGCCAGGTTTTCGGACGGGAACGGCGATGATAGTTGCAGCACGGGATCTTCCGGCATGCCGCCAAGCAGTGTTCGATAATAGTCCATCGGCGTGAGCGTGGCGGAAAAGAAAATGGCCGCGGCGCCGCGGGCCAATGCCTGACGGAGCAAGGTGGATGGATCCAAACAAAAAAGCCGCACCTTCAGCGATGGAATCGTTTCAATGATGGTTGCATAATGGTCATCGTAAAGTTCCGCGGTGCGCCGGAACGAATGCAGATGGAAATAGAGCGTGAGCAGCTGCTCCCGAAACCCGGCCGGTTTGTTTTGAGCCAGCCAGGTTTCCGCCTCGGTCAGTGCGGCTTCCACGAACTCGATCAAGCGTTCGGGAACCTCGCGGCTGGTGGGGACGCCGGCTTTTTCAACCTGGACCGTCGTGGCTTGAACTGGAAACAAGTTGAGTTCGACGGACGGATCGGAAATTTCAATCGGTTCTTCGGAGGTTGTGCCGGGGCTGCCAAGTTGGTTCATCTCCGAAAGCAGCTTCACCAGGGCGCGTGCGCAACGCGGAACGGCTTGCCTGATTGCACGCTTTGCGTCGAGGATCTCCTGGCCATCCAGATCGGCGGAGAACATCTCCCGCGCCCGGTCCACCAGATTATGCGCTTCGTCCACGAGAAAGGCGTATTTGCCGCCGCCCTCGGCGAAGTGCCGGCGCAAATAAACCTGCGGATCAAAAACGTAGTTGTAATCACAGACGATCGCATCGGCCCAGACCGACACGTCCAGCGAAAGTTCAAAGGGGCACACTTGATGTTTCTGGGCCACGGCTTCAAGCGCGGGCCGGTTGATCTCCTCCCGGGCCAGGGCATCACGAATCGCCGGTTTGATGCGGTCGTAATAACCGAGCGCCATGGGACAGGTCAGGGGATCGCACGGTTGACCGTCACGAACACAGACCTTCGCTTTGGCGGTGATGGTGACGGTGCGGAGTTTCAATCCGCCGCGGTGCAGGTCAGCACATGCTTTCTCGGCGATGGCGCGTCCGACCGTGCGTGCGGTCAGATAAAAGATGCGTTCCAGCTTTCGTTCGCCGAGCGCTTTGACGGCGGGAAAAAGGACGGAGATGGTTTTGCCGATGCCGGTCGGGGCGGCGAGGAAGAGCCGTCCGCCATTGGCCAGCACGCGATAGGCGGCGACGGCCAGATCGCGCTGGCCCGGACGATAGGCGGGGAAAGGAAACGCCAGCGCGCGAATGGATTCATCTCTTGCGAGGCACCAGTGATGGCGTTCGCGAAGCCAGTCCACGTAGATGGCGGTGGTCGCCGTGAAGAAATCGGATAACCCGGCGAACGAAAACGACTGGCGCAATTCCGTCACCTTGCCGGTGGCCAGCTCCAGATACGTCAGTTGCAAGTCGAGTGTTTCCACGGCGTGACGTTGCGCGTAGATGAAGCCGTAAAACCTGGCCTGCGCCCAGTGTAACGGATCGGCGCGGTGATCCCAGATGCCCTGCACGGTTTTGATTTCTTCCAGCAGCACCTCCGACGGTGTGACCAGCAATCCGTCAATGCGGCCGCGGATTTGCAGGGTGAACTCGTCCACTTCCACGACGTGCTCAACCGGAATTTCCGTCTGATATCCGGCCGGTCGCGAACGTTGGATTTTTTGATGGCCGCGAATGCCGGCGAGAGCGCGGTCTGATCCGATGAACTGACGCTCGCCGCCCAGATCGCCCTGCCGCAGGACAAACTCAATCAACTCGCGAACCTGAACCGTGTGGACCGGTTTTGAATCTGAAACTTTCATCGACTTTTCCCGTCCTCCTCTTCAAACCGGAAAACGAGATTCAGTTCCGTCCGTTTTCGGACTGGGTTTTGGGCCGATGAGGTGAAGGGCAGGGGGCGACGCGCCTGGGTCCGCATGAAATGGAGGACCGTTTCAAGATCCGCCTCCCGCAATTCCAAATCGTAAGAACGGATCAGAGCTTTGGTTCGCTCGCCAATCCAACTGACAAACAAATCCGTATCGCCGCCAAATAGCTGCGGCAACATCGTCTCCACCCCCGCGAAACAAGGCGTTACCTTCGTAATGACGGCGATGGTGCCAAATCTTCCGTGCACCCAACCTTCCGGCATCGAGGCGGATCCCGACGCCGGATTCAGCGCAGACCACAGCAGCCGCACCAGCGCGGCGCGAAGATGATTCACACCGCTGCCGAACGGGCCAAAAGACTGCCAGCCGGTGCCGGGCGTTTCCGCGATCGCAAACTCAAGCGTCCGATGCGAAAAACGCCAGATCAGAAAGCGAGGCGCGGGCGCCCAGACACCCGCACGATTGAATTTGGGTTTCAACGCCAGCAGCAATTCCGCTTCCCGGGCGAGCGCCGTGGTTTCATCCGGGCACTCTTGCAATTCAATGCGCGCGACCTGTCGCAACAAACGCAGATGCCGGCGTCCCAGTCGGTCAGGATTCGCCACCCGATAATTGCCCAGGCGCTGCCGCAGATTTTTGGCCTTGCCAACGTAAAGCACCACACCAGCGGCATCTTGCATCAGATAGACCCCGGGTCGTTGGGTCAGTCGCCGGAAAAAATCATTGCCCAGCCGCTC
Organism: Verrucomicrobiia bacterium; assembly: GCA_035577265.1. Classification (GTDB taxonomy): domain Bacteria; phylum Verrucomicrobiota; class Verrucomicrobiia; order Limisphaerales; family UBA11358; genus UBA11358. The sequence continues at coordinate 51,880 of DATLVR010000065.1, read as the reverse complement.
GACGAGCGGACGCGGATCGGGATACAGCAATGTTTGTGACGCCGGCACGCGACCATTTAACGCCAGTGGTTGGGACAACGGAAGTCCAACCATCCGGTTAAATCCAGAATTTCTGCGGCAACGTTTTCCCGGCCGATCATGGGGAACCGTCGCCAGTGTCAGCGATGGCATTCGCGTTCAGGGAGTGGACCCGGTTCGGGTCAGTGCCCACCACCATGGAATCATGACGAGCGCCGCCAAAAGCAGCGCGGCAGCGAGGTTGATGCCAGGGCGGTGCACGAACCGGGGTGCAAACGCCAGGAGCGAACCGAGCAGCAACCCGCTGACGAATCCGCCGAGGTGGGCGACAACGTCAGTCCCGGGACTGGTGCCCAGAAACACAAACAAGAGCACCCCGGCCAGGATGCCGCCGGTAAAAAGCCGGAGCACATTCGCATTCGGCTGTTTCAGCATTGCGAATGACTGGATGGTGAGCAAACCCAGCGCGCCCATCACCACACCCGACGCGCCAAGACCGCGTTGCGTCTCGTCATAAACCAGCCACGCGATAATGTTGCCGCCCACTCCGGCAAAATAAGCGGCCAGCAGCCCGATGCCCGGGCCATAACGCCCCATCACCAGTCCGAGAAACAGAAACCCAAACACGACGTTCGCCGCCAGATGCGCGAGGTCGGCATGCAGCCACGTCGCTGTGAACAGACGCCACCATTCGCCATGCGCCAGCGCGGTTCCATCCATGCGGCCCAGTGTCCGCAAATCGGCGCGGGCTTCGCTCCAGGCAAAAAAGAAAATGACCAGCAACACCCAGGCAAGGCAGCTCCAGTCGAAAAATAATCCCCGTTGAAAGACCGGGCGACGCCAGCGCCAGTGCAAATTCTCCAGCCGATATTGGTGAATGTGGGCGAGGGCTTGCTCGTGGTCCGCTTCCGAAACGGCCAGCGACCAGCCATTGGCCTCGTCATGCTCGAGGATATGTTCGATGCCTTGACTGGCGAGGACGAGGCTCCAATCCATCGCCTGCCGGCGGTTTCTGGCGGGGATGTCTCGGGCAGCCATGGCAGAAGGGTGCGAGAAAAATTGTGGAGCAGAAAGCAGAAAGCGGCAGTCCGGTGCGCGGTGCCGGTAAAAAAATACCGGGTCAATCAGCCAGAGGATGGCGGAGAGACCCGGTGAAGTTAATCAGTTCACGGTAGGTTCTTGAGGAACATCGGGCGCGGACCTGAACTACGGATACCGCACCGAAATCGCAGCCGGACTCAACCATCAACCCGGTTCGCACCGGAGTTTCTGTCTCGTTCGGCTCATAACGATTGTCCTAATTTGACGCCCGTGACTGAAAATCGTTCAAAGTTTTTCTGAAGTTGAACGGATGTCAGTCCGCAGGATTAGCAAACATGGCCAAATGGCTGGCCGGCAAACACGTCGGTGGCCAAGGCCGATTCGCCCGAATTGGAGCGCGCTGAAAAATTCCCTTGTAAAGAGTGCCCGATTGGATGTGAAATGGCTCCGTCACCGCTCCCACAACCATTCGCATGTGAAGAAGGCCTATGAAAAATTATCCACCGGCTGACATCCGCAACTTTGCCATCGTCGGCCACGCCTCGTCCGGCAAAACCATGTTGAGCGAGGCGATGCTTCGCTGCGCCGGCGTGATCTCCCGCATGGGACGCATCGCCGATGGTTCGACCGTGTCCGATTATCACGTCAGTGAAAAGCAGCGGCAGATTTCCGTCTCCGCGAGCCTGATGCACGTCGAGTGGGCGGCGAAAAAATTCAACCTCATCGACACGCCCGGATATCTGGACTTTATCAGCGAAGGTCTGGGTGCGCTGCGCGTGGGTGATTTTGCGCTCGTGGTCCTGCACGCCCAGCACGGTCCCGGCGTCGGCACGGATCGTGTGTGGCATTACGCCACCAATTATGGAATTCCGAAAATGATCGCCGTCAACGCGCTCGACCGGGAGCATGTGGATTTCGAGGCCGTGCTGAAATCCGCGCAGGAACATTTCGGCCGGCACGTCTTTCCCTTGAGCGTGCCCGTGAATGCCGGCCCCGGTTTCAACCTGGTGCTCGATGTGCTCCGCAACGAAATCGTCACCTACGCCGCCGATGGTTCCGGCAAATACACCGAGGCGCCCGCCACCGGCGAATGGGCGGACAAGGTCAAGGAACTGCATCGTGAACTCATCGAGCATATCGCCGAGTCCGACGACGCGCTGATGAACAAATATTTTGAATCGGGCTCGCTGTCGGAGGAGGAATTTCGCGCCGGCATTCACGCCGCCGTGCAAAAGGAGTTGTTCATCCCGCTTTTCGCCATCTCGGCGGAAACCAATGTCGGCGTCGCGCGGCTCATGGATTTCATCGCCAAATACGGTTCCTCGCCCGTGGACCGCAAAAATGTCCCGGCGCTGGACGCGAACGGCGATGAAACCGAAGTCCTCCTCGCGAACGGCGAAACCGTGGCCTACGTTTTCAAGACGATGTCCGAGGCGCATTTCGGCGAGCTGTCGTTTTTCCGCGTCTATTCCGGAACGGTGGCCACCGGGGCGGATTTGTTCAACAGTGATCGCACGATCACCGAACGGGTCGGCCAGATTTTTCTGCTCAACGGCCAGAACCGCGAAATCGCCGCCGCCATCGGCGCGGGCGACATCGGAGCGGTGGTCAAGCTGAAGGACACGCACACCGGGAATACGTTGTGCACGCCGAAGCATCCCGTCACACTGCCGAAAGTCGTTTATCCGAAGCCGAACATTCACGCCGCGCTCGTGGCCGGCATGAAAGGCGAGGAAGATAAAATCGCCACCGGCCTGGCGGCGTTGCGCGAAGAAGATCCGACGTTTCTTTACGTCGTGGATGGCGAACTGCACCAGACGATCATCTCGGCCCAGGGCGAACTGCACCTCGAAGTCGTCGCCGACCGGCTGCGCCGACGGCACAATGTCCACGTCGAACTAGGTGAGCCGCGCGTGAAATACCGGGAGACGATCAAGGGCCGGGCCGAATCCAAATATCGCCACAAGAAGCAGACCGGTGGCGCGGGGCAGTTTGCCGAAGTCTGGATGCGCATTGAGCCGAAGCCGCGCGACAGCGGCGTGGAATTCACCCAATCGCTCGTCGGCCAGAACGTGGACCGCAATTTCGTGCCGTCGGTCGAGAAAGGCGTCCAGCAGGTTTGCACCGAGGGCGTCATCGCCGGCTGTCGCGTGACCGACGTGAAGATTGATTTTTACGACGGCAAGATGCACCCGGTGGACTCGAAGGACATCGCCTTTCAAATCGCCGGTTACTTCGCCTTCAAAGAAGCGTTCACCGCCGCCAGGCCGGTTTTGTTGGAGCCGATTGAGACCGTCGAAATCCACGTGCCGGATTCGTTCATGGGCAAAGTCATGGGCGACCTCTCATCGCGACGCGGAAAGATTCTGGGCATCGAAGCCGAAGGGGCGTTCCAAGTCATCAAGGCCAGCGTGCCCACCAAGGAACTGTATCATTATTCCAGCACGCTGCGTTCGCTGACGGGCGGCAGTGGCGTCCACACCGAGGAATTCAGCCATTACGAGGAAATGCCGCCGGACGCCGCGGAAAAAGTCATCGCTGATTCCGCAAAACGAAGGGCAAATCACGAGAACCACAATTCGCACTAGAATCCCACCTCCCTGCGGCCCTGCCATCGGGCGGTCCCCGGGTCATTCCTCCGTCCGAAGGCAAATCGGTTTGCCGCGATGAAGCATCGCTGGCACTTGGATTTCCCGCCCGCCGCGCCAGGGCAAATCAATGCACCATGGCCTGCTCGTGCTTGCGCACGGCGGCGTAAAGCGCGTCCTTCAATCGCGCGCGTTTGAATTTCAGCTCGTCAATCTGCTGGTCGGTGGCGTATTCGACGTCCTCCTCGATGCGGCAGATGTCGTCGTCCAGCGTGTGATATTCCTCGAACATCGCGCGGAACTTTCCGTCGCCCAGCTTGAGGGAGCGGGCGGTTTCGCGATGTTGCGGGAATTCCCTTAGGAACGGATGATGCAAATCCATTGGAAGTCCTCCTGGTTGATGGTTGACGGTCGTTGAACTGTTGGCTGGATGCTCATGACCACAGGCAATTAAGCCCAGGTGAGAAAGAATTGCCAGCCCAATTTTGCAGTTCAGCCATCATTGAATCCAGTCGTCAAAACACCAAAGATGAACTCACGCTCTGCCGGACCGGACAGGATGGATCAGCCGCGCGGGATGGAGATGTGATGGAGATGGGTTGAACTGCGCGACAGCGTGCTGATTATTTTGTCCGCGCTGATAAAAAAATAACAGCGACATTCCGCCTTCACTTTTGAAATATTCCAAATCGCCAATAAAACTGCGGTTTGATCGGTTGGCACCGGGTTTGCTAAAGGGAATGCGGTTGCGGTTTTGTTGTTGTTGTTTTGGGTGGGGAACCGATGGTGCCGGAAGTTTGTGGGGACTTGTTTCCGGTGGCATCGGGGGTTGAAGACAAGGGGGAGGAACACGACGCACGCGCCTGTTTGATTTGCCTGTGGAACGGATTGGCCTGCATAAGGAGGTGCCAGTCACCACAGTCTGATTTGCGGGGCGCGTGCGCATGCGGGGCGGGGGGGAGTTCATCACTTCATCGGGCTTCATCACTGTTCTCGTCGTGACAGTTTGTCCGGCGTGGTTTAATTTTCGCCGATGCAGCAAACGACTTTGACCCTTGGCCATTCGCCCGATCCGGACGATGCCTTCATGTTTTACGCCCTCGCGAAGGAGCTCATTCCGACGCACGGTTTTCATTTCCAGCACATTCTGCAGGACATCCAGACGCTGAACGAACGCGCCACCCGCGGCGAACTCGACATCTCCGCCGTCAGCATCCACGCCTACGCCTACGTCTCCGACAAATATGCCCTGCTGCCCAGCGGGGCCAGCATGGGCGATGGCTATGGTCCGATGCTCGTGGCGAAACGGAAATTTTCCCGCGACGAAGTTGCCGGCAAAAAAATCGCCGTGCCCGGAACCATGACCAGCGCGTTTCTCGCGTTACAACTCTGGCTCGGCAAACCGGCGAAGGAGATTGATTATGTCGTCGTGCCGTTCGATCAGATTTTTACCGCCGTGAAAAGCGGCGTGGCCGAGATCGGCCTGATCATTCACGAAGGCCAGCTCACCTACCAAAATGAAGGTCTCGTGGTGTGCGAAGACCTGGGCGTCTGGTGGGGACGCGAGAACGACGGACTGCCGCTGCCGCTGGGCGGCAATGTCATTCACAAACGATTTGACCTGGCCACGCGCAAACAAATTTCCGACACGCTCACCGCCAGCATCCAGTTCAGCCTGGACCATCGTCCGGAGGCGGTGCAGCACGCGCTGCAATACGCCCGCGACATGGGCCGCGACCTGGCCGACAAGTTTGTCGGGATGTATGTGAACCACTGGACGCTCGATTACGGCGAGCGGGGCAGGGAATCCATCCGTCGTTTTCTCGGCCAGGCCTTCGAGCGCGGACTCATTCCGCACCGGCAGGAATTGGAATTTGTGGTTTGATGCCCCGGGCGCATGAACCGAAGCTCATGGCTGATGAAAACATTCCACCGCTGAACGAGCCTCCCGCAGCGGCCAAACTCCGCCGGAGCCACCGTCCCATGTTCGCGCTCCGGGCGGCGGACGTTCAACTGTATCGCATTTGCGACGACTTAAGCGGAGTTTTGATTTTTGCCATGGTGGTGTTCAGCCCGTGGGCATTTGGCTCCACGCAACCATGGGCCGTCTGGGTCATGAACATTGCGGGGTATGCGTTGGGAATTCTGCTGCTGGCAAAACTTTTCATCCGCGAAGCGAAGGGCTATTCCGCGATGCGTTGGAAAATTCCATCCACGCGTTCCGGCGCGCATCCCAATCAGGAGCAAACTTCGGCACGATTGATCACCCGCACCCTGGCCGGATTGACGCTGTTGATATTGGGATATTGTCTGGCCAGTGCATTGAATGCCGGTGCCACCTACAATTCCGAAACCCGGCTTTTTGAATACCATTCCTACCTCCGCTGGTTGCCGCATAGTTTTGACCGGGATCGCACCTGGTTCATTTTCTGGATGTATCTCGGACTGGCCGGCTCGTTCTGGGCGATTCGTGATTGGCTGTCCGGCATGACTCCGGATGAAGCACGCATCGAACGCAGCCGGACGGAAAGTGATTCCGGCATTCCCGCGCCACGGCTGCCTTCCCGCTTGCGCTGGCTGATTTGGTTGCTGTGTCTCAACGGCGCGCTGCTGGGGGTGGAGGCGATTGCTCAACGCGCGGCGGGTTCCAGCAAACTTTTGTTCTGGGTGCAACCGCAGGTGAATCCCGAGGGCGAAACCCAGTTCGGCCCGTATGCGTATCGGTCCAATGCGGCGCAATATTTCAATCTGCTCTGGCCGTTGTGTCTGGGATTTTGGTGGACGGTGCAACGTGGCGGCGGCAGGCGGTTCGGGTTGCATCATGTCTTGTTGTTGTGCGCGGCGATCATGGCGGCCTGTCCGATCATTTCCACCAGTCGCGGTGGAGCGTTGGTGTCGGCGGGCATTTTGGTCGTGGCCGTGATGTATCTGGTGGCGACCAATCTCTTGTCGCTGGCTTCACGGTCGAATCCGGACCGTGGCGGTTCGCGGACGACGTGGCTGCTGGCGCTGTTTTTTGCCGTGGTTCTCGGGTTGGGCTGGTATTTCGGCTGGGATTTGCTCGGGCCCCGAATGGAGCAAATCGGCGCGGGCTTTTCGAATCGTGAGGAAATGTTCGCCGCGGCGCGTCCGATGGCGAAGGACTATCCCGTGTTCGGCACGGGGCCGGGAACATTTGCGACGGTTTTCCAGCTTTACCGCATCTCCAATACCACCTACTGGCCGGAGCAGCTGCACAATGACTGGCTGGAAACCCGGATCACATTCGGCTGGTTCGGGATGGGGCTGGTGCTCGCGGCGCTGGGGTGCATCTTGTGGCGGCGGTTTGTGCCGGGACGGATTCGCACCGGACGGCGGTTCGTGGTTCTGGCCTGGCTCGGCTTGGCGGGATGCCTGGTGCATGCGCGCTTCGATTTTCCATTGCAGATCCATTCCATCCTGCTGCTCTTTCTGATCCTCTGCGCGATCCTTTTCACGGTGAGCGGAAGAAGTTCGCACCGATGAACCGTCGCGCCGGAAGCTTCCCGATGACGCTTACAAGATGTTTGAGCGTTCGTTCCCGGCTTTGATGACGGTGCTGGCGGGAAGCTCAATGTTGGTCTGGCGTCCCAGAAATTCCATCAACACCGCCACGCGTTCACGGTTGGGCATGACGCGCGTGACCACGGCCGAGAGGCCCTGAAAATTGCCGCTCGTAATCTCCACCTCGTCGCCAGGTGCCAGCAGCGCGGGAATGACGCGCAGTTCGGCGGCGCCAACCGCCCGGCGCAAGTCTTCGATGATTTCCTGCTGGATCGTGGGCCAGCGTTCGCCAAAGTGAACCACGCCGCGAACCCCGCGGGCATGCTGAACCTCGCTCAGCGACTTTTGCCAGTTGAAACGCGCGAAGAGATAATTGGGAAACAATGCCTCCGTGACCCAGACGGTTCCCCGCCGGGTGGCGCGTTTGAACCGGATCCGCGGGAGGAAAACTTCCACGCCGGTCACGTTTCGCAGGTGCGCCGCCGCGATGTGCTCGTGCTTGGGTTGCGAGCAAAGACAAAACCAGTCGCCCGATCCAGTCGCGACGGGTGAGGATGACGGATTTTCAGTCATGTTCGGAATCGCTTCCTCTCCAGCAAACCGTTATTTTGCCGGGGTTGTCGAGTAATAATCCCGGTAGCGGTAATAGCTGTAGTAATCACCCACCGACGGCCGCACGGAGTTGAAGACCAGTCCGAGGATGCGTGCTTTCCGCTAGGCCAGCATGTCCAGCGCCGTGCGCGCCACGCGGGCCGAGGTGAATTCTGCGCGGACCACGAAGATCACGCCATCCACCCGCGGGGCGAGGCTGGTGACATCGTCCGCCGCCATCACCGGGGCGGTGTCAATCAGCACGTAATCGTATTCCTTGATGGTCTCCTGGAGGAATTTTTCCATGACCGGGCCGATGAAGGCTTCGCTGGAGTGATGGATGATGGCCCCGCGCGGCAGCAGAAATAATTTGTCCTGGAACGTTTCCTTGACCGCACTGTGCCAGTCCAGTCCCTGGGTCAACGTTTCGGAAAGCCCGGTGTCCGCCTGGATTTTGAAGCGGCTATGCTGGGTGCCTTTGCGCAGATCGGCGTCCACCAGCAGCACGCGTGAACCACCGGCGGCGAGCGTGATGGCCAGATTCGCGGCCGTGACGGATTTGCCGTCGTTGGGCACGGAACTGGTGATCAGCAGGGTATGCGGACGGGAGCCGGTCTCCGCCGTGTAGAGCAGGGAGGAACGCAGGTTGCGATACGCCTCCAGGAACGGATGTCGCGGATCACCGGGTTGAAGCAGGGGAACGGCTCCGTTTTTATCGGGTGACTTCTCGCGCGGAATCTGTCCCAAAACATCTTCATCGAACAATTCTTCCAGTTCCGTGAAGGAACTCATCCGGTCATCCAGACGATCCAGCAACAGCAGCATGGCCAGACCCAGACCCAGGCCGACGATGGCGGCGGTCAACAGTTTTTTGGCCTGCAACGGATCCACCGGAAACGCATCGCTGGCGGGTTGGTAGATGGTGACCGTGTCCGGGCTGATGTCCTTGTTGACGTCCAAGGTCTGGAGCGTGGCCAGCAACTGGTCGTAAAGCGATTGAAGGCGCTCGCCCTTGGCCTTCATGCGTGAGTATTCGGCGTTTTTCCGGCCCAGCTGAACATTCTGCTCGCCCAGCTCCTTGGTCTCGCTTTCCAGATTTTTTATCTGCAACGCCAGGGCGCTCTTTTTGGCCTCCAATTGCTCCAGGCTTTGATCTTTGTAAATGCCCAGGAGCTGGTCCAATCGGGCGCTTTGCTCGGCCATCTCGACCATTTTAGGATGCTTGGGTTTCAGGTATTCGCCGAACCGGTCCTGTTCCGCCTTCAGCAGCAGGAGCTGTTGTTTGATGGACAGATATTCCATGCCGATCGAGCTGGGGGCAAACAGCGTGGATTGTCCGCCCAGCGCGGCATTGGCCAGAAGTCCATTATCCGATTTCAAGCCGCTGGGAAATCCCGCGCCCGCCATCGCCGGCGTCCGGTCCTGTTCGAGCAGGAGGTTTTGATCCAGGTTCATGGACTGGAGCAGGTCATAGTCGGACCTCGCCTCGGCCAGTCTTTGATAGAGCAGGCTCAAATAATTGGCCGCGCCGGTGGCTTCCTCCAGCAGCGTCACGTTATTGGTGCTCAAAAAGGACGCGATCTGATCGTCCACCTTCTTCATTTCCGGATCCAGCCGCAACATCTGATCCGTCAATCCGGCGATCGTGCTGTCGGACGCGCGCTCGGCCATGCCCTTTTTCAGATTCTGGAATGCCTCCATGCACGCTTGGAGAAAGGCTTTGGTGTATTCCGGATTTCCACCCGAAGCGCGCAACAGGAAAATCGTGGTCTTCGGCAATACCGCCACGTCCAGTCCCACCGGCTGCGGGTTCAGTCCGGGGCTCTGGCTGGCCACGCGTTCCCGGGCCCGGTTCAGCACCTGGTCGCTGTGCATCAGGGCCTGCTGGGTTCCGATAAAATTTCCCAGTTCTTCCGTGTAAAGCGAACTCTGCTGGATGTTCAATCGGACGTTGACAATCATCTGTCCCACCGAGGCGAACACCGGCGGGGCATTGCGGAGGATCAGGGCCTGGATCCCCAGTGCCGCCACCAGGCAGACCGCCAGCACCCACCAGCGGCGCAGCAGCAGATTGCGGTAGCGCTGCAACTTCGAATAAAATTTTCTGCCCCCGGCATGGCGGTCATGGGCGGCTGGTGCTGAGTCTTCGTTCACGCGTTTGTTAAGGGGGCTAGAAATTGATCAGTCGTGACGGCACAATGATGAGGTCGTTCGGCTCCAGGACGATGTCCTTGTCAATCTTTCCGCCTTCCAGAATTTCCGTCATGTCCAGGGTGAAGGACTGGGTGTCGCCTTTGGCATCCGGGCTGGCCCGTACAATCTTGACCTTTTTCTTGTTGGCAAAATCGGCGAAGCCGCCCGCCCGCAAAATCGCCTTGCCGGCGGTCAGGTTTTCATTGACCTGGATTTCCAGCGCGCCCTGGTTGCGCACCTGGCCCCAGATGTAAACCCGGCCCCACAGCCGGTTGGCCAGATTCAGCGATAAGACCACCGTGGCCTGCTTGTAATAATCCTTTTCCAGCGCGGTTTTGATTTCCCTGCCCAGCTGCTCGCAGGTCTTGTCCACCGCCATCACGCGGCCGATATAAGGCACATCCAGTTCCCCGGAATCCGCCACCACCAGACTGGCCGGCGCGACCAGACTGCCGGCGGTGGCCGGGCTGCCCGGCGAGACGGGGATTTCCAAAATGCGATTTTCCAGGATCTGGAAACTGACCGTGTCGCCCACCCGCAATTTGTAGCTGTTGTCCGGCACGTAACCGTTGAGCAATCCGGGCACGCTCCCGGCATCGGCCGTTGCCGTGGAACTGGGCGGCACCGTGGTGGAAGTGCTGGAGCCGGCGGACGGTGTTAGCTGTGCAAAGGCGTGCAGCGCAGTCATCCCGGCGCACATCAGGAAATGGGAAAACAACCTTTTCATCAAACGCTTCAAGTATTCAGAACTGGTAGGTAAAATTCAAGCTTATTAAATTGACGACATAGTTCAGATTCGCCTGATCCGAGGTCTCCTGGATGAATTGATACGAGAACGTGCTGGAAAGTTTTTGCGTCAGCTGCCGTCCGAGATTCAGCCCGCACCCGTATTGATCATACGTGTTTGACGTATTTGCCTGGGTGTAGTTTTGTGTTCCTTGCAACCACCACACAGGTGTGCTGAAGGTATAACCCTTGATGAAGTTCCAATTCGGGGTCCATCGCACGAAGAGTGTGGTGAAGGGCTGGCCGTAGGACTGCAAATCCTGGCTGCGCCCCGCCGACAGGCTGTAGGTGAGAAACCGGTTGACCCGGTGCGATATCCCCAGATCAAAATAGAGACCCGAGAGGTCGGTCGTGTTCAGATTGGTCGAGGTGTTGTCTGGCAGCAGCTCATTGTAACCGGCGTCCAGCTGGGCGTTCAAATATTCGCTGATCTGGAGGCGGCTGAACCCGCCCACGCTCCATTGCTTGGAGTTGGGTGAAGTGGTCGAGCCGGATTGATCGTAATCGATCTGGCTGACGCCGCCGGCCACGCCCACGATGATTTCCGGGCGCACGTGCACGCCGGCGTTGAGGGATAGATTGTCGGAGGCAGAATCCGGCGCCGACTGGCTGGAAGCGCCGAGTGACGCATAATTGACATGATCATAACCCGCCGTCAGCACCACCTGGTTCAAATCCCACGTCACGCTGGTTCCCGCCGCGTTGTTCAGGGTGGCGTTGTTGCCGTTGCCGTTCGCCGTGGGATTCTGATAGCCGTTCTCGGTGATTGTGACGCGGTCATGCAGGTTGATCGCAAAATCGCCGATGAAGAGGTTGAAGAAGATGCCCGACCCCGGCGTGACAAAAAACTGGTCCAGATCCGAATGGGTCAAATACGTGGAATAGCCGGCGCCCATGGAGAAGTCCAGGCTGTTGTTCTCCGTGAGCGGCCGGTGGAGTTGCGTGTTCAGGTTGGGTGTGAAGATCAAATCCCCCTGCGCACCTTGGTCCTGCAAATGGATGTTGTCATTGTATTGCGCTCCCAGCCCGGAAGCGAACCGCAGCGACGTGTCGCCCAGCAGCAGATTGTAATAACCGGTCGAGGCCGCCGCGTCCTTTTGTGCCCTGGCTGCCGACTCGCCCGCCAGCGACTGCCGCAACGCCTCCTGTCCGCACACCGTTTTTGGCACGGAGAGGAACACCGCCAGCATCCATAGCCAGCAGTGGAACCTGAACTCATGACGCAACTTTTCCACCGCTGCCTGCGCCTGAACCCTCCTGTTCATCCTGAAAAACCGCATTTAAGCGGCGGATGATGCCTGCTGCCCGGCCACGCGCAAACAAAAACCCTTCCGTTGGCGATTTTAAGTAGCGGCGGGTGGTAGCGGCGGGTGGTAGCGGCGGGCGTCCGGCCTGCCGTGGCGGGCGGCATCTTGTCGCCCGGAAAAAATCGTTACTTTGCAAAAACGCTTCCCTTTTCCAGGTTGACTGCGAGACGACGCTTTTCCGCCGGGCGGGACACCCCGGCTCTACGTCAGCCGGGATGGCCGACGCTGCCATTTCCAGACCTGCCTCTTGGGGCAGTTGAGCCGTCAAATCACCTTACAGGCACCTCATTTGCTGACAGCGGCATTGATTGGGCGTATCGCGGAGTCGTGTAAACAATTGAGACACTGGTCCGGAAATTGGGATGCAGGCAGGGCTGGAATTGGTGCACAAACTGCTCAACATAAAGAGCTGACATGAGCGACGGCATGGGTTCTGAAGTGTTGTCAAATTTTGAGACACTTAAGCGTTGACATGAGTCTTATTAATTGTTTAAATCTGGCAATCGGAGTTGAAAGGTTACCTTATTACAACAAAAGCTGCGGGACAATTTTGGCCACTGCTGGACATCAGAACAGTGGCCTTTGAGTTAATTGTGCTTCTGGCATTTGTGCTGGCGGGAAAAATATTTTTGGCAGGGCGTTCCACCGCTTCCTTGACTGATCAGAAGCGGACGCGGTGGAACGCGTCCCTACCTATTAGATGACCTTGCGCCACCCCAACAACACGCCACCCATGAAAAATCCATTCCTCCACCGCAATCGCTTTTTGACCGTGGCCCGCCGCATGAACCGCGCGGCGCAACTCCCCCGGCTCGCCGTCTTCAAACTCGCCCTCGTGGCGCTGCTTGCTTGCGCCGCAGGGTCGGCCTACGCCGCCAATGCTTCGGTTACGACCCTCGCGAGTAAAAGTATTTCAGCCGACTTTGCCGGCACCAGCACTTACACCAATTTGACCGGTCCCGCCATAACTGAAGGCACCTCCGGAGATGTCGGTACTGGGGATATTGTTCTGAACGCTCCTTCAGGCTTTCAGTTTAACACGGGGGTTACTGTTACCGCAACCGTAACAAGGTCAGGAGCCACTGGAGGGACGTTACTCGTGTTGGCGTCCTCTACCGCGACGGTGGCGTCAGGCAGCATCACAATCCATGTTAATACAGCTGACATCGGTGGGGCAAAATCAATCATTACGTGGTCGGGCATCCAAGCGCAACCAACGTCAGGAACGTTTCCCGTTACCAATCCAAGCAATGTCACAATGGCGTCTGGTGGTGCTACGGTCAATGGAATCACGGCTGGAACAACCTCTTTTGGTGCCCTGACCGAAGTGGCCGGCGCGGCCAACAAGCTGGCGTTTGGGGTGCAGCCAAGCACGACGACAGCGGGCAGTGCAATCAGCCCGTCGGTGACCGTGATTGTGCAGGATCAATTTGGAAACATGGTGACGGGTGACAGCAGCACGGTGACGATTGCCAGCAGCACGACGGCGTTCACTGGCAGCACGCTTTCAAAGGCGGCCTCCAGCGGCGTGGCCACTTTCAACGCGATCAAGCCCACGACAGCGGGCAGCGCGAATACTTTGACCGCCAGCGACGGCTCGCTTACGGGTGCGACTTCGAGCACGTTCACGGTCAATCCGGCGGCACTGGACCATTTTGCGATTTCGGCTATTTCATCGCCGCAGACGGCGGGCACGGCGATAACGAGCATCACCCTGACGGCGCAGGATATTTTTAACAATACGACGAACTACACGGGCACGGTGACCTACAGTGGCACGGCGGGCATCACCGGAACCTCGGCGGCGTTCACGGCGGGCCAGTTGTCGGGCGTGAGCGTGACGCCGACGGTGGCGGGCAGCAGCGAGACGTTCACGGTCACTGCGTCCGGCAATAGCGGCACGGCGACGTTCAACGTGAATGCGGGGGCAGCGACCAAATTGGTGTTTACGACCTCACCAGTGACGGTGACGGCGGGGGTGGCGTCGGGGACCATTACGGTGCAGCGGCAGGATCAATATAACAACCCGAACAATAGCGACGCGACGATTTCGGTAACATTGAGCAGCAGTTCCAGCGGGACGGTCACGTTCACCCCGGCCAGTCCGTTGTCAATCGCCAACGGGTCGAGCAATGCCAACTTTACTTATACGGACACAAAGGCTGGGACGCCGACGATTACAGCGGCATCAAGCGGGCTGACCAGCGGCACACAGCAGGAGACGGTCAATCCGGCGGCACTGGACCATTTTGCGATTTCGGCCATTTCATCGCCGCAGACGGCGGGCACGGCCATCACGGGTATCACCCTGACGGCGCAGGATCAGTTCAGCAACACGGTGACGAGCTTCGGCAACGGCGTGACCTACAGTGGCACAGCGGGGATCACGGGCTCGTCCGGGAACTTCTCGTCCGGTGTGAAGAGTGGCCTCAGCGTTACACCGACTATTGCGGGCAGCAGCGAGACTTTCATCGTCACGGGGCCGGCCGGGTCCGGCAGCAAGACCGGCACGAGCACCTTCGACGTGAATCCTGGGGCAATTGCCTCCTACGTCGTCAGTGCAGGCTCACCGCAGACGGCGGGCAGCCCGTTCACGACCACGGTGACGGCCAAGGACGCCAACACCAACACGGTGACGACGGACAGTTCGACGGTGGTGACGATGACGGGGACCGGCAGCGTGCAATTTGACAGCAACGGAGACAGCACGTTTGGTGACAACACCAAGACGCTGTCGGGCGGGACATTTACGATCAGCACCAAGGACAATGTGGCCCAGAGCATCTCGATCACGGCCACGTCAACCGGCTCCAAGACCGGGACCAGTTCGTCCATCACGGTCAATGCCGCGTCGGCCAACAACCTAGCCTTTGGTGTGCAGCCCACCAGCACAAACGCCACGAAGGTCATCGCGCCCGCCGTATCGGTGCAGATTCGCGACCAATTCGGCAACGTCACAACGAACACGTCCACCGTGGTTCTGGCCATCGGCACCAATCCGGGCGGCGGCACGTTGAGCGGCACGCAAACCAATGCGGCGGTCAACGGCACGGCGACGTTCAACAATCTTTCCATTGACACAATCGGCACGGGTTACACCCTCGTCGCCACCTCCACCGGTCTGCCCGGAACCAATTCCACCGCGTTTAACATCACCCTCGGTGCGGTGACCACGTTCACGGTCACCGGTTTTCCCAGCCCGCAAACCGCGGGTGTGGCCGGCAGCGTGACCGTGACCGCGTTTGACGCGGGCGGCAATCTGGCGACCAACTACACGGGCACGATTACTTTCACCAGCACCGACACACAGGCAACGCTTCCGGCCAGCTACACGTTTGTGGTCGGCGATGCGGGTGCGCACACCTTCACCAATGGCGTCACTCTGAAGACCGCTGGGACGCGCACCATCACCGCCACGGCCGGTTCCGTCACCGGCACCCAGTCCGGCATTAACGTAAACTTTGCCGTGGCGAACAAACTCACATTCACCACGCAGCCGGCCAACACGGTTGCGAGTGCCACGATGGCCAATGTGGTCGTGCAGATTCAGGACGCGTTCGGCAACTTCACCACGAACACCAGTAGTGTCACGCTCGCCATCGGCACCAATCCCGGCAGTGGCACGTTGAGCGGCACCCTCACGGTTGCCGCCAGCAGCGGGGCTGCGACGTTCAGCACCCTGTCCATTGACCGCGCGGGCACCGGCTACACCCTCGCCGCCAGTGCCGCCGGCTTGACGGGCACCAATTCAACCACCTTCACCATCGCCGCCCAAGGAACCACTGCCCGGACCTGGAACGGCGGGACCAGCACCGACTGGAACAAGGATAGCAACTGGACACCCATCGGCATACCTAACGCCGCGGATGCGTTGACCATCACCAATGGCAACACCCGGTATCCGATCATCACCACCGGCTCTGCCAACGGTCTGTCAGTTGCGATGGGCGCTACAGGCACTGGCCCCGCAGCGAATATAACCGTTTCGGGCGGCACGCTGACGATCGCTGGCGCCATTACTCTGTCGGGCAGTTCTTCCATCACCAATTCTGGTGGCACGATTGTTCAGACGGCGGGCATCCTGACTCTCAACTCTGGCACCACGTTCATCCAGACGGGTGGCTCAAATAACATCACGGGTGCGAGTTCCTCGATTACCGGAACCTTAAATATATCCTCCGGCGTTTTCGTTTCCGATGTCGCGATGACCATTAACAGTGGCGGCGTGGTGACGAATTCCGGCGGCATCCTCTGGATGGCGGCCAACACCGCCACCGCTCCGAGCGATTCCGTGGTTGTCAACGGCACGCTGGGCCAGTCCGCCGGAACAAACGCAATACTTGACCTTTCGGGCACCGGCACCATGATCATGACCGGTGGGCTGTTGAAGATTTATCACAACTACAATCCGGCCACCCCGGCCAACTTCACCGCCACCGATGGCACCGTCGAGTTTGCGGGCAGCGCAAATAACACAGCATTCAACACAGCCGGCACGTATCAATTCTTCAATGTCCTAATTGATAGCGGAGTTGATCCCGCCTTTGACAACGACATTAATACCATCGCGGTTGCGGGTAGTTGGACCAACAACGGCTCGCCGATTCTGACCGCCGCAGCTACAACCGTCTTGTTCAACGGCACCACCGCGCAGAACATTGCGGGTTCCTCCACCACGGTTTTTGCCAACCTGACCATCGCCAATACGACCGCGCCAGTGACTGCCCTTACGAATTTCAGCATCGTCACACTTCGGAATTGCACCATCAACAACGGCGCGAATCTGCAAATTGGCACACAGGTTATGAGCGGTGCCGGAACCAACATTGTTGCTAGCGGCGCGACTTTAGGAATTGGTGATCCCAACGGAATCACGACCGTCGGAACTGGCTCCGGCAACATCCAGACGACGGGTGGGCGGACCTACAGCACAGCGGCCAACTACATCTACAACGGCACAGGCGCGCAGGCTACGGGCACGGGGTTGCCAGCCGCCGTCAGTTCGTTGAGCGATAACAACACCGGCGGCACGCTGACGATGACTCGTTCCGCAGCCACAACAATCACCAACTTCGCGCTCGCGACAGGTGCCAAGGTCAGCCTTGCTGCTGGTTTTACCGACCCAGTCGGGAGCTTCTCCGTTGGCGGCTTGGGCCAGGTGTCCGGGACGTGGGGATCCACCAGTTCCTTGGCAACGCACACGAACAACACTTATTTTGGCCTGACAACGGGCATTTTAAATGTCTCGACGGACACACGTTCCACACCGGTGGTGTCGACAGCACCTTCGGCGACAGTGATCACCTACGGCCAGACGCTGGCCAGTTCAATCTTGAGCGGCGGCGCAGCCACCAACGCGGCGGGCGCGACTGTGTCCGGCAGCTTCGCATTCACCACTCCCAGCATTGCGCCCAATGCGGGCACCACCAATGGCAGTGTCACGTTCACGCCGAGTGACACGAACAGCTACAACAACGCCACCGTCACAGTCACGGTGACAGTGAACAAACAGACGCCGCTGGTTTCCGCCGCGCCTTCAGCCACGGCGATTACTTATGGCCAGACATTGGCGGCCTCTTCATTGAGTGGGGGCAGTCTGACCAACGCGGCGGGGGCGACAGTGACCATCAGCAGCCGCGTGTTTGTTGATCCGAGCATTGCTCCCAACGCCGGCACAACAAATGTCAGCGTTACGATCACGCCCACGGATACGGCCAACTATAACACTGCGACGGCCACGGTGACGGTGACGGTGAACAAGCAGACGCCGCTTGTTGCGATCACGCCTTCGACGACGGCAATAACTTACGGCCAGACGTTGGCGTCCTCTACATTGAGCGGTGGGAGTCTGACCAACGCGGCGGGAGGGACAGTGACCATTAGCACCCGCGCGTTTGTTGATCCGAGCATTGCTCCGAATGCGGGCACAACGAATGTCAGTGTCACGATCACGCCGACGGACACGGCCAATTACAACAACGCGACAACTACAGTGACTGTGACCGTGAACAAGGCAACTTCCACGACCGTTTTGATTTCATCCCTTAATCCCGCTTTGCCCGGTTCAAACGTGGTCCTGACCGCCACGGTTTCGGGCGTGGCCACGCCGCCGGGCACGGTGCAGTTCAAAACCAACGGAGCCGCTTTGGGCAGCGCAGTAACGCTTGATGGCGGCGGGTTGGCCAAAATCACCAACTCCACGCTGACGCATGGCAATATTGCCATCACCGCCGAATACTCCGGGAATGTGAATTTCCTGACCAGCACCAGCAGCGTCACGCAGACCATTGACACGCCGCCGGTCGGTGGCGCGCACAATATCGGGGCGGTGGTGAGCACGCCTGTAAACCTCAACGCCACCACCCTGGCGGGTCTGGATTATGACGCCGATAACGATACGCTGTCAGTCGCCAGCGTCAACACGGGCAGCCCCAGCCATGGCACGGTTTCCCTGGCCGGCACCACGATCACCTACACGCCATTCACCAGTTATGTGGGGACCGACTCGTTCACCTACACCATCAGCGATGGTTTTACGGGCGGCACCAACACCAGCACGGCCAACGTGAATGTGCGGTTGGGCAAGGCGACGAGTGTCCTGTCTCCTCCGACAGCGGGAGCCGGGGTCGTGAACCTGGTTGGCTATGGTATTCCCTCCCATGCCTACGATGTGCAGCGGTCGCCCGATATGACGACCTGGACCACAATTTCACTGGGCTCAAATCCGTCTGGCATCGTCGCTGCCGCCAACGGGATAGTGCTTTACACGGACACCAACCCCCTCTCCACCGCCTTTTATCGACTGGCCGTGCATTGACCGAAATCGAAGGTAAAGCTATGAACGTATTATTTATGAAGAAACCGATTAAGCTGACGATGCTGGCAAGCCTGTTGGTGGCGATGTTCGGCCTGTCCGCACAGGCTGCATATTATCCGAATACCTTCGGAAATTCCGGCGCAGTTCCGCAGGATGGCACCACCTTTTCAGCCGTGCATACGCTGGGCGGCATGGCTTCCTCAATCACCAGTGTTCAGCTGGTTCTTACTTTCAACGATGCATCTTCGTTGACCGGCAACGGCAGCGGCATCCAAGGATTGCTGACGCTGGGCACCACGACAAGTTCTCCGTATGTCAGCTTCGCCCCGGTGGCGACTTCGAGTTCCGGCGCGCAGCGGATCTATGACGTGACCTTTTCGACCACACCGACCACAGGTTTCAATGGATTGAATCCGAACGGCACCTGGAGTTTGCTGCTGTGGGATAATGGCAGCAGCGGGATTGAAAACGGGCTGCTCAGTTGGAATCTCAACATTACCGCGGTGCCGGAACCGGTGAACGTGGCGCTGGGCGTGTTTGCCGGCGTGTTCGCGCTGGCGGGTGGACGTCAATGGTGGTTGAAACACCACAAGGCCAGGCCGACGGTTCAGTCCTGAATTCCGAAAATTTTTAATGTTGTATGAACACCGTGATGAATCTTTTGACGGTTGTCGTCGGCCTCCTCGTGCCCTGTGTTTTCTGGTATTACCGCCGTCAGGCGATTAGTGACAGCAAGCGCCAAGCGCAGACTTTTAACGATTTGATCAAGCGGAATGCGGTAGGTATGGCGCCCCATGCTCCGGACAGCGGTCATTCAGTCAAACAGCTTGGCACTACAGCCCGCGTCGGGGTGAAGGTCTCTTGAGTCAGGCTGCCCGTCTTCCTTTCATCGTGCTGTCCTGATTCATTTGTAGGCTGATTTGAGTCTCCTGACGTTGTCTCCTACGGATTCTAATTGTAGGAGACGAGGTGACGAGGCTCTGACTTTCCAGTTGAGAGTTATGGGTTGAGAGTTGAGAGCCTTTAGTCAGAGCCTCCTGACGTCGTCTCCTACGGCCTTTCAGTTTGTCAGCGTTTCAGCGTTTCAGTTTTCAACAATTGTTTTTCTTCCGGCAGTAAATGTTCTTCCTTTTCCGCGATCGCCAGAAATGGCGTGGCCTTGGCGTGATCACCCGACGCCGCCAGCAAAACGCCGTAATAGAGCGCCACCGACGGCTGTTCGAGCTGGGCCGGCTGGAGTTGCTGGAAGGCGGCCAGCCCTTCGCGGTCCCGGCCTTGCAGGTGCAACGCGTAGGCGTAGGTGGAGACGATCACCGGGTCGTTAGTCTGCCGGGCATAGAGGTCCGCCACCCACTGGCTGGCCTGGGTCAGGTTGGTTTTCAACAACAGGGCGGTGGCGGCCAGATTATTCTTCAACGCGACATTCTGCGGCGAACGGGCCAGGCACTCGGCGTAGAACTGATACAGCTTTCGCGTGTTGCCGGCAGTCAGGTAGTGTCGCTCCAGATTCTGCTGCGCCCAACCGGCATCGGGATATTTCCGCACGATCCGCCAGAGCAGATCTTCGGCGTTCATCTGCCAGCGATCCGCCAGCTGCAACAGCGCATTGAGCGCGCCCAGTTTATCACCCGACTGGTTCACGGCGGATTTCCAGTTGGCATCGGCAACGACCTGTTCGCCGAGTTCGCTCCAGGCGTGGGACAAAAAGGCCAGCCGCAGGAAATTCATTTCCCCCCAGTCGCCCTTGGCCGTGAGCCGGCACAGCCCCTGCCAGTCGTTGATGCCGGTGTAATAATCCACCAGGACAAGCTGTACCGGCGGCTGCGTCTGAACACTGGCGGGCAGGGTATTCAACCAGGTCAACGTCTCGGACATGAACCCGTTGGCTTCCATCCACGAAGCCGTCTGCGCCGCCAGCGCGGCATTGGTGCCGGTGGCCTGTTGCACGGCGGACAATTGGGCAGTGAGGTCGGGGCTTTGCAGACGCTTCAGAATGCCGAGATGCTGCAACCGGTCGGCCAGATTGGCCTGGGGGCTGGACAACAATTGTGTCGAATAGTCCAGCGCCCCGGACGGGTCATTGTGATTCACGCACTCGGCCACCAGCGACCGCAGCGCCTGGAGGCCGAGACCCGGGTCAGTGATGAGCCGCTTCAAGGTGGCGCGCGCGTCGTTGAGCACGGCGGGATTGGTCGAATTCAACCGCAAGACTGCCAGATTCATCTGGAACGAATGGTTGGTCGGCTCCAATTGTGACGCTGCCGCCATGTGAATTTCCGCCTCGGCCACACGGTTCATTTTTAACGCCACCATGGTGGCCACGACATGATACGCCGTGAGATTGGCGGCCGTGGTTGCCAGTTGGTCGAGAATCTGGGTCGTGAGCGGAAACGGCGGATTTTGAAACTGCAACCCCGTCGTCGCCAGCGCCAGCTTGTTCTCCACCGTCGGCTCGAGCTCCACGATCTGCTGTCGCAAGTCCAGCGCGGCGGGCGAGTGGGCAGCCTCGGCCACCGCGGCCAGGATGCGGCAGGCGGGCACATTGTTGGGATTGAGCAGGCGGGCCAGGCTCGCGCACAACCAGGCGTTGCGATAATCGCCCCGGTCCAGAAACGCCTGCGCCTCGGTCACGTTGCGTGCCTCCTTGTGATGCCGGTAAACCGGCCGGCCCCAATGCCAGGTGACGGCCGCCAACACCAGAACCACCACGAGGATGACCGCTGAAATCTTGAAGTAGTTTTTCTCTCCGTCGCTATCCATCCCAAAAGCATCGCAGAAATCATAACGTCTTTGAAAGCCGAAAACGGGGGAGCTGGAAAGCTGAAATGGTGAAATGGTGACCCGCCTGCGTCCGACTTCGGCGCGGCAAGAAGTTGAAATATTGACACGCTGAAAATCTGAAATACAAAACAGCGGAACCCGCACCATGTCCTTCTCCTATTGAGGCTCGCGCAATACGGTGACGGAGCGCGGGCTTCGGCCCGCTTGGACGGCCAAAGACGCGCGGCGCATCAAATGCCCGGCCCGCTTGCATGTTGGATGGTGAAGCGGCGTGAACGCCGCGCTCCAATCGCGCCGAGTTATTTTCACTCTAAATTCGAGGCTCAATAATTTCCGATTTCAGCGTGTCAGCTTTTCAGCTTTTGGTATTTCTTCATTACGTTTGCTTCAGCGGAAATTGTGTTTTCTGCGTGCGGCTTATACTTTTCGTTTCATCTGTCACATCGGGATAAAACCGTTGACGGCCATAGGAACATCCCCTAGTGTCGCGGCTGACACGGGCGGTGTAACCCAAAAACGATTCCTACTTGGTGCCAGTGGTCTAATCAGGTGGTGCTTAAGTCAGTGCTAAGGGTGGGGATCTGCAATTATCAGAAGGAGTTTATGTCATTATTGAATCTCAGGACGGAAGCAGTGTATCCAGAAATCTCTCCCACAAGCGCACCTTCAGGCCATCAACTCCTTGGCGCGATGAAGCAACGCGAAGGCGGCTCAACTTTCAACTCTCAACTGGCTTTTGGCTTCTTCAACTGGCGAAGAATTGTGGCGATATTGACTATGATTTGCGGGCTTGGCGTTGTCAAAGTTCAGGGGGCAACAGCCTATGTGATGTCCACCGGTAATTATTCTGAGAATTTTGCCGACATTGCAAATTGGGGAGCCAATTTTTCAAGCGGGACTGGTGCGGCACCGTATGGCTCTGTTGCGATTAACGCTACTGGAACTGTTGGTGATGGTGTTAGGACAACAGTTTCAACAGCTACGTTTTCAACTGGCACTTCTGGTGGGGTTCAAAAAGGAACGCAAAATATGGTCTTTCTTTCGACAAGCACTGCCAATTCGTGTGCCGTTGACTTGTATTTAGACTTCACCGGAAGAAACGCTGGAACAGTCAGTTTTGATGTTGCGGAGATAAACAATTCCACAGGTGACAGAACCTCTAAGCTCCAATTATTTTATACAACCGATGGTTCTACTTTTACTGAAATAACTGGAACAAGCCTTCCGTTTAGTGCAGTGAATAACGTCGCCTCGAGTGCAAGCATTAGCGTAGCCTTACCCAGCGCATTGAATAACGCTTCAAGTGTCAGGTTAAGGTTTTATGAACGTAGCACGACAACTGGAACAATTGGATCACAACCGAAAATTAGTATTGATAACGTCGCCGTCACTTCGACTGCGTCTGGCAACACCGCTCCCGTGGTGACCTCATCGGCTGCAACTTCCATCACCACAACAACGGCAACGCTAAATGGCAATGTCACTTCTGATGGTGGAGCCACGGTTACGGAACGCGGCTTCGTTTATAAAACATCAGCCGGTGCCACCATTACCGACAATAAAACTACCGTGTCCGGCACGACTGGTTCCTACACGCTTGGCCTTTCTTCGCTGGGTGTAAACGTGCAATATTTTTTCAAGGCCTACGCAATCAACTCAATCGGAACAACACTCTCTACCCCTGAACTTAGCTTCTTCACACTCGCCAACACGCCGTCCGCGCCAACCGTAGGTAACGCAACTGCATCTACACTTGATATCACCATTGGCAGTGGCGATGGAAATCCGAGCATAACGGCTTACGCAATCAAAGAGGCGGGCGGTAATTATGTGCAATCAGGCGGAGCACTTAGTAGCACGACGCCTTTTTATCAGACCGCGACGGCATGGGGCACCAAGACGGTCACCGGCTTGAGTCCGAGCACGACTTATACTTTCAGCGTTGTGGCGACAAATGGCGCGGGCATCGCAACCAGTTTTAGTGCTACAACCAGCGGCACTACTATAGCGGGCGTAACAATTCCATCCGTGACCACGCAAGCTGCGACCAGCACGAACACTAGCGGTGCCACTTTGAACGGCACAGTCATGGTGGACGGCGGCGCCTCGCTGACCGACCGCGGGTTTTATTGGACCAATACTGCCGGTGTGACGACCTCGGGCACCAAGCTTTCGGAAGGCGGCACTTCCGTCGCGGCGTTCAGCAAAGCTCTGGCGGGCTTAAGTCCAAACACGAATATTTTTTACCGTGCCTATGCCGTCAATTCCTCGGGTACCGGCATCGGTGCCAGTGATGTCAGTTTCTACACGCTGGCCAACACGCCATCCGCTCCAACGGTGAGCGGCGCGACGCCAAACAGCTTGAATGTCGCGATCACCGCCGGCGACGGCAATCCCGCGAACACGGCTTATGCGATTCAGGAGACCACCTCGGGAAATTACGTTACTAACGTCATTGGTGCATTGGGTGCCACGGCGGTCTATAAAACTGCGTCAAGCTGGGGCACGGCAACGGTGACTCGCTTGAGCGCCAGCACGATCTACACTTTTGCCGTTGTGGCGACGAATGGCGCTGGCATTGCAACCGCTCCTGGTTCCACAGCCAGCGGCAACACCCAAGTCGCGCCGCTGGCAGGTTGGGACTTTTTTGGCAACCTTGGCAGCGAGGCCACGGTGGGGGCCACAGTATTTAATTTAAATCTGAATAATTCGGGCACGTTAACCAACATCACGCGCGGGGCTGGCGCGGCAGGAAGCGCTGCCGGTAATTCTTTCCGAACAACAGGATTCAAAAATGATGGAATTTCCACGGCCAACACAGATTATTTTCAAGCAACCTTGGCGGCTGCGACAGGATACACATTGTCCTTAGGCACGATTGACGCGCGACTGGCTGGAACATCGAGCTTTTCCCAATCCCCTGGCGTTTCGATGCAATACGCCTACAGTTTGGATGGAACCACATTTACTTTGATTGGATCACCTCTAGTTCAAATTGGAGATGGGCCAATGACACAAATCGATGTTTCGGGCATCGGCGCGCTCCAAAATGTTCCTTCGACGACAACGGTAACGATCCGCTACTACGCGAGCGGCCAGACGGCAACTGGTGGTTGGGGTTTTAATTCGCCCTTCCTCGGTGCCTATGGCTTGCGCTTCGGCGGCACCGTGAATGTTATTGCCGCACCAAGCGCTCCGGTGGCGAGTGCGGCCACGGGTGTGGCTGCCAACGGTTTTAGCGCAAATTGGAGCACTGCGGTTGGTGCTGCCAGTTACCGGCTGGACGTTTCCACTGATGCAGGCTTTGGCTCCTTTGTTTCGGGATACAACGATTTGAATGTCGGGAACGTGACGACCTATCCAGTTTCAGGCTTGAGTGCTAACACCGGCTACCATTTTCGCGTGCGGGCGGTGAACGGCGGTGGCACCAGCGGCAATTCATCGACCATTGACGTGACGACACTAGCAAACACTCCTAAAATTTTGGTCACGCTGCCGGGGCAGACCGGTCCAAACACAGGTAGCGCGACCGCGCAAACCGCCGGGACCGGATTTGACATCACGCTTACGGCAACCACGGATGGCACGACGATGGACACGAGCTTTAACAGCACGCCGAACATCACCTTCAGCGGTCCGACCGGAAGTCCAAGCTATCCTTCAACCGTGAGTTTCAGCAGCGGTGTTGGAACGGCCCACATCACTTTGGCCAAAGCCGAAACCACGACGATTACCGCGACGGATACATCGGACCCGATAGCAGGCACGGCCAGTTCCAGCCTGACAGTGAATCCGGGCACGATTAATTCTTATGTCGTCGCGGCTTCTTCACCGCAAATCGTGGGAGTTGCATTTCCTGTCGCGGTGACAGCGAAAGACGTGAATAATAACACGGTGACGACAGACAGTTCTACCTTGGTAACGATGGGCAGTGGTTCGGGCAACGTAACGTTTACAGGGAGTTCCACACTCGCTGCTGGAACCTTCACGGTTAGTGCCACGGACAACACGGCGGAGACGACGACGATCAACGCGACGGATGGCAATGGCAAAACCGGCACGACGGGAAGTATCGTTGTGAATCCTACACCCAATTATCGCAGCAAGCAGAGCGGCAATTGGAGTGATTTCACCACCTGGCAAGTGGACACCGGCAGCGGATTTGCGGATGCGGTGACCGGTCAAACGCCGACTTATGCGGATGGCACAGTTGAGATTCAAAACGGACACACGGTGACCGTGGCGGCACTTGTGACGGTGGATCAAGTCACGGTGGATTCGGGCGGCTCAATCAATGTGGCCAGCGGTCAGACCTTGACAGTCGCCGCTGGTGCGGGCACGGACTTGGATGTTTCCGGCACCGTGAACAATGCGGGGACGATTACGCCGACTGGAACCATTGTATTTGAATCGGGCGGCAAGTATCAGCATAATTTTACAACCACTGCGGGCACGATTCCGGCGGCGACTTGGAATACAGGTGCGACTTGTGAAATCATTGGTTACACGAGCGATGCGACTGCTCCGAGCGGTTTGGGGCAAGCATTCTATAATTTCATATGGAATTGTTCGAGCCAGACTTCAATCTTCAATCTGGCTGGCACTCTGACAACTGTTAATGGCAACCTGATTATTCAAAATTCTGGAACGGGTTCGGTTTCAATCAATCAATCAACCGCAGGCAGCTTCACGGTGAACGTTCTGGGTGACTTGATTTTATCAGGTGGGTCTTTCTCGCTTCAAGGTAGCGGCAGTGGTAGCAGGGCGACCACACTGAATCTTGGCGGAAATTTTAATCAAACCAGCGGGTTCTTTACCAATGGCATTGGCGGTTCGAGTGCAAACACGCTCAATTTCACCGGCGGTTCTGCCAGCGTGACATTAACAGAATCCGGTGGAACTTATGACTGGCAGAAGATGAACACGGCAATTGCATCCGGCAAGACGCTCACGTTGAACAGTGATTTGAACATGGGAACGGTTGTTTCGCGCACTTTTACGGTCAGCGGCACACTTGATCCGAGTTCGCACACAATCAGTGGCAGCCCAACCCTGACAATCGCCAGCGGCGGAACACTAAAGGGCACTGGAACGGCTTCCGTTCATGCTGTTGTCAGCAGCGGCGGAACATTGTCGCCAGGGAGTTCTTCCATCGCCACGCTCACATTTGGCAGCGGTTTGACATTGGCCGGCACGGCTGCGATGGACATCAACAAGTCGGGCGTGACGCTTACTACGGACAATGCCGCTGTGACTGGCACGTTGGCTTATGGTGGCACGCTTACGGTTACTGCCGGTGGAGATGCCTTGGTTTTGGGTGATAGTTTCACGCCGTTCACCGCCGGCACATTCAGCGGCTGGTTCAGCACGGTCACGTTGCCTACGCTCGCCCCGGGTTTGAGTTGGGATACAAACAACTTGGCCACGACGGGTGTTCTGGATATTTATACGTTCACTACAACGCCTCTGGCATTGTCCACGCCGGTTGGCACGGCGGCGGTGATTTCATCCACCAAGTTAGCCAACCATGCCGCCAGTTCGCGCGGGACGCCCGTCGCGGTAGCCGCGACACTGCCAAGTCATGGTAGTGCTTCTGTAGATGGCAGCGGTAACTTGACCTATACACCTACTGATGGCTTTGGCAGCGATAGTTTTACTGTAACTTTTCAAGACGGCCATGGCACACAGACCATGGCCGTGAGCGTAACTGTCGGGTCGGGCACCGGCCAGTCGCCAAATGTGGTCTTTGGTCCGACAACCGATGGAAATGGGAACTTCGTGGTGCGGTTTGCGGGCATTCCCGGGACCACCTACACAGTCGAGAAGACGACCTCATTGACACCGCCAAGCTGGATCAAACTTGGGAACTACATGGCGCCATCTGACAACAGCTTGAGCTTCGGCGTCGGAGTTTTTCAGGTGAGTGACCCGGTCGCGAACGGCAGCGGATATTACCGGACGGTTTATCCGAGCCATTAAAACCAACGACAAACTTTTACACCAACTATTTTTATGAACACATTTAAAGGCGCTTTGGCAGTGGTTACGATGGGAGTCATTTTGGCCTCCAATGTGCCGACACAGGCGGCATTGGCGCTTACCGATTTTTCGACGAGTGATGGCATCACCTACACCGGCAGCGGGTCAGGCAGCCAGATTATTCCAGACAATACACCGGTGGGTGCGGGCTACTCGATTAACTTCGCGGCGAGCGGGCTAAACATCAGCGACATCAGCATCACGCTTAACTTGACCGGTGGCTACAATGGCGACATTTACGCGTATTTGTCGCATGGAAGCCAGATCGCAGTGTTATTCAATCAGATTACAGGTGCGGCGAATAGTTCTGGATTCGACATCACGCTAGTAGAAGGAACAGGGAATTCCGTTCAGACGGCGACAGGAACAGCCGGGCAGGTTCTTTTGGGCACCACTTTTACGGCGAGCCAGGATCTATCCGTCCTTAATAACTCGGATCCAAATGGAGCGTGGACACTCTTTTTTGCAGACTTAAGTCCAGGAGATACTTCCACTCTGAACAGCTTTAATGTGAATATTACGACTTCGGCCGTGCCCGAGCCGGTGAATGTGGCACTGGGGATTTTCGGGGGAGTATGGGGCGTGGCGGCTTTCAGAAAAAAAATGAAATGCGGAAAGCTGAAATCAGAAATGGCCGGTTAAATGCTGATTTTGGTTTGTTAAAAAGATGATTTGAATCGCTGAAATACTGAAATGCTGACAACTGAAATCCGAATGCGAAACGGCCGGCCTGACTTGGGACGAGGGTTTTTCCAATTTTGTTTCATTTCAGCCTGCCAAATGTCAGTTTTTCAGCTCTCAATCGCCTTTTCAGATTTACGTGCAAGCCGCTTTTTCCGCACAATCTTGTTGACAGAATTAGCTTGTGCGCTAATTGTCATACGGTTGTTTGAGGGGTAAGAAGTTCCGCTAAATCTATGAAAACTATTAAATTTGTCCTGACTTGCGCAGCAGTATTGGTGCTGATCACTGCGGTGAACGTGCGTGCTGCGGATCCAGCCGGTCCCATCATGGCCGTGTTGAGCGGGGCGACCGCCGTTGAACTGCCCGCCAAGGCGGCGCAACTGGTGTCGCAGGCGGATGCGAAAAATCTCAAGCCGACCACTGTCGCGGTGGTCAAGGCGGCCGTCGGGTTGAATCCGGCGGCGGCGGCGGCCATTGTTGGCAGCATCGCCCAGAAAACCCCGGAAATGGCTGCCACGGCTGCCGCCACGGCGGTGAGTTTGGTGCCGAATCAAGCGGTCGCCATTGCGCGTGCCGCCGCTGCGGCCGCTCCGGCCCAGGCGGGTCGGATTGTGGAATCCGTTTGCCGTGTGTTGCCAGCCGCCTATCAAAAGGTGGCGAATGCCGTGGCGGAAGTGGCTCCGGGCGCGGGCAAGGAAATTTTGACGGCCATCTCAGCCGCCATCCCGGCACTGAAAGCTCCCATCGCCCAAGCCTTGGCAGCCAGTAAGGGAAATGTTCCTTCGGTGAGCGCAGTGCTGGAACAGGTCGCGGCCGCAGTTCCAACGGCCACCCTGCCGACACTGGCGCAATCCGGTTTGCCGTCTCCGATGGTCGCCGGCCCGCCTCACCCTGGCAATCCGTATGTTCCGATTCCAGTGGTGCACAATAATATTGATCCGGGCTCCGGCGGTGACGTGCCGACCGGCGGTCGTGATTACGCTGCGCCCTGATTTTGATTCCGGTCAATCAAACCCATCTTCATTGATTGAAGATGGGTTTTTCTTTGATGGTTCACAGGGCAGGGGTTTGGCAGCAGGTTCGGGGTGCGAGCCTGGTTTTGAGCCTGATTCAAAGTACCAAGCGAGCGGCTCCCGGTGGCTGCCGATTGTCCGGTTTGCGGAGAGCTGCCACCGCCGATCGTGGTTTAAGCTCAACTTTGAATGGCATGCGGCTCGCTGGATGGTTTGACTTTATGCCGTTAAGACGTTTCCTCGCAGTGCTGGCGATCACCCTGGCAGCCGCAAATTCCTTGCGGGCCGAACCTTGGCTTGGCGATGCGCCCCGGGCGCCGAAGGATGTTTCGGGTTTGCCCGGTGCCGGGCCGCGTCCGAAGCTCGCCACGAGTGGCTTTATTGTGGACACCGGCTCGCGTGAACAGGTGCGCTCATTTTACAACGCGGTTTACACCGCGTCGGATGGCGTGCCCATCGGCACGACGGCGAACATTTCCAGTTGCACGCCGGGAACGAACTCATCCGCCTTTCAGCAGTCCGTGCTGCGGCGGATCAACTGGTATCGCGCGCTGGCAGGATTGCCCGCCACCATCACCTTCGATTCGGGAGAAAGCACCCAGAACCAGGCGGCGGCGCTGATGATGTCGGCCAACACCAATCTGCAGCACACCCTGATACCACCGACCTGGCATTGCTTCAGCACGGCTGGCACGAATGCGGCGGCCAATTCCAACCTCGCTCTCGGTTACGCCGGGCCGGACGCGATCACGAGCTACATCCGGGATTTTGGCGCGAACAATTATGAGGCCGCTCATCGCCGGTGGATTTTATATCCGCAGACGCAGGTGATGGGCACGGGCGATGTGCCAATGCAGGGCAATTTTTTCCAGGCCAATGCCACCTGGGTTTTCGATGCGAACTATGGCGGCCCGCGGCCGGCGACGCGCACGCCATTTGTGGCGTGGCCGCCCGCCGGCTATGCGCCTTATTCCGTCGTGTATCCCCGGTGGTCGTTTGCATTGTCCAATGCGGATCTCAGCACGGCGACCATTAGCATGAAGAGCAATGGCGTGAGCGTGGCAGTGATCCGGGAAACCTATGTGGCGGACTTCTACGGCGAAAACACCATCGTCTGGTATCCGTCCAATCTTGACCCGGTGAATCAGAACACGGTGTTTCCGTTCAACGGAACGGACACGGTCTATTCGGTCACGATCAGCAATGTCATCACCGCCACCGGCAATCAGAACTACGCCTACACGGTAACGGTGTTCGACCCGGCGGTGCCGGGCGGGGATTCTTTCCCACCGCTCCTCAGCGGCACCAACCGGCCGACGGTGAATGCCGGCAACCTCTACACCTGCACGCCGGTGCCGGACCCGAACGTGACGGGTTATCGGTGGCTGACCGCACAGCGCGTCAGCGGCAATCTGTTCGATGGCGCGGAGGGTGGCTTGGGGAACTTCACGATTTCACCGGCGCCCGTCTATCCCGTCATCACCAATACTCCGGTGATATCCGGCACGCATTCATTTCACCTGACCCACAGCAATGCGGTGCCACAGTTGTTCCAGCTCAACCGGCTGTTTTTTCCGGCCAGCAATTCGGTGGTGAGCTTCCAAAGTGAACTGGGTTACGCCACCAGTTTTCAGACGGCGCGGGTGCAGGTGTCCGTGAATGGCGGAGTGAACTGGCAGGATATTTATACGCAAGCGGGGTCCGGCGGACCGGGCGAAACCGCCTTTACCTTGCGCACACTTTCGTTGTCCAACTACGTCGCGAAGCCGACGTTGCTGCGTTTTAACTATGATTTTTCCACCGGCAGCTACTATTACCAAAGCGACCCGGGCGTGGGCTGGGCGCTCGACAATATTTTGGTGACGAACATTTCGCAACTGGTCAATTTCACAACGAATGTCACCGCCTCCACGAACTTCACGTTCACGCCAACGGTGGCGACGAATTACAACCTCCAGGCTTCGGCGATTCTCTTCACTGATTTTCCGCTCGATGGCGGGCCCGTCGAGCAGGTCACCTCCGTGACGAATCTGCCGGTCATCACGCTGGCGACTCCGGTCATCGTCGGCAACCAGGTGCAGCTCAATTTCAGCGTGTCGGCCGGTCCGGCGGCGACCTTCCGCCTGCTCACGGTCAACCAGTTGGGGCAGGCGTGGATCACCAATGCCGGCGCGGCGCTGACCACGAACATCCCCGGCAGTTCGTATCGTTACACGACCACGAACGGTCCCGCCACGCGGTTTTACCGGATTCAAACGCCTTAGCTTGGTGGTGACGATTTCTAATTTGAATGGTTGATTATTTGCACTCAAAATACCAGCATGGACGTAGTAAGGATGAGACGTGTTTTCCATTCTGATCGTAAATGTCTGTTGGCATTGCTATCCGCCTGTCTGCTCACGAATTTGCTTCGGGCGGCGACGTTCACGGTGACCACGAATGCGGACAACGGGGCCGGCAGTCTGCGCCAGGCCATTCTGGATTCCAACGCCAGTCCGGGAACGAACAGCATCATTTTCCAGATCACCAGCGGTTCACCGCCTTTCACCATCACGCTGCTCACGAACCTCCCGTCACTGGGTGTTCCAACCGCCATTGACGGCACCACGCAGACTGGTTTCACCGGCACGCCGGTCATCGAATTAAACGGGACTTCGGCGGGCAGCACCACCGCCGGGTTGCAACTGCTTTCCGGTTACAGCCTCGTGCGCGGGCTGGCGATCAACCGGTTTGGGGCGCAGGGCATCGTATTGACCGGTCCGTCCAACATGGTTCAGGGGAATTATATCGGGACGGATGTGACGGGAACCAACGCGCGTGCCAACGGCAGTTTTGGCGTCTGGATCAAAAGCGCCGGGAACCTCGTCGGCGGGACGAATGCTGGCGATGGCAACGTGATCGCCGGCGGCAATGACACGGGGATTTACATCACCGGCACAGGCGGGAGCACCATTCAGGGAAATCTGATCGGTATCGCCGCGACGGGCGCCACAGCGCTGGGCAACGTGAATAATGGCGTGGTGATTGACCGGTGCACCGGGAACTGGATTGGCGGCACGAACGCCGCCGCGCGCAACGTGATTTCCGGCAACGGACTGAGTGGCATTTTTCTGAACACCAGCAACGCGACCGGCAATGTGATTCTGGGCAATTATATCGGGCTGAACCTCTCCGGCAGCGGTGCCGTCAGCAACGCCGCGGACGGCATCACTCTCTACGGCGCTGCCGGCAACGTGATCGGCAGTGCAGCTGCCGGCGGCGGCAATGTGATTTCCGGGAATGGCTTCTCGGGCGTTTCGATCAATCTCGGGACCGCCACCAACAATCTCGTTCTGGGAAATTATATCGGCACCGACGCGACCGGGAAATCGGCGGTGCCAAATCTAAATGTCGGCGTGGCCGTTTCAGCTGCCGTCGGAAACCAGCTTGGCGGCACGAATGCCGGCGCTGGCAATGTGATTTCAGGCAACAAGCAGGACGGGATTTTTCTGACAGACGGTGCGGCGGGAAATCTGGTGCAGGGAAACTTCATCGGACTTTCGGCGCCGGGCACGAACGCGATCCGCAACGGGTTCAATGGAATTTCGTTGAGCGACGCGGTCTCGAACACGATCGGCGGCGTCTTGGCCGGTGCCCGCAACGTCATTTCCGGCAATGCCAGCAATGGCGTCGGCATTTTGTTGTTGAGCGACCACGGAAATGCCGTGCTCGGCAACTACATCGGCCTGGACGTGACGGGTGGCAAGGCTGTGGCCAACACGCTGGCCGGCGTGCGGGTTCAGGGCTGCACCAACGTGATCGGCGGCACCGCGCCCGGTAGCGGCAACGTCATCTCGGGGAACGGCCAGCAAGGAGTGTGGGTGGTGGGAACGGGCGGCAACGTCACCGGCAATTTCATCCAGGGAAATCTGATCGGATTGGATGCCACCGGCGCAAGCGGTCTGGGTAACAACGCTGATGGCTTGGGCATCAGCAGCGCCGCCAACAACCAGGTCGGCGGGTCGTCCGCAGGCGCAAGAAACGTCATTGCAGCCAACAACGGCTTGGGACTGTTCATCACCGGTGCCGGTTCGACGAACAACGTGGTTCAGGGCAATTATATCGGAACCGACCTGACCGGAACCTCTGGACTCGCCAATGCGGCCAGTGGCATCACGCTTCAGAATACAAGTTCCAACCAAATTGGCGGCAGCGTGGCGGGTGCGGGCAATCTCATTTCGGCCAATAACAATCGCGGCATCTATCTGCAAAATACCAGGGGCAATGTCCTCCAGGGAAACTGGATCGGCACCAAGGCTGATGGCTCCAGCGCGCTGGGAAATTTGTTTCACGGCATTGACCTTGATGCCAGCGCGACCAACAATTTTATCGGCGGCGCACTGACGGGTGAGGGCAACCGGCTCGCGTTCGCGCAGTCGATTTATTGTGGCGTGCGGGTGCGCACCGGTGCCCGGAACAATCAGATCAACGGCAATTCCATTTTCAGCAATGGTGCCCTGGGTATTGATTTGAGCCCGACCGACGGCAGCGCAAGCGCGGGCGTCAATCCGGTTGTCGGCTGTGAAAGCGGGGTGGCGGCCAATGCGGCGAATGCCGGACAGAATTTTCCGGTCCTGTCGAATGTTTATAGCGGCTACGGGACGCGGGTTCGCGGGACGCTGAACAGCGCATCGGGCAAGACGTATCTGCTGCAATTTTTTGCCAGCCCGGCGGGTGATGCTTCCGGCTACGGCGAGGGACAGTTGTTTCTGGGACAGATGAACCTGACCTTGGGTGCCTC
This sequence comes from Verrucomicrobiia bacterium, assembly GCA_035577265.1. Lineage (GTDB taxonomy): Bacteria > Verrucomicrobiota > Verrucomicrobiia > Limisphaerales > UBA11358 > UBA11358. The sequence goes on along the minus strand of DATLVR010000065.1, from coordinate 17,720 downwards.
TTGTTCCTCCAACTTTACCGCCTATTTGTCAGCGTCCGTGCCGGCGAACTGGGTGGTCACCGCCACGGCGACCGGGCCGGCCGACAACACCTCCGAGTTCTCCGGCTGGATGTCGGTGGTGCAAGTTCCGAACCTCCAGTTGGCGTTCGGAACGGATCAAAGCCAGATCGCCGTTTCTTGGACGAATAACAGTGCGAGCTTTGTCCTGCAGCAAACTGACAACTTGTCTCCGCCGGTGCTGTGGACGCCGGCCGTCAACTCACCGGTCCTGACCAATAATCATTTCGTTGTGGTCCTGCCCGCCACCAACAGCAGCAGCTTCTACCGATTGTCCGTGCCGTAAAACCAAAACGACCAAACTGGAAGTTTGGTCGTTTGGAAAACCGTTTATAAAGTGGGACGCTTAGTTCTGCTGAGAAGCGTCCTGCCGGCGGCGAAGCCAGGTCAAACCCGTCAACAACGTTGCGCCAACCGCGCCAAGATAAAGAACCGAGGGTTCTGGAGTCACGGTGCCGGTGAATTCGGCGCCGAAACTGGTCGGGACGGCGTTGGTCAACAACACCCAGCCGCCGCCATTGTTGTTCGCCCAATAATCACCATAATTCAAGCCGTAGCCCGCTGGACCGAACAGTTCCAAGCCAACGGTATCCGTGCTGGCCAGTCCCGTAACCCTGATGCCCAGGGTAAAATCAGTGCCCAGCGGCACCGGCGATGAGGACAAATCGAAAATCAGTTTCACCGCATCGGAGGCCGGTAAAGAAAACAGGGTGGCATACTCTTGGGGAGTATAAAGGGTGAACAAACCGCTGTCATAATACGTTGTGAACGGGGTCGAATATCCATTGAACGGCGTGCCATTGTTGGAATACAAGTAAACCTGCATCTGGACATTGGGTCCGGCAAACGTGGCCAGCGTGCTGTAGATCTCGAACGAAAAATTGGTCACCAGGGCCGAGGGGATGCCGCCGCCAAAGACGATTTGGTTGCCGAGCGTCCAGCCGTTCGTGAAATTCAGGCTGTAGCCGGTATCGGTGGAGGTGTTGTCATAGAGCGGGGCCGCCTGAACGACCGCACTCGTGGCAAGGAATGCGGCCACGCCAACCGCCGGAAACTTTTGTCTAAGCATCTTCATGGTTTGAATATATTTTTATTCAGTTGTTTTTCTAATGGGAAAATCACCCTCGGCCTGTGTATAAGTATCAAATCAGAAACTTTAGTCAAGGGTAAAAGTATTATTTGCAGCGGGTTTTAGCGGCACAAGCGAATTGGTCAAGGTTGCTGTTCAGGCGTCATATCATTTCCCAATGACCTTCGGTGACATTCCGGTTCTCATCGGGAATTGGCGTCACAGGCTCTGGAGTAGCTGGTCGAGCCGTTTGGGTGAGACCGGGACCGCTGTGCCGAGTTCCTGGGCGAAGAGCGAGACTTTGTATTCCTCCACCAGCCAGCGGAATGTCTCCAACTGTCCACGCGCTTCGGCGGACTTCGGAGGATTTTCTTGCAATGCTCTCAGCCTGGCGAGATACGGCGCGATGAGTTGGGCGCGCTCCTGATCCTTCACCGGATTCAACTTCGCCCGCTCCATCCGCGTGGCCAGTGCTTTCAGGTAGCGTGGCAGGTGGCTCAGTTGCGCGAACGGAATCAACATCAGAAAATGTCGCGGCAGCAGCGCATTCAATTCCTGCGCCCAAAGGTTTGCTGCCTTCGGCGCGTCTTTCGTGGCGAGGCTTAACTGGCTCAAATTGGAAAGCATCTTGGGCTTCGTCGCTGGCAGGACGGGTGCCGGTTCGCAGCGCTGCTGAATTTCCTTTCGTGCCCGCAGGATCCCGCCGATTTGATCGATCAGTTTCGTCGCCAGACCGGGGATTTGCAGGCGGGTGGATTGCACGGCGGCTTGAAAGTTTTCATCATTCAGCACGTGAAAAACTGCGCCGGGCAAAACGTGGCGCTTCAAGTTTTCAAACGCCGATTCCTGCAGTTCATCCAGCGGACAGAGATTTGCCGCCAGCGCATCGAAGCGATTCAGGTCGCGCAAATCGCGATGTAACCAGGCAAAATCTTTTGAGAGTGCCAGCTCCACGAGTTTTTGGATCCCACCCAAGGTCGCCTGCCGGGCCAGATCTTCCGTGCGAAACAACCGGACGCTGACGTATTCGGCTGGAGCGCCGGGCACCGTCCCGGCGCTTTGGAGTTCGCGCTTCAGCGTGTCCCCGGCACCGGCTGAAGCTTGAACTGCGGCGGAGCGTGCCGAGACGGTGCCCGGCGTTCCCACCGCCAGCCCCGGCCACGCGTAAGTGGGCACCGGCCCGGCTTCACTGACAGTGATCCGCGCGGGCAGGGGACCGAAATTCCAAGTGGTGATGCCGGTGCGTTCCCATTGCTGCGCGACGCGTGTCCACGCCGAGTCGTCGGGCGCAGGTTTGACCTGTTCCAACTTCTGCCGGAGCGCGCTGAGGTCGCGACTCGCGCCCAGCGTTTTCTGGTCGTTGCCAACCACTTCAATGCGCGGCCGCAGGTGGGCCGGGATCGCATCGGCCGGCCATGCGTTCAGCGGAATATCCACGCCATAGCGCCGACGAATGAACAGCGCCAGATCCGCTTGCAACGATTCGCCCGTCGCTTGGAGTTCATTGACGATTTCCACGACCTTCGGTGGAAATGGCTGTAACTCCCGCCGGATGCTTTTGGGCAGTGCGCGCAGGAGTTCATTCACCAAACCTTCGCGCAAGCCGGGCACCGCCCATTCCACGCACGACTGCGAAACGGTTTGCGCGAGACCAAACCCCAGCTTCACAGTCGCCCCGTCGTTTTCTTCGCCCGGCGAATACGCGTAGGCCACGGCGACCGGCTGCCCGCCCAGCTGCACGGCATCGGGAAACGCCTCGCTGTCGAAATCCAAGGCCGTGCCGCCGGTCAGGTCGGCTTCCGTGGCGCAGAGAAATGTCGGCCCGCCACAATCGCGGATCAGGCGGTTGAGTTCGTGCAAAGAGGAAACGGCCCCCGTTGCCCCCTCACCCCGTCCCTCTCCCCCGCTGGGGGAGAGGGTGGCCGAAGGCGCGGTGAGGGGGGCGCGTGCTGGTGGAGCGCCGGTCTCCGACCCGGCATGTTCCAAAACAATTTTTTTAGCCGCCGGGTCGGAGACCGGCGCTCCGATCCGCTGCTCGTAAAACGCGAACAGCTTTTCATCGAGATTGCCCAGATCGTGACGGCGGACCCGCGTCTGCCAGTTCTCGATTTTCTCCCGGATATTCCGGTTATGTTCGAGGAACGAATATTGCGGCGGCAGCGGCTGTGGCTTGTCCGCCGAACGCAAGATGCGAACATCGTCCTCGTCCTCGTCCTCGGTTTTTCGGCGTGAGGGCAGCAACTCCTCTTCCACCAGCGCGGCGCGGATGAAAATTTCCGTCGCTTCGACCGGGTTGATGTTGCCGTGCGAGACTTTGACCTTGCGCACTTCCATTCCGTATAGCGTGGTGCGCTCCTCGACCAGCACATTGCCCGCCGCCACGCTCCAGTGCGGATTGTGATGGGTGGTTTTGCAGAGATGCGGCGCGAGTTGCACGATCCACAGCGGGTCAATGCCGGCGACGGTGCGCGTGAACAGTTGCGAGGTCTCCACGATTTCCCCGGCGACAATCCACGGCGGCTGTTTGGGAGCGCCGGTCTCCGACCCGGCGCGTTGATTGCCGGCTTTGGAACGGGCCGGGCTGGTGCCCGGCGCTCCGCGTTTTTCGTTGCGGTCGTAAAGCGCCGAGCCGGGAAACATCGCGAGCGGCCGGTTGCCGGTGCCTTGATACTGATTCCGCTCCTGGCGCAGCGCCACGTGGCCGAGCAGGCCGGTGAGAATCGAACGGTGGATCGCCGCGTAATCGGCGTTGCTCTCGTTCAGCTTGAACCGGCCCAGATCCTCCAGCGCGCCGTGCAGCTGCGCGTGCAAATCCTGCCACTCGCGCATGCGCAGGTAGGAGAGAAAATTGGTTTTGCAGAATTTCCGGCGCTGGCCCTGGGTGCGCAGGCGTTCCCATTGGTCGTGAACGGCGTCCCAGATTTTCAGCAGCGCGAGAAAATCCGACTGCGGATCGGCGAAGCGCTTGTGCGCGGCGGCCGCGGCCTCCTTGCGATCGAGCGGACGTTCACGCGGATCCTGGATGCTCAAACCGGCGGCGATGATGAGCAGTTCGCGCGTGGCGTGTTCATGCTGCGACTGGAGCAGCATCCGGCCCAGCGTCGGATCAATCGGCAGGCGCGAGAGATCGTGGCCGAGTTGTGTGAGTCCGCGCTTTTCGTCGAGCGCGCCGAGTTCCTGCAACAGTTTGTAACCACCGTCAATCGCCGACGGTGGCGGCGGATTCACGAACGGAAACGTCTCGATGTCGCCGAGCCGATACGCCTTCATGCGCAGAATAACTTCGGCGAGATTGGCGCGCTGAATTTCCGGCTGCGTGTATTGCGGCCGCTCCACAAAATCCTCTTCTGAATAGAGCCGGATACACACCCCGTCCTGCACGCGACCGCTGCGTCCTTTGCGCTGGTTGGCGCTGCTTTGCGAAATCGGCTCGACGGGCAATCGTTTCGTGCGCGTGCGCGGATTGTAACGGCTGATGCGCGCCAGCCCGGCATCAATCACGTAACGGATGCCGGGAATGGTCAGTGAGGTTTCCGCGATGTTGGTGGCGACGACGATTTTGCGATGTGCGCACGGTGCGAAAACGCGTTGCTGATCCGCCGCGCTTAACAGGCCGAACAGGGGGATGATTTCCGCCTCGCGCCCGAAACGGCCTTCCAGCAAATCACACGTCTCGCGGATGTCACGTTCGCCGGGCATGAAAATCAGAATGTCGCCCTGGCCGGGTTCACACAGGGCGGTTTCCGTCGCGCGCACAGCGGCGTCCACGTAGGTGATGTCACCGCGCTCCTCGGAATCAGCGTCGAACGGCGCATAAATCACTTCCACCGGATACAGCCGCCCGGAGACTTCGATGATCGGCGCGTCGTTGAAGGCGCGCGAGAAAGTCTGCGTATCAATCGTGGCCGAGGTGATGATGAGTTTTAGATCGCTGCGTTTCGCGAGCAGTGTCTTCAGGTAACCCAGCAGAAAGTCAATGTTCAGGCTGCGTTCGTGCGCCTCGTCAATGATGATGCAGTTGTATTCCGACAGCAGCGGATCGCTCTGCGTCTCGGCCAGCAGGATGCCGTCGGTCATCAGCTTGATATACGTCTGCGCGCTGGACCGATCATCGAAACGGATCGTGCAGCCGACTTCGCGGCCCCAGTTGACGTTGAGTTCCTCCGCGATGCGGCGCGAGATGGACAACGCCGCGACGCGACGCGGCTGCGTGCAACCAATCTTCGCCTCGATGCCCAGGCCCGCTTCGAGGCACATCTTGGGGATCTGCGTGGTCTTGCCCGAACCGGTTTCGCCCGCGATGACGACGACTTGGTTCGCACGGATGGCGGCGACGATGTCATCCTTGCGCGCGGTGATCGGTAATTCCGGCGGATAAGAAATTTTTGGAACATTCGCCTTCCGCTCTTCTCGCAACGCCACCGAAGCGCGGGCTTGCGCGAGCAGGCGGTTCAAAACCGCGTCGTGCGTCTGCGGATGATGTTGATCGCGCAACAGCCGGACCATCCGGCTCCCGAGCCGCGCCCAGTCGGGCAGCATGGCGCGGGGCAGGAGCTGTCGGATCTCTTCAATGCGGGCATCCTTCATGTCGGAGTCGCCCATTGTAGCCGACCCACCGCGCCGTGCAAATCCTCTTGCCTGCAATTGTGGCGTCCGTTGCGTTTTAAATTTTGCCAGCTGTCCATGCCGTCGTTTGCCGGGGGGGGACGCCGAATCGCTTTTTATCTCCGTCAGGATCGTGTGCACCGTTGCACTTTGTTTAACTCCGGTTAGAGTCTGCACGTGGAAATTTGTGAATCCATTCCGTGCCCGTTCTGCGGGCAGTCTTCCGAGGTGGCGATCGACACGAGCGTGCCGGACCAGCGGTTCACGACGGATTGCGAAGTGTGCTGCCGCCCCTTCGAGGTGACGGTGACCTGCGAGCCGGGCGAAATTCTGAGCTTGGACGTGTCGGGCAATTGAGGCAGCCTGCGCGGATGAATGATTTCGACCTCAAGGTTCTGTGGATTTACATCATCCTGCTGCTCGTCGGCGGATTGATCGGTTTCTTCAAAGGCAAAAGCAAGGTGTCGCTCATCATGTCCTCGGTCTTCGCCGCGATCCTGATCCTGACGACCCTGCGCGGGATTTTTGACCGGGGCTTTGCGGGCAATCTGGCGAACGTCGTTTTGCTGGTGCTGCTGGTGGTGTTTGCGATCCGGCTCGCCAAGACCAGAAAATTCATGCCCGCCGGGATGATGATTGTCGCGACGATTGCGGTGCTCGCAATTCGGAATCTGGTGAAGTAAGCCGTGGACGCAACTTGACACTGCCCCGGACCGCGGGCGTCCCTCGCCCGCAGCGCTTCGCCAGACAGAGAGTTGAGAGTTGAATGTTGAATGTTGAATGTTGGTGCTGGGAGCATTCATCACTAACTCTCAGCGCATCACGCCGCCAGCACCGTCGGCCAGCCGTGCGCTGCGACCGGGGACCGGTCGCGCTCCGTTGGGCTGCGCCCGTAACCGTGGACGTGCGGGAAATTTCTTGCGTGTTGGGTTTTGAAATGTATCCTGACACTCCTTTTGGCGCACCCATAGCTCAATTGGATAGAGCGGCTGACTACGGATCAGCAGGTTATAGGTTCAACTCCTATTGGGTGCACCACTCTTTTGACCCTCTGTTATCAATGCTTTAGTGAGTTTATGAGTTTGTAAGTTTATGAGTTAGAGGCGAAATAATTAACACGCTGCCACTTCGCTGCCACTTTTGAAGCTCCTGATTCGCTTTTGTCTGATTTTCACCAGATTGGAAACCGACATTTATGCGCTCCTTATGATCGGCGTAATGCCGGGCGGTTGACCGCTGCGGCGGGATGGGAAAGTCTGGGGCGACGTGCCGGCGACCGGCGCTCCAAATTCAAATTGCAAACGCGACCTCGCGCCGGCCATTCTGATTTAAAGCTTCCGGATTTCTTTCCACAGCGGTTTCAGGTCCGCATCCGCCAGGGCCATTGAGCGGACAGCCTTTTTCCCGCCCAATTTCAGGGCCCGGCCAAACCATGTCAGCGACGCTTTCAAGTTTCCCAGCTGGCAGGCATAACAGGCCAGGTTATAGGCGATCGTGCATTCAGCGTGAAATCGCTCCGCCATGGGAACCAGAATATCCCACGCTTCCCGGGTCCGTTTCAATTCGTGCAGACTGAAAGCCCAGTGAATCCAGCCATGCGGATGATCCGGCATGACGTCGGCCAGGGCACGGGCAGCTTCGGCGGCCAGCTCCCATTTCTTTGCCTGTGAATACACCTTCCATCGCATCTCCAGCACATGCGGATGCTCCCGCAGCTTGGAAGCAATGAGATCCAGTTCCAGATTCGCTTCACCAGGATTGCCCAGCTCCAGCCAGCCTTCCGCGGCTTCCAGATGAAAGCTGTCCGGCGGTGGCAGTGATTTCCATTGACCGCTCATTTGCCAGGGTAGGGATCTGAATGATGCAAATGGAGATTCCAGTTGGCGGTATATTTTCTGGCCAGTGCCACGTCTTGAATCACCAGCAGATTCTCGGCGTTGCTGGATTCCGCCGCCTTGGTGAAGTTGAATGACCCGGTCAGAATCGTTTTTCCGTCAATCACCATGATCTTGTTGTGCGCGATCGCGTGCTTCGTGTCGATGAACGTGGGAATGCCGGCGTGCGCCACGAAATCCGCCGAGGAATATTTTTCCGTGCGCTGCGATTTGTCCAGAATCACCTGAACTTTCACCCCCCGCTTTTCCGCAGCCACGAGGGCCTGGGCAATCGGGGCGCTGGTGAAGGAATACGCCTGCACCAGGACACTATTGGTCGCCTTATTGAGGTTTTCAACGGCCGCCTCGGTGCAGCCACCGTGCGGGGAGAAAAACACCTGAATGGGTTCGGCGGCAACCGCGACACCAATCCACAGAGTCAAGACGAGCGAACAAAACAAATTCATGAACATGCAAGTATGCCAAACAGACTGAATCTGTCACGACGAACACGCCGCCATTTTCAACGTCCCGCGGCCACCCTCTCCCCCACCGGAGGGCAGGGTGAGGGGGCGTTTGGTCCCGTTTCTTATTGGGAATTGGTATTATCCCTCGCCCAGCGGATGGGAGAGGGCGGCCGCAGGCCGGGTGAGGGAATGAATTGAGGGCCGGGGTGAGGGCGAGCGTTCAATAAACCAAAACCGGCAACGTCGCCTTTGAATTAATAAGGAAAGCATGAAATCAGGAAAAAGCTTTCCGTTCCTTGCTTCCTCATTTCCTTATTAACGAATGCCGGCTTCGCTTTCGTGTATTTCGTGGTTCCTCCCTGCTGCGGATTTTAGATTTGTATTTCGTGGTCAATTCAACGGCATGGCATGGATCTGGCTGAGGCGTTATCAGGCGCCGAACCGGACCCGATCAATGATTTGTTCAGTTTCGATTGAACAATCTGGGCAATCCGTTACACTCCGGGCGCCCGTTGGATTTACTCAGAAGGCATGGAGGCGACCGCTAAAGCTACCCCCGCGACTTCACAGCTCGAACCTGTGGAGGTGGAAGTCATCCATTTGTTCGTCCAATTTTCCCGCGCGCTCGGCCAGCCCCGGTCCGTGGCCGAGATCTACGGGCTCCTCTTCGTATCCCACCAGCCGCTCGCCCTGGACGATCTCATCGAGCGCCTCAACTTGAGCAAGGGCTCCGGCAGCCAGGGATTGAAATATCTGTCGGACCTTGGCGCGGTGCGGACGGTGTATGTGGCGGGGGACCGGCGCACCCATTATGAGGCAGTGGCCGAACTGCGCAACCTGGCGGGACGCTTTTTGCACCGGGAAATCCTGAGTCATTTCGAGGACAGCGATACACGCTTGGACCGCATCGCGGTCGCGGCGCAGAACCTTGCCGGCGACCAGCGGAAATTTGTGACCGCCCGGGTCAAGCTGCTCCGGAGTTGGGAAAAAAACGGGCGCCGCCTCATGCCTCTTCTTCTGAAAATTTTGGGGGGAGGAAAATGAACAAAAAACAAAATGCTGAAAGGCTGAAATTCGGAAAACTGAAAAGCTGAAAGGCTGAAACAATTTTAGAATTTAAGTTTGTCAGCGTGTCAGCATTTGAAAGCGCCAGCGTGTCAGGGTTTCAGTCGGTCAGGAGTTAAGAATGGGTTTGTCAGCGTGTCAGCGTTTGTTCAAAGCGGTGCTTGCAGAAAATCAAGTGACAGTGGCCAGTGATCGTTTGCAAAATGTTTGCAGAACGGGCACCGGCGGAGTCTTGTCGGCATCGGTCCGTTCCGCGCTTTCCTTTGCGCCCTTGGTGTCTGGGTTGTGCCAATGCATCCGGCATTTCAGTATTTGTTAAAGGTCCCCGTCTGATTTTGTTTCCTGATTTGATATGTGCGGCATCGCTGCCATTTTTGTTCATGACCCTTCCGCGCCCGGCGTGAGCGAGGGCGAACTTGTCGCCATCCGCGATTACATGAAACAGCGGGGACCGGATGGTGCGGGCCTCTGGTTTGATGCCAACCGCCGCGTGGGCCTGGGCCACCGTCGCCTTGCCGTCATTGATGTTTCCGCCGGCGGGGCACAGCCGATGCTGCTGCCCGAACGGCAGCTTGCCATCACGTTCAACGGTGAGATTTACAACTACCGCGAACTGCGCGCCGGCCTCGAACAGAAAGGTCATCAGTTCCGCTCCAGCAGCGACACCGAGGTCCTGCTCCACCTCTATGCCGAACGCGGCGAGGCCATGCTGGACCAATTGCGCGGCATGTTCACGTTCGCCATATGGGATGGCGCGAAACAAAGCCTCTTTATCGCCCGCGACCCGTTCGGCATCAAGCCGCTCTACTGGGCCGACGACGGCAAAACCTTCCGCGCCGCATCACAAGTCAAGGCTCTGCTGGCCGGCGGCCAGATTGACACCGCGCCCGAACCCGCGGGCCATGTCGGTTTTTTTCTCTGGGGCCACGTTCCGGAGCCCTACACGCTGTATCGCGGCATTCGCAACCTGACCGCCGGTCATTGCCTCACGATTGACGCCCGCGGCCAGAAACGCCTTCGCTCGTTTTGCAATATCCCCGGCCTCCTCGCAAAAGCGGAGCAGCAGAGGTCAGAGGTCAGAAGCCAGAATTCCACCGCTCAACTCTCAACTCTCAACGCTCAACCAGCAAACAACCTCTTGGGCTATTCACTTCGTGACACCATCCGCCATCATCTCATCGCCGATGTGCCGGTGGGCGTGTTCCTATCCTCCGGGATCGACAGCACCGTCCTCACCGCGCTCGCGGCGGAATCCGGCAACCAGATCCGCACCGTCACCCTCGGATTCGAGGAATTTAAAGGAACGACCAACGATGAAACGATTCTGGCCGGGGAGATCGCCCGGCATTACGACACGAATCATTCGACCATCTGGGTGACGCGCAAGGATTTTGAGAACGACCTGCACCGTCTTTTCCACGCCATGGACCAGCCAAGTTGCGACGGCGTGAACAGCTATTTCGTCAGCCGGGCCGCCGCGCAGGCAGGCTTGAAAGTGGCGTTGTCTGGTCTGGGCGGCGACGAACTGTTCGGCGGTTATTCCAGCTTTCACGAAATTCCTCGGGCCGTTTCCCGCTTACGGCCCTTCGCCCAGTTCCCGCCGTTGGGCCGCGCCTTTCGCGCCGTCTCCGCCCCGGTCCTGAAACACTTCACCTCGCCCAAATATGCCGGGCTGCTGGAATACAGCGGCTCCTACGGCGGGGCCTATCTGCTCCGGCGCGGGATGTTCATGCCGTGGGAACTGCCTGGGATTCTGGATGCCGACCTGGTGCGCGAAGGCTGGAACGAATTGCAAGCCCTCGCCCGGCTCGAGGAAACCACCACCGGGCTCCGGTCGCCGCACCTGAAAGTTTCCGCGCTGGAAATGACTTGGTATATGCGTAACCAGTTGTTACGCGACACCGACTGGGCCAGCATGGAACACTCCTTGGAGGTTCGCGCCCCGTTCGTGGACATTCCTTTGCTCCAGGCGCTCGGCCCCATGCTCGCCGCCGGGCAGCCCACCACCAAATCCGACCTAGCCCTCACTCCTCGCTCCCCGCTCCCCGCGTCGGTGCTGAACCGGCCCAAGATGGGATTTGTGGTTCCAGTCCGCCAATGGCTGCGCGAATCCTTCGACCCAACTTCCGGCGTGGAGCGGGGGCTGCGCGGCTGGGTTCGGGAAATTTATTCTACTTTTGCCGGCAATCTGGAAAATCATCAGACCGCCCGGCGCCGTCATCGGAAAATTTCACCCGCCGGGGTTGGCGAGCTTCCACTGGCCGACTCCCAGTCAAGACTCCGCGTGCTGGTGCTGCTCACCGACGGCTTTGGCGGCTTTGGCGGCATCGCCAAATTCAACCGCGACTTGCTGGCCGCCCTGTGCTCCCATGAGGGGGTGACGGAAGTGGTGGCCCTGCCGCGGCTGATGCCCGAAGCGTCCGGACCGCTTCCGCCAAAACTGACCTGGGTCACCGCGAGTTTGGGTGGCAAAGCACGTTACCTCTGGGCGGTCCGGCAAACCGCCCGCCAATTCCGAGCGGACACGCCCGCCAATGTCCGGACTCTGATTATCTGTGCGCACATCCACCTGCTGCCGGCCGCCTTGCTGGCCCGGCGGCTCGGTCGTGGCAGTCTTCATCTGATTGTCCACGGGATTGATGCTTGGAACCCGACCCATAGTCGCCTCGCCAATGCCTGCGTGCGGCGTATCAACGGCTTTATCGCGGTCAGCAATGTGACCAAGCGCCGGTTCATGCGCTGGTCCCGGTTGCGCGATGACCAAGGGGTGGTCCTGCCCAACTGCGTGGACCTTTCCGCCTTCAGCCCCGGTCCAAAGTCCGCTGCCCTGCAGGATCGCTACCGGTTGCGCGGCAAAAAAATCCTGCTCACCCTCGGCCGGCTCGCCTCGGAGGAACGCTCCAAGGGCTTCGATGAAGTCCTGACCGCCCTGCCGTCGCTCCTCGCCGACATGCCTGATCTGTGTTATCTCATCTGCGGCGACGGTCAGGACCGCCCGCGCCTGGTCGCCAAAGCCAAAGCCCTCGGCCTCTCGGTCCTGGAATGCGAACCGGGAAAAGTCGAAAGCGAAGAGCGAAGAGCTGGGGTACCGGATTCAGAAATCCGACCTCCGACCTCCGACCTGCGGGTTCTGTCCACCGGTTCCAACGTCATCTTCGCCGGCAGGATTTCCGACGCCGAAAAAGCGGATCACTACCGGCTCGCGGATGTATATGTCATGCCGAGTTCGGGTGAAGGTTTTGGCATCGTTTTTCTGGAGGCGCTGGCGTGCGGTATTCCCGTGATTGGCAGCAAGGTGGACGGCAGCCGGGAGGCGTTGCTCAACGGCCGGCTTGGCACGCTGGTGGATCCGCGCGACCAGGCGGAGATCCAAGCCGCAGTGCTGGGGGCGTTGAAACAAACGGGCAATGTGGGCTCGGGGCAGGGGATCGCTGGGGATTCAGTGGACTTTTTCTCCGCCGCCCAGTTCGAGCAGCGGGTCCACGATATCGTGGACTGCATCGCCAACTGAGCCGGGAGCGTCACCTAAACCGTATCTATGCGGAAAACTTTCAACGCAAAGACGCAATAGTTTAGAACCCAGAAACGGCCAGTCATGGGAGTCACCATTTCGTGAGCGCAAACTGCCGTAGGCCCGTCTGCGGGTTTCGCTGTATCCACTTTGCCTCTTTGCCTCTTGGCGCCATTGCGTTGAATTCCCACTGCATGGTTACGTCTGAGTCAGCGTGCTTTCCTGATTTCTGATTGAGTGTGAGGCTCAAATGGTTCAAGCGTTCGCTCGCCGTCCTGCTGCTCCTCGCCCTGCTGGCGGGCGTCGCCTGGCTCGGTCGCGCACCGTTGCTGCGCGGGGTCGCGCGCGCCTGGGTGGTCAACGACCCTCCGGCCAAAGCCGACGTCATCGTGGTGATGGGCGGCGGGCTGTCCACGCGGCCGTTTGCCGCCGCGCGCCTGTTCCATCAGGGACTGGCCCCGAAGATATTGCTCACCAATCCGCAATCGGCACCGTCCGTGCCGCCGGGCTTGATACCCGCCGACGCCGATGTGGGCCGCACCATCCTGCTGAACGAGGCAGTGCCGGCGGCGGACATTTTTGTCACGGCTGACCGGGTCAGCAGCACCTACGAGGAAGCTTTGGCCGTCCGTGCGTGGGCGGCCACGAACGGCGTGAAACGAATCCTCATCCCCACGGATATTTTCCACACGCGACGGGTGCGCTGGGTTTTTGGCAAGGCGCTCAGGTCGACCGGCATCCAGGTGCAGGTGCAGGCCGTGCCGGTGCGTGAATACGCCCAGACCAATTGGTGGCAGCACGAGCAGGGTATCGTCGCGTTCCAGAACGAACTCCTCAAATACGCGTATTACCGGATGAAATATTGAAGACAGAGGGCAGAGATCAGAGGGCAGAGATCAGAAGTCGGAAGTCGGCAAAAACGAAAACAACTGAAAATTATGCAAATCAATTCGGCAAAAGAGCTGGAGGTTTACAAGAAGGCGTATTCGCTTGCGATGAAGATATTCAACTTGAGCAAAGGTTTTCCTGCCGATGAAAAATTTGCGCTCACGAGTCAGATCCGCCGCTCGTCGCGTTCGATTTGTTTGAACCTGCGCGAAGCCTGGGCCAAACGAAGATACGAAGCCCATTTCATCAGCAAGCTTACAGATTGCGACGGTGAAAATGGCGAAACGGACTCTTCACTGGATTTCGCACTGGATTGCGATTACATCACGACTCAACAACATGCCGAATTGACATCTCAAAACCATGAAGTTGGCCGTATGCTTGGCAGCATTATCAAAGACCCTTCCGGCTTTCTGATTTCCGACCTCTTACCTCCGACCTCCGCGTTTCAGCGTTTGAATTTCTAATTTCTGCTTTTCCCTTTTCGATGAAACTCATCCTTGAACCCGGCCGGGCCGAGAAAAATTACTGGCGCGACCTCTGGCGATATCGCGAGTTATTCATCATCCTCGCCTGGCGCGATGTCACCGTGCGCTACAAGCAGACCGTCATCGGCGTGGCGTGGGCTGTCATACGTCCGTTGTTGACGACGATTGTGTTCACCGTCGTGTTCAGCAAGATCGCCAAAATGCCCGCGCCGGCTGGCGTGCCTTACGCGCTGCTGGTCATGGCGGCCAATCTGCCGTGGCAGTTTTTCTCCACCGCCATGAGCGAGGCCAGCAACAGTCTGATCGGCAATGCGAATCTCATCTCCAAGATCTATTTCCCGCGCCTCATCATTCCCGCCGGTTCCGTCATCACCAGCTTCGTGGATTTTCTGATCACGCTCGGTCTGATGGCCGCACTGATGCTCTGGTATCAATTCATGCCGGACTGGCGGTTGCTGGCGCTGCCGTTGTTCATGCTGCTGGCGTTCGGCGCGGCCTTCGGCATCGGTCTCTGGCTGTGCGCGCTCAACGTCAAATACCGCGACTTCCGTTACATCGTGCCCTTTCTGGTGCAATTCGGTTTTTTCCTTTCGCCCGTGGGCTACAGCAGCACGCGCGTGCCGGAACACTGGCTCTGGCACGGCTGGGAGATTCCGGCGCGACTGCTCTACTCGCTCAATCCCATGGTCGGCGTGATTGACGGCTTCCGCTGGTGCCTCCTCCGCGGCCAGTCGCCGATCGAGCCATCCTCTCTTCTCTCTTCGCTCTGCATTACGGCCGCGCTGTGCGCCAGCGGCATCTGGTATTTCCGCCGCACGGAAAAGGGCTTTGCGGACGTGATCTAGCGCTGGGAGGCGCGGAGAGCGGAGAGCGGAGAGCGAAACGCGAAAATCAAAACATGAAAACGAAGAAAGGAGAAAAACTATGACCTTTGAAGATTTGGAAGGTTGGCAAAACGCCCGACAACTGACCCGGCAAATTTATTCGGTGACACGGGTGAACGAGATCGCCAAAGATTTTGGGTTGTGCAGTCAGATTCAGCGCGCCGGGGTTTCGGCCATGTCGAATTTGGCCGAGGGCTTCGAGCGCCGTCATGTGGCGGAAAAGCTTCAGTTTTACAATGTGGCCCACGCTTCAACGGCCGAAGTTCGATCGTTGTCTTATGTGATTGAAGATAACTATCCCAAGTTGGCGACTGAAGCCGTGGAACTCCGAAAGAAGGCAATGGAAACCGGCCAACTTGTTGGCGGGCTCATCCGTTCCACCGAATCCCGCAAAGGGAAGCCTTTCCCCGCTTCGCTCTTCGCTCTGCTTGCTACAATGGGTTTGACCCTCTTCTCCCTACTCATTCCACTCTGCCTCTTCCACCACCCATGAGCGACGCTATCATCAAGGTCTCCAACCTCGGCAAGTGCTACCGCATCCAACACCAGGCGGAACGGCAGCGCTACATCGCCCTGCGCGATGTCATCGCGGAAAAAGCCAAGGGCTTTTTCAGGAGAGAGAAGAAAGTAGAGAGCAGAACAGGGTCTGCCTCCTCTCCGCTCTCCGCTCCCCACTCTGCTCGCTCCTCGAGCGAAGAATTCTGGGCTTTGAAGGATGTTTCCTTTGAGGTCAAGCGCGGTGAAGTCGTAGGCATCATCGGGCGGAACGGGGCGGGGAAGAGCACGCTGCTGAAGATCCTGAGCCGCATCACCGAGCCGACCACCGGGCGGGTGGAACTAAATGGGCGCGTGGCAAGTTTGCTGGAGGTGGGCACCGGGTTCCATCCGGAACTGACTGGTCGCGAAAACATCTTCCTCAACGGCGCGATCCTGGGCATGACCCGGGCGGAGATCCGCAAGAAGTTTGACGAGATTGTGGCGTTTGCCGAGGTGGAGAAGTTCTTGGACACGCCGGTGAAACGTTACAGCAGCGGCATGTATGTGCGGCTGGCCTTTGCCGTGGCGGCGCATCTGGAACCGGAAATATTGATCGTGGACGAAGTGCTGGCCGTGGGCGACGCCGAGTTTCAAAAAAAATGTCTGGGGAAAATGCAGGATGTGGCCAGCGGTGGAAGAACTGTCCTTTTTGTCAGCCATAATATGGCGGCCGTGCGGAATTTGTGCAGCAAAGGCATCTATCTTAAGAATGGAACCGTCCGACTGTTGGGTAGCATTGATGAAACAATCGATGGCTACCTTGCCAGTGGAACGCAAAGACAAGTGTCGAAGCCGATCAGCAAAAACGGGGTGGAACTGGCCGAAGTAAAACTGTGTGCAGCTGGTTCGAAAACCGCTCTTAACACGACGGTTTTTGGGGTGGATTGCGAATTCCGGATCAAGGTGATCGGGAATTCTTCAAACACCAAAGTCACCCCGGTTTTGCGAATTCATAATTCCGCCGGAGTTCTGATTTCGAGCATTTGCGGACCGGAGGAGGGGCTTGATTTTTCTCCCATCCGTGGCAGCCGGGATTGGGTTATTCTATTGCCAGCACTTCAATTGTTTCCCGGTCTTTACACGGTCTCTTTTCAACTGTTTGGAAACGAACCAGACCCGTTTTTGGAAGCGCTCGACGTTTTGGAGTTTCATGTTGAGGCGGCCTTTGTGCAGGGCGCTTCAAAGGCTTACCGTGCGGATCACGGATTGATTCGGCTTTGCAGCGGCATATCGGATCAAGGCGAATCGAAATGAAAGTCTTGTTTGTCACCCCTGAATTTCCGCCGGACTTTGGCGGCGGCATTATCCGGTATGTCCGTGATTTGGCGATTGCTTTGCAGGAACAAGGCTGCCACGTCAGCGTGCTAAAAGGATCCGCCTTTGTCCATGGAGCAAAGGCCTACGAGCTGGAAGGCATTCCCATCTCGGTTCTTGAGACATCCCGGTTCGAGCACTGGTTGGATCGCTTTGATCATTTCTCCATGTTCCCAGAATTGCGCCGGCATTTGGCGGCGGCGTTTGCCTTGCATGAACAAGCCAGGGCTGGCGAAGGATCTGATGCGGTGGAAGTGACGGATTGGGGAATGCTTTTCTTGCCTTGGGTGATGGAATCATCGGCCCGTGTGCTGGTTCAAATGCATGGCAGCACCGGTCAGATTGCCGCCCGTGAACCGGTTGTCGGCCGCGAAGCGGAAGGGATTTTTTTCATGCTGCTGGAACGGTCCGTTCTTGGTGACAGTTCCAATCTCAGCGCATATAGCCGGGCCAATGCAAACTGGTGGCAAGCGTTGCTGGGCAAACCGGTGAATTACACCCCGCCACCCTTGCATTGCGCCGCGACAGAAGTAAGTCCCATATCTCCAGACCGCCACTGGTTGGCGGTGGGCCGCATCCAGCATTGGAAAGGCCCACAGGTGGCCTGTGCCGCCTGGCAGCGGCTCGGGAATGACGCTCCGCCGTTGCAGTGGATTGGCCGGGACACCAGCCACGGGGCAAGCGGTCTGGCAACCGACATCTGGCTGGGAAAAGAGTTCCCAGCGATTTGGCGGCGAACGATCCAGCCCGTCGGCCAATTCCGGCCGGATGAGGTGTTGCAGCGGATGGTTGCCGCCAAGGTGGTGCTGGTTCCTTCGTTGTGGGACACGTTTAATCTGGTAGCGGTGGAGGCGATGGCTCTGGGGAAAGTGGTGGTCATATCCGACGGTGCCGGCGCGGTGGATCTGGTGGAGCATGGCGTAAACGGCTTTGTATTTCCAAACGGCGACGCTTCCGCTCT
>DATLVR010000064.1:0-52374 GCA_035577265.1 Verrucomicrobiia bacterium | reverse complement strand
CGATCGCGTTGCTGCCCCCGCCGACGCATGCGATCAGCTCGTCGGGCAGCCGGCCCTCGGCCTTGAGGATCTGATCGCGCGCCTCGCGCCCGATCACCGACTGGAAGTCGCGCACCATCGCCGGGTAGGGGTGCGGGCCCGCCGCCGTGCCGATGATGTAGAACGTGTCCTCGACATTGGCGACCCAGTCGCGCAAGGCCTCGTTCATCGCGTCCTTGAGCGTGGCCGCACCGGAGGTCACCGGCACCACCTCGGCGCCGAGCAGCTTCATGCGGAAGACGTTGGGCTTCTGGCGCTCCACGTCGACCGCGCCCATGAAGACGGTGCAGGGCAGACCGAAGAGCGCGCAGGCCGTGGCCGTCGCGACGCCATGCTGGCCCGCGCCGGTCTCGGCGATGATGCGCGTCTTGCCCATGCGCTTGGCGAGCAGGATCTGGCCGATGGCGTTGTTGATCTTGTGCGCGCCGGTGTGGTTCAAGTCTTCGCGCTTGAGATAGATCTTCGCGCCGCCGAGTTCCTTGGTGAGGCGTTCGGCAAAATAAAGCGGCGTGGGACGGCCAACAAATTCCGTGAGGTAGTAACTCAACTCCTTTTGAAATTCCGGGTCGTGCTGTGCGCGGAAGTATTCGGCCTCCAGTTCCTGCAAGGGGTGCATCAAGGTTTCCGGCACGTAACGTCCGCCGTAAGGACCAAAATGGCCTTGGGCGTCGGGCAAATTCAAGTTGGCAACTGCGCTCATAACCTGATTCTCACGCAAAGGCGCAAAGACGCAAAGAAATTTTGTTGCTGCAGGACGTCGAGAGCGGAAGCCTTGAAATGCTTTTCTCAGCCCGCGCCTTCGCCCAGCCACGACGGCAACTCCTCCAACGCCGCGATTTCATGCGTGATCTCCGGGCTGGCGGGCCGCGGCTGCCGGCCGGGATTATACCAGCAGGTATCGATGCCATACTGCGCCGCGCCCTGAATATCCGAGTTCCAGCTATCGCCAATCATCAGCACTTCATGTCTGGCAGGGTTTCCCGCACGCGCAAAGGCCACGTCGAAATATTCCCGCGCCGGTTTGGCAAAACCAATCTCCTCGGAAACGATGATGTCCGACACGTGATCGCGAATGGTGGATCGCGCCAACCGGCTGCGCTGAACCGCCCGCAAGCCATTCGTCAAAATCGCAATGCGATATTTGCCGCGCAAGACCTGCAACAGCTCGGCGGCTCCTTCGATCAACTCGGGGCACGCACCCAAATATTGCAAGTAAACCTCGCCGAAGGAGCCTGAGGCGTGTTGTGCGCCCACCGTTGCCAGCAACAATTCAAAGCGTCGCACTTTCAACACTTCGGGCGTCACCTGCCTTTGTTCGAGCGCCTGCCACAATTCGGCATTGATTTGCCGGAAGGCCGTCAGGTGGGCGGCGGTGTAGGGAATGTCGTGGTGGCGAAAAACCTGTTCCAACGCGATCGCCTGCGCCTTCTCGAAATCAAACAAGGTGCCGTCGGCGTCAAAGAACAGCCATTGATAGCGTCGCGAAGCCATGCTCGTTTACCCCGCCTTCGACAATCGTTCACTTGCGTCGGGTAATTCTTCTGCGACTGCGCTCATGGCGGCAATTTTCACGCAAAGGTGTGAATGGCGCAAAGAAATAAAAATTCCAATTTCCAACATCCAAGCTCCAGAGAAACCTCAAGCTCCAAGCCTCAATCGTGGCATCCGTGTTTGGCATTTGATGTTTGAAGCTTCTCTGGATGTTGGCGCTTGAGGTTTGGAGCTTTTATTTGACCCACTTCACTTCGCTGGACGGGCGGAATGCCTTCATCCGCTGAAGCAATTTTTCCGCGCCGGCGGCGACGAGCACCAGTTCGCGATGCTGCGGGCGGATGAAGCCTTCGTCGGTCGTGTGGTCGAGAAAATCGGTGAGCTTCCGGTAAAACCCCGCGACGTCGAGCAGGCCGAAGGGTTTCTGATGCCAGCCCAGCTGGCTCCACGCCAACACCTCGAAAAATTCCTCGAACGTGCCGTAGCCGCCGGGCAGCGCGATGAATCCGTCGGACAGCTCGGCCATCAGCGCCTTGCGTTCGTGCATGGTCTTCACGACGCGCAAGTCGGGCAGCTTCTCGTGGACCACTTCCTTGATGACGAGCTTTTCGGGAATCACGCCGATGACGTGTCCGCCGTGTTTCAACACCGCGTCCGCCACGATGCCCATCAGGCCGAGCATGCCGCCGCCATAGACAAGCTCAATCTTCTCGCGCGCGAGCAAGGTGCCGAGTTCCTGCGCCGCCACCGCGTATTCGGGGCGCACGCCTTTGTTCGAGCCGCAATAAACTGCGATGCGTTTCATGTCATTATATTTGGGAGCGCGCCCGTCCTCGGCCGCAGCAACTTTCTTTTCTCGATGCTTCTCAAAATTTCTTGCGGCTTGTGCCTGCGGACGATGCTGCGCCCGGGGACGGGCGCGCTCCTATGAAAGCTCCTTGTAGCGGAAACACGTCACGAGATGATCGTTCACCATGCCGACGGCCTGCATGTTCGCGTAGCAGATCGTGGAGCCGACAAACTTGAAGCCGCGCTTGAGCAGATCCTTGCTCAGGGCGTCGGAGATTTCAGTTTGGGCCGGAACTTCCTTCATGCTCTTGCGATGATTGATGAGCGGATTGCCATCCACGAACCGCCAGAGATATTTGTCGAAGCTGCCAAATTCCTCGCGCACTTTCAGGAAGGCTTTCGCATTCTGGATCGTGGAGCGGATTTTCAACTGGTTGCGGATGATGCCGGGATTGTTCATCAGCTTCACCACGCGCGCGTCGCTGTAGCGCGCGATTTTCTCCGCGTCAAAATGGCCAAAGGCGGCGCGGTAATTTTCGCGCTTGTTCAAAACCGTCTGCCAGCTCAGGCCGGCCTGCGCGCCTTCGAGGATGAGATATTCGAACAGCAGCCGGTCGTCATGCACCGGCACGCCCCATTCCGTGTCGTGATAATGGATTGAATTTTCCGTCGTCGGCCACGGACAGCGGACAAGTTCCTTTGTCATACGACTGCTTTAGTCGCGGTGAAGCGGGTCTTTAAGCGCGGGGCGCGTGCTTCTGCTGCTTGCGCAGTTCGCGGAGATGGCGGTAACCGACCAGTTTCCGGCTCTTTTCATCCCAGAGCCGGTAGGTGGCGGTCTTGAAGCTGGAGAACAAGGTGATGGGCTTCACCTGCTGGAACAGCGGGTCGGCCTGGTGGCATTTCTCCAGGTTGTAATTGGGAATGCGCGGGCTCAGGTGATGGATGTGGTGGAATCCGATGTTGCCGGAGAACCATTGCAGCACACGGGGCAGCTTGTAGAAAGAGCTGCCCTCCAGGGCGGCGGAAACGTAGCTCCAGTCCTCGCCGCGCTCCCAGTAAACGTCTTCAAACTGATGCTGGACGTAAAACATCCACACGCCCGCGCCGCCGGCGACCACCAGTATGATCAGCTGGATGATCAAATAGTTCTTGAGGCCGAATGCAAAGGTCAGCCCGGCGGCCATGGCCAGAATGGCCGCGTTCATCGCGTAAACGGAATGCCGCTCGCGCGGGCTGGCCTGCGACGACGGAAAGCGCTGCAACACCGTGAACAGAACCAGCGGCGCGATGCCAAACAGCACGACGGGATTGCGCGACAGCCGGTAAGCGAATTTTTTCCAGCGCGACGATTCCAGATATTCCCGCACGGTCATGGTCCACACATCGCCGGTGCCACGTTTGTCGAGGTCGCCGGCATTGCTGTGATGGATGCTATGTTCCCAGCGCCAATGATAATACGGGGTGAACGTCAGAATGCCCGCAATGAAGCCCACGGTGTCGTTGGCCGCGCGGGATTTGAAAAAGGAGCCGTGACCGCAATCGTGGAAGATGATGAACACGCGCACCAGCAGTCCACCCGCCAGAATGGCCAGCGGCACCACCAGCCACCAGGAGATCGACAGGCACAGATGCATCAGATACCACGCGAAGCCGTAGGGGATGACCGTGTCAATGATCTGCCACAGGGCCCGCCACAGCGAAGGCTTCTGGTATTTGGCCACAATCGCCTTCCACGCCGCGTTGTCCACTTTCGGCTTGGCGGGCGTTGATTTCACATCATCGTTAGTCATAGCTTGAAGTCTAGTTTACTCCGATTTCAGGTAACAGCAACTCCGACTTTGAATGAGTTGCCAGACTTTTGTCGTTTCCAAGGCAGAATTCAACTCAAATTTCTGCATCCGCCCTCGCGCGGCGCATCTTGACACTGCCCCCCGACCTCAGCCGGCCGTGGAAACGGAACGCCGCATTTATGCGGCAGGGCGCGCAACCTCGCTGAGGCTGCCGCATAAATGCGGCGTTCCGGCGGCAGTGTCTGGATTCGCCCGCCATCGCGCGGCGGCAGTTTCTGGCCCCCCGCCCATGTTGTCGCTAAGGCGTTAAACGTCCGCAGTTTACCGTGCAGATAGCTTTCATACGAACTCACGTCGAGCCGGTCGTGGCCGGAAAGGTTGAAGAGTAATACGCGTTTTTTTCAAGACCAGTCCGCCGTCGCCAAAAATTAATCGCTGCCGTGAAGAATCTCCTCAACTCGCCTTCACCGCCGCGACGAGGGCGTTCAAAGAAGCTTTCGCGTCGCCGAACAGCATGCGGGTGTTGTCCTTGTAGAAGAGATGGTTTTCGATGCCGGCGAAACCGGCGGCCATCGAGCGCTTCATCACGATGCAAGTCTTGCAATGGTCGGCGTCAATGATCGGCATGCCGTAAATCGGGCTGGACTTGTCTTCGCGGGCGGCGGGATTGACGACATCGTTCGCGCCGATGACGAGACAGACATCCACGCGATCCATCGAAGGATTGATCTGCTCCATTTCAATGAGCTGATCGTAGGGAACATTCGCTTCGGCGAGCAGCACGTTCATGTGACCCGGCATGCGGCCGGCGACCGGATGAATCGCGAACTGCACTTCCACGCCGCGTTTGCCGAGTTCTTCGGTGAGTTCGCGCACGGAATGTTGCGCCTGCGCCACCGCCATGCCGTAACCGGGCACCACGACGACGCGCTGTGCGTAGGCCAGCAGCAACGCCACTTCGTCGGCTTGAATCGGTTTGACGGTGCCGACCACGCCGGCGGCGGCCGCACCACCGCCACCGCCGGAACCGAACGCGCCAAACAAAACGTTCGTGACCGGACGGTTCATGGCCTTGCACATGAGCAGCGTGAGCAGCGTGCCGGAGGAGCCAACCAGCGTGCCCGCGACGACCATTGCCAGGTTGTCGATGGCAAAACCGTCCGCCGCCACCGCGAGGCCGGTGAAGGAATTCAAAAGCGAAATGACGACCGGCATGTCCGCGCCGCCGATGGGCATCACCATCGCGACGCCGAAAAACAAAGCGAGGCAGAACATCACGATGAACGCCGTGGCGGCATTGCCGCCGGAAGCATTGAAGGTCAGGAATCCGCAGAGGCCGAGAATGACGAGCAGGATGAGGCCGTTCAAAATGTTCTGCCCGGGGAACGTCATCGGCTTTTCAAATTTTCCCTCCAGCTTCAGATACGCGATGATGCTGCCGGAAAAGGAGAGCGAGCCGATGAGCGTGGCAAACAGCATGGAACCCGCGCCGAACGCCGTGATGCCGGCGTTGCTGTGCGCGACGCGCTCAAATTCCAAACTGGCGACCAAGGCGGCGGCACCGCCGCCAAGTCCATTGAACATCGCGACCATCTGCGGCATCGCGGTCATCTTCACTGAATACGCGCCGATCGCGCCGATGGCGAGGCCGATGACCGTGCCGATGGCGATGAGCGTGTAATTAAAAGCCCAGCCCTGCGACCAGACGTAGCCGCCCGTCGGTTTGTGCAGCGACACCAGCGCGATCAACATGCCCGCGGCGGCGATCAAGTTGCCGATGCGCGCCGTTTTCGGCGACGCCAGCAGCTTGATGCCGATGATGAAAAGAACTGAAACTCCGATGATGATGTAGGCGATGGTCGAGTTCATTTTTTCTTTTTCTTGAACATTTGCAGCATCCGGTCCGTGACCATGAAGCCGCCGAAGACGTTGGCGGAACCGAAGACCACGGCGACGAATCCGAGAACCTGCGCGAGCAGCGTCGTCGCGTCAGCCAGCACCAGAATGCCGCCGAAGAAAATGATGCCGTGAATGGCGTTCGTGCCGGACATCAACGGTGTGTGCAGCATCGACGGCACCTTGGAGATGACCTCGATGCCGACAAAGATGGCGAGGACAAAGATGAAAATAATGTCAGGAATGTTGGGTTCCATAGGTTTTATGTAATTGGAGCGCCGAGCACCGTCTCGGCAAGTCGGACGTTTCTTTTAGTCTCGCCGAGACGGTGCTCGGCGCTCCGGACGGCTCGTCTGCCTTTCGTCATTTGAATTTCCGTTTTCATTTCGCCAGAAGTTTTTCGTTCACGATCTTGCCGCCGTGCGTGACCAGGCAGCCCTTGATGATTTCGTCATCGAGCTTGAGGACAAAAACTTTTTCCTTCTTGTCCCAGAACTCTTCGACGAGGGCGACGAGGTTCGCGGCGTAAACCTGGCTGGCGTGCAGTGGCACCCGTCCGGGCAGATTGGCGATGCCGATGATCTTCACGCCGTTGCGGTCGGTGACTTCGTTGTATTTCACGCCTTCGACGTTGCCGCCGGTGTCCACCGCGAGGTCCACCACCACGCTGCCGGGCTTCATGGCATTGAGCATTTCCGCCGTGACGAGAATCGGGGCCTTGCGGCCGAATACCTGCGCGGCGGAAATCACCACGTCGGAATCAGCGCAGGTCTTCTTCATCGCGTCGCGCTGCTTCTGGATCTGCTCCTCGGTCAGCGCCTTCGCGTAGCCGTCCTTCGTCTGGCCGGTTTCGCCGATGTCAATCTTGAGGAATTGTGCGCCCAGCGATTTGACCTGTTCTTCGACGACGGGCCGCGTGTCGTAAGCGGTGACTTTCGCGCCAAGCCGCTTCGCGGTGGCGATGGCTTGCAGGCCAGCGACACCGACGCCGATGATGAACACTTTGGACGGCAGGATCGTTCCCGCCGCCGTGGTCATCATCGGAAAAATCTTGTTGGAATACCGCGCGGCGAGGATGACGGCCTCGTATCCGCCCAGGTTCGCCTGCGAGGACAGCACGTCCATCTTCTGCGCGCGCGTCGTGCGCGGGATGAATTCCATGCTGATGGCGCTCACGCCGCGTTCGGCAAATTTCTGGACCAGCTCCTTTTCATTGAACGGATCCAACAGGCCGGCGTGAATCGCGCCGGACTTGAGCCAGGCGATTTCCTCCACCGGCGGTTTGCGCAATCGCAGCACGATGTCGCCGGAGCTGATGAGCGCCTTGCGGTCGGTCGTGATGGTGGCGCCGGCTTTGATGTAGGCGTCATCGGCATGACCGGCGCCTAAACCGAGACCGGCCTGGACTTCGACGGTCGCGCCGAGTTTGACGAGTTTGGCGGCGCTGTCCGGAGTGAGGGGTGCGCGGTTTTCGCCCGGGTGAGATTCGGATGGTATGGAAATTTTCATGCGCTGAATCTGGGTCGGAAAATATCAGAAGCCGTCCGGGACGAAACTCTTTTATTGGCTTTTGCTTGGCCAAACTTGCTGCATCGCCGGCTTCGCTGCGATGGCGAGCTGCCCGCATATTCCGGGCGGACGGCTTGGTTTGGGCCGCAATAATCAGAGCCGCTTTTCATGGGTGGGAATTAACCACGAAACACACCAAACACACGAACAAAATTTGCTGGTATCTCTTGAAGCGGCGGTCTGGGACGGTCAAAAAGCGGTGCTGAAGCAACCGCAGTCCAGACGCTTCGCGATCAACGAACACCCTCGAACCGCCCGGAGCGTCTGGACTGCATGCGGTTTACCGCCGCTTTCGTGAGCCAACGAACACCTTTCAAGCCATACCACTATCGTTTTCGCGTGGTTCGTGCATTTCGCGGTTCACTTTTTGGACAACACCACCGAGCGTTTTAGCCCTTGCACGGCGGAATCCTTTTGCGAAGATTCATTCGGGGCTGGGCAATAGCAGACAATATGTTCAAGACCACGACAAAACTTTTAGGTTCCGACCGTGCCCGATTGTCTCCTGTCAGAATTGGGCCACATCGGTTTGGGTTAATACAATGTTAGGCCAAGCATGTGCGTCAAAAGAATTTGATCGTTCACTCAACAACCCGACATCAAACATTATGAATAACGTTTTTTTAATTTCTTTTGTAGCTGTAGCTTTACTGGGATGTTCTAAAGAGGTGCCCAAGAGCGCGGATGTAGCGAACCCCAACGCTCAACACAGTTCTGAATCAGCCAACTCCTTTATCCCTTCCGATCCGAGTGAAGTAACTGTTATAGAAACCGCAGAAATAAAAGATAAGCTTAAGATCAGAGCAGAAAGTGCTGGCTATTTCGCGGCTAAAGATTTCAGCAAGCTTGATGATCTGGCGAATAATTACAGAACTTCGAAAGCATGTTCTGTCAGTGGTGTCTGGAAATTAGAGTCGGTGTATACAGGCATTATTCCCGACGAAGCGAATTCCGACGACACCTGGAAACAGACGCTTGCAATGCTTCACGATTGGATTCAGGCTAAACCGGATTCGATCACAGCCCGCGTCGCCTTGGCGGATACGCTGGTATCTTATGCTTGGAAAGCTCGGGGTTCAGGATATGCGAATACTGTAACGGAAACGGGATGGAAATTTTTGGGTGAACGGCTTACAGAAGCTGTCATTGTGCTAAAGGATGCTGAACATCTACAAGAAAAATGTCCTCTTACATGGTATGTAATGATGAGCGCGGCACTGGGATTGGGGGTTGACAAAGCTCGATATGAAACCCTGTTTCAGAAGGCCATTGCTTCCGAACCGGATTTCACCGGTTACTATTTTGCAAAAGCATACTACTTGTCGCCGCGTTGGCATGGTAATCCTGGGGATATGGCTGCTTTCTTGCAAAAGGCAGCCGATCAGATTGGCGGGGAGGATGGCGACCTGTTCTATGCTCGAGTGGCGTGGTATGTGCAGTGTTTGACCGGAGACGTGTTCGATGACCCAACTCTTTCCTGGGCCCGCGTTGACAGGGGGTTCGAGGTGATGGAAAAACGATTCCCAGATTCTGCATACGCTCAGAACGGACGCGCATACATGGCCGTAATGGGTAGTGATAAAATGAATGCGCCTCGCAGACTCGTTGGTGCATTGCACGGACAGATTGACCTTGTAGAATGGACCTCAATAACCAACTTCTTGCGCTTAACCAAAGACCTGCACTAAATAATTTCGCGCGATTGTTCCATTTCCCTAACCTACAGAATCCATTTCAAAATCGTGAAAATGAGATGGCGGACTGGTTTAGAGTTAATTAGGTCAGCCTAGTTTTTGTGAGCTTTATGAAAAATCCGCCTACCCTGGGGTTAGGCCACACGTTTCCCTGCAAGTTATTCACACCGCCCGCACCGCCGTAATGAACGCCCGCACTTTCGCCGCGTCTTTTTTTCCGGGCACGGATTCCACGCCGCTCGAAACATCCACGGCGAACGGTTGCACTTTCTGCACGGCCTCGGCCACATTCTCCGGCGTCAACCCGCCGGCAAGGAAAATGGGTTTGCCGAACTTCTGCGCTTCAACCGCCAGATCCCAGTTGAATGTTTCGCCCGTGCCGCCCAATCCACTCTTGGAATGTGCATCGAGCAGGAAGGCGTCGGTTTGATAATGTTCCAAAGCGGTCAACGATCCGGCGTCTTGGATGCGAAAGGCTTTCACGCTCATCGCGCCGAACTGCGTGCAGAATTCCGATGTCTCATCGCCGTGAAATTGCAGCAGGCTTAAACCGCAGTCGCCGAGGGCGCGGATGACCAGTTCTTCTTCCGGATTCACAAACACGCCAACGCGCAGCACGAACGGCGGCAGCGCGCGGTGGATCTCCACGGCGGTGGCGAGCGAGACGTGCCGCGGACTGCCTTCATAAAAATTCAGTCCGATCATGTCCGCGCCGGCCTCGGCGGCGGCCAGGGCATCGGCCACGTTGGTGACGCCGCAAATTTTGACTTTGACGCTCATGCTGCGGGGACATCATTCCACGGCAGGGGTGAAAGCTCAACTGTGTTCCGTGTCGTTCGTGCCCTGACAGGGCCAATTCCGGATGATAACCGTCTGATCCGCGGGCACCACTCACCCCGGCCCTCTCCCCTCGGAGGGGAGAGGGTGGCCGCAGGCCGGGTGAGGGGTGCGCTTGTTTCTCGCTACGGATTTTATGGTAACGAGCATCTTTCACGGAGTGTGGCCGTCCCCCGGTCGCAGCAACGTGCGAAATGCGGGCACTGGAAAATATCCTGCTGCTTGAATTAACCCGGTTGCTGCGCCGGGGACGAGCGCACTCCAACCTCAGGGCTTGACTTCAACCCGGAAGAACTTTGATCCGACCCCGGCGTTGGTGATGGTGTAACTCATGACCGGGTTGTTGGAAGCCTGCAGCCACCCCGTGTTCGTCGCCCAGCTCGAAAGATTGCTGGAGACATTCACCTGATAGAGCCGGTTGGTGATGACCGTCCACTGCATCTGCACCAGCCGGTTGCTTAAGATCGTTTCGCCGGTGAAGTAAAAGCGCGAGGCGGCGTTGGTCGGGTTGGTGCCGGCGATGAATTCGGCGGCGTCCGTCATGCCGTCGTGGTCAGTGTCGGTCTTGTTCGTGCGGTTGGTCACGACGACGCCGAAATAATCAATCTCCCACGCGTCGGAAATGCCATTGTGGTTCGCGTCGGGTAAGGTGTAGTTGCCAGTGAAATTGATCGTGTCCCCGGCTGCGAGGCTATTCGTCTGGTTATCCGGCGACAGGTAATACGGAACATCGCCGAACTGCAGGACGTAATTTCCAGCAGCCATGTTGCTCAAGGTGACGGAGGGCGCGACGCTCGTTTTGACCGGCGTGGTGCCGAGCGACGAGACGGTGGAAAGCATCCATTCGCCCTGGCCAAGATTTTTGGTGATGGTGATGGTGCCACCGGCGACAGTGCCGTTGATGGCGAGGTCGTCAATCGTCCAGCCATACAGCGGTTGTCCTGTGCCGATGGCCTCGTAGTAGAAAACCACTTGAATTGTTTTTCCAATGTATGGGGTCAAGCTCACGGTCTGCTGTTCCCAGCCGGAGGTGGAGTCAAATTCATAATCTTTGTAAATCGGCAGGTTTTGCGGCGGCACGGCGGAGTTGGTGCTGATGTAAATGATGCCATCCTCAATCGGAACGCCAAACGTCGGGTCGGTCCGGCTAAAATCATGGACGCTCCAGAACGTCAGGGTTGCGTCTTGCAGTCCTGACAGATCAATGATCGGTGCGTAGAGATATGTGCTTACCAAAAACAAATCGTTGTCGCCCTTGAGCAAACTGCCCCAGGCATTCACGGGCGAATGCGCTGCACTGATCAATCCGTTATTCGGCGTTCCATAAGACCAATTCGTCTCGGTTCCAATGGACGTATCGGGGACCACGGTCCAGCCGTTGGTGCCTGCTTCCAAATTGTTGGTCCACGGCGGCTTCGGCGCGGCGAGCGTCGCAAACGTATAAAAATTTCCGCTCTTGTCGTCCACTGTCGTGTTGCCGGCCTGGTCGCGGCTGATGACGGCATAATGATAAACGCGGTTCGGCAGCAGGCCGTTGAGAATGACGGAATGATTGGTCACGAGCGTGGCGGAATAGACGACGTTCGCCGGAGGTTGCGAAACTTCGTCAAATTGCGCTGCCGAATCGGCGGGCTTGGAAGTTTTCCAGGTAATCTGCGCGTTGTAATAATCCGTCACCGCCGCGACGTTCGTGATGACCGGCGGCACGGTGTCCACCAGCGCGGTCGCGACGACGTTGCTCGCGGGCGACGCGTCGGCATAGGTGGCGGTGATGGTGTCGCCGTTCTGCACGCGCAACTGTCCCGCGCCAGCGACGCCAGCGATGAGGTTGAGATAGCCGGTGAACAGTCCCGCGTGCGTCGTCTCGTAGAGCGTGACCGTGGTGCGGTTCGTGCGCGAACTCGCGCCGAACGTCACCGTCGTCATGCCCGTGCCGGTCAAATCCGCGTCGCCGACCTGCACCGTCACCAACACGTTCGTGGTGTAGCGTGAATTATCCAGCAGCACCACGCCGCGTCCGTCTGCGCCGGGCGCGAGGAAGGCGATGGCATTTTTCAGCAGTGCAACTGCGTTATTCGAGGAAGCACCATTTGTCGGCAGCGCATCAAACGGATACGAAAGAAACACCACTCGTCCGGGGCTGTCCACGCCGGGCGCGGGATAGCTCATGCCACACGGGTTGCCCGCGTCCGCTGAAAACGTGACCGTCGCCGCGTCGGTCGTGGGAGTGAACGTGTCCGAAAAATCCGGCCCGAAGAAATCCCCGAAGCCGTCGTCGAAGCTCGGATAATTCGCGTAGTCCAGCGTCTGATACATCCCGTTCGCGAGGGTTCCCGCGCCGCCAAAAACGGCCGACACGCCCGCGTCTTCATCGCAATCCGAACACGGAAATGGCGGCGAAGGATTTTGTTTGAAGCTGGCCACCCGCAACACTTCGTGGCGGAACGGCACGTCGCCGAGCTGCGTCAAAATTCCCATCGAGGCCAGGAAGACCGAGCCGCCGCCGTTCAAGTAACTTTGAATCATGAGCTGTTGCTGCGCGTTCAACGTGTTGTTCGTGGCGCTCGGATCGGGAAAGCCGTCTTCGTCCACGCCGTAATACACCACGTCGTCCGTCAAGCGCCACATTACAACCGGAAACGGCTTGAGGTCGGCGAGTTGCGGACCGCCGCGTGTGTTCACTTTCCAGAAAGCATAGCTCACACCCGCGGCGTTCAACGCATTCGTGTAGGCGCTGTCGGGAATCACGGTTGCGCCATTCGCTGCTTCCGCCGCAGTATCGTAGGCATCCACCAGCAGCACTGTCGGGGTCGAGAGGCCGGTGAAGTTGTAAAATGAGCCGCCGTTGTTATTCGTCGCGGCGTTGCCGGCGGCATCGGCGGAGCTGACGGAATAATAATATGTCGCGCCCGGGATCAGTCCCGTCAGCTTCACAACATGGCTCGTCACCCGTGTCAGATTGGTGACGCCCAGATTCAAATTGGAGCTGTTGGTGCCGTAGCGAACAATCGAAGTCGCTGGCTCGGGCGTCTGCCAGGTGATGGTCAGCACGCCCACATCGGTGATAGCGGCGACGGACGTGATGGCGGGTGGATTGAGATCGGCCACGGCAATGGCGACCCGCTTGGTTGAACCTGAATCAATGTAATCCGCCTCCAAGTTGTCGCCGTTGGCGATCTGGATCTGCCCCGCACCGGCCGTGCCGGTAACCGTGGCCACCGCGCCGGTGAACACGCCGTAATTTCCCGATGTGTTCAACACCTTCGTGACCGACTTTTGCGCCGTGAGATTTGTCACCACCACGCTCACACTGCTGTTCGCGGCGCGCGCGGCATCGAGCACCACGATCTGCATGACGCCCGGCGCAGAGTAGCTGGGCCGGTCGAGCAGGATGATGCCCACGCCCGGACGCGTGAGATTGCCGGACGTCACCAGCGCAAAATCCTGATCAATGGCGGCGGTGTTCGTGAGCGCATCCTGCACCACTTTGCTGCCACGCACGCGGACGAGGTAATCGCCCGGCGCGGGTTGCGCGATTAAAATTCCCTCCACGTTGTTGAGCTTGTCCGACGAGGGCGCGTTCGGAACCGACTCACCCGCACCAAACTGGTTGCCACGATATAATGTTCCGTCCGGCCCCACGACCTCCAGATCCAGATCATTCACCAGCGCCGGCAATGCGCCCGGAAATCCCGGGACATCCGTGTAGGCCAGAGTGATCTTCAACGGTTGATCCGCCCCTTCCACAAAAATGTGCTGCGCGTAAACCTGGCTGTTCGTCAGCAACACGGATTGATCCACGTATTGATAGAAGCGGGGCGCGGCGTTGTAGTTGGTCGTGATGATATTGACCAGATTAATTCGTCCCCAGCCTTCGTCGTTGTTCGGCACCGGGCCCGGCCCGCCGTTCGCCTGGTCCAGTTCATCCGCCGAATTGATCAACGCCGCTTTGACCAGGGCTGGCGACGGTACCGCATTGGTGTGGGTGCTTTGGTAAAACTGCACGAACACCGCCGCCGCCCCCGCCGCGTGCGGACCGGACATGCTCGTGCCACCCATGTAAACATAATAGTCATCAATCACCGTCCATGAAGTTCCCGCAAGGTCAAATGCGGCGGAAGACGCAGCGGAGGCGATCCAGCTTCCGGGTGCGACGAGATCCGGCTTGATGCGCCCATCCGCGCACGGCCCGCGGCTGGAGAAATCACACATCGTGTCTAGTCCTTCGGCATAAAGTCCGTAAGTCTGCGCCAGCGTTCCCGGCACATTTTCCGACGCGCCGGTGGCGATCACATTTTTGGCGCAGGCCGGACTGCCGATGGTTTGCGAACCGGGCCCCGAATTGCCGGCGGAGAATTCCAAAATGTAGGGTTGATAACCCGCCGTGCCGGCGTCCGCATCGCGCACCAGTTCGTCGAACTGTGCGCAATCCAGATCGTAATCCCCCTGCACATCGTTGCCCCAGCTGTTCGATCCGATTTTAGCCCCGTTACGAACCGCATCGTGCGTCAGAGTTTCGTCGCTGGGAAACGGGCTGGCCTCGTTCGCGTCGTCGTCGAAGATGCGTTCAACAAACAGTTTCGCCCCGGAGGCCACTCCGAGTCCGTAGAAGGCTTCGGTGTCCGGGTCGGTTTCTCCGGTCGCCGCGTTGCCCGCCACGATGCCGGCGCAATGAGTGCCGTGTCCGTATCCATCCGAGCCGTCCGTGATGTTTGATCCGTAAAGCTGAAATCCCGTCACCCGCCCGAAGAGATCCGGATGCATCGTGTTGGTGTCGCCGGTGTCGAGGCCGGTGTCCGCCACACAGACCGTCACGCCGGAACCGTCGAATCCGAGCTGCTGCGTGACCGTGGGCGTGGCCACATTGCCATCATCGCCGCCCACGATTTTTGAGGCCGCTTCATCCACCAATTTGCGTTTCGGGGCGCGCTCGATCCACAACACCGCGCTCGATTGCGACAGCGCGTCCAACTGGCCGGGTGACAATTCACCCCGCACAATGATGCCCTGACGCAACCGGCTCTCGTGATGAAACTGTTTGAGCTGTGAACGCACCGTGGCGATTTCTGCTGCGCTCGCCGAGGGCGAAAGCAAAATGTTGACGCTCACCGTCTCGTTGGTCTTCGCCGCTGCCTGCGCGGCCTTTGCCAGACTTGGATTAATCTTATGCTCCGGTTGATAGGGCCCGACCCAGGTGACGAAACCCAGCGCCCCCACGCTCGCCGGCGACACGTTGTTCAGTTTGGCGATGAAAGCATCTTCGGGAACGTATTGAAGCAATTCCACGCCCGCCTTGCGCAGTTCCGCGCGGCGGCCTGGTTCCAGCGGACCGTTGAACTGGATGAGATACAGGCCGGACGCCGCTTTCTGGGAGTGCATCAGTCCGGCCATCGCGGCACGATTGCCGGGGGAATCGGTTTGGATAAGTTCGTTGCGCAGCCGGATGCTTTTCGCTTCGACAATGGCTGCCGATTGGAACATCAGAAGTCCGATGACCGTCCACTTACAACTGGTTTGAAACAAACTGCGGGAAATCACCATAAACCGATACTCCGACTTCGTATTTTAGGCAACGCCGAATTGCTGACAGCGAACTTCTTTGCGTCTTTTAAAGGAGCCGCCGGTGGTTTTGTTTTGTGACTCCTCTCTGCTTCTTCTACTTTGAGGCCAATGCCGCGCACGGTTTATTTCGATTACAACGCCACAACGCCGCTGGATCCGGCGGTGCGCGACGCGATGCTGCCGTTCTTCGGCGAAGTCTGGGGCAATCCCTCGTCCGTGCATCACGTTGGACGCAAGGCGCGGGCGCTGCTCGACGATGCCCGGGATCGTGCGGCGAAATTTCTAGGCGCGAAGCCGAGCGAGATCATCTTCACAAGCGGCGGCACAGAATCGAACAATCTCGCGATTTTTGGCGCGGCCCGTTTGCTCAAGCCTAAGGGGAAACATCTTATCACCTCTGCGGTGGAGCATCATGCGGTGTTGCATTGCTTCGATTATCTGGAAAAGCATGAAGGTTTCTCCGTCACTCGGTTGCCGGTGGATTCCGCCGGCCGCGTTGCGGCGGATGATTTGAAGAAGGCGATCCGCGCGGACACGGTGTTGGTTTCCATCATGGCGGTAAACAATGAAATCGGCACAATCCAGCCGGTCGCGGACCTGGGCGCGATCTGCCATGAACGCGGTATCATTTTTCACACGGACGCGGCTCAATGGTTCGGTAAAGAACCCTTCGCCAACATCAGGCAGTTCAATGCCGATCTCGTTTCGGTCTGCGCGCACAAATTTCACGGGCCGAAAGGCGCGGGTTTGCTTTATATCAAGTCGCCCCTGCATCCGGATCCGATTTTGTTTGGTGGCGGACATGAGAATGAGCGTCGCGCCGGCACGGAGAATCTTCCGGCCGTCATCGGTCTGGTCGCCGCGCTGGAAAAATTTGTGATTCCCCCGGTTTTTGAACGGGCAAAACTTTCAATGCTTGCTGCCAAGCTCATTGC
Source organism: Verrucomicrobiia bacterium (assembly GCA_035577265.1). Lineage (GTDB taxonomy): Bacteria > Verrucomicrobiota > Verrucomicrobiia > Limisphaerales > UBA11358 > UBA11358. The sequence continues at coordinate 35,769 of DATLVR010000064.1, read as the reverse complement.
GGCCATTGAGAAGATTGACGGCAGCGAGCTGGTCAGTCCGCGCGAGCTTTCCCTGGCCAACACGGTTTCCTTTGTGGTGCGCGGCGCGGACAGCATTGGTTTGATGGCGGGATTGGATCTGGAAGGCATTTGTGCGTCGAGCGGTTCCGCCTGTTCCGCCGGTTCGCTGGAGCCTTCGCACGTGATTCTCGCAATTGGCCGAAAGGCGGCGGCGAATTCGCTCGTCAGATTTTCGTTAGGCCGCGATTCCACTTTGGAAGAAATTGATTTCGTTTGCGACGCGTTGCCGGAGATCATCCGTCGCGCACAACTAGGCAAATAACCATGGGACGGACTGTGAATGAACTGTTGGCTTTGTGAACAAGTGGATAACTAGCCGACTTTTTGGCTGGCTTCCGAATTCAATTCGCAGTTTCATTCCTCCCGAATCGGTTGCGGCAACTTGACAGCCGGAGTTGTTTGCCTTATTCACAGCCCTTAATAATAAGAGTTATCTTTAAAAAAGACTTTAATAATATCCGAGCATGAACCTCACCATCGCCAAAGACCAGATTCTCATCGGCCTCCAGGCTGTGCAAAATGTCGTCGGCTCGCGCACCACCCTGCCGATCCTTTCCAACGTCCTGGTGCGCGCTGAGGACGGCCACGTGGAGTTCACCGCCACCGACCTGGATGTTTCCGTCTCGTGCAAGGTGGAGGCCAAGGTGATCAAGCCCGGGGCCACCACGATTCCCGTGAAGAAACTCTTTGGCATCGTTCGCGAACTCGGCGGCACCGAGATTGACATCGAAGTGGACGAAAAGAACATCTGCACCATCCGCTGCGGTTCGTCGTTCTTCAAGATCCACGGGCTGAATGCGGATGAATTCCCGCCGTTGCCGAAGTTCAAGGATGACAAGAAAGTCTCCCTCTCGCAGGAAACCGTGAAGGCGATGATGAAGAAAACGTCCTTTGCCGTCTCCACCGACGAATCGCGCTACGTGCTCAACGGCATTTTCATCAGCCTCAAGGATCACAAGATGACCATGGTGGCCACGGACGGACGCCGCCTGGCGCTCGTGGACGAGGAAGTGGACATCTCCGAGAAAAGCGCCGGCGAATTCATCGTCCCCGCGAAGGCTGTGACGGAATTGAACCGCTTGTTGCAGGATAAAGGTGACGTGGAGATCAAATTCGGAGAAAACCAGGCCTCCTTCGCGCTCAAAGACGACAAAGGTTTTTCCGTCCTGGTCATTTCCAAGCTGATCGAGGGCAATTATCCGAATTACCGGCAGGTCATCCCCGGCGAAGCCAAGGAACGCGTGCCGCTCAACCGTGAAGAATTAGTGCAGGCCCTGCGCCGTGCGGAGATCATGACCAGCGAGAAGGCCAACTCGGTGAAACTCGCGTTCGGCAAGAACACGCTGGCCATCACGGCGAACTCACCGGAAGTCGGCGAGGCACGTGAAACCATGGCGGTGAATTACAAGGGCAAGGAGATGGCCATCGCCTTCAATCCGCGCTACCTGATTGACGCGCTGAATGCCCTGAGCGAAGACGAGGTGTTTTTTGAACTCATTGACGAATTAAGCCCCGGCGTGCTGAAGATCAACGGGCCGTTCCTCTATGTCGTCATGCCGATGCGGTTGAGTTAAGACCGGAATGAAACACACACAACGCAGAATGCTGGTAGCTGCCATCGGCTTGATTGTGTTGGCTGGCTTTGTTCTCCCTCCCTTACCCAAGGCAAAACGGCAAGCCAAACACTTTATTCCGTGAATCGCCTAGCTTCCGCCAGTTGGCTGATCAGAACCAATTTGTTCACAAGCCCGCAGAAATAAGGAACTGGAAGATTGTGAATTGAAAAGCAGCGGTTTCCACTGGCAATGGAATCAGCATGCCTTCACGCGCGGCGTCCACCTTGGGTTTCTGCGCGGCTTACCGGCAGAGAACTGGAAAAAAAAATTGCCGCCGCGCCACGATTGTGGGAAATTCCCACCATGCTCATTGCCGATGATAAAAAACGGATCCGCATCCCGGCCGCCCATCCGCGCGATGTCTATCACCCGGAAACGCTGACGCGCGATTTGATCGTGCTGCGCCGGATCGAGCCGCCCAAACCCAAAAAACGGATGACGGCGGCGGAGATCGGTCGCGCGATTGAGGACAGTCCGATTAAGTTCAACGTCAGTTACGATGAATCGCGCAAACTCACCCGCGAACCATGACCCTGTTTGATTCGTCGGTCCTCATTGACGCCCGCGATAAAGATTCGCCCTGGCATGATTGGGCCAAAGCGCAGATCAAAGGGTTTGGCTCCACCGATGGTGCGGCCGTCAATGTTGTTGCGCTGGCTGAAGTGAGCGTGAGTGTTGAAAAGCCCGAAGCAGTCGCCGAACTGTTGCGCGGCTGGGGCCTGGAGCTGCTACCATTGCCTGTTTCCGCCGCCGCACCGGCAGCCAGGGCCTACGTGCGATATCTCACGCGCAGGGATAAATCGCAGACAAACCTTCCCAAAATACCACAGCCGGATTTTTTCATCGGCGCGCATGCGGAAGCGGAGGGAATGAAACTGGTAACGCGGGATCCCGACCGGATTAAGACTTATTTTCCCTCGGTTAAGTTAATCGTTCCGAAAAAAGTTTAAATCCGGGAAAATTCCCCGGCAAGAAATCAGCGCAATTTTCCCACTGGCAATGGAATAGTCATCCCTTCGCGCGCGGCGGCCACTTTGAATTTCCCCTTCCGTTTGGCCACCAGCTTGCGCGCGCGTGCTTAACCAATTCATCCATCCGCCGGTCGTCGTGGTCGTGGCTGGAAGAAAGAGTGCAATTGAAAACGCGCCGCAGTAGGCGTGCAGCAACATTATATTAGGCGCACGCTTCACGATTTCGAACCTCCATTCCACACAATCTTCCAACCGCTCTCTTTCGTAACAATTGAAAAGCGTCTTCCATGCCCCCAGAGCGGCCCTAAGCATGTGCTGACGACGCCAACGCCTGAGTCGTCGGGCAAACAAAATGAGAACGATGCAAACGGATAAAACCGCCGCGAACGACGGACTTTTTAAGGAATGGGGAAAGATGGAGGGAGTTCATCGACGTCTGAAGCCGTAACGTGCCAGCGCCGCACTACCTCTCCTGCCATCCGTCCGCGCGCGTCAATTGTGGAGAACTGTTCTACGTATCCTTCTGTCGGTGCGCGCGGGAATAAAAGTCGTCCAAACAAGCCGCGAACGCCGCGTAACTCGCGTTGGAAATCTTGAAGAAAGGATTTAATAACCTCCTCGTGTATCACGCTTGAATTCATGACGAGATGATGCGCCTAACAGATAATGGCCAGCCGACTTTGCAGCCTATCCTTCGCCAAGAACAGCCTATCCTGTTTCATGGGGTCGAGTGTGTTTAGCAATTAAGTTTCTGACCAGCACCAATTTTTGATTTAAAAATCTGGCCCGCCAACCGCCCGCCAAGGCAATCTTCATTTCTGCGTTGTAGGGCTGCTCGGCAGAGAGCCGCATTTTAATTTCCAGCAGATAGCGGCGGTCTGCCGACACACCGCTACGAAAAATGAATTCAGCGCAATTTTGCCGCCGGCAACTGAATCGTCATGCCTTCGCGTGCGGCGTCCACTTTGAGTTTCCCCTTCCGTTTGGCTACAATTTTGCGCGCGTGCTTCACCAGTTCGTCCATCCGCTTGTCGTCATGGTCGGGGTCGTGGTGGAAGAGAAAGAGATGTTTGACGCCGGCATCCAGCGCGAGCTTCACGGAATCGTCCACGCAGCCGTGACCCCAGCCGGTGTGGGTTTTGTATTCCGCCCTGTCATATTGCGAATCGAGGATCAGCACGTCGGCATCGCGCACAAAATCAATCATGTCCAGGTCCACGCCGCCGGGTCGCGGCTCGGTGTCGGGGAAAAAGCAAATCAATCCGTCCGGCGAAAACAACCGGTAGCCGACACAGACGCCGGGATGGTTGGCGCGTTGCGCCCGTACCAGCACGTCGCCGATGGTGAAATTGAAGTCCTTGAGTTCTTCGATGTCAATGTTGCTGGGCAGCGTGTCGAACGGCACGGGAAAGTAGGTGCTTTCCATCTGGCCGGTCAGCGCGGCGACGAGGCCGTTGCGCGCCCCTTCACAGCCCATGATCCGCAGCCGGCAGCGCGGATTGTAAATCGGCCCGAAGAACGGCAGGCCCTGGATGTGATCCCAGTGCGTATGGGTCAGGAGCAGGGTCAGATTCAGCGGCTTCTTTTTGAATTCGTTCAGCAACGATTGACCGAGCGAACGCAAGCCGGTGCCGGCATCGAGGATGATGATCTCATCGCCATTGCGGACTTCGATACAGGAGGTGTTGCCGCCGTAGCGCACGGTGCTGGTTCCCGGCGTGGCGATGGAACCGCGCACGCCCCAAAACTTGATGCAAGTGCCCGCTTTGATGGCGCTACTTTACCCCGACGAAAAAAAAACACAAACCGGAAAACATCGGTTGGAGAAAGTGAAGACCAGAAAAGACAACAGACCGTTCGAGAGTGAAATGGTGGGTTGGGTGGGACTCGAACCCACGACCAATGCCTTAAAAGGGCACTGCTCTACCGACTGAGCTACCAACCCACGCAGACGGATATCCTAAATAACCAGCGCTGATGTGCAAGATTTTTCCGGATTCAAAGGCACTGGTCATGGGTTCGAGCCCTGCCAGCCCCCGGGCAATTTCATGAAATGACTGAATAAGCAAGCGCGGCCGGCGTCAAACTTCGCAATGCGACGAGGCTTGATACCCGCGACGCGCACAGTCTAATCTCCCTGACCATGCGGTTGCTCGACCGATACTTATTCCGCGAACTGTTCACGCCGCTGGCCTATTGCCTCGGCGGGCTGCTGGTTTTAGGCACGTGTTTCAGCCTGTTCGGCGAGCTTTCGGAATTGCAGGAACGCAAGCTGCGCCTGCTTGATGTGATCGAATACAGCGTGGCGATCATGCCGGGATTTCTGGTGCTGGTGTTGCCGGTGACGCTGCTGTTGGCGCTGCTCTACACGCTCACGAACCATTCGCGCCACCACGAACTGACCGCCATGCGCGCGGCGGGGTTGAGCTTGTGGCGGATTTGTCTGCCGTATTTTGTCACGGGAATGCTGGCGAGCGCGGGGTCGTTTGCCCTGAATGAATACGTCGTGCCGGGCAGCTCCGATTGGGCCGAACACATCAAAAGCCGGTATGTGCACAAGCCTGGCGATGTGGAGGCGAAGAATGAATTTTATAATTTCGGCTTCAGCAACGCGCGCGCGCATCGCTCCTGGTTCATCAGCGAATATCACGTACAGCCGCCGGAAATGTTGCGGTTGCAGGTGAATTCGGCGATGCCGGACGGTTCCATCCACCGCATGTATGCCGACCGCGCCATCCGCACCAACGGCGGCTGGACGTTTTTCAACGTCGCAGAATACTCGCAGGCCGATGCCGGCGCGCAACTGGTTCCGTCCTTCCAGACCAATCTGCTGGCGGTGCCGGAGTTTGATGAAACCCCCCGGCAAATCCAGAGCGAAATCAAGATCAGCAGCTACCAGAACCTGCGCCGCGCCCGGAACGCGGACATTCCCCTGTCCGATATTTCGGCCTACCTGAAGTTGCATCCAAAACTTTCGCACGCGGATTCGAGCTGGCTGTTCACAAAATATTATGGGCGGCTCGCCACGCCCTGGACTTGCCTGGTCGTGGTGCTGATGGCGATTCCGTTTGGCGCGCCATCAGGCCGCCGGAATATTTTCATCGGCGTGGCGGGCAGCATCTTCATCTGCTTTGCCTATTTTGTGATTCAGCAGATCAGCATCGCGTTCGGATCCGGCGGCCATCTGGCCCCGTGGCTGGCGGCGTGGCTGCCAAACCTGATTTTTGGCGTGACGGGCCTGGCGCTGATGACGCGCGTCCGGTGAGATTTTAGTTTTGGATTTTCACTTTTGCGCTACAACTTCTCCCGTTAGAATTGTTCAATAGAAAATGAAGGAGGAACTTTCCAAACTGACGATCCGGTATGACCGGTTGCAGTTGCTCTATCAAGTGAGCAACGTCATCCACTCGACGGTCGAGGCGCAGGAAGCGTTGCAGCTGATTGTGAGCGAGGCGGTCCGCCTGATGAACGCCTCCTCCGGTTCTGTGGTCCTGCTGAACCCCACCTCGGAACTGCTGGAGATTTCCGCTTCACAAAATTTACCGAGCGCGGCCACTAAATTGAAATTACGAGTTGGCGAGGGAGTCACAGGCTGGGTCGCGCGCCATGGAAAACCGCTGCGGGTCGGTGATGTGACGCATGATCCACGTTACGTCGCAGCCCGTCGCGGCGTGAGGTCGGAGCTGGCCGTGCCGCTGGAAGTGAACGGAGAAACCCGCGGGGTGTTGAATGTGGATTCAGACCGGGCCGATGCGTTCAGCGCCGACGATCAGGATTTGCTGGAACAACTCGCAGTGCAGGCATCGAGGGCAATCCAAAAAACCTGGATCTACGAGCAGCTTCGCCTAAAAGTCCATCTGTTCGAGTCGCTTGCGAATGTCAGCCGCACAATCAATTCCACGTTGAGCCTGGATGAAGCCTTACGCGTTATCACCCGCGAAACGTGTGTGCTGATGCATGCCAGGATGTGTTCGTTGATGATGCTGGATGAAAGCCGGGAGTGGCTTGACCTGCGCGCGAGCTATGGTGCGGGTGAAGCCTATATCAAAAAGCCAAGGCTGAATGTCGAAGAAAGCCTGCTCGGCGTGGTCACGCGACGGAAAAAACCCATGCAAGTCGCCAACGTGCAAGCGTCGAGCCGTTACCAAAATGTCGATGTCGCGCGGCAGGAAGGCTTGGTTTCATTGTTGAGCGTGCCGCTGTTATTTGCCGGACAGCCCATCGGAACACTCAATGTTTACACGAGCCGGCTGTATAATTTTTCCAATGAAGAAATCCGCATCTTGAGCGCGTTGGCGGAGTTGTCCGCCATCGCGATTGAGAAGGCGAGGCTCTACGAACGGATTGTAGACGTGGAGGAACAGTTGCGTCAGAACGAAAAGTTATCCGCACTGGGGCTGCTGGCTGCCGAGGTGGCCCATGAAATACGCAACCCACTTACAGTGATGAAGTTGCTATATCACTCGCTGGATTTGAAATTTCCCCCCAGTGATCCGCGCGCGAAGGATGTGCGAATCATTGACGCCAAGATTGAGCACATGAACAAGATTGTTGAGCAGGTTCTGGATTTTGCGCGCACCACCGAACCCAAACTTGCCCCGGTAAACTTGAATGAGTTGGTGGACGAACTGGGGCTCCTCGTCCGCCACAAACTAGCGAATCAGAATGTCCGCTTGGTAAGGGAGTTACAGTCGGATTTGACGCTGGTGATGGGCGATGCGCCACAGTTGGAACAAGCCTTTTTGAATCTGATGCTCAATGCGGCTGAAGCGATGCCGGATGGAGGAACCCTCACCATCAGTTCACGAGAGATTCGCGAGCCAAAAACCAGTCCTCACCCGACTCATATTGCTGTTGAGTTTAAGGATTCCGGCAAAGGCATGACCGAGGAAATGCAAAAGCGTGCTTTCACCGCAGTGTTGAGCACGACCAAAGCAAAAGGAACCGGCCTTGGCCTGGCCATAGTGGGTCGAATCATCGATACCCACCGAGGCACCCTACGCATCAAATCCAAAATGGGGCGAGGCACGTGCATCATTATCACGCTTCCAATATAAAAAAAATTTCACCGGGACATTTTTGCCACGAAGGAAAAAATTTCGTGAATATCATGTTCCAATTTTTGGCCGTGCAGAATTAAATCGCTTTTCAAAACCGACAATTTCAACGTGCCCGGATTGGGTTCTGCTGCTATAATCCCTCTTTCGGCTGCTGGGCAAAAAAAGCCGCGATGGTCCGGCGGGATTGATAAAGAACCCAGACCATCGCGAACGTGCCCATGGCAAGTTGGCCAGAAGAGAATAAACGCAGTTGCTGGATTTTCGGCCTTATGGCCAAAACAAGAGAAAAGATTGTGGCCAAAGCGAATAAATATTTGTCGGGTAACGATATCTCATCACAAAACAATCTGAAAACTGAAGCTTTTCGATAGAAAAGCGTTTAAAATTATCATTCTGGCACGCTACGACCAAGCAAAATACAAAGACGAACATTCATGTTTATATACCCCAAAAAATACGAAGTTATAGTGATCGGTGCAGGTCACGCTGGAGTTGAGGCTGCGCTAGCGTCAGCGCGGATGGGATGCCAGACCCTGCTCCTTACCATGAATGCGGATTCGATTGGACAGATGTCATGCAACCCGGCCATTGGTGGACTTGGGAAAGGACATCTGGTTCGGGAAATTGACGCACTTGGCGGGGAAATGGGAAAGGCGACAGATCTGACAGGCTTGCAGTTTAGAATGCTGAACCGGAAAAAAGGTCCGGCGGTATGGTCGCCGCGCGCGCAGTGCGATAAGAAAGCCTATCAATACCGCCTTAAGTGGATTTGTGAATCCGAGCCGAACCTTGATGTTAAGCAGGGTCAATCCTCCAAGATATTGCACAAGGATGGCGAGGCTTATGGAGTGGAGACAAACCAAGAGGTCCAATATCACGGTCAGACGGTAGTCATCACAACCGGAACCTTTTTGCGAGGCTTGATGCATATTGGATCAAATCAACAGGCCGGAGGGCGCGCGGGAGATTCTTCAGCCATGGACCTTTCTGGATCACTGAAAGAAGTCGGTCTGGAACTCGCCAGACTTAAAACCGGAACTCCGCCGAGGCTGCTTCGTCGATCCATTGACTTTTCCAAGACAGAGCCGCAATACGGCGACAACCCTGTTCCATATTTCACCTACTGGAAGGACGATTTGTTCCACGTGGAACAAGAGCGAGGTAGATTTGCTGGTGGCGGATCGGGCGGTGAATATCCTCCAGGGTCGGTGTTGGATAAAATGAAGCGCCAGTTGCCATGCTTTATTACATTCACAACCGAAGCCACCGCCAGTTTGATTCGCGCAAATTTGCACAAATCGCCGATGTATTCCGGCGTGATCGAGGGAATCGGCCCGCGTTATTGCCCTTCAATCGAAGATAAAATTGTCAAATTCGCCGAAAAGGAAAGGCATCAAATCTTTCTTGAACCTGAGGGGATTGAAACGGATGAGATCTATGTCAATGGGTTTTCAACCTGCCTTCCGTTTGAGGTGCAGGTCGATTTGGTTCGGACCATCATCGGATGCGAGAACGCTGAAATCCTGCGGCCGGCCTATGCTGTAGAATATGATTTTTCGCATCCGACCCAGCTGCTGCCGTCACTTGAAACGAAGGTGTGCAAAAACCTTTTTCTAGCCGGACAAATAAACGGGACGTCTGGTTACGAGGAGGCGGGAGCCCAGGGTCTGATGGCCGGCATTAATGCCGCTCGCCGAGTTAAAAATCTTTCACCAATTGTGCTCCGACGTGACCAAGCCTATATCGGGGTCTTGATTGATGATTTGGTTACCAAAGGAACGACTGAACCCTATCGGATGTTTACGTCAAGGGCGGAGTATCGGCTTTTACTACGACAGGACAATGCCGATATGCGGCTTTCCGACATCGGATTTGAGACGGGATTGCTCCCCGAACGAAACCACAACAAGTTTAAGGAAAGGAAAAAAGCGATTGAAAATGAAGTATCACGCTTGTCAAAAACGACATATGTAACTGATAAGCTAGTCAAAATATTGAGCAGGCCGGAAATGACCTACAAGGACCTACCGCTTCGGGATGAGTCTTTGTCTGAGGAAGTGGTTCAACAGGTGGAGATTACAGTTAAATACGCGGGATACATTGATCGGCAGGAGATGGAAGTTAGCAAGTTCAAAAAAATGGAGGACAAGGGAATTCCTTCGACCTTCGATTTTTCAACCGTTCCCAGTCTGCGGCTCGAAGCCCGGCAAAAATTCACCAAGATCCGTCCTGAAACCATTGGTCAAGCCGCGCGAATTTCCGGAGTCTCGCCCGCGGACATCAGCATCCTCATGGTTTGGCTGAAACGTTCCGCCAGGGTCGGAAAGCAAAACAATTTGGAGAAGGAACTGGATTCGGGTGCTGTCTGCGGAACGGAACTGGAGGAATGATGGTTGTCCGACATGGATTCGAACCATGAATAAAGCCTTCAAAGGGCTCTGTGTTACCATTACACCATCGGACAAACCGGACATATCCTAGATTTTTAACGGCGTTGGAGCAAAGAGAAAATCGCCGGAGCGACTATAATCCTGGAAACAGCAGTTGAAACCACGAAACACACAAAAGAGACAAGGCATTGCCGAACCTCGCTATTTCACCTGGAGGGTGAATGTGAGAATGGACACAAAACAGGCATTTTATCTTTTTTTCGTGTGTTTCGTGGTTCATCCCTGCTGCGGATTTTAGGATATTCTGTCAGGATTCGAACTCGGAAGCACGCAGACGGATGGATGGTGGGCAAAATTCCTTCTTGTCATCCGGAATATCCGTGATAGTTTTTGTGCCCTTTTTATTATGAAGACGGACATACATCCGAAATACAATGACGCGGAAATCCGTTGCGCCTGCGGCAACGTGATCAAGACCCGCTCCACCCGCTCCACCATCATCATCGGCATCTGCAATGCCTGCCACCCGTTCTACACCGGCACGCAGAAATTCGTGGATACCGCCGGCCGCGTGGATAAATTCCAGCAACGACTCGTCAAGACGCAGGCCGCACAGGCCGCCGCCGCCGCGCCGAAGAAGAAAAAAGTTTAGCTGCCCGCTTTCATCCCGCCCGCAATCCCGTCATGGGATCGCGGGCGGTTTCTTTTTTATGAACCCGCGCCCAAGCCGCGGTTGAGGGAGCCATGGACTTAAAACCACACATTGAAAAATTCCGCCGCCGCTTCACCGAGATCGAAGCGGCGCTGAGCGACCCTGCGACCTTCGATAACCCGCAGCGCGCGCAGGAAATGTCCAAGGAATACGCCCGGCTCAAAGATCTCGTTGCGTGTGGTGATCATTTCTTCAAAACCCAGGAGCAACTGGCCGAAAACCGCGCGTTGCTCCAGAGCGAACTGCCCGACTCGGAACTCGCACAGCTCGCGCGCGAAGAGGTGGCGCGGCTCGAAGCCGGGGAAAAAAAATTCGCGCAACAGATCCAGTTCGGGCTCGTGCCGCCGAACCCGACCGATTCGCGCAATACGATCATTGAAATCCGCGCCGGCGCCGGCGGCTCCGAATCCGCTTTGTTCGCCGCCGACCTTTACCGGATGTTTTTTCGCTACGCCGAGACGCGCAAATGGAAAATCGAGCCGCTGGATTCCAACCCGTCCGACCTGGGCGGCTTCAAGGAAATCATTTTTGAAGTGACCGGCACGGATGTTTACAAGCGGCTCAAATACGAGAGCGGCGTGCATCGTGTCCAGCGCGTGCCGGCGACCGAGGCGCAGGGACGCATCCACACCAGCACCGCAACCGTTGCCGTGCTGCCGGAAGCCGAAGAAGTGGATGTGGAAATCAAACCGGACGAAGTCGAGATCAACGTCTGTCGCGCCTCTGGCAAAGGCGGGCAGGGCGTGAACACCACCGATTCCGCCGTGCAGATCATCCACAAGCCGACCGGCATGATCGTCCGTTGCGCCGACCAGCGGTCGCAGCAGAAAAACCGGATCCAGGCGATGACCGTGCTGCGCTCCCGCTTGCTCGAACGGAAGATTGCCGAGGAAAACGCCAAATACGCCGCGCACCGCAAAGACCAGGTCGGCACCGGCGAACGCAGCGAAAAAATCCGCACCTACAATTTTCCGCAGAACCGCGTCACCGATCACCGCATCGAAATCACGCTCTACAATCTGTCCAACTTCATTGACGGCGACCTCGACCCGCTCATCGAGCCGCTGATGACGCATGACCTGGAGGAAAAACTAGCCGCACTCAAATTATGAATTTACCGGCACACATCAAGGGACTCGTTTTTGACTGTGACGGCACGCTGGCCGACACCATGCCGTTGCACTGGCGCGCGTGGCAGGTGATTGCCAAAAAATACAAACTGCATTTTCCAGAGGACCGCTTCTATGCGCTCGGCGGCGTGCCTTCGCGTGACATCTTGAAGATGCTCGCCAAGGAGCAGGGCGTGACGTTCGACCACATCCAGGCCGCGCACGAAAAGGAAAACGCGTATCTGCCGCTGATGTCCGAAGTCGAGCCCATCCACGCCGTCGTGGAAATTGCGAAGGCGAACTATGGAAAAATTCCGATGGCGGTCGCGTCCGGCGGCACGCAGCCGATCATCGTGCAAGTGCTGGAGCATTTGAAAATCCGACAGCTGTTCGGAGCGGTGGTGACGAGCGAAATGGTGCAGCACCAAAAACCCGCGCCGGATATTTTTGTCGAGGCCGCGCGGCGCATCAGCGTTGACCCGAAAGCTTGTCGTGGTTACGAAGACACGGATTTGGGCATGACCGCGATTCGTGCGGCGGGGATGGAAGCGGTGGATGTGCGGGAATTACTTTAGCAATTCAAAAGGGAGATTAGTTTGTGAGTTGATGTTGTTTGGTGTCTTTGGCCAAATCACTTTGTTGCTTTCGTCGTTGTAGTTCGCCGTGAATTGAAAGCTCCCATCTGCGATCCGCTCAACATAGAGTTCCGTATGATCCATTCCACCCATCCACACATAACCCACAAAATTTGAGCATTCGTCTATTCTCAAGATTTTGAGCTTTTGCAAATCAACCGGAACAGGTTTTGAGCCAATCGAGTCGGCCTTGGGGTCAAATTCTGAAAGATACTTTTGAGTTCTTTCAGCCCAAACTAAAAAATCTTTTTCAGTTAATGAATCCATGTATTTTCGCCCCGCGGCCATTTGTTTGTTCCAACTATGAAACGTCGCAATGATTGGCAAAATGAAGACGCAGAAAAAAAGCACGCCGCAAATAAAAGTAAAAAACGCAAAAATTTTGAGGCCGGTTTTTGTCGAGGACTTCATATTAACCTTGCCCCAGTTTTTTCGATTTCTCCGTCGCGGCGCGGACGGCGCTGATCACGGTGGCGCGCAGCATGCCCTTTTCCAAGGCGTGCAGACCTTCAATTGTCGTGCCGCCGGGACTCGTGACTTGATCCTTGAGCGTGCCGGGATGCTGGCCGGTTTCCAAAACCATTTTCGCGCCGCCCAGAACGGTTTGCGCGGCGAGCTTCGTCGCGATGTCGCGCGGTAGGCCGGCAGCCACGCCGCCGTCGCTTAAAGCCTCGATGAATTGATAAACGTAAGCCGGGCCGCTGCCGCTCAAACCGGTCACCGCATCCAGCAAACTTTCTTTCACTTGAAACGCGATGCCGACGGCGGACAACAGTTTTTTGGCCAGCTCGCCATCGGCCGCCGTGGCGGATTTTCCGATTGCAAACGCAGCTGCCCCGGCACCCACGAGCGCGGGCGTGTTGGGCATGACGCGGATGACGCGCGCGCCGGCCGGCAGCGCCGCCTCGAGTTTGGCGAGCGTCACGCCGGCGGCGATGGAGATAAGCAGATGATTGCCGGTGAAGGCGCCGGAAATTTCCGCAAGCGCGCTCGCGACCTGGTCCGGCTTGGTGGCGAGAATCAAAACGGCGGCGGCTTCGGCGACTTCCAGATTGGAGGTGACCGCCAGGGTGCCGAGTTCGTCGGCAAAATGTTTCCGCGCAGCTTCATACGGGTCGGCCGCGCAGATCTCTTTGGGGAAGGCGATTTCCGCGCGGACAAAACCCTTGGCCAGGGCGGTGGCCATCTTGCCCGCGCCGAGAAAACCGATCTTTAGTGGAGTTGCCATGCGGGTTTTGTAGCAGGCCTTGGCGCGAATCGGAAGCGGAATTCGCGGCTTGTCTTCGTGGGGCGAAACGATAATTCTCTTTGCCTGTAAAAAATGTCCAACCTCCGTAAATCCTGGGACACGTTTGAGTTGATGCGGACGGCCGCGCAGATGGGCGATGCACAGGCGCAGTGCTATCTCGGCGTCTGTTATCAAAACGGCCAGGGCGTGGAGCAGAATTACACCGAGGCGGTGAAATGGTTCCGTCGCTCGGCGGAGCAGAACGATCCCGTGGCGCAATGTTATCTCGGCGTTTGTTACATGACCGGCGCGGGGGTGCCGCAGGAATACACCGAAGCGGCGCGCTGGCTGCGCGAAGCCGCGGAACAGGGCGACCCGGCGGCCCAGTTCAATCTCGGCATGCTTTACGAAACCGGCCAGGGCGTCCCGCAAAATTATGCCGAGGCGATCAAATGGTATCGCGAGGCGGCGGAGCGCAACTATCCGGCGGCGCAATTCAACCTCGGGGTCTTTTACGAAATGGGACAGGTCGTCCCGCAGGATTTCAAGGCGGCGGTAGAATGGTATTATGCCGCCGCGCAGCAGGAATGCGCGCCCGCCCAGTGCAATCTCGGCCTGTGTTACCAAAACGGGCGCGGCGTCCAGCTGAACAAGGCGGAAGCGGTGAAGTGGTTCATCCGTGCCGCGCGGCAGGGCGACAAAAACGCCCAGCACAATCTGGGTCTTCACTATGCCGCGGAAGAGGCGGAAGCGGAAGCCGCCGCGGAAGCCGAAAGAAACCGGCCACGCTGACGTTTTTACAGGAGTAAACGGAGCAAACGGAGATTTTTTAGGGAGCTTGCCTCTGTTCTCACTGTTTCTTCCTGTTCAGGTGCTTGAGAGCTCCGCCAGTTTCGCATCCGCGCGCCCGCCGTCAATCGTCCCGCCCGCCAGATCCCAGCCTTCGGCCAGTGACTTTGTCTTTCCCGCGACAAACAGCGCGGCGGCGGCGTTAAGCAAAACGGCATCGCGCTTCGGGCCGCGTTCCCGGCCGGATAAAATATCGCGGACGATTTTCGCGTTCGCATGTTTGTCGCCGCCGAGCAGATCGTTGAGCGTCGCGGGCTGCAACGGAAATTGGTCCAGCAACGAGGTGGAGGCGGTGAAGCCGAGTTCCTGATAAAATTCCGCGATCGTATTCTCGCCCAGCGTGGACAGCTCGTCCAAAAATCCGGCGGCGGAAACTTTCCCGCAGACGACCATGGCGCGGCGGACGCCGAGCGATTGCAGGACGTGCGCGAGCGGTTCGCAAAATTCGGGACGCGGCACACCCATGAGCATTGCCGAGGGGCGCGCGGGATTCAGCAGCGGTCCGAGCAGGTTGAAGATCGTCCGCTGGCCGCGCTCGGCACACAGCTTGCGTGCGGGCGAGATGTGCTTGAAAGCAGGGTGATAATTGGGCGCGAAGAAAAAGGCGAAGTGGTGTTCGCGCAACGACCGCGCGGCTTCTTCGGGGGACAAATTGATTTTGATGCCGAGCGCTTCGAGCACATCGGCACTGCCGGCTTGCGAGGTCACGGCGCGATTGCCGTGTTTGGCGACGGTCACGCCGGCGGCGGCGCAGAGGATGGCGGTCGTGGTGGAGATGTTGATCGTGCCGAGACGGTCGCCGCCGGTGCCGACGACATCGAGGATTTCGCGTGAACGGGTCTCGGCATCAATCGGTGGCGTGATGGATTTCTCGCGCAAAGCGCGGGCGAACGTGGCGATTTCTGCGGGGGTCTCGCCTTTTAGCGCGAACGCGGTCAGGAAGTCGGCCTTGAGGTTTGCCAGAATGTTTTCATCGGTGAGCCGGTCAACGGCCTGCCGGACTTGTTCGTCGTCCAGCAGTTGCGCGGCGACGAGATGTTGAGTGAGCTTTTCGAGCACGCGCTGATTTTAGGGTTAAATGCCGGCGTAAGACAACTTGCTTCCAACTAGGACGGTGGATGGCAATTGAAATCTTGACGCCAATGCGTCACCCCAAATCTGTCGAATAAATCAAGGCAAGGCCATCTTGATTAAATATGACCGGCTGGTTGTTCGATTTCGTAAATGTCTTTGTAGTCGGTTGCATTATACCGGAATAAAGAAGGCTTGCGAGCAAACGGAGTTATCTTGCCCGGGAAGGGGTCTTTGGCCTGTTTAATAAGGACATAATATCCCTTCACTATCCAATCATCCAAATTACGGGGTCTTTGACTTTTGATCAAAATTACAACCCCGTATTTATTTCGGATAACGCCATGTGGGTTTAGAGCCTTTATCGAAGGAGACCATTTCTCCTCTGGAATTGTTTTTATTCCCAGCTCAGGGTCATAATTAGTTGTGGCCACATCACTGATTGGAAATTGCTCATATAAGCTTGCACATTCCTTATGCAACAAGTCCGCGTCTTTGATGACGGGCAATTCGCTTCTACTGCATGAAACCAGTAAAATAGAAATTAAAATCCAAAATCGAGAATTACGCATAAAGAAAAACGAGATTGCCCCGATTGTCTTTCCGCTCACGTCTTGCAGCCGGTTCACCATATGCGTCCAACTGTCTTGATGCAACTCCACAGCAATACGGTTCAAATGCCGTTGCCGTCTCTTTCAGATGTCGGATGCGCTTTTCGAGCACGCGCTGATTTTAGGGTTAAATACAGCCGGCTCAAACTGAAAGTGCGTGGACAGACCGGGAAATTTCCGTAACTTGTGGGGCTCAAACGCGTCTCACTGGGGACAAAACGGCGGAAATTAATTTATGGCGGCAAAAAACAACGGCGGCTGGGTGCGGTGGGTGGTCCTTTTATTGATCGCAGGTGTGGTTCTTGTGGCGGGCATTTGGTTTTTCAAACGCGGCAAAAGCGATGCGGTGCAATATCAGTCGTCGGCGGTGGATCACGGCGAGATCATCCAGACGGTGACGGCGACGGGCACGTTGAATCCGGTGGTGAACGTGACGGTCGGCAGCCAGGTTTCCGGACGCATCAGCAAGTTGTATGTCGATTTTAATTCCCCGGTGAAACAGGGCGAGACGCTCGCGGAGATTGATCCGTCCACTTACCAGGCTACGGTCGAGCAGGTCACCGCCGACCTCGCGAACGCGCAGGCAAACTTGGAATTACAACAAGTGCAATATCAGCGCACCAGCGAGCTTTACACGAACAAGCTTGTCTCGGGTTCGGATTTTGACATCGCCCTGGCCGCATTGCATCAGGCCGAAGCGACGGTGAAGATCAAGCAGGCCGCGCTCAACAACGCGCTGGTGAACCTGAACTATTGCAAAATCGTTTCGCCGGTGGACGGCGTCGTCATTTCGCGCGCGGTGGAGCTGGGGCAGACGGTCGCGTCCAGTTTCAACACGCCGACGATCTTCCAGATCGCGAACGACCTGACGAAGATGCAGATTGATTCCAACGTGGCCGAGGCCGATGTCGGCGGGGTGGAGGAAAAGCAGGAAGTGACGTTCCTGGTGGACGCCTATCCGTATCGCACGTTTCACGGCGTGGTGACGCAGGTGCGGAACGCGCCGACGACCCTGAACAATGTGGTCATCTACGATTGCGTCATCTCCGTGAACAATCCGGACTACAAACTAAAACCAGGCATGACGGCAAATGTCTCCATCATCATCGCGCAACGGCCCGACACTTTGAAAATCCCCAACGGCGCCCTGCGCTTCCGCCCGCCGAAGGCGGAGACCGCTGCTGATGCCAAAACGAATTCTCCTGCGGCCACGAACGCGACCACGGCCGTCGCGGCCAGCACGGTTGCGCCCGCCGCCGGAGGCGATCGCCAGCGTGGCGACCGTCCGCGCGGCGATGGGCAAGGGCGGCGCGGCGGGAAGCGTGACGCCGGCGGGAAACAGAACGTGCACACCGTCTATCTATTGAAAGCGGATGCTGACGGGGGCAATCCCACATTACAGCCGGTGCAGATCAAAACCGGCATCACCGACGGCATCAATACCGAGGTGCTGGAAGGATTGGACGAGGGCGACAAGGTCGTGACCGGCACCATTTCCACCGGCACCCAGACCACGACGGCAACGGCGAATCCGTTCGGCGGCGGCGGTGGTGGATTCCCGCGGCGTTGATTCAAATTCACGGACAAATTTCGTGCAGACCCATCCTGTCATCAAGCTGGTCGAATTGAGCAAGACGTATCACACCGGCGAGGTGGACGTTCACGCCGTGCGCAGCGTCTCGCTGGAGATTCTGCCCGGCGAGTTTGTGGCCATCATGGGGTCGAGCGGTTCCGGCAAATCCACGTTGATGAACACCATCGGCTGCCTCGACCGGCCGACCGGCGGGAGCTATCATCTGGACGGGATTGACGTTTCCACGCTCGGCCGCGACGCGCTCGCCGACATCCGCAACGAAAAGATCGGCTTCGTCTTTCAAGGCTTCAACCTGCTTTCGCGCACGACGGCGCTGGAAAATGTCGAGATGCCGATGCTGTACAACCGCCACCGAATTCCGGCACACGAACAGCGCGAACGCGCCTTGAAATCGCTCGAAATTTGCGGTCTGGCCAGCCGCGCGGATCATCATCCCAGCCAGCTGTCCGGCGGCCAGCAGCAGCGCGTGGCCATCGCCCGCGCGCTCGTGAACCGGCCGGCGCTCCTGCTCGCGGATGAACCGACCGGCAATCTGGATACGCAGACGAGCATCGAGATCATGGGTGTTTTCCAGAAACTCAACGAGGCCGGCATCAGCATTGTCATGGTCACGCACGAACTCGACATCGCCCGCTACACGAAGCGCACAATTATTTTGCGCGACGGACAAATTGTGAAGGACTCGGTGGTGGCCGACCGGCTGAATGCGGAACAAGAACTTAAAAATCTTCGCGAGGCACAACAAGCGGTGAAGCTGGCATGAGAATTTTGGCGACCATCAGACTGGCCTTGCGCGCGTTGCGCCGGAACAAAATGCGTTCCGTGCTGACGATGCTCGGGATCATCATCGGCGTCGGCTCGGTCATTGCCGCCGTCAGCATCACCACGGGCGCCACCAAACAGGTGGAGGACAAGGTTTCGGCGCTGGGCCAGAATGTCATCACGGTTTTCTCCGGCAATTTCACCAGCGGCGCAATGCGTGGCGGCTGGGGCAGTGCCCCGACGCTCACGGTGGCCGACGCCTTGGCGCTCACGCAGGTGCCGGGCGTGGAGGCGGTCAGCCCGGAAGTGCGCGACCGCAACCAGATTCTCGCCAATGGCCTGAATTGGAACACCCAGGTCATGGGCGAGTCGCCGGATTACCCGCAGATCCGCAACTGGAACATGGCCAGCGGCTCGATGTTCGGCGACGCCGACGTGCGCAGCGTCGCCAAAGTCGCGGTCATCGGCAAGACGGTCGTCGACCAGCTTTTTCCGGACAGCGATCCGATCGGCCAGACTTTGCGCATCCGCGATATCCCATTCAAAATCGTCGGGGTGCTGGAGGCCAAAGGGTTTAATTTATTCGGGCAGGATCAGGATGACACGGTGGTCATTCCCTACACCAGTCACATGAAACGGGTCTCGCGGCGCACCTTTGTGAATTCCATCCTGGCGCAGGCGTCGAACGGCGCTGCGATCACCAAAGTGCAACAGGACATCACTGACCTCATGCTGTTGCGCCATCGAGGGGAACTGGATTTTACCGTGCGCACGCAATTGGAACTGGCCCAGGCCATGACCGCCACGTCAAAGGTCATGTCCATTCTGCTCGCGGCCATCGCCAGTGTTTCGCTCATCGTCGGCGGCATCGGCATCATGAACATCATGCTCGTCAGTGTGACGGAACGGACACGTGAAATCGGCATCCGCATGGCCGTGGGCGCACGCGGCGGGGATATTCTGGTGCAATTTCTGGTGGAGGCCGTCACACTGAGCTTGATCGGCGGTTTGATCGGCATCGGATTAGGCATAGGCGCCTCACAAATCGTGTCCTCGCTCATGAAATGGCCGACGCTCACGCCGGTTTCGTGGGTGATCATCGCGTCGCTTTCCAGCGGCGTGGTGGGCATTGTTTCCGGTTTTTATCCCGCGTGGAAAGCTTCCAAACTCGACCCCATCGAGGCATTGCGTTACGAGTGAGGTAAAAAACGCCCAACATTCAACATTCAACACCCAATGATTTTTTGCCTGTGCGCGTCGCCACCTTTGAATGTTCAGCGTTGAATGTTGAATGTTCGATGTTTCCGGTTTTAGATGGTGTCCGATGAACACGGAAATCCTTTCCACCCACACGCCCGCGTTGTTCGCCGCCGCCGTGAAGCGCGCGGCGGAATTGCTCCGGGCTGGCGAGGTCGTCGCGCTTCCCACAGAAACCGTCTATGGCCTCGCCGCCAATGCGCTGGATGAAAAAGCCGTCGCCAAAATTTTCCAGATCAAAGGCCGTCCGGCGCACAATCCCATCATCGTCCACGTTGCCGATAATGAAATGGCGAAGCGCTGCGTGAGCCATTGGTCGGATCTGGCCGACAAACTTGCCAACGCCTTTTGGCCGGGCCCGCTGACGCTGGTGTTGAGGCGGGCGCAGGGAATTCCCGACATCGTCACAGCGGGCGGTGAGACGGTGGGAGTGCGCTGGCCAAGCCACCCGTTCATCCAGGCGGTCATCCGTGAATGCGGTTTTCCCCTCGCCGCCCCGAGCGCCAATCTCTCCAATCAGATTTCGCCGACGAATGCAGAGCACGTCCGTCAGCAGCTTGGGGGAAAAATCCCCTGCATCGTGGACGGCGCGCAATCGCAGGTCGGCATCGAATCCACCGTTTTGGATTTGAGCGTGAGTCCACCGCAGATCTTGCGGCCGGGGATGATCCACGCGGAATCATTGGCGGCGGTCATTGGGAACATTCAACATTCAACATTCAACATCCAACATTCAAGGCCGAAGAGCCCAGGGCAGTTGAAGAAACACTATTCGCCGAAAGCGAAGCTGCTCGTCTTGAACTGGCGCGACGACGCGGATCTAAGCTCTCAACTCTCAACTCTCAACTCTCAACTCTCAACGTGCTTCATCATCGCCCACACCAAAATTCCCGCAGGCGGTCATTTTTCTGATGTGAGCGTGATGCCGCACGATGCTGAGGCGTTTGCGCGCGCACTCTATGCGGAATTGCATCGTTGCGATGCGGCGGGCGCGGAATTGATTGTCGTCGAGGCCCCGCCGGAAACACCGGAATGGTCCGGGGTGGGGGATCGCTTGCAACGCGCGGCGGCGTAAATCGGAAGGGCATTTGAACAGGAGCAAACGGAGACAACCGAGCACGGAACCTGGCCGGAAAAACTTTGGCTGCCAACAGACGCACGGTTCGCCGCGCTTTCTTTCAGCTCCTTTTCCTCTGTTCCCTCCTGTGAGATGACTTGGGCGCAAGACTACTTCGCAATCGGCCAGCGTTCTTTGTCGGTGAGGAACAGTTGTTCCGGGAAATAACCTGCAGGCGCCTTGGTCAGCGGGAATTTGTCCGGCACCCGTTTGTCAACGAGGGTTTGCATGAGAAAATTGCCCCAACTGCGCTTCGGGGCTTCGATCCACTCGGTCACAAATCTGCCGTCCATGGTCTGGGGGGTGAGGTAGAGCGCCAGGACCGGCTTCATGCTGTTGATGGCGTAGAAATCATCCTGCGCATCGAGTGTCAGCCAGACGCACTGGCGGTCGCCATACCAGGCCACCGCCCAGGGCACGTCGCTCATCATCAGTTCATCCGGTTGCATCCAGCGCGCGCTTTGCTGGATCAGCGGGGGAAAATAAGGCGGGTAAACGCGTGGGTCGGCTTTGAACACCAGCGCAAAAAACAATGGCAGGCAGCACAGCGCGACAAATCCGGCGATGACGGCGTAGCGTAATTGCACGAACGGCAGGGCCATCTGCTCAAGCAGGGTGTAGAAAAATCCGGTGCCGAAAATAAACACCAACGGCACGAGGAGCACCAGCAGATTTTCGGAATTGATCTCCGGCGTCACCTCCGAAAGCTGCGTGCGGCCCAGCGCTTGCGCGACGGCGAATACCACCAGGCACATCAGTAAAAAATAGCGGATACGCCGGGCACCATTACTGCGGAAAGACATGAAAAGACCTGCAAAAAACAGCACCCCCGCCCAGGTCGCTCCGGACTTCAAAAGGTCGCCGGTCAAAATGCTGCGCAGTCCCGCCAGCAATTTCAGACCATACGGCTGGAGTCGCAGGGCGTGCGTCAGTTCCGGCGTCACGGAGCGTTCCAATTGGAAATTGGGAAACACCGAGGCTTCCATCACAGCGAAGCCTGCCGTCCCGAAGGGTGTCCCGCAGGCCACTTCATTGCGGATGATCCAGGGCGTCAGCACCAGCATGAAAGCGAGCAATGCCGCCACCAGGTGAACCAGCCGTCGCGGCCCGCTGAACAACACCAGGAACAACACGACCGGGATGATCGCCCAGCCGAAGGCGTAACCAGTCAACCCGCCGATGCCGGTCAACCCGCCCACGGCTATCGCGAGGCCCAGCAACCAGCCCGGACGCGGCTTGGACTCGCGCGAGCCGCGCTCGATTTCCAGCAGAAACAGCACCAGAACCATGAAAATCGTCAGCAGCAACAAGGTGGACAATCCCGAAACACTGAACCGCCAGAGCAGTTCGCAACCCAGAACCAGAAACGCCGAAAGCCACGCCACTTTGGAATCAAACAGTCTCTTCGCGAGAAAAAAAGTCAGCACGACGATGATCAACAGCAGCAATTCGTTGAACAGGGCGATAAAAAAATCCGGCTGGTAACGCCAGAACCCCCCGTTGTTCCCCCAAAACGACGACTTCGGATTCACCGTGTAGTCGAACGGCAGCACCTTCATCAAGCCGGCGAGCAACAGCGGATACACCGGGGGATTGGAGATGTCCGGATGCTTTGTGTTGATCTGCGTCAGGCTGGGCGTCGCATTGGTGTCGGAATCCAGAATTTTCGCCCCCGCGTGCTTCTGCACCAAATACAAGCTGAACGGTCGTAGAAACAGGGTGCTATAACCTTTGCCCTCCGAGATGTTGCGCGCGAGTTGTGCCGAGTCCATCGCTTCCGGTGCGGAGAAATTCCGATACGCACGGAGATCGTAGATCAGTGCCAGCCCCACGACTCCGATCACCAGCGCGAAGTAACGGAGATAGCGGGAACCGGCGCCGACCTCCATTTTGTGGATCAACATCTGAATCACGTGTGATGACGGCATAAATTAAAATCCTTCCAAATGATACGCGTGCAGCTTGCGGTGAAACGTCCGCCGGCTCATGCCAATTTTTTTCGCGGCCCGGGTCCGGTTGCCGTCCGTGTCTTTTAACGCGCGCACAATCAATTGTTTCTCAGCTTCTTTCACCGTCAAATCATTTCGCAAGGAGATTTGAGCTTCAGTCGTCCGGCCGCCGCGCACCGACGGCGGCAGATCCCGCGCGGAAATTTTCTCGCCCCGGCACAAGACCACCGCGTGTTCGATGGCCGTCCGCAGTTCGCGCACATTGCCCGGCCATGAATAATTCATCAGCGCCTCGAGTGCGTCGGCCGTGAAAATATTCACCGCCTTGTTGTTCTCCGTGGCGAACTCACGCAAAAACTTCTGTGCCAGCAGCGGGATGTCCCCGGTCCGTTCGCGCAACGGCGGCAGATTGATTTCCACCACGCGCAGCCGGAAGAATAAGTCCTCCCGGAAGGTTCCCGCCTTGATGAGATCCTCCAGATTTTTGTTCGTCGCCGCCACGAGCCGCACATCCGCCGTCAATGTTCTGTTCGAACCCACGCGTTCAAAGGTCCGTTCGCCCAGGAATCGCAGCAGCTTGACCTGGATGGACGCGTCGATCTCGCCGATTTCGTCGAGAAACAGCGTGCCGCCTTGGGCCTGCTCAAACCGGCCAACCCGGCGTTCGTGGGCGCCGGTGAACGCGCCCTTCTCGTGGCCGAACAATTCGCTCTCCAGCAACGTCGCCGACAATGCGGCGCAGTGAACTGTGACCATGGGCTGTCTGGTGCGCGGGCTCAATTGATGAATCGCCCGGGCGATCACTTCCTTGCCGGTGCCGCTTTCGCCGGTCAGCAGGACCGTCACCCGCGTCGGTGCGACCTGCTGGATGATTTCAAAAATCTCCGTCATCACCGGCGATTCGCCTACGATGTTTTCGAGGCCGAACTTGGAATCGAGCTGTTTGCGGAGCGAGACATTTTCCGTCTCCAGATTTTGTCCGCGCAAGGCCCGGGCAATCCGCATCTCCAGTTCATCAATCTGCAGGCGGCCCTTGGCGATGTAATCGTCCGCGCCGCGTTTCATCGCCTCCACCGCGAGTTCCTCCGAACCATAGGCCGTCATCAAGATGCAGATCGGCGGCTTGGAAAGTGATTTGGCACGGGCGATGAGTTTCAGGCCGTCCTCATTCGGCAGGCGGAAATCCGTCAGCATCACGTCGAAATGTTCGCGTTCAAGCAACTCGCCCGCGGCCTTCGCGTCTTCAGCGATGTAAACGTCGTAACGTTCTTCGAGCGCCGCGCGCAATCCTTCGCGGGTCGGCTTCTCGTCATCCACGATCAGCAATGTCGGTTTCTCGGCCATAAATTTTTAACCACGGATGAACACGGATGAACACGGATAAGAATAAAATTTGTTGCGATTCCGTCGCTGCCACCCCGCCCCGCCCCTCGTTGCGAAGATTGAAAATGGCGGCGTGATGCAAAAGTTTTGCCTCGGCTGCTTTGCTTTTCCCATCCGTGTTTATCTGTGTTCATCCGTGGTTCATTAATTTTGGATTTTGTCAGCCAGCAAGCGCGGCTTGCGTTCATGCAGCGGCAGCCAGATCCGGAACGTCGTGCCGCGGCCGACGTTGCTGTCGAGCTCGATCCTGCCGTTGTGCGCGCGGACGATGCGCTGCACAATCATCAGGCCGAGGCCGCTGCCCTTTTTCTTGGTCGTGTAAAACGGTTCAAAGATGCGGTTGATCTGCTCCTGCGGAATGCCGCCACCCGTGTCCGCGACGCTCACCCAGACGCCGTCGTTGTTTTCGCCGGTCTGCAACGTCAGCGTGCCGCCGGTCGTCATCGCCTGCGCCGCGTTTTTGACGAGGTTCACCAAAACCTGCTGCAGCTGCGTCGCGTCCACCGGGGTAGCCGTCAGATGCCGCGCCAGCTTGGTCTTCACTGTGACGCCGCGATTTTCAATCTCCGGCCCGAGCAGATCCAGCGTCTTTTCCACGACATCATTAAGCGAGGCCAGTTTCATCTGCAGCGGTGCCGGCCGGATCGCGCCAAGAAACTGGGTGATGATATAATCCAGCCGATTGATCTCGCCTTTCGCGACATCGAGATACTGCTCCAGCTTTTTGGCGATCTCGATGGTGTCTGGCGTTGCTGAACGCGGGACGCGCGCTGCGGATTTCTTATCACTCGTCACCCGCCACCCGTCACCCTTAAGCTTCTTCACTTCGCGCTCCATCAGTTGCAGATGAATATGCAGTGCGTTGAGCGGATTGCCGATTTCATGCGCGACGCTAGCGGCCAGCAGGGTCAGAGCCTGGACGCGTTCGCTTTCGATGGCTTCAAAGGTTTTCTGCCGCGCCTCCGTGGCATCGTGCAAAATCAGCGCCACGCCGGAACTGCCCGCCGCCTCGCCATCGAGCGGTGCGGCGTAGAGCCGCAGAAAACGCGGACGCGGATAATGCACTTCAAATTCCAGTCGCGTGACGCGTTCGCCGCCGGAAATGTCGGCCTTGGAGATTTTCTTCCAATCCACTTCCGGCAATATTTCCGAGATGTGCTGGCCTTCACCGCCCGCCTGCAGGCCGATGAGTTGGGTGACGGCCTGGTTGAAATAAAGGATTCTCCATTGCTCGTCGGCGACCAGCACGCCGTCTTCAATCGTGTTGAACAGCGTCTCGAGAAAGCTCCGCTCACGCGCGAGCCGCTGGACGACCGTCTGCAACCCTTCCGTGTCCAGCCGTCCGATACGGCCCAGCACTTTGTCGAGAAAACTGGATTTGGTTGCAGCCATTGGTCAAAACTACGGTTCTGGAGTGACATGCTGGCACAATCAGCAGATTCGTCAAGTCGAAGGAAGTGTTCTGGTGGCACAACTAAACACGGGCACAGAGGAATGGGTTCTATTTCTCCCCCGCCGTCAGCGACAGGAAAATCTCTTCGAGCTGGCCGGAGGTTCCGCTTTGGCGGCGCAGTTCTTCGCGGTTACCGACGGCAATCAGTTTTCCGCCGTTGATGATGCCGATGCGGTCGGCCATCTCCTCGGCCACGCTCAACTGGTGCGTGGAGAGGAGCACGGTCACGCCCGCGCGCGAACGTTCCTTGAACACATCCTTCACCACCCGCGCATGCTGCGGGTCGAGGCCGACCATTGGCTCATCAATCACGAACACTTCCGGCTCGTGCAACAGGGCGGACACGATGGCCACGCGCTGGCGCGTGCCGTGGGAAAGGCTTTCCAGCGGACGGTTCACAAAATCGGCAAGATGAAAACGCACGATCAATTCCTGCGCGTTGGTTTCAATCCGGGGCTCCGGCATGTGAAACAGCCGTCCGGTGAAGCGGAAAAATTCCCAGGCGGTGAGCTTGTCGTAAAGAAACGGAAAATCGGGCACATAGGCGATGCGCCGCCGGGCTTCGAGCGGCTGCGCCTGCATGTCGAAACCGCAGACCCGCGCGCAGCCGGCGGTCGGCTTCATCAGGCCGGCGAGCATTTTGAGCGTGGTGGTCTTGCCGGCGGAATTCGGGCCGAGCATGGCGAAAAACTCGCCGCGCGGAATCGTGAGCGAGATGTCGTTGACCGCCGTGAGGTCGCCGAATTTTTTGACCAGATTGACGAGTTCGATCACGGGTTGGCCTTCATAATTTGCTCCATTCGTCGAGCGTGGCGGTGATGCCATTGGGCAGCTCGACGCGCAGGATTTCGCCCAGGGTGCTGACGTAGATCAGAATCGGCCGGCCAAGCACCGAGGTTTCCAGGCGATAGGCCGACACCGGTTCGCGGCCGATTTTCAAACGGGCACGATGTGCTTCCCAGTGGAGGTTCTGCGCGGTTTCGGCGGCGGCCGGTGGCAGAACGGGCAGGTCCAGCATGCCGATCAAGCCTCCGCCGAAGTTGCCCGCGAACACGCGCAACACCGTGTTCGGATTCCGCAACTCGTCAAAGGCCAGGTCGCGTTCGATCGTCCCTTCATCGCCGGTGATTTTCACGTGCACGGTCTGGTTGGTGGCGAGGGAGTGGATTTCCAGCACGGCGTAATGGGAGGAAATCTTCATGCTCAGTTCGCGCCATTGGCGTTTCGCGGAAAACTGGAGCCGGGCATCGAAACGCACGCGGTTGGTGAAATCGCCGAGGCTGGTGTTCCCGTTCAGGTGGATCGAGTAGCCGGCGCGGGCGATGATTCCTTCCGGCGGCGGCTTGTCCTCGTCCAGCTTGGCCATTTCCATCTCGACGCTCGTGGAAAATTCACAGAAACCCGAGCGTTCGCCATCCTCATAAATGTTCATGGACGAGGCGTCCGGCGCGGTGAGGATTTTCCGCCAGACCAGATCCACCGGCACGGAAACGCCGCTGCCGCGCGAACCATACTCCACATACCACAACAGGCCGTTCATCGTGATCCAGAACGCGGCGAAAAAGATGAATAGGACACGCGAACTCATGATCGTTTCACGGCGATGGCAGGTTGATGGATTGGCCGACGCGCAGTTTTTTTGGGTTCAGTCCCGGATTGGCGGCGAGCAGGGCGGACAGGCTGACTTTGTAGTTGCGGGCGATGGCGGCGAGGGTTTCGCGTGCCGCCACCGTATGCGTGCGCGATTTGGCGGTGGTGGTGGCGCTGGTCGTGGTAGTTGAAGGTGTCGGCGGTGTCAGGTTGCCCTGCGGCGACGGCGGGAGGTTGGTTTTAACCGCCGCGAGCTGGCGCATGTAATAGTCCAGCTGCAGCGTTAAAAACCGGTTGGTGTCGGCGAGCTGCTGGAGCTGTTGCTGGACGGCGGGCGCGCTGGGCAGCGTCATCACATCTTCTGTGAGCATTCGTTTGCAGGCGGAGATGTGCTGGTTGACGACTTCGGCGTTGCCAGCCTTGGGTTCGAAGCGCAGGTATTGCTGGTAATGATAAATGGCGGTGGCGGGATCGGGTGGATTGATCTGCTTCTCGTTCTCGTAAAGCATGGCGAGTTGGAAATGCGCCGGCGCCGAATGCGGGTTCACCGCCAGGGATTCCTCGAATGCCTCCACCGCCCCCTGAAAATCCCTCGCATTGACGCGGCTCTGGCCGAGCACATAGTGCGGCTCTTTTTCGTCATCCGCCGCGCTGGAGCCGGGCGGGGCGCAGCCTCCCAGCGCGAGGCCGAACCCGGCGGCGAGCACGCACAAGATGATGCGATGTAAAAATTCCATGTCATGAAGCTACCAAAAGTTGCCGGTGGTTCAATTCCGTTCCGCTTCAATCTTGCACAGCCGTGCCTCCGCGCAAGGCGGCGATGGGGTGCGCCCGAAAACCAGGCTTGAGATTCGGCGGCCGGCGGCGCAGCTTATGTCCGGTTGCGCGCGTGGTGGAATTGGCAGACACGCCAGACTTAGGATCTGGTTCCGCAAGGATTGGAGGTTCAAGTCCTCTCGCGCGCACCACCCCCTCGCCTGAACGGCAGTCAAAAGTGAAGGCTGCCGCACCAACTCGTCTCGTCGAGGCTGTGCGAAAACGGAAGTGCAACGCAGGCGGGCTGCAGCCGAACAGCGCCAACAGCCACGGCCCAGCGAGTCAGGCTTGAATTCAGCTTCGGTTTATTTGGCCGACCGCACCGCTTCCTTCTTCTCCTCCAGATCAGCCTGAAGGTTCTTGCGATCGGCCGTCAACTGGCGCTGAAGTGTCCCGGCTTTTTCCATGTCCCCGGCCGCATTGGCGGCGTTGATCTCACCTTTCAGGGCGATTTCGCGCTCCGCGATCTTCGCGGTGTATTTTGCATCCAACTCGGCGAGTTGCTTTTTCTGCGCGGCGGTGAGTTTGGCGGCGGGCGCAGCTTTGCTGAGCCGTTCCATCGCGAGTTCGTAGGACGATTTCATATTTTAAAGGGGTCTGGGGTTTGGTGTCTGGGTTCTGGGGGGGGGTTGGCGCTGATTTGGCAGTTTCTCTCAACTCTCAACTTTCAACTTGTCTTCTTCTTCCACGGCTGGCTGGGAAATTTCATCGGCAGCGGGGCCGGTTTTGACATTGCCAGCTCGGGATCGCTTTCAGTTTTCGCGTCGGGCGACTTGGCCTTGGCCGCGTCTTCCCGCCACGATTCAATTTTGGCCTGCAGGCCATGTTTCTCGGCAGTGACTTTGTCGCCCGACTTCATGTAAAACAAGGAAAGGTTCGTATGGACCAGCTGTTCCTTCGGGCGGAGCTTTTCGGCCTTGTGCCCTTCGGCAATCGCCGCCGCATAATTGCCGGTTCGATAATAAGCCATGCCGAGGGCGAGTTGCGCGTCGAAATACGCCGGGTCCACCGCCAGAACGGCCTGCAGTTTGGTGATGGCCTGGGCAAACTCGCCCCGGCTGAAGTCAAACATCGCGTCGTCGTATTGTTCGGTCATGCGCTGTTGCCACGCTACGCGGGCGGGCCTTGTAGCGCAAGCCGCGCGGGGCAGCAATAGTTGGAAACCAAAAGCCGGGCAGTTGCATGAAGCCGGCTTATGACCACAAAGTGAGCATTAGAAATTGACACGTTAGGCCTGCCTGCCTACTGTAAATAGGCAACGGTGTCGTGCTGTTCGTCTTCAACCGCCAGCCCACTTTGCAAACGCGGTCAACTATATTTTAAAGTTCCATGAGTGATACAATTACGGGCGCATCATCGTCGGGTGGTGCCAAGAAGATCTCCTCCATCAACGAAGTCGTCATTCGCATCGCGGGCAACTCGCAGGACGGCATCCAGGCCATCGGCGGGTTTCTGGCGCGGCTCGCGGGCCGTAGCGAACAGGAGGTCATGACCTTCATGACCATTCCCGCCACCATTTCCGGCGGCGCCTCCATCTTCCAGGTCCGCATGGGCAGCGGCGAAGTGCTCAGTTCCGGCGACGAAGCCGACGTGTTGCTCGCCTTTTACCAGCACAGCTACGACGCCCATCTCAATTCACTCAAAAAAGGCGGCATCGTGATGTATGATTCCGACCACGTCGAACCGAAGGAAGAATTTAAGAAGGATTATCATCATCTCGGCATCCCGATTTCCGGCCTGACGGTCGAAGCCATTGGCGGCACGGCCAAGGACAAGGGGAAAAATATTTTCGCGCTCGGGCTCATTGCCAAGATGTTCGACCTGAACCTGCCGAAACTCGAAAAACTCATCGGCGAACGCTTCACCGGCAAGGATCCGAGCATCTTGAACAACGCCCTGGCCGCGTTCCATGCCGGCCACGCGAATCCGCTTGGCAACGTGCTGGAAACCTTCAAATTCGTGGACGCCCAGAAAAAGGACGGCCACCAGATCGTCATGAATGGCAATGAAGCGCTGGGCTACGGCCTGATCGCCGCCGGCGTGCGGTTTGGCGCGGGCTATCCGATCACTCCGTGGTCCGACATCATGGAATTGCTCCGCCGCGAGCTGCCGAAATACGGCGGCACCTTCATCCAGACCGAGGACGAAATCGCCGCCATCTCGATGGCCATTGGCGGCAGCTATGCCGGCCGTGTCGCGGTCACCGGTTCGAGCGGCCCGGGAATTTCGCTCAAGACCGAGGCGCTCGGTTGGGCGATCATGGCGGAAATGCCGCTGGTGATCGTGGACGTGCAACGCGGCGGGCCTTCCACCGGCATGCCGACGAACATCGAGCAGTCCGACTTGAACATCGCCGTCAACGGCGGTCACGGCGACGCGCCGCGCGTCGTCATCGCGCCCGCAAACGTCGAAGACTGTTTCTACATGGCGATCGAAGCCGTGAACATCGCCCGCAAATACAGCGTGCCGGTCATCATCCTGACCGACCAGGGCATCGCCACGCGCATCGAGGCGTTCGTGGAACCGAACCTCGAAAAAGTTTGCCAGGACATTTCACCCGACTTTACGCCGGTGGCCGACCACAAGCCTTACGATCTGGCGCCGGCGGACGGCGTCACCCGCCATCTCGCGCCCGGCACGCGGATTGAAAGCGGCAAATATCCCATCGTCACCGGTCTGGAACACGACGAACTCGGTCATCCGACCGGTTCGCCGAAATTGCACATGCAGATGACCGCCAAACGCCGCAAGAAATTGCAGGCGCTCGGTGCCAGCCTGCCGGTGCCAAAAATCTACGGTCCGCCGGAAGGCAACGTCCTGCTCGTCGGCTGGGGTTCCACTGAAGGCCCGATCAAGGAGGCCGTGGACCGCGCCCGTGCCGCCGGCGACAGCGTGTCCTCGGTTCACATCCGGCACGTCAATCCGTTGCCGCCTGGCCTCGAAAACATTTTCGCCGGCTTCAATCACGTGCTCGTGGTTGAGATGAATGACGAAGGCCTTTACGGCTTCGGCCAGCTGGGAGCGATCCTGCGCGCCCGCTTCTGCGACCCGAAAATCCAGGGCATCAACAAGACCGACGGCCTCACCTGGAAGGTGAAGGAGATTCTGGAACGCGCCAAGACCAACATGTCTGCCGGATTGCGCAAACTGTAAAATTGAACTGCCCAAGCGATTCAACATCTAATTTATTATGAGCGAAACTTTGATTGAGAAACCGGCCGGCAACATGGCAGTCGTCAACGCACCCGCACCTGCACCCGCACCCGCCAATGGCGAACGCAAGGGGCTGACCAAAAAAGAAATCGCCGCCGACCATCCGACGTGGTGCCCCGGCTGCGGCGACTTTTCCGTGCTCGCACTGTATTTCAAGCTGATTGAAAAACGCAAAATGTGGCACGAGAAGATCACGACCGTCGCGGGCATCGGCTGCTCCAGCCGTTTTCCGTATTTCGTGCAGGCCCACGGCGCGCATTACATCCACGGCCGCGCGCTGCCGTTTGCCTCGGGCATTTCCCTCACGCGTCCCGACCTGCACGTGTTCGTGTTCGGTGGCGACGGCGACGCGTTCTCCATCGGCGGCAACCATTTCAACCACACGGCGCGTAAGAACATCAAGATGACCTATTGCGTCATGGACAACTGGGTTTACGGCCTGACGAAGAAGCAGACCTCGCCCACCTCGCCGCTTGGGTTCAAGAGCAAGACCGACCAGTGGGGCGCGGTGGATTATCCCATCAACCCGATGAAGCAGGCCATCGCCGCCGGCGCCACATTCGTCGCGCGCACCACGCACACGAATCCGAACCACGTGTTGCAGATGATGGAAGCCGCGATGGATCACGAGGGTTTCAGCTTTATCGAATGCTTGAGCGAATGCGTCGAGTTCTATGAGGGCGCGTTCGATGCCAGCAACCCGCGCAAAGGCGGTGTATTCAACGAAGTTCCCAAGACACACGACGTGACTGATGAACTCGCGGCTTACAAGCTCGCGGGCGAACCGTTCCCCGGCAATTTCGGCATCTTCTACAAGGTCAACAAGCCGACCAAGAACGCCAAGGAAGCCGAGATCAACAAATCTTTCCAGGACAAAGTCAAGGGCATGAAAGACTGGCAGATCCTCCAGAAGAATTTCGACCGGATGAAATGATTTTCCGTTCGCGCGTTAGTTGAAACAAACCCCTGTGCAAACCGGGGTTTCGTTTTTGGTGGGGCGAGCGTCCCCGCGAGCCGCGACAGTTTTCCGACGAACGCTGGTAACTTCTAGGTGAACATCGCCACCTGCGAAAGGGACAATGGGATAATGAGTGGCTGGCTTGAGTTTTATTGCGCGTTAAATCCTTCGACAATGATTCCCATATAGTCCGCACCTCGAAGACGATGCTGACGCGCGTCGCGATAAGCCGGGCTGTCATACCATTGCTTCGCTTCTGCAAAGGAAGGAAATTCGAGAATGGCAGCACCTTCGACTTGCTCGCCTTCAATTACTTCGTGGCGACCGTATAGAGCATTTACTTTAACTGGCCGACCAGCCAATGAAGCCGGAGCTTTTTGAGAATATGTTTCAAGTTCCACAGGAACTTTTGTGTGTTTGCGGATGAATATGACGTAGGTTGGCATAATTTTTATCAGTTGATGGTTAAGGATGAAATTTTGTCGTCCTTGATGGTGAAGTGATAATCCAGCGTGACTGGACTTCCATCGAATGTTCCCGACACTTCCACGGCAACAATCATTTCCGCAGCGTCGTCTTTAGCGCCGACAGGCTTGAAATGGAATTTGTATTTTTCAATTGTTTTTGTAAGCCAGCCTTCGATAGCGTTTTTCCCGCGCAGCGTTTCACCTTCATCGCGAACGGTTGCCTCGGCAGAAAAACAGGAAAGAATAGCTTTCACATCGTGCCGGTTGCTGGCAGCGACATATTCTTCGATGATTTGGGGCAATTTAATTTTCATGTTTTCCCCTTTCATGTTCAAATCGTCGGAATCGTTCCACCATCAATTACATATTCAGTTCCCGTAATGGCCGAAGCCCTGTCCGAAGCGAGAAATACCACGAGTTCCGCAACTTCGCTCGGTTGATTTGGACGCCCCAGCGGAATTCCGCCGAGCATGTCCATCAATTTTTGCCGCGCTGCCGCGTAATCGCTTTTATCTTTGTCCGCCATTCGTTGAATCATTCTAGTGGCTGCGTCGGTCTCGATGAAACCGGGCGAAACCGTGACGACTCGAATTCCTTTCGGACTGACTTCGTTGGACAATCCTTTGCTGTAATTTGTGAGCGCAGCCTTCGCGGCGGCGTAAGCAAGAGTCGAATCGTAAAGCGGCAGCGTTCTTTGAATGGACGAAACATGGATGATGACGCCCGAACCTCGCTCAATCATGGACGGCAAAAGTCCGCGATCCAAACGAACGGCGGGAAACAAATTCTCATTTAGATTTTGCTGCCAGATTTCATCCGTGACCGTGATAAATCCGCCGCTTGGCGCGGATGTGCCGCCGACATTGTGGACGATGACATCAATTCCTTGAAAGCGATTTAGAATCTCGCTGATTACTTTCGTCGTGCCTTCGACAGCCGAAACGTCTGCCTGAATAAAATGATTGTCAGTCTTTTCTTCCGGCACGGAACGCGCAGTCACAATCACAGTTGCCCCGCCGCGCTGAAAACGTTCGGCAATTGCCTTGCCCGCACCTTTTGTGCCGCCAGTTACTAAAACGCGCTTGCCGCTAAATTCATTTGAATCAGGTTTCATATTTTTCCTTTCTCATATTTTACGACTCCCAAGCCGAAGGCAGCGGAATTATCAGCGATGCGTTGCGGACTTGTTTGGACTCCGGCCGCTTGCTTCTATTCGCTGTTTTCTTTCGCTTCTTTCGCTTGTTGCTGCGTTTCATATTGTCACATTGCCAGATTTTGAACGATGCGTCTAAAACATCTTTACTATCAAACCAATGCTAATAGAGTATTGGTATGGAATTGCGGCATTTGCGCTATTTTGTGGCCGTCGGTGAAGAACAGCATTTCGGACGCGCCGCACAGCGCCTCCGCGTAGCTCAACCCGCGCTCTCCCGGCAGATTCAAGATTTGGAGGAAGAAATCGGTTTTAAGTTATTTGAGCGCCTTCCGCGCGGAGTAAAAATCAGCGTCGCCGGAAAATCATTTTTGGAAGATGCGCGGCGCATTCTTAAGGAAGTAAATGACGCAACGATACGTGCCAGTCGTGTGGCAAACGGCCAATCCGGCACATTGAGAGTTGGTTTCGCCGAGAGTGCCTCATGGCATGGCGTTGTTCCAGAATCATTCCGGCAATTCCGCCAACGGCAACCGAATGCGGAACTACAACTGACTCCTTTGAATTCTCTGGACCAAGTTGAAGCAATTCGATCAGGCCGGCTTGATGCAGGTTTTGTATTTAATATGCCGAAATCGAATCAGGAATTTAATCAAGTCAAAGTCGCTGAGCATAACGTCGTGTTGGCCGCGCCCAAGGGACATCCGCTTTTCAAAATAAAAAAACTACGACTGCGTGACGTTGGTGACACGCCTCTTGTTATGTTTCCAAGACGAGAGAGCCCTGTTTACTACGACCGCTTGATGCACGAATGCTTTCGTCATGGCTTGAAATCGCCGCGCATTGTTCAAGAAGCGGTGAACGAAGCAACGATTCTCAGCCTCGTGTCACATGGGCTGGGAGCGGCATTTGTCAGCGATGCGACGCGCTGGCGATGCCCCGAAGGCGTCGCCATTTTGTCTGTGACGGATTTGAATGTGCCGTTCCCATTGTCTCTTGTCTGGCGCAAGGACAATATTTCTCCGTTGCTTGCGAAATTTGTGGCTGATGTGCGGCAGTTGCCGGGAGCGGAAGCATTTGCCAAACTTTGAAATTCTTCCTTCGCACCTTCGCGTCTTTGTTGTTAAATTTTCCGGCAACTCATGGCTCACATCCACGAAAAAATTGATTTCACTGTCGCGATCTTCGTCGTTCACGACGGAAAGATTCTGCTCATCCACCATCGCAAACTGGATAAGTGGCTGCCACTCGGCGGGCACATCGAGCTGGACGAGGACCCGGAGCAGGCCGCGTTGCGCGAAGCCAAAGAGGAAAGCGGACTCGACGTGGAACTGCTCGGCGAGCGTCCGCCTACGACTTCGCCCGGCACGCGCGCGCTCATCGCCCCGCGCTTTCTCGATATCCATCGCATCAATGACACGCACGAGCACATTGGCATGATTTATTGGGCGCGTCCCAAGGTAGGGTCGGCGCTCCGCGCCGACCGCACGCAGCAACGCGGCATCCCCACTACGCTCGCGGGTGAGGAACATCATGACATCCGCTGGTGCAGCAGCGCGGAACTGGATTCACTGCAACCCGCGATGTCCAATGCCGTGAAATGGTATTGCCGCAAAGCCATTGAGGAAATCAAAGGCTGAAATGATTTATCTGCCTCGCGCAGCATGAACGATTCGGCATCCAACACCCAACGCAAAGTGCGTGGCGGCCTCTTCCTGATGGAAGGCATGAATGCCATGGCGTCG
>DATLVR010000063.1:0-44962 GCA_035577265.1 Verrucomicrobiia bacterium | reverse complement strand
CCTGCTGCGCTACGTGCCGCTGACGGCCAGACGCGTCACCGGGATAGTTTCTCGCGGTGGCTCGATTATGGCGAAATGGTGCCTCGCGCATCATAAGGAGAGTTTTCTCTACACGCATTTCCGCCAGATTTGCGAGATCATGAGCGCCTACGACGTCAGCTTCAGCCTCGGCGACGGTCTCCGTCCCGGTTCGATTGCCGATGCGAATGACGAGGCGCAGTTCGCCGAACTCAAGACGCAGGGCGAGTTGACCGAGCGCGCCTGGAAGCATGGCGTGCAGGTGATGAACGAAGGCCCCGGTCACGTGCCGATGCACATGATCCAGGAGAACATGACGAAGCAACTGGAATGGTGCCATGAAGCGCCGTTTTACACGCTCGGGCCGCTCACGACGGACATCGCGCCGGGCTACGACCACATCACGTCCGCGATTGGCGCGGCGATGATCGGTTGGTATGGCTGCGCAATGCTCTGTTATGTGACGCCCAAGGAACATCTCGGCCTGCCGAACAAGAAGGACGTGAAGGACGGCGTCATCACCTACAAAATCGCGGCGCACGCGGCGGACCTGGCCAAGGGCCATCCCGGCGCGCAATACCGCGACAACGCCATCTCCAAGGCGCGCTTTGAATTCCGCTGGGAAGATCAATTCAACCTCGCGCTCGACCCCGTGACCGCGCGCGAGTTCCACGACGAAACGCTGCCGCAGGACGGAGCCAAGACCGCGCACTTCTGCTCCATGTGCGGCCCGCACTTCTGCTCGATGAAGATCACCGAAGACGTCCGCAAATATGCCGCCGAACAAGGCATCGCCGAGGAAGAGGCGCTGAAGCAGGGGATGGAAGAAAAGTCGAAGGAGTTCGTGGAGAAAGGCGCGGAGGTTTACGCGAAGGCATAGTCTCGCCATGAACTCCGCCTCCCAAAATTTTCCGCACCACCTCGCCGAGTTGCGCGGGCGGATGCAGCATCCAACGGATTACGAAAAAGCGGTGCATTATTTTCTGGAGGAATTCGCCGGCGATAAGGAGTTCGTCCGTGCATCGGAAGTGGACTCCCTGCCGCATCTCGTCGAGGTGCTGGGTCGCGTCGCCTCCAACGCCGTCGGACGGACGGTGAAATTAGAAGGTGCGCTGGTGTCAAACCTGCGTGCGCATCGGTTTGTCCACGGCAACGCGCAGGTGGACGGGCGCATCGTGCTGTTCTTTTATTTTCAGGATGCCGACACGGGCATGATGATGTTGATCCCGGGTGTTCGCGGTGAAGGGGAGGTTGCGCGTTTCCATCTTTCCGGCGGACTGACCGATCCGCAGAAAAATTGAGCCCATGCCGGGTTTGCGCGAAGGCGTGAATCGAATAATCATCGGTCATGGCAATCAACCATCGGGCAAATTCCCGAGCAATCTGGACTCGATAAAACACAATTGGAAAAAGTCCTGGCCCGGCATAAGCTGAAACTGCCAACGATATGAAACTGGAGATGCGGCAAAAACTTGCGCGCGAACCGTTCACGGAAAAAATCCGGAAAGTCGGGCAGCTCCTCCGGCTGGCGAAGACTTTTCCCCGCCGCACGGCCAAAACAACTCCGGCTCATGCTTCCGTGAAATGAAAGTCCGCAAATCCACCAAGGCCCCGGCCTTCGTGTTGCGCGCCGAGCGCGCCCTGCGCCGCGCCGCGCACAATGTCAAAACCCGGAACCGTGCGCTGAAGAAGGGCATGGAGGAGAAGTCGAGGGAGTTCGTGGAAAAGGGCGCGGAGGTTTACACGAAGGAGTGAATGGAATCGGGCTGTTGAGGAATAAAAATTGTTCAACGCCCCGCGAGGGATTTGCTTTGAGGAGGCGCATTGTCACTGGCCGGCCATTGTCGACTAACTCCAAAGTGAGAAACAGAGTTGAATCAAAGATTCTGTGGTTTGAATTTCTTGCGCAGGTTGAGCGGGCGACCCGATAGCATGAACTCGCCTTTACCGCGATAGTGGAGTGTCGCCGGTCTCCTCGGGGACGTGGCGACATGCGCTTTCACCACCTCCCAGATGAAGAGACCGTATTGGGGAATCTGGCTGGCATCAGCCAGTCTGCACTCGAAGTTCGCGTAACACTCATCAATCAACGGAGCGCGGACTTTGGTTGCGGGAGCTGGCGTGAGCCGGAACTGCTGGAACTTGTCGGTTTGGTCTCCGGTGCAGTTGCCGATGCCGACCACCTCCTTCACGAGATCGGTCGTCGGCAGGTTGATCACGCATTCCTTGCTCCGGCGCAGCATTTCAAAACTGTGGTTGCCGTTCCAGATGTAGCAGGCAAAGTGCGCGGGCGAGAAGCCCAGCATCATGTGCCAGCCCAGGGTCATGATGTTGGTCTTCCCTTTCCACGCAGAACTCACAAGGACAATCGGTCCGGGTTCGAGGTAGCGACGGATTTCCGCCAGCGGGTAGTCGCGTTTGCGATATGATTTCATGTTTGTCACCAGGTTTACATCGCGCTACTGCGCTCCCGCGGTGGGCCGGATGATGATTTCGTTCACATCCACGTCAGCAGGTTGCTCAATAACGTAGGCCATGGCCTGGGCGATGGCATCGGGTTTGAGCGCCACCTTTCGAAACTCCTTCATGGCGGCGCGCGTGGCGCTGTCGGAAATGGTGTCGGCCAGCTCTGACTCGACGACGCCGGGTGAAACGACCGTCACACGAAGGTCCTTTGTTTCCTGACGCAACCCCTCCGAGATGGCACGCACGGCGAACTTCGTGCCGCAATAAACCGCTGCCGTCGGATACACCTGATGGCCGCCGATGGAGGAAAGATTGATGATATGGCCGGACTTGCGGGCGGTCATGTGCGGCAGAACGGCCGCGATACCGTGAAGCACGCCGCGGAGGTTGACGTCAATCATTTGGTTCCACTCATTGATCTTGAGTTCAGCCAGCGGTGAGAGCGGCATCACCCCGGCGTTATTGATGATCACATCAATACCTCCAAAGACCTTCAATGCGAAGTCCGCAAACGCCTGCATGTCGGCGAGGTTGGTGACGTCGAGTGCGCGGTATTCCGGCGTGCCGCCCGCCGCGCGGATCCCGGCGGTCAGTTTTTCAAGGCGGTCGGTGCGGCGCGCGCCGAGCACGACGCGATGTCCTTTGGCGGCGAGATGCCGGGCGGTGGCTTCGCCGATGCCGCTGCTCGCGCCGGTGATGAGGATGATTTTAGATTCGGTATTCGTTTTCATGTGTTTTGCTGGTTGTCGATTTGGTTCGCTTAATTTTTTGAATTTAACGGGGCTTTTCAAGTCATGGTGGGGCCGACCTGCACGCTGTAGCCGCCATCCGCCATCACGACGGAGCCGACCATGAAGCTCGCCCGCTCCGATGCCAGGAAGGAGACGATCTCGGCGATCTCTTCTGGTTGCGCCGCCCGGCCGATGGGCGCGTTTTTTCCATGCTGCGCCAGGAACTCGCGTCCGGTGGGCATGAAGTGGTTGAGCAAGTTGGTGACCACGTCGCCGGCACCCACCGCGTTGACGCGGATGCCATGCGGGATGTTTTCGACCGCCAACACTTTGGTCAGTTGCGCCAGTCCGCCCTTGGAGGCGCAATAGGCCGCGATGGAAGGGAAGCCGAAGAAACAGGCGTAGGAGCCGATGTTCACAATCGCGCCGCTCTTGTTCGGAATCATCGCGCGCACGGCCTCGCGGGAATGGAGAAAAACCCCCGTCAGGTTGACGGCCAGAATTCGATCCCATTCCTCAAGCGTCATGTCCACCACGCGCTTGTAAATGATCGTGGCCGCGTTGTTCACCAGGATGTCGAGTTTGCCGAAGCGTTCGACGGCGAGCGCCACGACCGCCTTCGCGGCCTGCTCGCTGGCCACATCGCCGACAAACGGGATGATGCGGTCGTTGCCTTTGAATATCTCGTTCACGGCGGGGCTGATGTCTTCCGCGACGACCAAAGCGCCGCGCGCCGTTAACAGTTCGACGGTTGCCCTGCCGATGCCGCTGGCTGCGCCCGTTACAATGGCCACCTTGTTCTTCACTTCATTGATTGCGTTGCTATTCATATGATTTCCTTTTTTGTTTATGTCGTTTGAATTCGTAATTGAATTCATGGGGTCAATGTAGCGGGTGAGCTTTCCGGCATCTCTCGGGCGTTTGCTCAACCTGTCGGGCTTTTGCGCAAAAGAATTGAGGGAGCAGCGCTTCGCAGATACAGATGAGATTTCGAGGTCTGGCCAGACTGGCAGGCGGGAGATGGCCCGAGTTGGCTGGCGACGTTGTCATGGGCGCAAAGCAGCCCGATCGCCGCGCGAAGACTTGCTTGAATCGGACGATCTTCTACGATGAAACAAGATGAAACCTCCGGAACGGACTTCCGCCGCAGCCTTGGAAAATCATCTGCCTGGCAAGCTGGTCGCGGCGAGCAGCGGCCGGCCTTGGAAGGATTTGCTGGTGCAAATCTTTTCCCGTCAGCAGTTGCAGGAACCCATCCTTGTGCCGGCTGTTCCCGAACCCTTGATCGTTTGGATCCTCTCCGGCACTGCGGTCGTCGAGGAACGTGAGTTCGGCGGTTCATGGCAGGCACATCGCGTAACTGTCGGAGATTTTTTTCTGACGACCTCGCCTACGCCCTATGAGTTGCGCTGGAAGGTGGCCGGGCCGCAGCCATTTGAGGTGATGCACCTGTATCTGGGTCTGCCGATCTTCACGCGCGCCATCAAAGATGTGTTCAAGCGTGACGGGGGGATTCCGCGATTGCGTGAAGTGTCCGGCGAAACGGATAAGGCGCTTTCGCTGCTCCTGGAACAACTGCGAAGCGAACTCACCTCGCGTCGCACGCCGAGCTTGCTCTTTGTGCAAGGCATTGCCCAGAGCCTCGCGGTGCATCTCGTGCGCACCTACACCGATTCAAATGCGAAGGGGCGCGACCAGCGCGGTGGACTGCCCGCTTTCAAACTGCGAAAAGCCACCGACTTTCTGGAAGCCCATCTCGACGACGAGTTCAGTCTCGGCCGGCTCGCGAACGAAGCGGGCATGAGTGAATTTCACTTTTGCCGGCTGTTCAAGAAGACCACGGGTTTTGCCCCGTCTCGCTATTTCATCCGCATGCGCATGGAGAAAGCCCGCCGATTGTTGCGGGAAACTACGAAGAGCGTGATCGACGTGGGTCTCGATGTCGGCTACTCAAGTCCAAGCCACTTCGCGCAAATCTTTCGACGCGAAGTCGGGGTGGTGCCCAGCCATTACCGCGCGCGCCTCTAGCCTGGTTGAGTGCGAGGATGGTCTCGGTTCTCAAAATCTGACCGGGTTCGCTGAAAATTTTACGCGAGTTGAATTTGAAAAGTTTTGCCCACGTTGAACCATGGTGATGGCGAATTTTTCGGCGGCGGTTCAACGCTTGGCGAATGCGCCCGCCAATTGTCCGACCAAAACGGCAAAGGGCATATCCAGCGCCCCATACAGAGCACCAGCCTTTGGACTCGCGTTATCCTTCAGCATTTCCACGGCAACGGTGGCATAATCGGTGACAATGACGCCAGCTTGAACCATGCGCATCAGACCGGTGATGCGCTTGGTTTCGCTGAATGTGCCGGAGGCATCTATCACGCCATAGGCATCGTAGCCCATCCCGGTCGCATGAATGGCGGGCAAAGCCAGACAGACTTCCGTTGAAACGCCAGCGATAATGAGCTTCTTGCGTCCGGCCGCCTCCACGGCTTTGGCAAACCGGGGTTCGTCGAACGCGTTGACCGTGGTTCGGTTAATGATGGAAATTCCGGGCAACGCTTCCGTCAACTCCGGGATGATCGGCCCCCACATCTCCGGCGAAGTAGCCGTCACAATAATCGGCACGCCCAAAACCTTGGCGGCTTTTGCCAGCGCGACGACGTTATGTTTCAATTCCCCCACCGGCATGTCTCTGACTCCGGTGAACAATCCAACTTGATGGTCAATGAGAAGCAGGGCGGCATTGTCCGGCGTAAGCCGCGCCGAATATCTTTTGGTTTCCATAGATTTTGTCCTTTCGTTTGTCATGCGAGATGCCGTTGACACCGTGCATCGCTTTCACCCTATCTGCAAGGCCGATGCGGCGGAAATACCTTGTTGCTTGGCTGGCCATACCGATTGGGTATACTGGCGCAAATGGAACTTCGTCATCTGCGATATTTCGTGGCTGTCGCCGAGGAGCAGAACGTGACCCGTGCGGCGGTGCAGCTTCATGTGTCGCAGCCGCCCTTAAGCCGGCAAATCCGGAATTTGGAGGATGAGCTTGCCATCGCCCTTTTTGACCGTGATGCAAACACCGTGCGGCTGACTGAAGCCGGTCGCGTTTTCCTGGCTGAAGCGCGCATCATCTTGCGGCGCGCGGAGGATGCTGTCGCAATGGCCAGGGCTGTGGCCGGAGGAAAGCGCGGCGAAATCCACGTCGGTTACGCACCATCATTGACGGTCGAGCTCCTGCCGCGGGCGCTGAAATGTTTCCGGGAGTCCAACCCGGGAGTGCGGGTGCTGCTGCACGATTTGTCCACGCAGGGAATGTTGCGCGGACTGACCCAGGGAAAGCTCCAGGTGGCCATGATGGTTCAAGTGCCGCCAAAAGTTTTGACGGGATTGATTTTCGAGGAATTGCTGCGGCTGCCAGTTTGCGTCGCCATGCATCCGGCGCACCCGCTGGCAAGAGCGCGCAATGTCGGGCTGGAACAAGTCGCCAAAGAACGTCTGGTTACCTTCACGCTGGCGGATTATCCAGAACATCACGCCTGGATTGCCGGTCTGTTTGCGCCCCTGAACCGCCCGCCTCAAATCGTCGAGGAACACGACAGCATCACCAGCCTCATCGCCGCGGTCGAATCGGGCCGGGGCATTGCGGTGATTGCCCAACCGCTCGATGGTCTCGGAAGTCCGCGATTGAAAGTTCGCCCCCTGCGACCCGCACCACCGCCGCTCGGGGTCGGCATCGCGTATTGCAAAAAATTCGGTTCAGCGGCAACGGACAACTTTATTGCCGCCGCCAGGCGTGCGACAGTGAACTGACAGAAGTTTTATTGGAATGAACCGGCGGTTGACCGGGATTTGATTGAGCGCGAGGACGGTTTCGGATTTAATTAGTTGATTTGCAGAACCTGTATGAAAGCCATTAACAATAAAAAGCAGTTGTCACCAAAACAACGCGAAGAACTACTTGGAGCCTTGAAAGCCCGTTTTGAGAAGAACCTGAACCGCCATAAAGGGCTGGATTGGGCCAAAGTCCAGGCGAAACTGGAAGTCAGTGCTGAAAAGCTGTGGTCGCTCTCGGAAATGGAACGCACCGGCGGCGAACCAGATGTGGTGGGCGTAAAGTCGGGCGAATACATTTTCTTTGATTGTTCCGCGCAAAGTCCCAATGGCCGCGTCAGCTTTTGCTACGATCGCGAGGCGTTGGATTCGCGGAAAGAACATAAGCCCAAAAACAGCGTCATGGATATGGCAGTGGCCATGGGCGTCGAGCTTTTGACGGAAGAAGAATACTTCGCGCTGCAGAAACTGGGCGAGTTCGACACGAAATCGTCGAGCTGGGTGAAAACTCCGACGGACATCCGGAAACTCGGTGGCGCGCTCTATGGTGATCGCCGCTACGGCCGCGTCTTCATCGGGCACAACGGTGCGGAGTCTTACTATCAGGGCAGGGGATTCCGTGGCTGGCTAAGGATCTAAATTTGCACAGACAGCCGCAAGGCATCGCTTGAAAACTCTGACTTTCAAATCATCAGCGGCATTCCGAAGCTGGCTGAAAATAAATCATGCCGTCTCGGATGGTATCTGGCTTCGCATCTTCAAAAAGGATTCTGACGAAAAATCCATCACTTACGCCGAAGCCCTCGACCAATCCCTGTGTTATGGCTGGATCGACGGTCAAAAGCAGGCGCATGATGAATGTTCCTGGCTTCAGAAACTCACGCCGCGCCGCGGCAAAAGCGGATGGTCAAAAGTTAATACCGAACACGCCAAACGGCTTATTAAAACGAAACAGATGACTCATGCTGGACTTGAAGCCGTCAAGGCCGCCAAAGCCGATGGCCGTTGGCAGGCCGCCTACGACCCGCCGCGCAACGCTGTGCCATCAGATGATTTTTTGAAAGCATTAGACAAAGACAAAAAGGCGAAAGCTTTTTTTGAAACGCTAAACAAAGCGAACATTTATTCCATCGTGTATCGCCTGCAAACGGCAAAGCAGCCGGAGACCCGTGTAAAACGAATGGAGATGATTTTGGAAATGCTGGCGCGCGGCGAAAAATTTCACTGATGATTTGTTGTTCGGGTTAATTGGCTATGCGCCGCCGGACAGATGAATATTTACGCAAGTTGAATTTGAGGCGGTTTGCCAGGTTCTTTTATTTTGGCGGCGGAGGCAAAATGTCGCCAGCAATTCCATGAAACCCATCCAAGGCTGCCATCTCATCACGCCAGACGA
Organism: Verrucomicrobiia bacterium; assembly: GCA_035577265.1. Classification (GTDB taxonomy): domain Bacteria; phylum Verrucomicrobiota; class Verrucomicrobiia; order Limisphaerales; family UBA11358; genus UBA11358. The sequence continues at coordinate 36,529 of DATLVR010000063.1, read as the reverse complement.
CCTGCACTGGCGGCCCTCCAACCTGATGCGCATCCCGAACGCGGATTATCTAAAGCGCATCGGGTTGAGAATATGAGCGCGTGGCTCCAGCGATTGCCGCCGGGCTATTTCAATGTTCGCAAATAGTCTTCGATTTCGTTTATTTGATCCGCTGACAATTTGCCGGCGAAGGCGGTCATCTGGCCTTTCTTTCCGTTGCGGATCCGGGTGGTGATTTGTTCGTCCGTCCAGTCCAGCTTGTGCAAGTCCGGACCTTCGTCGCCGTGCGCGTCGGCGCCATGACAATGCGCGCAGTTCTTCAGAAACAAACCGCGACCGGCTTGCACGCCCGCGGCCGGCGAATTGGTCAAGGTTTGGGCATTTAAGAACAACGCCAAGAGCACGAAGGCCAGGACGAAAGAGAATCGTTTCATCGTTTGTGTTCAGGCGAGCGTTGAATCCACCACCGCCAGCGAATTTTTCCCTTCGATGTAATTCACGTCGGTGATGCCGAGATGATCGCGCAATTTTCCGGCCTCGACCTTCATCGGGCCGGGCTTGGGCGCCTTGCCGGGTTCAGGTTGCGGGAACGCCGTGGACATCGCCGTGTGAAAGGTGACGCGGCCTTCAACTTTTTTCAGCGTTTGATGAATGTGACCGTTCAGCACCGTAACCGAACCAAACCGTTTCAAGCAGCTCAAGGCCTGCGCGCCGTCATCCGTGCCCCAACCCCATTGCGGATAGACCGACCACAAGGGAATATGCGCGAAGACGACGATCGGCGTTTCGGCGGATCGGTCCTTCAAATCGTCCGCAAGCCATGCCAGCTGTTCCTTGCCGAGCGAACCGAGCCCGTTTTGCTGGATGTCCACGACATTGACAAGACCGATGAAATGGATGCCGTGCTGGTCGAAGCTATACCAGCCGCTGCCTTTGGAATTTTTCCCGAAGCGTTCGAGATACAGTTTTCCGTTGTCACCGGTGACATCATGTTCGCCCGGCACAAAGAAAATTTGCTGCGTCTTCACGCTTTTCAAAAGCTGGTCGAGCGTATCAAATTCATCCGCCGCCGCCAGGTGCGTCAGATCGCCCGTGTGCAGGATGAAATCCGGCCGTTCCGGCAGGGCGTTGATGCGCGCGATGGCTTCCTTGAGCGTGCCGGCCACGTCGGTGTTGATACCCTCCTTGTTGAAGCCGATGTGCGAATCGCTGATTTGCACAAAACTGAAGCTGCCCTTTCCGGCGGTGCCGCCCGTTTCCGCCGCACCTGCCCGGGCCGGAAGCAACGCCGAACCCAGTAATCCGCCGCTGACCGTCCAAAGCATCCCCGTTCCGGCCCAGGCCATGCATTCGAGAAAGCCGCGCCGGTCGAGGCCATCCTGGTTGTGATCATGTAAAATGAATTTTTCTTTCATATCTTTGATTTTTGGTTTTGTCTGCCTTTCGATGTCCAGACTCGCGGAAATAAAGTTTATTCCTTCGGGAATAAAATCGGTCGCCGTGCAGTCTTCTTAAATGAATGGAAACCACGCGTGAGCGCGACTGACCCACAGGCCCAATTTGAGCAAATCGTGATGCCGCACCTGGATGCGGCATACAATCTGGCGCGCTGGCTTGCGGGCAACGAGCACGACGCGGCGGACATCGTGCAGGAGGCGTGCGTGCGCGCGTTCCGTTTCGGCGGGGGCTTTCGCGGCGGCAACAGCCGTTCGTGGCTGCTGACCATCGTGCGCAACACCGCGTTCTCCTGGCTGAAGAAGAACCGGCCGCAGGCGATGATTTCCATCAATGATGATGAACTCCTGGAAATTGAAGATACAAGTGGCGCCGCCCGTTCATTTCACGGTGCCGATACAACGGCGCTGCGCGCCGCGCTCGAAGCCTTGCCGGTGGAATTTCGCGAGGCGATTGTCTTGCGCGAACTCGAAGGCTGCTCTTACAAGGAAATCGCCGAAGTGGCGACCGTGCCCGTCGGCACGGTCATGTCGCGTCTCGCCCGCGCCCGCCGGCAATTGCAAAACCATTTTGCGCAGAAAGGTGACGCATGAATTGCGCTGAACTCCGGCCCTTGCTCCAGGCTTATGCCGACCGCGAACTGGATGTGGCCAACAGCCTCGAACTGGAACGCCATTTGAAAGCCTGCGCCGGTTGTGCGGCCGAAATTAAATCGCTGCAAGCGCTCCGGGCGGCGTTTCAAAGCAGCGAACTCGCCTATCGCGCGCCGAATCCGCTGCGAAAAGAAATCCGTAAAATGGTTCGCGCGTCGGCCGATGAAAACCGCGCCCGCGAAAGCCAGTGGATTTGGAAATTCATCGCCGCGGGCGCGACGGTGTTCGCAATTTTAACGCTCGTGTTCCGCCCGGCGGGAATTTCCGACAGCGACCGGTTACTCAACGAAGCGGTTGCCGGTCATGTTCGTTCCTTGCTGGCCGATCATCTGACCGATGTCTTGTCGTCCGATCAGCACACGGTCAAGCCGTGGTTCAATGGGAAGCTCGATTTTGCGCCCGACGTAAAGGATTTCGCCGCGCAAGGTTATCCGCTCGTGGGCGGGCGATTGGATTACCTGGGCGGCCGCAACGTGGCCGTGCTGGTCTATCAACGGAACAAACATTTCATCAACGTTTTCATCTGGCCTGTAGGGCAAGCCAGCGGCGGTAAAAAGGCGGTTGAGTCCCTTCGCGGCTATTCCATCATCAATCGTGAGACAGGCGGTTTGCGTTATTGCTTCGTCTCCGATTTAAACGAAAAGGAACTGGGAGACCTGGTCAATCTGGCAGGGCAATAAAAAAATTTATGAAAGCGATTCAAGGTTACTCGCTCATCACGCCGGACGACCTGCACTGGCGTCCATCCAACCTGATGCGCATCCCGAACGCGGATTATCTGGAGCGCACCGGGAGCGAGAACCTGGGTGCACGGCTCTGGCGGTTGCCGCCCAAAAGCGCGAACACGCCTCACATCCGCGCGGAGGAGTTTTATTTCGTGCTGGAAGGCACAGGCCGCCTGCGCGTGGGCGACGAGACGTTGACCGTGCCGCGCCATGGCGGCGTGCCCCGATAGCTATCGGGGTTGCGCCAGGTGTTCAACGACACCGACGCCGAGGTGCTCTGGCTCATCATCGGCGCACCGGAAGAACTGGAATTTCTGCTAGGCTCAAAGTCCCAGATGGACCTCTCGCTCATTTACCCAACCGACCCGACGCAATTGCCCAAGGAATTGGCCGGCGTGGAATGGCCGCCGAAGGGCTGAAGCTCAAGGTCAGCCCCAAGCCGCAAGAATCGCTTCCGCCTTCACGACTTGTTCGGGCGAGCCGGTAAAATTGTATTGGTATTTTCCTGACCGGCGGGTGACCAGGACTTTGATGGTGTCCAGTCCGCTGGCGATCATCCGGAAGCGGAGTTGTTTGTTGATTTCCCGGAATCCGTGTTGTTGGAGGCTATTGCTCATGTTGGAGCTTCAGCGCGCGACGGCCACATAGCAATGTTAATCCCCGGTTATTTGGGACACGGACGTCGGGGTGGAGTGGCCGCCGAAGAGTTGAATCCTGCGGCGCGAGCGCCAATAATCGCGGGTAATGAAACGCACCGTCTATCTCATCCTCTTCCGCGGCGTCGGCGGAAAAACGCAGCTGCCGGTCCAGGCGCTTCGTGAAAAACTCACCGCGGCGGGCTTTGAAAACGTGGCCACCTACATCAACAGCGGCAACGCCATCGTCCGCAGCCGGCTGAGCCGGAAGCAGGTCATCGCCACGGTCGCAGAGCTGTGCCGCACAGAGTTCGCTTTCGACAAGGCGATCTTCGCGCCGACGCTAACCGAGTGGGACGATCTGATCGCGCGCAATCCTTTTGCCAAGGCCGCAGCCAACGCACCGACCACGGTTCACGCCGCGCTGCTCGAGAGCGCGCCGCGCGCGGAGGACGTCGAGCGCATTCGGGCCTGCGCGGTGAAAGGCGAAGAGATCAAGTTCATCAAGAACGTCGCCTATGTGCACACGCCGCACGGTTTCGGGAACAGTAAAATGGCCGCTAAATTCGACGCGTGGATCGGCGTGACGAACACCGCGCGGAACTGGAACACCGTGCTCAAGCTCGCTGAACTCGGGCGCGCGGCGGAGGCATAACGGCGGAGCGAGACTTCCACCGTGTCCGCTGCAATTTGAACGCCTCCGGTCATTGCTATTTCTCCGATTCAAGTTTTAGCAGAGCCGCCTTGGTTTCCAAGCCGCCGGCAAAGCCTGTCAGTTTACCATTCGCGCCGATCACGCGATGGCAGGGAACGATGATGGAGATGGGATTCCTGCCGTTGGCGGCGCCCACGGCACGCACGGCCTTGGGACGTCCGATTTGCCCGGCGATTTCTCCGTAGCTGCGCGTCTCGCCGAATGGAATCGTTGCCAGCGCCTGCCACACCTCGTGTTGAAACTGAGTGCCTACGCAATCGAACTTCAGCGAAAACTTTTTGCGTTTGCCCGCGAAGTATTCGTTCAACTGGCGCTCTGTTTCAAGAAGCACCGGATGCTCTTTGCTTTCCGCGAGCGGGCCAAGCCGGACGCGCTTCGGATCATCGTTCTCCCACAGGATGGCAGCCAGGCCACGCTCGCTGGCCACCAGTTTCAATCTGCCCACCGGGGATTTCATCGTCTTGTGGGAATAGGCCGTTGGTTTCTCGTTCGTCGTTTTCATGAAGCCAGCTTCGGGCATTTTCGGAAATAGTGCTGGCCATTTTCGGACATCACCATGAAATTTAATTGGATGTCCGAAAACAGCGAGCACATCGCCTGCGGTTGACCCATAGTGAAGCAACCGTGATGCAAAACGACAACATGATCAATGACCAGGCTGCTTACGACGCGCTGACTTCGCGCGATCCCCGCTTCGACGGGGTGTTTTATGTCGGCGTGACGTCCACCGGCATTTATTGCCGGCCGATCTGTCCGGTGAAGACGCCACAACGGAAGAACTGCCGCTTTTTTGCGAGTGCGGAAGCCGCGGAGAAAGCATCGTTCCGACCCTGCCTGCGCTGCCGTCCGGAATTGGCCCCGGGTCATGCCCCCGTTGATCAAGCGCATCGGATTGCCCATCTCATCACCCGCCGGATTGATGAAGGGCTTATCGACGACGGCGCGGGGCTCGAAGAAATTGCCGCGCAATTCCAGCTCAGCTCCCGCCAACTGCGCCGCATCGTGCAAAAGGAACTCGGCGTGTCGCCCATCGAACTGATGCAAACCCGGCGTCTGTTGCTCGCGAAACAGTTGCTGACCGAGACCGCTTTGCCAATCATTGAGATCGCGTTCGCCAGCGGTTTTTCCAGCTTGCGCCGTTTCAATGACGCGTTTCGCACGCAGTATCGCATGCCGCCGACGCGGTTGCGCAAGCACGCGGCAGAACCAGACGCGAAGCTCGCCGCCGCCGGCACTTCGACGTTGCGATTGGTTTACCGTCCGCCTTTTGACTGGGAGGGAATCTTGAGGTTTCTGGCTGCCCGAATGATCCGCGACGTGGAATTCGTCACGGCCGAGAGCTACGCCCGCACGGTGCGGCTCGGCAAACACACCGGCTGGATCAAGGTCACGCACGCGTCGGAGAAACGCTCGCTCTTCGTGGAATTCACCCACTCGCTGTCTCCGGTGCTGCCCGCGTTGCTGGGACGGCTGCGCAACCTGTTCGATCTCGCCGCCCGACCGGACCTCATCGCGGCGCACTTGATGAAAGATCCGCGGTTGCGCAACAGCGTCGCAAAAAATCCCGGCCTGCGCGTGCCCGGTGCGTTCGACGGTTTCGAAATGGCAATCCGCGCCATCCTCGGCCAGCAGATCACGGTCAAAGCCGCGACGACCATCGCCGGGCGCTTTGCTGCTGCGTTCGGCGAAAAGATCGCAACGCCGTTTCCAGAACTCACGCGTCTTTCGCCGCTCGCCGCGCGAGTGGCCCGGGCACGCGTTGAGGACGTCGCCAAACTCGGCATTGTCAGCGCGCGGGCCGCGAGCATCATCGCGCTGGCGCGGGCATTCGAGTCGGGCGCATTGAAACTCGATGCGGGAGCTTCGCCCGAAGCCGACGTTGAACAACTGGTCGCCCTGCCGGGAATTGGTCCTTGGACCGCGCACTATATCGCGATGCGCGCATCCCGCTGGCCGGATGCGTTTCCAAAAGAAGATATCGCGGTGCGCAACAACCTTGGCCGAGTCAGTGCGAAACAGGCCGACGAAATGTCCCAAGCATGGCGGCCCTGGCGAAGCTATGCCGTCATGCATCTTTGGAACAACCCGCCGCGTCCCGATTCCAAGGCAGCGTCTCAGGGCTGATCGGGAATTTCCGCCTCGACCAGTTTGGCCAGGAGCGTCAGCGATTCCTGCCAGCCGAGATAACAGGCCTCGGCGGGAATCATCGCCGGAATCCCTTCCTGCGTGACGTTCAGTTCCGTTCCGCAGAAAACCTGCTTCAAGGAAACGGTCGTAATCATTTCCCCGGGCAGATTCGGATCATCGAACATGTCTGTGTAGCGGAGCAGCTCGCCGGGCTTGAGTTCGAGATATTTTCCGCCGAACGAATGGCTCTTCCCGGTGGTGAAATTGGTGAACGACATCTTGTAAGTGCCGCCGACCTTGGCCTCCAGCTGATGAACCTTGGCGGTGAATCCGTTTGGGGGAAGCCATTTGGCCATGGCGTCCGCATCCAGGAACGCGCGATAAACCCGCTCCGGCGTTGCGCGGAGCACCCGGTGAAGCCGAACCGTGTTTGTTTTGCTGGTAGTCATAATTTTTTTTGTGCTTTGTTATTACGACAAACGGAGTGAATGCTTCGAGACATTCATTGCCAATCATGCGCACGGTCCAGTGTTTTGCCAGCATTTTCAATCGGGCCAAGGCATTTTCCATTTCGGCTGATGGCGGGGCAAAAGCCGGCCCGCCACCAGCACCGCCTTCACATTTAACGGCGGAGCCAGTCTGCGAAATGCGTCGCGCCGAGACGCGGGTTTCCGTCCGGGACGAGGCTGCGTTGTTTCAACGGGATGCCGAAGTATTTGGCCTGCTCCTCAGTGATGACCGTGCGCGGGTCGTGATTGGCTTTCAGAAATTGCCGGACAAGTTCGTCGAGCGGGATGGCATCAGGGCCGGCCAGTTCAACCATGCGGTTCAACGGTTCCGCTACCGCGACGCCGGCCAGGGCCGTGGCCACGTCATCGGAAACGATGGGTTGCAGGAGGGCGGAGGGCAGTCGGACGGTTTGTCCGTCCGTCGCCGAATTCGCGATACTGCCCACGAACTCGGAAAACTGGGTCGCGCGGACAATCGTGTAGGGAATCGAGGAAGCCTGGATTAATTTTTCCTGCGCCAGCTTCGCGCGGAAAAAACCGCTGGCGAGCAGCCGCTCCGTGCCGACGACGGAAAGGGCAACGTGATGTCGGACGCCCGCGACAGATTCAGCCGCGAGGAGATTGCGAGTGGAAGTCTCGAAGAATTCCAACACGGCCTGGTCTTCCCACGAAGGAGAATTTGTGACATCAACAACGACTTGAGCACCAGCCAGCGCCGCGGCCAGTCCCTCGCCGGTGACGGAATTGATGCCTTTGGAAGGAGACGCGGCCACGACATCGTGGCCTTGGTCACGCAGCTTGTTGACGAGTTTGGTGCCGATGAGTCCGGTGCCGCCGATGATGACGATTTTCATAGTTTTGTTTTTGGTTTCAGAGGTTTGGTTGTTCATAACGAGACCATCATGGCCCCATTATGGCTTTCCGTGTAGCCGCTGAATGCTTATAACGGTCATGCAGGATTTGCATGAGAGCCTTTGAAGATCTTACGTTGCTCCGCGCCTTTGTGTGCATCGTGGAATGCGGCAGCATTTCCGCCGGCGCGCGGCGCTTGAGGATTTCGCAGCCCGCTTTGAGCCGGCAGTTGCGGACCCTGGAGGAACTGTGCGGCACGGCGTTGCTGCGACGGGATACGCATCGGATGTGCGTGACGGAGACCGGACAGCGGTTGCTTGCCGATGCCACAGCCATGCTGGCGCACGCCGAGGAAGCGGACCGCCGGTTGCGCGAGGATTACACGACGTTGAGCGGCCATCTGCGTTTGTTTGCGACGGTGGATTTGGGGCAATGGGTCGTGACGCCGCTGGTCAGCCAATTCTTGCAGTCAAACCCCAAGGTCACCGCAACGCTCGCGCTGAGCAATCGCCCGCTGCAAATGATCCAGGAAGGTTGCGATGTCGGAATTCTGCCGGGCAGAATCACGGACGAGAGTGTCATTGCCCGGCCGGCGGGCATGATCACCCTGCTTCTGGCGGCTGCGCCAGCGCTCGTCAACCGCCGGCCACCAGCCAAGGCATTGGCCGATCTCAAATCGTGGCCGTGGATCTCGGTGACCGGCTCGCAGTTCTGGAGCGCCAGGGAGATCACGCTCTTCGGTCGCGATGGAGTCGAGCAGACGCTGCGCATCTCGCCGGTGTTGATTTCCGAGGGCGTTACCAGCGTTCGTGAAGCGGTGCGGGATGGACTGGGTGTCGCCTTGTTGCCCGATTGGTTGATCAAGGATGAGCTCGACTCCGGAGAACTGGTGCCGGTTTTGCCAAAGTGGAAGGCGAAGGATTTGCCGATTCACGTGGTCTATGCCGGACAGCGCGTCCTGCCCACCCGCGTGAGCGCGTTCATTGACTTTGCCGTGCGATACCTGTCGCCGGCCCGAAAGGCGGAGAAGCGCGCTGGCGGCAACTGATCGGAAAAAAGATTCTGGAAGCTGACCCCACGGCTCTCTTGCGAACATTCCCAGGAAAGGACGCGGAGATCTACGCGAAGGCTTGAAATTTTTGGAAATTACGGGAAATTGGCGGGAACATAATTCAAGGATGTTTTATGAACTACCAACTACTCGGCAAATCCGGTCTGCGCGTTTCGGAACTCTGCCTCGGCACGATGACCTTCGGCGAGGAATGGGGCTGGGGCGCGAACCGCGACGAATCCAAGGCGGTCTTCGACGCTTACGTCAAGGCGGGCGGCAATTTCCTCGACACCGCCGACGGCTACACCAACGGCACGAGTGAAAAGCTCGTGGGCGAATTCATCCGCGGCCAGCGCGACCAGTTTGTCGTCGCCACCAAATTTTCCTTCAACCAGCGGCGCGGCGATCCCAACGCGGGCGGCAATCATCGCAAGAACATGGCGCAGGCGCTCGAAGGCAGTCTGAAGCGGCTGGGCACGGACCGCATCGATCTTTACTGGATGCACGCGTGGGATGAAATGACGCCCGTCGAGGAGGTCATGCGCGCGTTCGACGATTTCGTCCGGGCGGGCAAGGTGCTTTACATCGGCATCTCCGATGCGCCGGCGTGGTGGGTGGCGCGCGCGAACACGCTGGCCGAGTTGCGCGGCTGGACGCAATTCATCGGGTTGCAGATCGAATACAATCTCATCGAGCGCACGCCGGAACGTGAACTGTTGCCGATGGCCGGGGCGTTGGGCTTGACGGTCACTCCGTGGTCGCCGCTCGCGAGCGGCTGGCTTACCGGAAAATACGCCGGCAAGGCGAAGGAAGAACGGCGGCTCGACAAGACGCCACAATTCGCGCGGCGCACGGAACAAAACATCGCGATCGCAAAGGAAGTCGTGAAGGTCGCGAAGGCCGCCGGGAAATCGCCCGCACAGGTCGCGCTCAACTGGCTGCGCGCGCGACCCAACACGATTCCCATCATCGGCGCGCGCAAGCTGGCGCAGTTGGAAGACAACTTGAACTGTGTCAAATGGTCGTTGAACGCCAAGCAACTCGCGCAGTTGGACGCGGTCAGCCGGATTGAACTGGGTTTCCCGACCGACTTTCTGCATCGTCCGTTCGTGCGCGATTATCTCCACGGCGGCCTGATTGACCGCATCAAACAATAAGCTGCGAGATGTTTTTTTGAGAATCACCTGTGCTCTGGTCGCCGGCCAATCGTGTCCAAGGTGTCCATCGCGGAATCCAACGCGGAACATGATTCATGTAAAGGCGGTAATCATCACCGAATCTGCGCACCAGGCCCGGCTCTTCCGACCGGAGGAAATAAATATGATTGAGCAGGAAAACGAACGTCACAAAGCCCAGGAGCAACGACGAACCCCACGCCATGGATTCTCCCATGAGCATGGCGACCACGCCGCTGATCATGGGGTTGCGCACATGCTGGTAGGGACCGACCACGAGTAGTTTTCGAGGCGGATCCCAGGGAGCCAATGTGCCCTGCCCAACGGTGGCGAACAGCCGGATGCAGCGGGTGGCCAGCAGAAAGCCCAGGGCGAAAATGAAAACTCCAAGGATCATCGGAATGAGGCGGCCGGAGAGCGGGAAGGTCCAGCGCGTATCCAGGTCGCGAAGCGCATGCAGGATCAAAGATGGAACGACGATGACCACGACAAAGGGCAGGGCCAGAATTGCGAAGAGATGCCGGAATAATTTCATCGGGAAACGCCATTCACAGTTGAGCAGCCCCACCGCGTGCGGCAGGGCGGGTTAAATACGACATGGTCAACATGACGAAAAAGAATAATGGGTCCAGGGCCATCAGACCGTCGCCCGACTGCAGATGGGAATAAGCGGCGCTGACGATGGTGATGCCAAATCCGGCATAAGCCCATTCTTTGAATCTGCGGAGCCCCGGCACCAGGAGAACGCAGACGCCCGTCAGCTTGGCGACCCCGAGCAGGTTCACGAAATAAGGCGGATAACCCAAATGCGCCAGCGCCTGCATCATGGGCGCAGCATGCGTTATTGCCATCACGCCGGAAATGCTCATGACCAGCACAACGAGGAGGGTGGAGATCCAATAGGTGATGATTTTGGTTTTCATACTTTTAATTTGCCAGGCCGACAATCTGTTTCAAGTGGGCGGGGTGTTCGGCTTCGCTGATCATGAAGTGGGCGACATCGGCCCGTGAGATCAGGAATCCCTCATCGGGCAGCATGTCATCGGCGACGCGGTAGGCATGTCTGGCTGGGCCGTTGGTGAGGCGCGGCGGACGAACGATGGTCCAGTCCAGATCGGACTGGCAGACTGCGGCCTCCATTCCGGCCATGTCCGGAATCATCTGGCGAAACAGGGTGGCCTTTAGAATACGACCGCTGATGCCAACATTGCGAAACAGAAAAGCCGCCGAAACCACCTGGGTTCGACGCACGCCGCTCCGGCGCATCGCCATGACCAGGGTTTGTCCGAACTGGCGCCGCAGCGTTGAAGTGCGGATCGTCAACGGCCCGAAGGCCGAGAGCACCATATCGTGTTCCGACATGGCCCGCATCATCTGATCCGCGTTGAAGACGTCACCCGGAACCACCCTCAGGCGCTCCGGCGCGGATGCGATCTTTTGCGGCGCCCGAACATAGGCCGTCACTTGGTGGCCGCGTTCAAGCGCGATTTGAATGAGGTGCCGGCCGATGCCGCCAGTGGCTCCGAGAATGAATAATTTCATGATGACCATTGGTGTTTCGCGTGATCTCCGGGAAGCATGATCGTGGCGCTGGCCGGGATGCTTCAGTGCCCTGGCGAAGCGGATGCCGGCAGGCTTGGGGGCGGCGACCATTCGCGCGCCTCGATGCTGCTGCCATAGCGCAGGCTGGGGTGGGTTTTCGCAAGGGTCACAACTTCGTTGAGGTCCATGGCTTCGAAAAAGACGATCGCAATCACGGACCCTTCACCGATGGGCGGGGTGGGGGCGCCTCCTCCGTCTGGAGTGACGTGATAACCGGCTTCGCCCAAGATATGCGGAGCGAGCTTCCGCCCTTCGTGAGCTTGGGCTAATGCCCAAACCCTTACTTCATCCGCGCGCTGTTTTTGTTCTTCCGGCGAAAGGAGTCGCCGGCCCTGTCGAAATATGAACGTGAACTGTTTCATTGGATTCCTGGTTTGTCGGCGGCGAACCGCCCGTTTATCTGCCATTCATGACAATTTTTTGTCTGGATATTTTATTTCACAGCCCACCCGTTTCGGGCGATTTAAGGCGTGAATTATTGACCCCGCCCTCCGGCATTTTCCACCGTCGCGGAAACGCGTCGATCCGGCAGTTTGAATCCAGCGACAATAAGCCAGATAAACCCCGGAAACCGGGTGAGCGGGATGAAAGGGAGCGCCTTTGGCGTTATGAGATCAAGCCAGCTCAACTCACCCAGGAGCGCGATAACAAGCCCCATGATGATGAGCCATTTTGGCAGCAGTTTCAGGAAGGCGGCAGGAATACATATGCCCGCGATCAAAAGACCCAATGGCACGGAGAAGCCAACGCCTCCGAAAGCAAACGCCAGGTAATACAAGGCCCGCAGGATGGCAGGGTCTTGAGCAATGCCAGGATAGGCCATCACCCAAAGGACAAGCGATGCGGCCGCCATGTTAAAAACGGTCATGAATCCTCCAAATAATGCGATGTGAATGCCGGCGGCGCGGACACCGAGAAATTGCAGCCGGCTTACCACCGTTGCGGTGTAGATGCCCAGCGGTATGGCTGCGCCGAATTGCAGAAAGGCGCAGACCAGGGCCGCCCTGGAATGATTCTGAAAGTAGACGGCCATTGTATCACCCGATTCCCAAGGGCCGGGAAAATGCGGACCGCCGGTAAAAGTGACCACCGCGTAAAGGCCGGCGATAAATAGGGCGCAGCCGACGACGGCCAAAATTCCAAGGGGCGGGCCTTGGTGGGCGGGCGAATGGGTGGCGGGTGCTGGCATTGAGTTCATGGTGTTTTTTATTTGGTTATTTTTCCATTTCACAACTCGACCGTTTTGAGTAATATATTTCATTAATCATTAATGTCAATAACGATTTATTAACCATGTCCAAATCCACGAACAAATCCTTTGAGCCGGGGGTGGCCTTTCTGCTTTCCCAGGTGGGGGCGCACGCGGCGGCGCGCTACGCCGAACGGATCGCCCCGCTTAAAATCAAACCCTACCACTCCGGAATCCTCCGCATCCTTGGCGACGGACCGGGGCTCACCCAGCAGGCTCTGTGCGATCTGCTGGGGATGTTTCCGAGCCGGCTCGTGGGCTTGCTGGACGAACTGCAAAAGATGAAACTGGTCGAGCGCCGCGAAAGCCCGGCCGACCGGCGAACCTATGCGCTGCACCTCACGAAAGCCGGCCGCGAGATGTTGTCCGACATTGGCAAGATGGCGCAACAGGTCGAGAATGATTTGTGCGCCGCTTTAAACGAAAAGGAGCGGGCGCTGATGAGGGAACTCCTGACCCGCATCGTGGCTCAACAACAAATCACCCCCGCAGTCCATCCCGGCTACCGGCAAATGAGTGGAACGTGTGAGAGTAGTGAAGCGGGTGGCAAGCATGGCTGAGGCAACGCGGGTGGGAACCGGGATTTTTGCCCGCGCGCACGGTCGCTTCGCGCTGGATTCCAATCGATCAGCTCGCGCAGTTGAATACGGTCAGCCAGATTGAACTTGGTTTCCCGACCGGCTTTCTGCATCGTCCGTTCGTGCGCGATTATTTGCATGGCGGCTTGTTTGACCGCATTAAACGCTAAGCATTCCGATGAAAATCAGCGAAGATGAAGCTGGGAGAATGGCATGGGGGCCAAGTTGAAGGAGTGCCTGTAGCGGCGGTCTGTGACCGTCGCAGAAAATCCGAACGGCGGTCATAGACCGCCGCTACAAATCCAGATGCCAGCGACCACGCCAACCATTTATCTGATTGCCGGCTGCAACGGCGCGGGCAAGACCACGTTTGCCAAAGAATTTCTGCCGACCGAAGTGAAGTGCCTGCGCTTCCTGAACGCGGATGAAATCGCGCGCGGACTTTCGCCGCTGAAACCCAGTGCCGGTGCGTTCAAGGCCGGACGTCTGCTGCTCACGCAGGTGGATGACAGCCTGCGACGACGCGAAACGTTCGCGTTGGAAACAACCTTAAGCGGCAAGACCTACATCCGCCAGTTTGTCCGTGCCCGTGAACTCGGTTACGAAATTGAGCTGCATTATCTCTGGCTCTCGAGTCCTGTGCAGGCCATTGCCCGTGTGCGGCAACGCGTGCAACAGGGCGGTCATCACGTTCCCGCCGCCGACATCCGCCGCCGGTTCAAACGCAGTCTTGTTCACCTGCTCGACGACTATCTGCCGCTGGCGACTCGTTGGGCGGTCTGGGACAGCCGCAACCTGCCCGCAAAACGGCTGGCCATTTCCGGTGTAAATGTTATTGAATCTGTGCGACCATTGATCGGCCCATGAAAACGAACGGATACAAATCCACCAAAGCTCCGGCCTTTGTGCTGCGCGCCGAACGCGCCTTGCGCCGCGCCGCGCACAATGTCAAAACCCAGAACCGCGCGATGAAACTTCCCGTGATTGTCTGGCAGGACGGCAAAGTGGTGGAGAAGCCCGCGTGAAACCGCAAATTGCCAGCGCCACACACCGATTTGTCATCGCCAGGACAGAGGCGCTGGAAAATCGGGTGCCAGCCAAAGCGTGCTTGGAAAAAGGGCGCAAAGGGTGACTCCAGCGCGCGAAAGCATGTTGACCCGGTTCCCGCTTTGCTTGGTGCTGGTCGGTCTCGTCGGGACGTTGGGTCATGCGGCGGAGACGTTCACCAATCCCATCGCCAGCTCGGGCTACGACCCATGGATGATCCGGCACGGCGACGACTATTTCCTCGTCCAATCCCGCCACGCACGGGAGGTCTGTGTGGGACGCGCGGCCAATCCGGTGGATATCGGGAAAAATCCCTGGGTCACCGTCTGGACAGCGCCGCCGGGCAAGCCGTATTCCAAGGAAGTCTGGGCGCCTGAACTGCATTACTTGCAGAACAAATGGTATATCTACGTCGCCGCCGATGATGGCGACAATGATCATCACCGTATCTACGTTCTGGAAGGCAGTTCGCAAAATCCGCAGGACCCGTTCGTCTTTCGCGGCGAATTGAAACTGCCCGATGACCGCTGGGCCATTGACGGCAGCGTGTTCACCCTGAGCAACCGGATGTATTTCATCTGGTCCGGCTGGGCGGGCACCAGCAATGTGGACCAGCGCATCTACATCGCCGAACTGTCGGACCCGCTCACTCCGAAAGGCGGCCGCACCTGCCTCTCGGTTCCGGAACACGACTGGGAAAAGCGCGACGGTCCGCCGTGGATCAATGAAGGGCCGGAGGCGTTGGCGCATGACGGGCATCTGTTCATCATCTATTCCGCCGCCGGCAGCTGGGCGGACAACTATTGCCTCGGACAGCTGACCTTCACCGGCGGCGATCCGTTGCGCGCGGAATCCTGGGTCAAACAACCCGTGCCCGTGTTTTCGCGGACGAAGGACGTGTTCGGCCCCGGCCACTGCTGCTTTGTCAAATCGCCGGACGGCACGGAAGACTGGATTATCTATCACGCGGCGAAATCTTCCGGTGCCGGCTGGAACCGCAACCTGCGCGCGCAGAAATTCACATGGCGGCAGGATGGCTCGCCGGATTTCGGCATTCCCGTCTCGACGGGCGCGCCATTGCCAAGGCCGGCTGAAACCCAAGCCAAACGTCCCTAAGCACGAGCAGGCAAAACCAGTTGCCACCACGGAGGGAATGGGAGAGACTGCGCCACGCCAAATGATAACCTACGTTTGCAAATACGCCGCCGAACAAGGCATCGCCGAGGAAGAGGCGCTAAAGAAGGAGCTGGAAATGAGAAGTTCCACAATGAGCCGCGGCCATTTCATCTATATCTCGTTCATAAAATAATGGAACTTAACGACGCTACTATTCGCGAGGCTCTGTTGCGTAAACTTGAGCGACAAAAGAGCCGTCCGCGGGCAGTGCTACAAGAACTGCATGTGCACAATGGCAAGGCAATAGCCGACATTGTAACTTTGCATTCAGAGGCGCATTGCTACGAAATCAAAGGCGCGACTGACCGAATTGAACGAATTGTTGCGCAGGGAGCCTACTACAATGCGGCGTTTCGGCGGATCACACTGGTCACGACCGAGTGTAATTTGCGTCGAGCTCTAAAGCTGGCACCTTCTTGTTGGGGCATCATGGTTGCCGTTGAAGACGGAGCCATAATCCGATTCCGTCACGTTCGAGCAGCAAGCCGTAACCCGCATTTCGAGAAACAGTCGGCAACAATGACCCTTTGGAAAAGCGAGATGCTTGAGTTAGTTTCTGAGAGCGGAACAGAGCGAATGCCGCGGAGACGACTTGCGCAGTTGATTGCAGAGACGCGACGAGAGCTTCAACTCAGCATGAGTATTTGCGATCAGCTTTTCAGCCGGCAGTCGCGAGTTCAGACATTCGCTTCGATGACCATGTAAGTGATGTGAGCCACCACCGAGGGCTTGATCACCGTTCCAGGCGCGCAGTTATTGCCAAGGCGTCGACTTTTCTGATGTAGATATTCGTCTCCCAGCGAATACGTCGGGCCGCGAAAAAAGCTTTGTCCGCAAAGGATATTGGCGAGGCCAAAATATTGCTCGTAACCATCGGTCCCAACAGATGATCCTCGGATGAAATAGTGGAAGCCTTTGTAAGTATAGGTGAGCCGGGCAGTCATGACTTTCTGCATGATTCTCGGGTCTAGTTCCGCATCGGAATAGAACGGGCTTACGGTAGCATAGTCGCCTGCAACTAGATATACTTCCGAGAGGCTGCGCGCTTTGCTGATAATTGCGAGTTCACGCCGAGGCAGCGAGCAGTGAGAGTTAGTATCTAGCACTTCCCGGCTTGAGGGCGGAATGGATGAGCCGGTGACGATCACTCGGCGAACGTTGTAGGCGGCGCAGAACTTTTTCGTGAATCTCGCGATCTGCTGCCCAGCGTTGGAAACGCTAAGGCCGGTGCAGACGCGGCAATCGAATATTAAATCGATCTCGTCGAACAAATCGAACGATGCCTTGAGGTCGTATTCAATCTGTTCTGAGACGGTGTCGAAGTCTTCGAAGTCCTCCGGGTCGATGCGGAATGCGACCGTGGCAGAACCGATTTCGCCGTCGCGCTGCAACTGGGCGACTACTGCGTTGTGAATTGTGCGGCCCAGTGCGACCACCGGAATTACTGGCATGCCCTTCATAGCTCGGAGCATGTATGCATATTGATCCTCGCCGTTGACTTTGAGTTGTTGTGTTAGGTCCCGGTCGTCGAAGTAGAATTCAGCAGCTGTGCCCCAGTTCCGCTTGATGCCTTCGGCGATTCGGTCTGTGGTGCTTGCGAGGAGCTTGGGGCTGTATTCTTTCTTCCGGGGAAAGTCGAAGCATGGACAAATTGCTTTTTTCACCTCGGGCGCGAGTTCGCTCATCGCTTTCAGCTCGTTCTGTTTCGACTTCAGGAATGGAATGTAGCGGATCATGGCTCGAATATTATTTTACGAACGTCGTGGGCATGAATGAGAGCACTGTAACGCTTGTAGTTACCGGATTCCTTTCGGAGGAGACCTGCAACGATTGCCGGATGGATGCCTTCCTTCTCGGCGTAAGCGCACACGGCGCGCTCACTAGTATCGTATTTTGGTTCGCAATTGCGCCAAGCGTTACGGTCTACGAGGGAGTCCTTGGCGAGACGATTCGCAGCTCTCTCAATGGCATCTTTCACGTCGGCTTCGACGTCGAAGAACATAGGTTCCTTGAGCTCGTTGGCGTGCAGGACTAGGTGAGCGAGTTCGTGGAGGAGCGTGAACCAGAAGTAGTCGAGTCGCGGGAAGCGGAGGCTCATCGCGATGACAGGGTGGCCCGTGCTCAGGTGGAATACCGCACCGTCGGCATTCATCCCGGGTAGCGCACAAACGTAGACCAGGATGATACCAAACTCGGCGAGGATTGAAGGCAGTTGCCGCACGACCTGTGGGTCTACACTCAAGCGTGCGAGTTTCCGCAAGTGCTCCTTGGTCAGACCGGTGAAGGCTGGGTGTCCCTCGGCGAGGCAAAGATATTCCGCTTTGACCCGAGCCCGGGCCTGCCAGATCGCCATTAGGTTTTCATCAGCCTTGGCGGATTTGCGAAATAACGTGGGCTGTTTCGAGAGCGGGAGATCAAAGAAGACTGTC
The DNA here is from genome assembly GCA_035577265.1 of Verrucomicrobiia bacterium. Classification (GTDB taxonomy): domain Bacteria; phylum Verrucomicrobiota; class Verrucomicrobiia; order Limisphaerales; family UBA11358; genus UBA11358. Next base: position 18,572 of record DATLVR010000063.1, on the reverse strand, counting down.
GCCAGCGGCGAGTCGTCGTCCACGGTCTTCAGCCAGTAGCGGGCGACCAGCTCCTTCCGAGATAGGCCCGCGATAAAGCCTTGGAATTCACGGAAGCGATCGAACAGCTCGACCGCGCCGACCTTTGAGGTTCGCGTCGTGTGCGTGAAATCTGCCCAGCCTTCGTCTTGGGTGCTCATGTCAGTTAACCTCCATCAGTTGGGTGGCGAGGGCCTGCGGGAGCTCGTAATAAGCGAGTGACTGCGCGTCCTCCCTGCCGTCCACCTTTACCATCTTGAGTTTCTTATAGACGACCTCCGCCTTTGGCAGCGAATGCAGGCAGAAGCCCGGGCGGAGCTTGAGCTCCTTCACGGCGAAACGCTGCGCTGCGCGGAGGATAATCTTGCCTAACCCGCAGAACTCGCGGGGGCGGAGGTCGCAGGTGCGGTTCCAAGGTGCCACCGCGACGAACTTGACGTAGAAGATGTCGCCAGGCTCTAGGGCGCTTGCTTTCGGGTGGTAAATCAGGCAAGCGGCCTGTGGTTTGCCATCGGCGTAGAGGTGGAACCACTCGTATTCATCAGTGCTGTATGCGACCGCCTTCCCAAACCAGTCCCAGTGGATATCCTCGGTCGACATTGAGGCAAGGATTTCGTTCTGTTTGGTCTCGTCGGGCTCGGCCCGCTGGATTTGCTTGAGGAGCGTCATCCAGCCCTGTTTCCAGAGGCTATCGCACTCGAGAGAGGAGGTCAGGTTCCAACCATGGACGATCTTGTAGGAAACCTTCTTCTTGGTAACGTGCGTGAACTCACCCTGCTCGATCTCTTGCAAGGATCCGATGTTCTCTTTGTTGGGTTTGCTCATAGTTGAAGAAGTAGGTGGCGTCGAAATCGGTCACTTGGTGTTGCTGACGCTGCGGAGCTTCGCGGCGAGTTCGTCGGGGGTCAGGTTGCCGGACTGAACCTCGTCGACGAGCGCACGCACGGCGGCGCCGAGGCTGGGGTTACTTTCGGCAAGACGCTTGAGGTCGGCCAAGGAAGATCGGTGGTCATGCTTCTTCAGTTCTTCGGCAGAAGCGCGCAGCTTCTGAGCGATTAGGGCAAGGGTCTCGTTAGTCGGGAAGCGGCGGCCCAGCTCCACGTCGGAAAGGAAAGGTGCCGAAATCTTGGCGGCTTTCGCGACCTCGCGGAGAGAGAACCCGGCGCGTTCGCGCAGTTCGCGCAGTCGCTGTCCCATCGTGGCGGTTAGATCAGCTTTCATGTAAGCTAACGTATGCTTACATTGCAAACATGTCAAGCTCAAATCGCATCACGAAGCTGGATGCCAAGGCGTGAGTTAAGCCTTCTTCACGAAGCAGGCTTTCAGGGCGATGGACATGCCGTCCATCTTGCAATCAATCTCGTGATCGCCGTCCACCAGCCGGATGGGTTTGGACTTGGTGCCGCCTTTGAGCACCTGGTTGCCGCCGCCGAGTTTCAGATCCTTGATCAAGACGACGCAATCGCCATCGGCGAGCACATTGCCGTGGGCGTCCTTGACCACGCGCGGGGCATCCGGCGCATCGGGCTCGGCTTCGCGCGGCCATTCGTGACCGCAGGTGACGCATTCCCATTTGTCAGGGAATTCCAAAACTTCGGTCATCTCGCACATCGGGCAGACAGGTTTGCTCATGAAGCAACAGGGTAGCCTTTTTTCACTTCATGAATCAACCGCGCACTTGACCCAGCCTTCGGAGCGCCGGTCTCCGACCCGGTCGGCATTGAAGTTCGCCCGGAAACACGCCGGATCGGAGATCGGCGCTCCGTAATGCCAGCAAGGGCGGGCAGTGCCTCAAGATGCGTCCGCGGATATTGTCTTGCATGCCATCGGCGGCCGTGCTCATTTTAGGGAATTATTGAGGCCGTGCCGGTGCTACCGGCTGCGGAAACCAAAGCAACAAGCATTGATGGAAAGCATGAATCAGTCCCGCCGTGCGTCGCTTCAACAGTGGCTGAAAATCATTGCCGTGGTGGTTCTGTTTTGCGTCCCGTTTTTTCCCAGTTACCAGGATCGCAGTCGGACACCGTCGCTGGAGGAGATTTACTGGGTCGGGCAAACCTACTATTACCAGCTCACCGTGGTCCAACCAGACTGGAAGCATCCGGACTGGGATTTGATTCCCGCCTGGGAAAACCAGCAACTGGGCCGTTGCGTCATCGGTTTGGGGCTTCAACTCAACGGTCTGAGCGTCACGAATCTCACCTGGCTCGGCGCGTATTATCACGTCATCTACAAGGGCTGGGGCGAAGGCCACGAGCGCGATTGGCGGCAGGCGGTGATCGACCGGATGCCGCCGGCGGACCGCGAGATGGTGGAGAACCAGGACCGGTTTGAATACAACGTCGCCAACGTGGCCGCCGGCCGGATGGTCATGCTCTTCTTCGGAAGTCTTTCGGTCCTGCTGGTGTTCTTTCTGGTCACGTTTTATGCGGGCGAAGTCGTGGCGTTTTTTGCGGCGTTGCTGTTCGCGCTGCATCCGGCGGTGGTGACGGCCTACACCTATCTGGGCGTGGACATTTTGGCGATCGCGTTCTCCCTGCTGACCGTGCTCCATTACGAGTGGATCCGCCGATGCGTCTGGCGGCGATTCCGGCGTCCCGGGTTGTGCCGGGCGGTGATTTGCACGACCGGCGGGTTAAGCCTGGCCTTTGCGGTCGGATCAAAACTCAACGCCACGGTCGTTGGATTTTTGGGCGTCGCGCTTTGCCTGATTTACGCCGTCGCCTGGCTGCGGCGTGCGTCCGGGAATTTCCGGGATTCCTGCGGGGCCATGTTGATGCTTTTGTTCGTATCGTTGTTGGTGTTTGTCGTCTCGAATCCGTTGAATTTTCCGCATCCCGTCTCCGCCTTGTGGAAGCAGTATGCGACAGTGCAACGCGTCATGGAGATCCAGGAGCAGGTTTTGCCGGGGGCGCTGACCACCTGGGGCGAACGGTTTTCCACCATGGCAACCATCGTGGCGTTCCATCCTCTAGGCTTCGTTCTGATGGTCGGGGCGTTTCTGTTTGAAGTCTTCGCGTCCTGGCGTGCGGGAAAGATGCCGTCGGTCATCGCGCTCTGGTGGTTGCTGGCGGTGATGGTGGTGGGCGCCTGGCTGCCATTTCCCCGGCCGCCGCATTTGGTGCCGGTCATTGCGCCCAGCGTGATATTGGCGGGCTGTGCCGTCGGGCGGCTGGTTCAGACCGGCCGGTCGGGGATGGCCCTGCGCGAGAAATTGTCCTAGCGTTGGTCGCACAATCCGGCCGTGTGTGAATGCGGGTGAACAAATTGAGAACGTTTTGAAAAAATGATTGAACCCATAAATCCGGCCAACCCCGTCCGCAAGTGGCTGCTGCCGGTTGCCCTGATTATCCTGTGTTGCGTTCCGTTTCTCCGCAGTTACGAAATGCGCGACCGCGCTTTGAAGGAGGATGAGGTCTATTGGATCGGGCAGGCTTATTATTTTCATCTGGCGATTGAAGAGAGGGACTGGTCGAATCCCGACTGGCAGCTGCTGCCCGCCCGGGAGAATCCGGTGTTGGGCAAATATGTCATCGGCCAGGGCCTGCGGGTCAATGGTCTGAGCGTCACCAATGTGGACTGGCTGGGGGTTTTTTTCATCGTGGCCAAGGACCGGCCCAACGCCTGGGGCGACGCCAAAGACCGTCAGGAGCGGCAGGCGGTGCTGGACCGCATGGATCCGGCGACGCGGGAACTGGCATTAGGGCCGGGACAATTTAAACAACCGCCGGAATACGCCACCACTGCAAGGTTGATCATGCTGGTGTTTGGCATTGTCTCCATTCTCGCCGTTTTTGCCTTGGCCCGGCTCTACACAAATGCGGTCGTGGCGTTTCTGGCGGCGTTGATATTTTCGCTGCACCCGGCCGTGGTGGCTGCCTATACGGAGGTGGGTGTGGACATTCTGGCGACCGCCTTTTCCCTGCTGGCGATGATTTGCTTCGTGCTCATCGAACGCAACCTCTGGCGGCAGTCGGGGCATCCCCGGCCATGGCGTGCGCTGATTTGCGTCGGCGGTGGATTGAGTCTGGCGTTTGCAGTCGGCTCCAAGCTGAACGCGGCGGCTGTGGGATTTGTCGGAGCAATCCTGACCTTGTGGTTTGCAGCCTCGTATCTTGGCCGCCGGAACCGGGACGCCGGCGAATCGTGCATTGTTATGATCGGGTTGCTGGCGATTTCGCTGGCGGTCTTTGTTGGTTCCAGCCCGGCGAACTATCCGAATCCGGCAAAGGGAATTTGGGCTTTGTATGCGGACAATCAACGAGGTCTGGAGATTCAAAAAAGCATTCCCGCCCTCCAGCATCCCTTGCGTTCCTGGGGCGAACATCAGGCAGCCGTGGCCAATTTGACGGCGTTTCATCCGGCGATTTTCGGTCTGATCGTGGTCGCCTTCCTGTTTTACATGGTGCAGGCGCGCAAGGCGGGAAAAGCGTTTCCGCTCATTCCAGTGTGGTGGCTCGTTGCGATCGTCTGCGTGACTGCCTGGATTCCTTTCGCCCGTCCCCGCTATGTGCTGCCGGTGGTCGCTCCCAGCGTCATCCTGGTTTGCTGCGCGGGCGGACAAATTTATCAAACTGTCAGGTCAAGGGTGGCCACGCGCGGAACAACCTCTTAGACTTGGCTGCGAATGAACTCAGAACCAACACAGCAAAGCGTGGCACCGGCCGATCCGGTGGAGGAGAAAGCTTCCGCCATTTTCGGCAAGGACATCTCCGTCGCGGGTTTTCGGAAGGCGCTCGTGCTGCTTGTGCTGCTGGGTTTGGTCCTGCGGATCGGCTTCTATGTTGAACACGCGAACAACCCTTCGTTTGGCGTGCCGACGTTGGACCAGAAATATTACGATACCGTGGCCAGGATGTTGTTGGCGGGCGAGGACCTCCACGAGTTGCATGGCTTCCGGCCGCTGCTCTACCCGATGTTCCTGGCCGCAATGTATCAGCTCGGCGGCACGTGGGGGGTGGACCTGGCCCTGTTGGTGCAACACTTCCTGGGCATCGCCACCGGCGTGATCGTGGCCTTGATGGGTGCGCGGATTTTTCGCCATCGGTTGAGCGGCCTCATCGGCGGGGTGCTGTTCATGCTCGCGCCACTGCCGCTTTTTTTCGAGGGCGAATTGCTCATCGAGCCCGGTTACATTTTTCTGATTTTTCTCGGGCTGTGGCTCCACTTGCACACCGCGCAGACCCGCGGCTGGAAAAGCGCCGGGCTCTGGCTGCTGTGCGGCGCCATGGTGGTGCTGGCGTCACAAGCGCGGGCGAACATCCTCGTGTTTCTGGCCATCTATCCTGCGTTCGCGGCGAGGCGCTGGTGGCAGACGCGGGCCAGTGCCGCCTGGCTGCCGCTGCTTGGGTTGGCCGGCGCGGTGGGGATGATGATTCCGTGGGGCATCATCAATCTCAAGCAGGCCGATGAATTCCATCTCGTGACCAATGCCGGCGGCGTGAATTTTTATCTCGGCAATCGCCAGACCGCCAACGGCATGTTCGGTGAGGACGTCGCCACCGCCTTGTCGGATCTTTCACTGAGCAACAAATCGGAAACGGTCAGCACCTCCAGCGAACGCTATGAAGACCTGGTGGAAGTCTGGGCCCGCGAAGCCTACGCGGCAGATATGCGGGCGCAAGGTCGTCAATCCGCCAATGATCCCAAGGCCATCTCGGAATATTGGACGCAGCGCACCCTGGCGGAAATCAAGGAGCACCCGGCGAACTGGCTGCGGTTGCTGGCCAAAAAATCGTGGCTGATGCTCTGGCATCGGGAAGTGCCGAACAACAAGGATTTCGCCTTTGTGCTGGGCGAATATTTCTCGCTGCGCCTGTTGCCGGTGCGCTGGATCGTGCTGCTCTTGCTGGCTCCCGCGGGCATCTGGGCGGCAAGCCGCTTCAAGAATCGCGACGGGCTTTTCATTGTGCTGTTCTATGCCTGCATCTATTCCGCCGGAAATGTCGCCTTCTTCATCTGCGACCGCTATCGTTATCCCATCTGGCCGGCGATGGCGATCCTCGCCGGCGGCGGGTTGATCGCCAGTCTCGAAATGATCCGCCGCCGTCACTGGGCTGGCATCGCCGGCGTGTTGGCGGTCATGGCGTTGATGGCGGCGATTTCACTGCCGAACTGGTTCGGGGCCAAGCTGCCCAACTTCGCGCAGGACTATTTTTTCCGTTCCACCGCCTCGTATGAAAAGGGACACTATGAAGAGGCTCTGCGGGACGTGGATCAGAGCTTGAAATTGGATCCGCTCAACGTCGGTTCGGTTGAGCATCGCGGCAATGTCCTGTTCGCGCTGAACCGTCTGCCGGAGGCGCGCGACGCTTATGAGCAAACCTTGAAATTGATTCCCGGAAACTCCGGTGTGTGGAACAATCTCGGCGCCACGTATGAGGCGTTGGGTGCCACGAACGAAGCGTTGGCGGCGTATCAACGGGCCACAGAATGCAAGCCGCCCAAGCCGATGGCGTTTCTGGGCATGGCGTTCATCCAGATCCGCGCCGGCCAATTGGACGCGGCAACCGCCACGCTGGACCGGCTCGCGGCGTTGCAACCCAATCCGTCACTGGCGTCGGTGGCTGCGCGGTCGGTTCTGGAACGGCGACGCGGCCACGCTCAACAGGCGGATCAACTGGAGCAACAGGTCCGCGCCCGTGACGCGTCGGTGATGGATTGGGCGATTGAACGAGTCGCCAAGCCGTAAAGCTGGTTGTCGCGATAAATGTGCACGCGGGCGGTCATGGCCCGCTGACGACGAATCTGCTTACGCCAGCAGTTCCTGGATTTCCTCCCAGCTGAGGGCCGCCGCGAATTCTTCTTCGCCGCCGATGGTTGCCTGGATGATCTCGCGCTTGCGGTTCTGCAGGGTCAGTATCTTCTCCTCCACGGTGTCGCGCGTGATCAACTTGTAGCTCGTCACCACGCGGGTCTGGCCGATGCGATGCGCGCGGTCGGTCGCCTGGTCTTCCACCGCGGGATTCCACCACGGATCGAAGTGGATCACCGTGTCGGCGCCCGTCAGATTCAAACCCACGCCGCCGGCTTTCAGACTGATGAGGAAGACGGGGACCGTCACTTCTTTCTGAAACCGCTCCACCACGGCGGCGCGGTCGGTGGTGGAACCGTCGAGATAACAAAACTCGATGCCTTCCGCCGTGAGCCGCTCCTTCAAGAGCGTCAACATGCCGACGAACTGGCTGAACACGAGCAGACGATGGCCGCCATCGATTACTTCCTCGAGCAACTCGCCGAACATCTCCAGCTTGCCGGAGGCATTGGCGGGATTGACGTTCTCCAGTTTCAGCAATCGCAAATCGCAGCACACCTGCCGCAGACGCAGCAGCGCGGTCAGCACCACCATGCGACTCTTGGCGATGCCTTGCGCGCCGACCGCTTCGAGCACTTCCTTGCGGCTCGCTTCAATGACCTGCTGGTAAACCCCGCGCTGATCGGGCGTGAGTTCGCAGTAGGAAATCTGCTCGATCTTCGCCGGCAAATCCGCCGCCACTTCCTTCTTCAGCCGCCGCAGCATGAACGGGCGCAGCCGGCGCGCCAGCCGTTGCTGGGCTTCGACGTTTTTCTCCTTCGCGATGGGCAATTCGTAGCGTTCGCGGAAATCCTTCGCGGTGCCGAGATAACCCGGCATGAGGAAGTCGAAGATGGACCAGAGATCGAGCACGGAATTTTCCAGCGGCGTGCCCGTGAGCACGATCCGATGTTTCGCCCTCACCGCTTTCACCGCCTGCGCGTTCTGGGTTTGCCGATTCTTGATGTGTTGGGCTTCATCAAGCGCCACGGTGTCGAATTCCAGACCGCGATATTTTTCTGCGTCGCGGCGGATCAATGCGTAGCTCGTCACCACGATGTCGCTTGCGGCGATCTGCTCAAATTTCGCGTGCCGGTCCGGTCCGTGCAGCGCCAGGATTTTCAATTCTGGTGTGAATTTTTTTACTTCCGCCACCCAGTTGAAGACGAGGCTCGTCGGGCAGACGATCAAATGCGGCTTCGTAGCAGCCGAGGTAACGAGGCTCTGATCGGCAATTCGGGTCTGGGTTCTCGGGTCTGGGTTTTGGGATTTAGAATGAGCCTCCTCACGTCGGCTGCTACAAGTTTGGAGGAACGCAAGCGTTTGCAGCGTTTTGCCCAGGCCCATTTCGTCGGCGAGAATGCCGCCAAAGCCGTTCGCGCGCAGAAAATGCAACCACGCCACGCCTTGCTTCTGGTAAGGCCGCAAAACTTTTTCCAGGTCGCCGAGCGGCGGACATTCCAGCTTGGCTTCGCCGCTTTGCTTGGCGGCGCGATCACGCCAGGCTGTCGGTGCCTGCACTTTCCAATCGCCATGCTGTTTCAGCGTAGCCTCAAGAAAACCCGCCTGCACGTTGCTGATGCGATAGCCCGACGCATTCTGTTGCGGCGCGCAATCGAGCAACACTTCCTGCAATTCCTCCACCGCGCCGGAATCAATGACCGCCATTTTGCCATTCTTCAAGCGGGTGTGATTCTGTCCGGACAAAATCAGGCGCTGAATATCCGCCGCCGAAAACGTTTCACCCCCGCTCGACGCAAAGACGACGCCGAGATCAAACCATTGGACACCTGACGACGTGATTTGAAACTGCGGCTCGACGCGTTCAATGTTCTTCAGCGTCCGGTTCTCCAGCTGTTCATCCAGTGTCACGCTCCACTCGCGTTGGAGTTTGGGAAATTCGCGGGCCAGAAAATTCAGCACGGAGTTTTGACCAAGCAGTTGCAGTTTGCCCTGAATGTCCGGCCCGGTGAAACCGCTGCGTTGCAGGCGGCCCAGCGCGGCGCGTTCGGCGTTGAAGTAGCGGGTGGAATAGCGCGTCGGCATTTCGGGGTCGGGCAGCCAGACGGTTTCATCGGTCGCCGTCACGCCGAGGGTCATGATGCGCGAGCCGTAGGCGCATTGCAGGATGGCGCCGAGCTGCGTCAGGCCGCCTTTGAGCGCCAGCAGGAAACGCGGCGCCTGTGGGTCGAGCGTGAAATCAGCCAGCGTGAAATTGGCTTCGACGCTGCCCGACGCCGACAACTGCGGCCACGACGTGCTCAAGAACTGCGGCACCTGCGAACGCGGCATGCGCACCGGCGCGGTGAAGACATCTTTCGCTGCCGCCGGTAAACTAAGCGGTGACAAGGTTTGATTCTGCCAGGCCCAACCACCAACCATCACGAAAGGTGGCTGCGACGCCCCCGTCGCAGAACGTGACGGCGACGATGCGTCGCCGCTGCTTTTCAGTGCCAGAACAATTTCCCCGTTCGCCTCCAACGTGGCGCGCAACGGAAGTTTGAGCGGCGTCTTCGTCACCGTCACGGCGCTGGTTTTGCCGAGCGTGATGTTTTCGTGCCCTGCCAGTGACGGGAGCAACGCCGCAAAATCCTTCATGTCCATTTGCAGCAGAGCAGGGGCCTCGCCGTTTGCCAGCGCCTCGACCTGCTCGATGATGGCGTTGTCCTGCGACGAGAAGGCGAAGGCGCGTCCCTTGGGCAGTGCATTCAGCGGACAGCGACCGCCGCCCCATTTCGCTTCAAACACCAGCATCACTTTGCCGCGCGCGATGGCCTGGTCAAAATTCGGCGGCAGGATGAGGAACAGTTCCGCTGGTTCACCGGCAGCGTCGCGTTGGAGTGACGAAAGCTTTTTCGCCGGGATTTTTGCGGCTGAGGTAGACGGAGCTGCCGGAGCGGCTTTCGGCTTTTGCGCATTGAGCCAGTGCAATCCCACGGCGACACCGTGCGCGCAGATCTTGCCCCATTGCCGGGCGTCGCGACAGGTGCAGAGATTTTCGATGTCGATCTCGCCCTTGATCACCATAGAGGCGCGGTAAGAAGTTCCGTCCGATTGCACCACGCCGCGCAGCAGCGGCGGCGCCCAATAGGAACTCAGCACATGCCCTTGCTCGAGGTAGGCGCGGGCGCGCTTCACCACGTCCCAGCCGGCGGCGTTCATGAACAGGGCTTCTGTGAGTTCAGCGGACATTCGGATCAGTATGCCGTCGGAATCACCCGCCATTCAAGGACGCAAAGAATTCCCAGCCTGATTGGCGCAGCTTGACGCTGCCCGCGATATTCTGTCTGCGGATGAGGCGGAACGCTGCGTTTACGCGGCAGTAACGTGGCTGGGGCAATGGCTGTCGCCTGGAGGCGGTGTTCCGAGGGGCAGTGTCAATATTCTCCCTGTTTCGGTGACGCCTGCTTGGTCTTCAGATCTGTGAGGCGGAGGTGCGCTTCAGGATGAGCTTGATGCTGCCGGTCATGTTGTCTTTGTATTGCGGGTCGGCTTGCAACTGTTTCCAAACCGGCGCGTCGGAGAATCCCTGCCAATGCTTCTTGTGCTCCTCCATATTTTCGCCGGAGGTCATGTAAAACAGGCTCGGCATCGGGGAGCCGACCACGGTGCGCCCGTAAAAGACCGGGGCGAGTCCGACTTCCTTCATCACGGTGATCTCGCCGCTCTCGAACATGTGGATTTTGTTCAGGCCCTTGCCTTCGCTGGGGCTGATGTAATTGCGCAATTCAAAAACATTCGGCCGCTTGTCCGCCGGTGGCACGGCGAGGTGTTTCATGCCGTCGAACGCCACGAGGAGCGAACTTTCGATGCGCTCGTAAGCGGCGTTTGTTTTTGGCGCGTTCAAGAATTCGGCGGCGGCTTTCTGGTAATCCGCGTCGGCGCCGAGCTTCGCCGGAATCGTGGCGAAAACTTCCAACGAGTCGCACGGAATGAGCACGTAAATCTTGTTGGTCGCGGAATCCTGCTCCCCGGTGAAGACCCCAACCGGTTGAATCCCCATGCGGTTGTAAGCGGGGACGGCCGCGCTCTGCCAATAATTGTTGATGCGCTGCTGTTGTCCGGCCGATTTGGTGGAGTAAATGCGCAATTCATAATACTGCGGCTTTTCCGAATCGGCGGCGCGGGCAGGGGTGCCGATCAGGGCGGCCACGGTGGCGAAGGTTGCGGCGGCATGGAGCAGGATTCGTGTGATCATAAAATGATTATCGTGCGGATTCAGACGGGACTTGATTCGCAAGGTTACACGGCCGGAGTCGTGGCGGCCACTGTCAAAATTGCCGGTGAATGAGCAGGGTCAAGTGTGCCGCGGATCAAATTGGCAACCCGCCGGCGTTGCCGTTTATGAAATGATTTTAAGATGGACGGGGAAATTTTAATGACATTTAATCTTCCGAAGCATATGAAATACCCGATCGCCGCCATCACTTCATTGATCGCATTTGCGGCTGCGACTTCTCAAGCCGTTGCCGGAACTCCCAACTCTCAGGTAGAGATTTATGTGACGGCGAAAGACACGGGCCAGCGCCTCGCAAAAGCCGGCGCAGCGGAACTGACAGACAGTCCGCCGATCAATGAAAAGCAGGAATACATTTTTGTGGATCCTGCGAAACAATTTCAAACGGTCATCGGCATCGGCGGCGCTTTGACGGATGCCTCGGCCGAGACGTTCTATAAACTTCCCGAAGCCAAACGGAAGGAAATTCTGACGGCCTATTTTGATCCACAAAACGGCATCGGCTATACGCTCGGTCGAACGCACATCCATAGTTGCGATTTTTCCAGCGAGAGTTATACCTACGTCACGAACGACGACATAGGACTGACCAGCTTCGATATTTCCCATGATTTGAAGTATCGCGTTCCCTTCACCAAGGAAGTGCTGGCCGCCGCCGGAAAAGATCATTTCACCATGTTTGCCAGCCCCTGGAGCCCGCCCGCATGGATGAAGGATAACAACGATATGCTTCACGGAGGCAAGTTGAAGCCGGAATACTATGAGTCGTGGGCGCGTTACTACGGCAAGTTCATTCACGCCTATGAAAAGGAAGGCATTCCGATCTGGGGCTTGACGGTGCAGAACGAACCGCTGGCCATCCAGACCTGGGAATCCTGCGTTTACACCGCCGAGGAGGAGCGCGACTTTGTAAAAAATCATCTGGGACCCACCCTGCGTAAGGACGGATTGAAGGACACAAAAATCATCGTTTGGGATCACAACCGCAGTTTCATGTTTCAACGCGCCTCGGTCATTCTGGATGATCCGGCGGCCGCAAAATATGTCTGGGGCGTCGGGTATCATTGGTATGTGAATGACGACTTTGAGAACGTCAAGCGCGTCAAGGAAGCCTATCCCAAGACCCACCTGCTGTTCACCGAAGGCTGCAACGGACCGTTCGACTTCAGCAAAATCAACGACTGGCAGGGCGGCGAGAACTATGGCAAGTCCATGCTCAATGACTTCAACAACGGCGTGGAAGGCTGGACGGACTGGAACGTGTTGCTGGACGAAAAAGGCGGACCGAACCACGTTCAGAATTATTGTTTCGCACCGATCCATGCCGACACCAAAACGGGGAAGCTCTATTACATGGATTCGTATTATTACATCGGCCATTTTTCAAAATTCATCCGTCCGGGCGCAAAACGGATTGCCAGTTCCTCCACGACCGACACGCTGCTGACCACGGCTTTTTTGAATCCCGACGGGAAAATTGCCGTGATCGTTCTCAACCTTTCCGATAAAGCGCAGCCATTCAACTTCTGGCTGAACGGGAAAAGCGCGAACAGCACGAGTCCGGCACATTCCATCATCACCCTGGTGTTGTCTTAGAAACGAATTAACGTTGCGGACGGCGGCGGGCGAAAGTCCGTCCGTAGCGGCGTCTCGGCAGAGCGCCGCATTTCAACATTTTCAATTTGCGGCTTTCTGCCGAAAGCCGCTACGCTCGCGATATGAAACCTGTGCCGCTCACCGGGCAGCCAGAAATGCACCATCTGCCGCGACGCGCTCCGGTATTTTATCGCGGATTTGCTGTGGTGCAATGGACGATCACGCTGGAACGCCGCGCCACCGGCTGGCTGGACGAAAGGTTTCATCTACATTTCCGCGAACGGCTGCTCCATGCCGCTGCGCGCGAAGGCTTGATCTGCCCGGTCTATGTTCTCATGCCTGACCATCTGCATCTGCTCTGGATGGGCCTGCGCGTGGACAGCGACCAGCGCAACGCGATGAAATTTCTGCGCAAACATCTGGCCGAGGAACTGGCGCGGCGCTCACCCGGCGGCGTGGAATTTGAACTGCAAAAACAATCGCATGACAGCGTGCTGCGGGAAAAAGACCGGGTGCGCGGCGCGTTTGAAAAATCCTGCTTCAACATTCTGGACAATCCGTGCCGCAAGAAACTGGTGAATCATCCCCGCGACTGGCCGCATCTGGGCGCAATCGTGCCGGGCTATCCGTTGCTACATCCGCTGGCCGAAGATTTCTGGGAATCGTTCTGGAAAATTTACCTGGAGAAACGGGAGCCGCCGCCGGTGACGTAGCGGCGCGTCGGCAGACCGCCGCAAACTTTTCCATTTTTTTAGATGGCGGCGCTTGCGGTTCGTAGCGGCTCCTCGGCAGAGAGCCGCATTCCTTTTCGTCAAGATGGCGGCGCTCTGCCGAGACGCCGCTACGCAATTCTAGCTTGTCGGCGGGGCGGGCGGAGTTACATTTGCCGCCGCTATGAAAATGCTCTCGGTCAGTGGAAACACCCGGACCATCCTGATGTTGACCACCGTCGCCAGTCTGTGCAGTTGCATGATGGCTGCGGACATCCCCGCTGCCGCCAGGACACAAAAGAATCCACTCCTGTTGTCGGCGACAACCGTGGCCGCGGGTCACAGTCTGTATGAAAAAAACTGCACGTTCTGCCACGGCTACGATGGCTCCGGAAAAACAGCGGCGGGAGGCGGATTGAATCCAGCCCCCGCGGATCTGAGCCGCGCCGCCCTCCGCCAGCGGACGGATGGCGAACTATTTTACATCATCCGCCATGGCGTTCCCGACACCGCCATGCCCGCCTGGCAGTTGCCGGATGAAGCGACGTGGCAACTGGTGACGTTCATCCGCTCGCTGCCTTTGACGGCGGCACTCGATTCGTCCGCCGTCATGACGAATCCACCGGCCCGCTATGTCGGCTCGGCAGCCTGCCAGAAATGTCACGCGGAGATTTACGAACACTGGAGGAAAACTCCGATGGCGAACGTCGTGCGCGATCCGCGGGAACATCCCGAAGCGATTCTCCCGGACCTTTCCCAGACCAACGCGCTCGTGAATTTCACCAAGGATGACATCGCGCTGGTTTACGGCAGCATCTGGAAACAGCGCTATTTCAAGAAGGTCGGCGACGACTATTTTCCCTTGCCCGCGCAATGGGATGTGACGCACCGGGTCTGGAAAAATTATTTTGTGAAGGACGATTGGTGGGCGCCGCTTTATCCGCCGGATAATTTCCAGCGCCCAACCGGTCCGCTCTGCGACGGCTGCCATTCGGTGAACTACGACATCAAGACCAAGACGGTCACGGAATGGAACGTCGGCTGCGAACGTTGTCACGGCCCCGGCAGCGAACACGTCCGGACCTCCTCGTGCGATACAATCGTGAATCCGGCCCGGCAGAATTACGTGGCGGCCAGCGACATCTGCATCCAATGCCATTCGCAAGGCCGGCCCCCCGCGAATCCGATTGAGGGAAAATATTACGATTGGCCGGTGGGTTATGACGTGACCCGGAAGCTGAGTGATTACTGGCGGCTCGAAGAACACAAATTGGGCGACACCACCTTCACGCATTTCGCCGACGGCACCGCGCACAAGAACCGCATGCAGGGAAATGATTTTGTCACCAGCCAGATGTATGCGCACGGCGTCACCTGCTTCACCTGCCACGACGTGCACGGCACGGAATATCCGGCGGACTTGCGCAAGCCGGCCAACACCCTGTGCCTCGATTGTCACGGACCGAATTCACCCAACGGCCCGCACGCTCCCACCATCGCGGAGCACACGCATCACCCGGCCGACAGCTCAGGCAGTGCATGCATCGCCTGCCACATGCCCAAAATCGCCCAGACCATCGGCGATGTGAACGTCCGCAGCCACACCTTCCGTTTTGTCAGCCCAGCCCTGAGCGACTCGCTGAAAATCCCGAATGCCTGCAACGTCTGTCATGCGGATAAATCCACCGCCTGGGCCACGGCGGCCTTGAAGACGTGGGTGGATCGCTCGCCGTGGCGCGTGGCACCGTGAAAAACGGGCTTGTTGCCGGGGCGGGTGGAGTTACAGTTGCAACCGCCATGAAAATGCTTTCGGCCAAGGCGCGAACCTCGCTCTCGGCTGTGTGCGGCGCGAAGCGAATCAAATCGGGAACGAACTGACGCTGCAAGACACGGGCGAAAGTCCGTGAAAATTGTGGAGTTGCCGTTTGTGAAATGATTCCGCGATGAAAAACGGCCGCTTGCAAACAAAATAAACCGGTCGTAATGTCTTGCCATGACAGTTGCTCTGGCCACGGACGTTGAAGATTTCCTGCAGGATCAGGTTCGCTCCGGTGTCTGCGCCGATGCCAGCGAACTGGTCAACGACCTCGTCCGCTCACTCCGCGAACAACAGCGAAAACCCTTCGACAGCACGCCCGAACTCGAAGCGTGGCTGCTCGAAGCGGCGGACCAGCCCACGACTCCGCTGACCAAATCGGACTTCGCCGTCATCCGCGAACGGGTGCGCGCCAAAACCGCCGCCGCATGAATGCGCACAAGTCCGGCGATTTTATCGCGGACGTGGAACGCCAGTTCGAATGGTATGCGGTCAACGCGGATTGGGACATTGCCGAACGCTATCTTGCCGCCATCGAAGCCACCTGCCAGTTGCTTGTCCAGCATCCGTTGCTCGGCCCGGTCGCGGGATTTTCTCATCCGCGTTTGCGCGACTGGCGGTTCATCGTCGTGGCGCGCCCGTTCCAAAAGCACATCCTCTTCTACGAAATGTCCGCTGATGAAGTTCTGCTCCGCCGCGCCATGCATGGCCACCGGGATTTGCTGCACCGACTGGTTGAACCGCCGGAATCGAACTGATTCCGTCGTAGCGGCGCGTCGGCAGACCGCCGCAAACTTTTCCTATTCGAGATGGCGGCGCTCTGCCGAGACGCCGCTACGCAATTCTGCGCTTCTCGCCGGGGCGGGCGGAGTTACAGTTGCAGCCACCATGAAAACCCTTTCGGCCAAGGCGAAAATCAGCGGACTCACGCTGGTTGAATTACTCTTATTGATTTTATTCGCCAGTTTTCAAAGTGCTTCGGCAGGACTTAGTTTCTTAAGCAACACATACTCTGTCGGGCATGCGCCGGGCTGGGTGACCGCCGCAGATGCAAATGGTGATGGCAGGCTGGATTTGATTTGCGCCAATTATACCGACAACACGCTGACCATATTAACGAATAGCGGCGGCGGCGTTTTTGGTTCCAACGCGACCTTGAATGTCGGGAACAGACCGGCTTCAGTTGTCGCGGCAGATTTGCGCAATCTGGGAAAAGTGGATTTGATTTGCGCTAATTTTGGCGGTGGTGGTGGAAAAACACTAACGGTCTTGACAAACAATGGCAACGGGGTTTTTGGATCAAACGTGACCCTGACTGCGGGCATTGGACCTACCGCTATTGCAGTTGGAGACTTTAACGCGGATGGCAAACTGGATTTAGTTTGCGCCAATACAGGAACCAATGGAAATGAAGGAACTACACTCACTGTTTTTACGAACAATGGCAGTGGCGTATTGGTTTCAAACCTTGCGCTGTCAGTGGGGAGCGAGCCGCTTTCTGTTGCGACGACGGATGTAAACGGAGACGGCAAATTGGATATAGTTTGCGCCAACGGCCTTGGAAATTCGATCAGTGTGCTCACCAACAAAGGTGGAGCGAAGTTTGCCACAAGCGCAACTATTACCGTCGGAACCGGGCCAAGTTGTGTTGTGGCTGGGGATGTAAATGGTGATGGCAAAGCCGATTTGATAACCGCGAATACGAGTGCCAACACTTTGACAGTGGTAACAAATAAAAACAATGGCAGCGGAGGGTTTGTCACCAGTGTTACACTATCACTGCCCCCGCTCGGAGCGATTCCGGCACTGCCAGAAGGCGTCGCCATCGCTGACCTGAATGGTGACGGCAAACTGGATTTGGTCAGCGCTAATTCTGATAACGGATTTGGCGGCACTTTGTCGGTATTTACCAATAGCGTCAGCTATAAGTATGGTTCTAACACCCTTGTAACTGTGGGTGATTTTCCCTTCTACGTCATCGCCGCTGATTTAAACTCTGATGGCAAGCCAGATTTGGTCAGTGCGAACCAGAACGTGGCTTCTTTAACCGTGCTGAAAAACACCAACTCTTTTCCGGCGTCAGTTTCAGCGCCGAACCTCAGCCTGAAATTACAAAGCTCCATCATAAATGTTTCTTGGCAATCCGCAGCACCCGGTTGGTCGTTGCAAGAAAATTCAGACTTGGTTAAGACCAATTGGTTGTCGAGCGGCTACAGAGGTTTCCCCATCGATGATGACGGAACAAACAAAAGTCATTCATTTCCGAATTCTGGCGGAAGTGGATTCTTCCGATTGATACATCCTTGATTTGACCGTCTGTTATTTTTTCTCGCCCGCGTTTCTGTTTCACGGTTTAATCTCCGCTGCATGAAGAAACAAAAAGCTTACGCCGCCGCCGGCGTGGACATTGATCTGGGCAACAAAGTCAAAGCCACGCTGCCGCAATTGCTCGCCAGCACGCATCGTCGCGAGGTGCTCGGCAAGGTCGGCGGCTTCGGCGGCCTGTTCGCGCTGGACGTGAAAAAATATCGCGAGCCCATCCTCGTGTCGTCCGTGGACGGCGTGGGCACCAAGCTCAAGATCGCCTTCCAGCAAGACAAGCACGATACCATCGGCGCGGATCTTGTGAACCATTGCGTAAACGACATCGCGGTGCTGGGCGCGGAGCCGCTGTTCTTCCTCGATTATCTCGGCACCGGCAAGCTGGAGCCGCACGTGTTCACGGACATCATCAAGGGTTTCGCCCGCGCGTGCGCGGAAAACAACTGCGCGCTCATCGGTGGCGAGACGGCGCAGATGCCAGGCTTTTACCAGAAGGGCGAATACGATGTGAGCGGCACCATCGTCGGCGTGGTGGAGAAATCCAAGATGCTGAACGGCCAGAAAACCATCCGGCGCGGCGACGTGGTCATCGGCATCGAATCGAGCGGCCTGCACACGAACGGCTATTCGCTCGGCCGGAAGATTTTCTTCGAGCAGTTGAAATTGAAACCGTCCAGCCGCATCCCCGGCTCGAAGCTCACGCTCGGCGCGGAGTTGCTCAGGGTTCATGTCAGCTATGGGCCGCTGGTGCAAAAGCTGTTGAAGAAGTTCAACGGCAAATCCGATTTGGTCCGCGCATTCGCCCACATCACGGGCGGCGGTTTTGTGGACAACATCCCGCGCGTGCTGCCGAAGTCCCTCGACGTGGTCATCAAGAAAGGCTCATGGGACATGCTGCCGGTCTTCAAGATCATCGCGGAACAGAGCGGCGTGCCGGACGATGAACTCTACCAGGTTTTCAACATGGGCATCGGCATGGTGAGCATCGTGTCGGCGGACAAAGCGAACGCCGTGCTGAAATTAATCAAGGCGCAGAAGCACAAGGCGTGGATCATCGGCGAAGTGGTCAAGGGCAAGGGT
>DATLVR010000062.1:0-51151 GCA_035577265.1 Verrucomicrobiia bacterium | reverse complement strand
ATTTCCACGCCACCCTCGCCGGCAGCGGCCTCCCCGGCGATTGGAAAATCCTCATGGATGATGTCCCGCCGCTGCTGGCACCGCTTACCGACCAGGCCCCATCCGTGTCCAAGCGCGCCGTGCTCGCGCAGACCAGCCAGGATCCGGCCAACAATCGTTATCCGCTGTTCATCTACGACGGCGAGCGCCTCAAGGATTTCAAGCTCACCACGCGGTTCAAGATCGTCAGCGGTGTGGTCGAGCAGATGGCCGGCGTGGTGTTCCGTTTTCAAAACCCGTCCAACTTCTACGTGTTCCGCGCCAGTGCCCTGGGCAAAAACGTCGCCTTCTACAAGATGGTCAACGACGAAATCGTGTCGCCCGTCCGGTTGCCGCTGGAAATCGCCACCAACGTCTGGCATGAGCTGAAGATTGACTGTGCCGGGGTTAACATCGAATGCTCGCTGGACGGGCAGAAAGTCCTCCCGACCATCACGGACAAACCCCAGCCGGAAGGCAAGCTTGGTTTCTGGACGAAGTCCGACGCGGTGAGCTATTTTTGCGACACGCTGATTGAATACACGCCGCAGATTCCCGCGGCCCAAAGGCTGGTGAGCAGCATCATGGAAAAACAGCCGCGCATTCTGGGATTACAAGTGTATACGCTGAATGAGCAGGGCCAGCCGCACATCATCGCCAGCAAGGATGAAAAGGAAATCGGCCAGCCCGGCACCGACGCGGAAAAAGATGCCATCACCGGCGGCAAAATTTATTTCGCCCGCAGCCACGGTGCCGTCGTCGTCACCATGCCGTTTCGCGACCGCAACGGCGAGGTGATGGCGGCGGTGCGTCTGCGGCTGGATTCCTTTTTTGGCGAGACCCAGCAGAATGCCCTCACCCGCGCGGCCATGATCGTCAGAAAAATGCAGGCGGAAGTCAGCTCGTCTGAGGCGCTGCTGCAATGAGCCGCGCCCTCACGGCGACTGTGGGGACGGCAGATCGTTCGGGGCTTTCACCATCGGCATGGGTTCCGGTTGCAAACGGCGCACCCCGCCATATTCCGTCACCGTGCCGTCGGCCGCAATATTGAGGCGCGGACGCGGCCCGGGTGCGACATAATCATAGACTTCCTGCCGCACCAATTCCCCGTCCGGATTCACCACCGCATACGTGAAATGCGCCGCCCCGCTCTGCCAGAGCAGATGCAGGTTGGAGGACCGGTCCAGCTGGGCGTCCGGCGTGCTGAAGGAAACCGTCTTCCCGATGTTGACCACCTTGAACACCTGCGCTTCCGCCGGATCGCTCACCTGCACATACAACCGCAGCTGCGTGCGCAGATAATTCGCCTTTTGCAGCGTGTATTTCCGGACCTCCGGCGTGCGGTTCGTCACGCCGGACGGGATGGGCACGCCAAAGTCCTGCGACCAGATTTTCGCCCCCGTGATCACATCGAAATTTTTCGGCGGACTGGCCGTTTCCGCCCGCCAATCCTGGATCCGCACCGTGGCGACGATCCGATATCGTCCTGGCCGCGACAGCCCGAAATACGGCGCCAGATCCACCCGCTTGGTCGCCACCTGCGACGAGCCCACGTCAAATTCGCCGATCACCGGCACCTCCGCCTTCTTGACCACGATAATGCCGTCCGCCGATTCCACATCAAACGTCAGCCAGTTCGGCGACGCGCCCAGATGCAGCGGCTGGCCGGAACGGTTCGTGATCTTTACCGCCACCGGCAACGCCTCGCTCGGCAGAAACTGATCCTGCTCCGTCACCACCTCCACCGTCACCTGTGCCGACGCCCGGAAAAAAGTCAACCCCGCCAAAACCAGCGCCCAGAAAAATGTTTTCATTTGTTGATACACACTCTAATCCGCCCCGCGTTTGAGGCAACGATAAATGTGGTGCCAGCCATGAGCAATTCTGCGGAACGCGTCGTGCCCATGGCCATCCTCGTTCTCGTCCTCGATCTTTCAAAGGCTTTCGAGGACGAGGACGAAGTGAGGCCAAGCAGCTTTAACAAAGCATGTGAATCTGGGCGGATCTTGACCCAGCCCCGGCGCGCGGGCGGTCCCTCGCCCGCAGCGCTTAGGCCCGCCCGAAGATGCCCCGATTTTTCTACACGCTCTTTGCCCTCCATGCGCTGCGACCGGGGACCGGTCGCGCTCCGTCTTTGAGGTCTCAACGATGTGAACCTGGTTTCCGGCGATATTCCTTGATGCCCCTTCGCAAACCCGTTTTCATGGAGTTATGCTGAAGTCATTCCATTTCCGGCGCCGGCTGATCGCGGCCGCCATCCTCTTGCTGACCGGAGGTGTGGTCCTGGAAGAATGGCATCGCGCGCACGCCAGCCGGCACCATCACCCGCCTGCGGATCTGACGAGCCCGGCAGTGGATCCCGTCGGGGAATTTTCGATGACCAATGCAAACTATGAAGCCCGGGTTGACCTGTGGGCAAATCCGGGTGTGCCGGTTTATGATACGGACATCAGTTATGCCAATTATGTGTTCCAATCCGCCATTCACCCGGAGGATTTCACCCGGCTGGCCACCCGCAGCGACCACGGGGAAAATTTCACGTTCCCCGTGACCATGACCGGCAACCACATCGATTACGCGCATATTTCCATCGGCAATTTCAAGGCCAACCTGACGCTGACACCTTTCAAGGCCAAGCCGGAAGACCTCATCCCCACCCAGCTCAAACCGGGCCTGGGCGGCAGCTTTGATTTTTAACCTGACACGTCCGGTCGTCGGACCCGGCCAGCATGCCTTTTGTTCCGGCAACAAAACTCAGCGGGCTTGAACCAGCGGCGTGGAAATGGATGTCGCCGCCGGCAGGAATTCCTGGATGCGCGCGAGGGCCAGCTCGTTGCCGAAGAAATTCTGGCGCAAAATGTTTGCGCGGCAAACGTCAAGCTGGCCAAGGAATTCCCACAATTTCACCTCAAACTCGCGCAGGTCGTCGCACATCCAGCCATAACCGAGGTCTTGCAGATAACGGGCGTTGAGCCATTGCTCGAACTGCCACGCGACGGGGAGCGAGAACACCGGTTTGCCCAGGAACAACGCCTCGCTCATCAGCGTGTAGCCGCCGTTGGTCAGCACCCACGACGCCCCGCCGACTTCCTCGATGAACCGCGTGTCCGAACGCGGAAAATAGCTGATGTTGCCATCCGCGCCTTCATGTTCAAACGCGAAGACCTTGAATTGAAACGGCAGATGCTTGAGCTGTTCCGGCAGCCGCGTGAACGAACTGCTGGTCTGATAGACGACCACATAACCGTCGTCGCGCGGCGTGATGCGCAGCACTTTCTCGCGCAGGATGGGCGGGAAGAACTGGACGTTTCCGACGGGCGGTGCCGGCGGATAAAAAAACGAAGTGGCCAGCCGCGCCTCCTCCTGATGCCCCGTCAACCGCACCACGGTCCGTGCCGCCAGCGCGGGAATCATTTGCGCCAGCGGCAGCTTCGGGCGCGCATGGGGAATCACGCCCTGATGATCCAGGCTGATGCAGCGCAGGCCGGAAAGTTTCGCCGCGCGCGGCAGGAACGGCTCGAAGTCGGTGATGGCGAGCTGCGGCTGCCAGGACTCGATCAGGTCGCGGATTTCACGGATGATCCGCCCGCGCTGCCGGAGCAGCGGCAGATTTCCGCGAAAGCTGGCGACGAGTTCGACCCGGTTGTGGCGATAGACGAACGTGAAGCCGGGGATTTCCCGCACGTCGGGCAGGTGCGGCTGCAGCACCTCGAACGCCTTGTGGCTGGCCAGAATTTTCACCTCATGGCCGAGTTCGATCAGCGCCCGGGTCACCGTGAGCACGCGCGACGAATGGCCCTGGCCTTCGCCGCAACAGCTGTAAAGGATCCGCGCCATGTCGTGTCTTGTTTTAACGGGCCGGCGCAAAGATGCCAATGACAGTTTGGCGACAGTTGGGTTACGATTTGGATCGCTGAATCAGTAGCACCGCGTGCAATGCTTCAACGGACCGCGTCCCTGTGAGCTGCAGCCCGGCTGGAGTGCAGAACATCGCGGATGATTTGAACGCATTCGTGCATGATCAAGCTGCTGCGGGTGCGCATCCCAATTTTTGCAGGGCTTCGGCGTGCCGTCCAAGAATCCCGAAGGGATTCCGTCTCAAAGCCCAAGGTTGCGAGGTTGACCCGTCCGGCTCGGACCGAGCTACCTTGGGTGAGCGTCGGAAGAAATCCATCAACCCCAACGGGGTTGCGGCCTCCCGGCGTTAACCGATGCCGCAACGCCCGTTGGGGTTGGGTTCATTGACGGGGCGTTCCCAAGGTAGCTCGTTCCTCGCAACCTTGGGCTGAAGGTCGCAATCCCGTTGGGATTGAGAAATGTGCGGCTTCGTAAAAAATGAGCTGCGCCCCTGCTCCGGGTGCGGCGGCGATAATCCTTGATGAAAATTCGCCAGTCCGCTCTCATAGCCCCATGACAACAGCCGCACTTAAAAAAAGTCAGTCTTGCACGGCATCATGTAGCACTACGGTTAAATAATATTTTGGGCTAAGACCAATGCCATTCCATTCTCTCATCAGCGCCGATGCCTATCGCGACGGCGGTTCTCTCGAAGCAGTTTTTCGCACTTCTGCCGGCAAGATCGATGCAATCTGCCTGAAAGCAAACATCCTCTCACATGACGGCATTGGAAAACTCTATAGCGATGCTTATTGGTTCAGAGATGAATCTGACCAGCATCGCTCATTCATGAATTCATTGAGCAGTAGAGTTATTATTGAAGTGCATTCGGATGCAGAAAAGACATTGATTGCAGAGCTCAACGCGTTTCTTGCAAATCCGCTTTTGGAGAAATTTCCTCACCCCACTGAGTCGCCTGACAACCGCTTGGACATTGTGCGTAAACTCGCGGTTGAGATTCCGAAGCGAGAGCATTTTGATCCGGCAGTTCACCGCGAGGCAATTAAGCGATGGCAAGACAACTTGACCCGGCGCTAGTCAAGTTCCTCCGTTTCCATTGATTCCCCCGTTTTACGGTTTGCCACTGCCGCCGTTTTCAGGGATAGTAGCCATCCGTTTTTACGGCCATTTATGAAACCCCAGGTTGAAATCTATGACACGACCCTGCGCGACGGTTCGCAGGGCGAAGGCATCAATTTCTCGGTTGCGGACAAGCTCCGCATCGCCGAGAAGCTCGATTCTTTCGGGGTTCACTACATTGAAGGCGGCTGGCCGGGCAGCAATCCCAAGGACATTGAGTTCTTCGCGCAGGCCAAGAAGAAAAAATTCAGGAACGCCAGGCTCGCGGCCTTTGGCTCCACGCGCAAAAAGAACACGCCCGTCGAACAGGACGATCAGGTGCGCCTGCTCATCGAAGCGGAAACACCCGTCGTCACGATCTACGGCAAGACCTCCATGCTGCACGTGAAGGAAGTCCTGCGCTGCACGCCCGACGAGAACATCGCGATGATCGCCGACACCGTGAAATATCTGAAGGACCACGGCAAGTTCGTCATCTACGACGCCGAACACGCCTTCGACGGCTACAAGCTCAACGCCGAATACGCGCTCGACACCTGGCGCGCCGCCGAAAAGGCCGGTGCGGATTTCGTGGTGCTCTGCGACACGAACGGCGGCTGCCTGCCGGCCGAAGTTGCCGCCATCACCAAGACCGCGCTCGGCAAACTGAATTGCAAGATCGGCATCCACACGCACGACGACATCGGTCTCGGTGTCGCCAACGCATTGGCGTCCTTGGACGCCGGTGCGGTGCATGTGCAGGGCACGATCAACGGCTATGGCGAACGCACGGGCAATTGCAATCTGACCAGCGTCATCCCCTGCGTGGCGCTCAAGCTGAAGAAAACCTGCGTTCCCGCGAAATCGCTGGCCAAGCTCAAGGAGCTTTCCGCGTTCGTTGATGAAGTCGCGAACCTGCGCCATAACCCGCGTTTGCCGTGGGTGGGCTCGGCGGCCTTCGCGCACAAAGGCGGCGCGCACGTCAACGCCGTGCAGAAACTCGCGTCGAGCTACGAGCACGTGGATCCGTCGCTGGTCGGCAACGAGCGCAACATCCTCATCAGCGATCTTTCCGGCCGCAGCAACATCGTCATCAAGGCGCAGGAACTCGGCTTCAAGATCACGAACGACACGCCGGAGCTGCGCCAGATCCTCGACTCGATCAAGCAGCGTGAGCACGAGGGCTACGAATACGAGGCCGCCGAGGCTTCGATGGCTTTGATCATCCGCGGCATCCTGGATCACAACCCGGAGCTCCTGTTCACGGTGGACAAATATCACGTCTCGATGCGCCGCGACAAGAAGCAGTCCGTCTGCGATGCGACCGTGCGCGTGCGTGTCGGTAAAAAAGTCCATGACGAAGTCGCGGAAGGCGACGGCCCGGTGAACGCGCTCGACTCAGCGCTGCGCGCCGCGCTGGCCAAGTCGTTTCCGAAGCTGAAGAAGATCACGCTCACCGATTACAAGGTGCGCATCCTCGACGGTGTGGCGGGCACGGCGGCCAAGACCCGCGTGCTGATCGAATCCAGCGACGGCAAGCGCGAGTGGGGCACCGTCGGCGTGAGCGAAAACATCATCGAAGCCTCCTTGCAGGCGTTGGTGGACTCGATGGAATACGCGCTGTTAAAGAAATGATTTTAACCACGGATGGACACAGATGAACACGGATCCAAAACTGGATTTGCACCACCCTGAAAACACCAAGCTGTTGCTCAAGGACGAGACGCATCAGATTCCAGGTTGCGCTTTTGATGTGTTGAATGAAATCGGCCACGGTTTCCACGAGAAAGTTTATGAGAACGCTTTGGTCGTTGAATTTAAGTTGCGCAAAATACCTTACGAACAGCAAAAACGATTCCCGATCATTTACAAAGACGTTCAAGTTGCCGAGTTTGTGCCCGACTTGATTGTGTTTGGTTCCGTCATCGTGGATACAAAAGTGATTGAGAAAATAACGGACCATGAGCGCGGCGAAATGACAAATTATCTTCGCATCACAAAATTACGTGTCGGCTTGATTTTGAATTTCAAGAATCCGCGCCTCGAATGGGATCGCGTTGTTTTATGATTTTTATCCGTGTTCATCCGTGTCCATCCGTGGTTAAAAAATATGTCTGAAATTTCTAAAGCTTACGAACCGCAGTCCGTCGAGGACAAATGGTATCAATTCTGGCTGGACGGAAAGTTTTTCGTCGCGAACGAAAAGTCCGCCAAGCCCGCGTATTCCATCGTCATCCCGCCGCCGAACGTCACCGGCGTGCTCACGATGGGCCACGTCCTCAACAACACCATCCAGGACATCCTCTGCCGCAAGGCGCGCATGGAGGGCAAGGAGGTGCTCTGGCTGCCCGGCACCGATCACGCGGGCATCGCCACGCAAAACGCGGTCGAGAAGGCGCTGAAGAAGGCTGGTGAAATCAAGCATCGCGATGACCTGGGCCGCGAGGCGATGGTGGCGAAGATCTGGGATTGGAAGGAAAAATACGGCGGCATCATCATCCAGCAGCTCAAGAAGCTGGGCGCCTCATGCGACTGGTCGCGCGAACGGTTCACGATGGACCCGGAATATTCGCGCTGCGTGCAACGCGTGTTCGTGGATCTCTACAAGAAAGGCCTCATCTATCGCGGCAAGCGCATGGTGAACTGGTGTCCCGCCTCGCTCACCGCGTTGTCCGACGAAGAAGTGACGATGAAGGAACAGCGCGGCTTCATGTATTATTTCAGGGTTCAGGTGGCGGAAAGCCCCCTCCCCCAAACCCTCTCCCCCAAGGGGGGCGAGGGAGAAAAACGCGCGGCGCCGCTCACTGCTGGTCCCCTCTCCCACACTGAGGGAGAGGGTCAGGGTGAGGTGGCGACTCCCGCCTTTGGACCGATTACCGATTCAGAAGGTCGCGTCTGGCTCACCATCGCCACGACGCGGCCGGAAACCATTCCCGGCGACACCGCCGTGGCCGTGAATCCGAAAGACCCGCGTTACGCGCATCTCATCGGCAAGCACGTGCTGCGTCCGCTGCCGGTTGAATTGCCGCGCGAGCAGAAGCTCATTCCCATCATCGGCGACGAGCATGTGGATTTCGCCTTCGGCACCGGCGTTTTGAAAGTGACACCCGCGCACGACAAGGCGGATTTTGAAATCGGACTTCGTCAGAAACTTGCGCCCCTCGAGGTCATTGCGGCCAACGGTCACATGAACGACGCAGCGGGCGCGGACTTGCGCGGGCTCGACCGTTTCAAGGCGCGCAAAGTGGCGGTAGAAAAACTCACCGAACTCGGCGCGCTGGAAAAAGAGGAACCATATACCAATAACGTCGGCTACAGCGAACGCGCCGATGTGCCGATCGAGCCGCGCTTGAGCGAGCAATGGTTTTTGAAATATCCGAGCGTGGAAAAATCCCGTGCGGTTGTTGGCTCGGGTGAAATGAAATTTCATCCCGACCGCTGGGCGAAAGTTTACGACCACTGGATGGGCGGCTTGCAGGATTGGTGCATCAGCCGCCAGCTTTGGTGGGGACATCGGATTCCGGTGTGGAGTAAGCAGATGTTGTTTTCCGAATTGCCCGATGAGGTCATACAAGCTCTTCGCGGGTCGGGAAGCAGTATTGCAGCAACAATAACTCTGCCCAATTCATCATCGACGATTGTCTGGGATATAGTTTCCGAAAATCACGATGACATCTTCGTTCATGCGCTGACAGAATCGCCTGAAGCGGCTACTTATTTGGACAAACTCGGCTTCACTCAAGACCCCGACGTGCTCGACACCTGGTTCAGTTCGTGGCTATGGCCGTTTGCAACGATGGGCTGGCCGGAGCAGACCGGCACGTTGAAGAAATTTTATCCGACCACCGACCTCGTCACCGGGCCGGACATCATCTTCTTCTGGGTCGCGCGCATGATCATGGCCGGCTACGAATACATGGGCGAGCCGCAGTTCGGGCTGCGAGATGCCATGCCGTTCCAAAATGTTTATTTCACCGGGATCATCCGCGACAAGCAGGGACGCAAGATGTCCAAGAGCCTCGGCAATTCGCCCGACCCGCTCGACCTCATCGCGAAGTTCGGCGCGGATGCGTTGCGCTTCGGCGTGATGCGTGCCGCACCACTCGGCCAGGACATTTTGTTCGATGAACAGAACGTCGAGCTGGGCCGCAACTTCTGCAACAAGCTCTGGAACGCTTGCCGCTTCCGGCAAATGGTCGGCAGTACCGACTTCCCAATTCAGGGTGAAATCGAACCGACGCTGCTCTCCAGCGATGACAAATGGATCCTGCTCAAGCTGGACATGGCCATCCGCGAAGTGACCATCGCGCTGAACGAATATAAATTCAGTGACGCGACGGCGGCGCTCTACCGCTTTTTCTGGAGCGAGTATTGTGACTGGTATGTGGAGGCGACCAAGGCGGTGCTGCGTCCGCCCGCGGATGTTTCACCCTCGCCCCTCGGAGGGGAGAGGGCCGGGATGAGGGGTGACGAAAAAAATGAGACCGCACCTGAAACGAAGACGCCCCCTCACCCCGCCCTCTCCCCCGCTGGGGGAGAGGGAGAAGCAAAAAAGGCGAACACGCTCGCCGTGATGGACTTTGTGTTGAGCCACACCATCCGGATGTTTCATCCGTTCCTGCCGTTCATCACGGAGGAATTGTGGCACGGCATGGGTTATTCGACCGACATGCCGGACAATCAAGGCGGCAAGACGATCATGTTCGCGCCGTGGCCGATGCCGCTCGATGAGGACTTCAAAGGCCACTACGGCTTGGATGATTGCTACCTGGAAATTGCCGGTGCGAAATACGAACTCGTTTCCCAAGGCCGCAACCTGCGGCGCGAGGCGAACATCTCGACGGGCAAGAAAATCAAATACGTCCTCAAGCCGGTGAATTTTCTGCCGCCGCATGACATCGAAGTGATCCGGCTCCTGCTCAACGCCGAAGCCGTGGAGGTCAACCCGGACTATCAGCCCGCGAAAGGCACGCTGACGGCGCGCACCGAACTGGGCGAACTGTATCTCCCGCTCGAAGGTTTGCGCAGCCCGGAGGAACTGGCCGCCGAGAAAACGCGTGTCACCAAGGAACTCGAAAAGATCGAAGCGGAAATCGCCAAGGTCGAGCAAAAGCTGGCCAATCCGAAATTCACGGAGAAAGTTCCGCCTGCTGTGTTGCAGGAGCATTCGCAGCGCCTCGCCGAGTGGCAGGCCAAGCGCGACCACGCCAAGGCCGCGCTGGATGCGTTGAATGGCTGAAAACAGCGAATGAGATAAGCATGAACCTGGGCTTGACGAAATCATTCCAGCTCTGGTTCACCGCCGTGCTGATTTTGCTTTGCGCACCGGCTTACGCAGATTTCAATCAGTCCTCGCGTGGCTTTGAGGAAAGCGGACAGTTTGCGCAAGCCGCCGCCCTGCTTCAAAAATCAATCGCCGACACGAATACAACTCCCGCCGAGCGACGAATCCTTGAATTCGAACTCGATCGCCTGGATCGCATCCGCCTCGATTATCCCTTCACACGGCCCGAGCTGCTAAAAAAGCTGAAGGCAGCGGTTCGTGATATATCCGCGGATGAATTTGAAAAATGGATCGCCGAAAAGCGCTTCGACACCCGGGTGATTGACGGCGAGGAGAAATTCATGGGTTCGAGCGTCGCGAATCTGTTCTTTCGTTATCCGGAATTAAATCCGCGCCGCATCCAGCCCAAGGACGAATCGTTTCAAAAAGCGTTGTGGGAAAATTGCGTTGCCATCCGACAGGCGGCCGCGCGCGAAAACAGCCCGTATGTCTTGCCCAAAATGTTCGATGTCATGATGACAATCACTCTGGATGCCGACGCGGTCGCGGCAGGCAAGACCGTCAACGCATGGCTGCCCGTGCCGCGAAGCTATCCCTATCAGGACGGCTTCGAATTGGTCTCGAGTTCTTCCCCGGTGAAACACCTCGCGCCGGAAGCGAGCGCCATTCGTTCGCTCTACCTGGAACAACCGGCGGTCAGCAATGCGCCGACGGTTTTCAAAATCCATTATCATTACCGGACGCAAGGCGTGCGCTTCGAGGTCGAACCGGAAAAAGTCCGGCCATTTGACGGCAAAGACTCCGCTGTCGGTAAATTCACCAGGGAAGCGCCGCAGGTGGTTTTTTCCACCGCGATGAAGACGCTCTCGGAAAAGATTCTGGCCGGAGAAAAAAATCCGGCGCGACAGGCGAAATTGCTTTACGAATGGATTGGCACCCACATCCAATACAGCTTCGCCACCGAGTATTCGACCGTTCCCAACCTCAGCGAGTATTGCCGTTCGCATGGCTACGGTGATTGCGGCCAGGAAGCGCTGTTGTTCATCACCCTCTGCCGGCTGAACGGCATTCCCGCCCGCTGGCAATCGGGCTGGGACACTTTCCCGGGAGCGCAGGATATCCATGACTGGACGGAAATCCATCTTGCTCCTTATGGCTGGATGCCGGTGGATCCCTACATGAGCATTTTTGCAACGCAATATGCCACGCAGCTGACGTCAGACCAGCGACGGGAAGTCCGTGATTTTTATTTTGGCGGTCGCGGTCAGTGGCGCATGGCGGCGAATGCGGATCATGAACAACTGCTGGTTCCGGCAAAAAAATCGTTCCGCTCCGATGACGTCGATTTTCAGCGCGGCGAACTGGAATGCGAAGGGAAGAATATTTATTTCAACCGGTATCATTACAATTTTGTGGTGAAGGAATTGCCTGCATCAGCAAAGCAACTGATGAATTAAAAGTTTCCGCTGGCAGAATTTGAGACCGTGCCATGACTATGAAAGCGGTGTCAGGGCTCATTTCCGCCGAAGATATTCCCCCGGCGGAAGAATTTCCAGACTTCCTGCTTTCCTAATTGAATTGCTCGTTTAAGTTTTCCGTCCGCATGGAGCACGGACTTGTCACCGACATCGCCATTTGCATCATCGCCGCCTGGGTTGTGGCGGTGGTGTCGCAGGTGGCGCGCCAGCCGCTGCTGCTCGCCTATCTGGTGGCGGGCTTTGCCATCGGGCCCCGCGGCTTCAAGTGGGTCACGGACGTTCGCGACATCGCGACCATCTCCGAGATCGGCCTGTCGCTGCTGCTCTTCATGATCGGCCTGGAGATCAACCTGAAGAAAATGGTGAGCGCGGGCAAGGTCATCACCTTCACCGCCACCGTGCAGATTCTCGGCTGTTTTTTTCTGGGCTGGCTGGTGTTCGGCCTGTGCGGCCCGGCGCAAAACCGGCTGGAGGCGCTTTACCTCGCCGTCGCGGCAGCGATGAGCAGCACCATCATCATCGTCAAGATCCTCTACGACAAACGCGAACTCGAAACGCTCGCGGGCCGCATCACGCTCGGTGTGCTGGTGTTGCAGGACATCGCGGTGATCCTGTTTCTCGCCATCCAGCCGAACCTGAAGAATCCCGCTATCGGCCTGTTGTTGCTGGCGTTCGGCAAGGTGATTCTGCTGGTGGCGGTGGCGTATGTGGTGAGCAAGTTCGTGCTGCCGCCGGTGTTCAAAATGGTCGCGCGCCTGCCGGAACTGGTGCTCGTCGGCGCGCTCGCCTGGTGTTTTGCGATGGCAGGGTTCGCCGGCTGGCTGGGTTTGTCCACGGCGATGGGCGCGCTCATCGCCGGCGTGATGATCTCCACCTTTCCCTACACGCTGGATGTGGTGGCCAAGGTCACGAGTTTGCGCGACTTTTTTGTGACGCTGTTTTTTGTCAGCCTGGGCATGGCGATTCCCCTGCCCACCTGGGGTTATGCGCTTTGGACGATGTTTTTCTGCCTGTTCCTGATCGGCAGCCGGCTGGTGACGGTATTCCCGGTGCTGTATGCGCTACGACAGGGGCATCGCGTGAGCCTGCTGCCCGCCGTCAATCTTTGCCAGATGAGCGAACTTTCCCTGGTGCTGCTCACGCTGGGCGTCCAGAGCGGCGACGTGAGCGAAAACATCCGGGGCATCGCGGCCTTTTCCTTCGCGTTCCTCGCCGTCGGCTCCACCTACGCGATCCTGCAAAGCGACCAGCTCCTCCGCCAGGCCGTTCCGTGGTTCAAAAAAATGGAGTTGCATGATCTCGATCACACGACCTTCCTGACTTCCTCGGCCGAAAAAGCCAAGCGCATCGGCGTGCTCGGCTTTTCCTGGACGGCGAGTTCCCTGATCGAGGAGATCCAGCGCGAACAGCCGGGGCTGCTGGCGGAGATCACCGTGGTGGATTTCAATCCGCTCGTCCACTCGCGCCTGCGCCAGCGCGGCGTGCGGGCGATTTACGGCGACATCACCCAACGCGACGTCCTGGTCCATGCCGGCCTCGCGGAATCGGAGATCATCATCTGCTCGCTGCCCAATACGCTGTTGCGCGGCGCGAACAATCTGCGCATCCTCCGGCAGATCCGCGAACTGAACCCGACCGCGCACATCGTCGTCCACGCCGAACTGCTCACGGACGTTCCGGCCCTCTACGAAGCCGGAGCGAGCTATGTGAGCACGCCGCGCCTGCTGGAGGCCGCCGATCTGCTGAACACCATCGAAGCCGCCGAGAAGCAACTGATCGAAGAAAAACGCCTCGCGCAGCTGGAGCGGCTGGAAAAGCGCAATGAGGTCATTCCCTGAACATTGGAACGCCGGGCACCGTCCCGGCAAGTTGAGGCAGCGTTATGTTCGAGCCGGGACCGTGCCCGGCGTTCCGGCCAAATGGCAGCCATGCCGCGGGGGCATCCGGACACTGCCCCCGGAGCGCGAGTTGTCCCAACTCGCAGCGTTTGGACAGACATCGGGCGCTTGGGATGATTCTAATGCCGGTCTGTCAGGCAACGCGCTGCGGTTTGGGACAAACCGCGCTCCGGGGCTGTGTCAAGCGCCTCCGCTTCCGGTTTGAATTCCCGTTTCGTTTCCATCATCATCCGTTTCTGAATCAAATGAAATCTGTTTCACTGAAACTCGCCCTCGCCACGGCCGTCAAGGCCGCGCGCGCCGCCGGAAAAATCATGCGCGCCAACTGGCACCAGCCCAAGCACGTGAATTCCGCCGAGGCCCACGACATCAAGCTCGAACTCGACGTGCGCTGCCAGAAGCTCATCGAGCGGATCTTCTTCGCCGCGTTTCCGCAAATCGCGCTGCTTGGCGAGGAAGGCTGCTCCGGCGATGCCAGCGCCGAATACCGCTGGGTGGTGGACCCGATTGACGGCACGGTGAATTATTTTTTCGGCATGCCTCACGCATGCGTCTCCATCGCGCTGCAAAAACGTGACACGGGACAGGTGGCAAGTGAGCAGACGAGCAAACAAAGTCGCACGCAGCCTCCGGTCACAAGTCACCCGTCACATGTCACCTTGCTCGGTGTGATTTATGATCCGTTCACCGGCGAACTCTGGACGGCCGAGCGCGGTGGAAAAACCAGGTTGAACGGACGTGTGGTCCGCTGCAGCGAACGAGGTGAGGCCGGCGAATCGGTCGTGGCCATCGGTTTTTCCAAGAGCAAAGAAAATCTGGCGAAAAGCCTGCCGCACTTGAACCGGCTGGCGCGCCGCACCAAAAAAATCCGCATCATGGGCTCGGCGGCGCTCGAACTTGCCTACGTCGCGAGCGGCCGGCTCGATCTTTACGTCGAACGCACCATCAACTTGTGGGACATCGCGGCAGGCGCGCTGATGGTCGAATGTTCCGGCGGCGAATGCTGGTTGAAGACGCTGCCGGACGGACGCTTTCGGATGTGCGCCGACAACGGCCTGCTGCGGAAAAAACTTCAGCTTGGCAGCCTGCTAAAATAGTCGCGAAATTACGTTTCCACGCTATATTCTGCGGCATGAATTTTCGGGTGTTTCTCCGACATGCAATTTTTATGTTTGCGCTGGCGCTTTCCGCGATTGCCGCGCCGGTGATTGATCCCATCGGCAACGTCAATATACCCGCCGGCAAATCACTCATCATCCCGGTCACCGCCACTTCGCCGGGGGGACTGCCCCTGGCCTTCACGGCCACCAGCAGCACGAACCGCATTACGGTGGAGGTTCACACCAACAACCCGTTCTGGAAAATGTCGGTGGTGCAGGTGGCGCCGGCCAACGCGCCAGGCGCGTTTCAAACGCCGTTTCGCGGCGGCGTTGCCACCGTCACCAACGTTGGGGACATGACGTTCATGCTGTTCCGCGATGTTGCGCCGCACACGGTGGATGTGATTCAGGGTTTCACCATGAGCGGACTTTACACGAGCAACACCATCTTTCATCGCGTGGTTCCAGGCTTTGTCATCCAAGGCGGCGACCCGAACACCAACGGCTCGGGCGGACCGGTGTTTCGCTACGATGACGAGTTCAACCCGCAAGCAATCTTCAGTGGCAACGGGCAGTTGGCGCTGGCAAACTCCGGAAAGGACACGGACGGCTCGCAGTTTTTCATCACGGCCGGGCCCCAACGTTTTCTGGACTTTGGCTACACCCTGTGCGGGCAGTTGCTGCGCGGCTTTAACGTGCTGACCAACGTCATCAACACGCCGACCAACGGGGCCAGCCGCCCTCTGGCCGATGTGATCATCACGCGCGCCTCGTTCGTGCCGGACAATTTTGACACCGTTCTCACGCTCACCGGCACCAATCTCGCAGGGGTTGCGGGAACGATCAGCGTCATCGCGGACGACGGCGCGGGCGGGCGGACCACGAACACTTTCACAGCCACCACGGTCACCGACACGCAAAACGAGCCGCCGTTCCTATATCCAGACACGGCCACCAATCTCGTCGCGCCGGTTAACGGTCGGTTGACAAACATTGTCACTGCGCTCGACCTGGAATCGAATGCTCCCTTTTGGACCTATCAGTATCTTGATCAAAATTCGTATTTGAATGGCTCAAACTCCGCCTTGAGTATCGTCAACGGCCAGCTGCAAGTGATAACCATTCCGAACACAAATTACGTCGGCCCGGTGAGCTTGATTATTTATGCGGGCCCAAACTCGTCATTTAGCACCTTTGACAAACAGATTTACACCTTTGCCTTTGGCGATACTCCCGTTGCCGCGCAGGCCACCAACTTCACCGCCTTTGCACTCACCGCCTTCACCAATCAACTGATGGCCAAGTTCACCAACGGCGTGTTCAATAGCGTGGCGGCCAGTTTCACCGCGCTCATCAACTGGGGCGACAACTCGACGAGCAGCGGACTGATCGTGACCAATCTGAACTGGAAGGAAGTCCGCGGCGCGCACACTTACACCAACGCGGGAAATTATCCGGTCTATGTCACCATCCAGAGTGCGCTGGGCGCCAGCGCGACCGCCGTTTCCACCGCGAGCGTTCCGCCGCTCGTGTCTTTGACGCGGTCGGGAACCAACAACACCATCCGCTGGCCAGCCTGGGGGACCGAATATCACGTCCAGACAAATGCAAGCCTCGCTACGACGAATTGGGGGACCATGACAAATTTCCCCGCCCTTAACGGCTACGACAACATCATCACCAACGGCACGACGAACGGGAGTTTTTATTTCCAGCTCAAGAAGTGAGCGGCGGCAACCTGCGGAAATAAACTTCCACTCCAAAAACGCAGAGAGGCGGAGGCAGCAGAGAGACGCCGGGAAGAAACGGCGGTTCTATTTTTGAAATCACCCTGGAAACAGCAGTTGAACCCACGAAACCCACAAAAGAGACCAGGCCTTGCCGAACCTCGCTATTTCACCCGGAGGGTGAATGTTGGAATGGAGACAAAACAGGCGTTTTATCCTTTGTTTTCGTGTGTTTCGTGTGTTTCGTGGTTCCTCCCTACTGCGGATTTTAGCATCAAGCAACTCTGCGTTTCTTTGCGTGCTCTGCGCCTCTGCGTTATTCCGGCTTTTGTTCTCCGGTTACTTTACTATAAAAAACTTCTTCAGTTTTTCCAGCGCCTTGGCCCGGTGGCTTAGCTTATTTTTCACGTCCTCGCCGAGTTCCGCGAAAGATTGCGTGAATCCATCCGGCACAAACAGCGGGTCGTAGCCGAACCCGCCCCGGCCGCTGGCGGCAAGTTGGATTCTTCCTTCGCACGTGCCGTCGAAGCTTTGCGCGGCAAACTCCTCCGCATAACAG
This sequence comes from Verrucomicrobiia bacterium, assembly GCA_035577265.1. Taxonomy (GTDB): domain Bacteria; phylum Verrucomicrobiota; class Verrucomicrobiia; order Limisphaerales; family UBA11358; genus UBA11358. The sequence goes on along the minus strand of DATLVR010000062.1, from coordinate 34,131 downwards.
ACCGGCGAGGCGCTCTCGACTTTTCCGCGCACCACCGGGACCAGCGCGATCACGCAACGAAAACGCGCCGTGCGTTCCGCCACCGGCACAGCTTTGAGCAGCCGCAGCAGTTTCGCGTTGTTGTCGGTGTCAGGAGAATTTTCGGCGGAACTCGCGGACGGACCGTCCGCGCTCCGGTCCAGCGCGGCAAAGCGCGCCGAATGCACGCCCGGCGCGCCGTCCAGTGCGTCCACCTCCAACCCGGAGTCGTCGGCGAGAACGTAGTTCGAGGCTGGACGTTGAATGTTGAATGTTGAATGTTTCGCCGCCAGCCAGCGCGCCAGTTCCACGGCCTTTTTCGCGGCATTGCCGGCGAACGTGTCCGCGTCTTCCATCACCACGGGCGCGCCGGGAAAATCATTGAGCGTGAGAAATTGGAACTGCGGACCGAGGATGGACTGGATTTCCCCGACCTTGTGGGCGTTGCGCGTGGCGATCAACAGCGTCGTCATGCGCCGAGTTTAAACCGAAACCAAAAGCGAAACCAACAGGAGAAAACAGAGGGAACGGAGATTTCTTTACCCTCGCCCCTCGGAGGGGCGAGGAGGCCGGAGGCGCCCGCTCCGCATTTTCCGGTTCTCTCCGTTGTCTCTGTTTCCTCCTGTTAAAATTGGTGGCGCGGGCTTGACGCGAAAAATATCAACGGCAAAATCATGCGATGAAATTACATTTCGCCCTGATCCTGGGTCTTTATCTGGCGGTGTCCACCAGCGGAATTGCCGCCGCCGAAACCGTCTGGCTGGATGAATTGAACGTGAACCTCGCCGCGCAGGACTTTGGTGAACCGCACAAAAACAAATCCGTCGAGGGCCATGGGTTGACCATCGGCGGCAAACCGTTTGAGCGCGGCTTCGGCACGCACGCGGAAAGCCTGCTCGGCGTCAACCTGGCCGGCGGCGCGCAGAGTTTTTCCGCCAGTGTTGGCGTGGATGACGAAGTGAACAAGAATCCGGAGGCAAGCATCGAGTTCATCGTGCGCGGTGACGGCAAGCTGCTTTGGCGGAGCGGTGTGATCCGCGCCGGTGATGCGGCCAGGGACTGCGCCGTGAAGCTTGACGGCGTGAAATCGCTTTCGCTCGAAGTGACGGACGCCGGAGATGGGAACAGCTATGACCACGCGGACTGGGCGGATGCAAAATTTGAGATGACCACGGGCCAACCGGTCGCCGTGGCGGGCGAGCTGTCCATGGCACCCGTCGCACCCTACCTCCTCACGCCGGCTGCGCCCGCCACGCCGCGCATCAACGGCGCGAGCGTCTTCGGCGTGCGACCTGGTTCGCCGTTCCTCTACATGATTCCGGCCACGGGCGAACGGCCAATGACATTTTCCGCGAGCAAACTGCCTCGGGGCTTGACGCTGGATCCGCAGACCGGACGCATCACCGGTGCCTTGAAAAACAAGGGGGAATTCACGGTCACCTTGCATGCGAAGAATTCGCTCGGTTCGGCGGAGAAAAAATTCCGCATCGTCTGCGGCGATCAGATCGCGCTCACGCCGCCGATGGGCTGGAACAGCTGGAATTGTTTTGCGCACGCCGTCTCCGCCGACAAGGTGAAAAGCGCGGCGGACGCGCTGGTCAAGAGCGGCCTCATCAATCACGGCTGGTCTTACATCAACATTGACGACTACTGGCAGAATCACCGCGATTCGAATGATCCGACGTTGAAAGGGCCGTTCCGCGACGCGCAGGGCAACGTCGTGCCGAATGCGCGCTTCCCTGACATGCAAGGGCTGGCGGATTACATCCATGGCCTTGGCTTGAAGGCAGGCTTGTATTCCTCGCCCGGCCCGTGGACCTGCGGCGGCTGCACGGGAAGTTTTGAGCACGAAAAACAGGACGCCGAAATTTACGCGAAGTGGGGGTTTGATTATTTAAAATACGACTGGTGCAGCTATGGTTCCATCGCCGATGGAAAACTGGCGACGGACAAAAACATTCCCTCATGGTCGGAGGGCAAAGGCAAGCGCGACGAAGCCGTGGCGATCTATCCCTACAAAATCATGGGCGAATTTCTACGGCAACAAAACCGCGACATCGTTTTCAGCCTTTGCCAATACGGCATGTCGGACGTGTGGAAATGGGGCGGCTCGGTGGACGGCAATTGCTGGCGCACCACCGGCGACATCACCGACACCTGGCGCAGCATGAGCGGCATCGGCTTCAAACAGGACAAGGCCGCGCCGTTCGCCAAACCGGGAAACTGGAATGATCCCGACATGCTCATCGTCGGTGAAGTCGGCTGGGGCAACCTGCATCCGACCCACCTGACGCCGGACGAACAATACACGCACATCAGCCTGTGGTGCCTGCTCGCCGCGCCGCTGCTCATCGGCTGCGACATGACCAAGTTTGACGACTTCACGCTGAATCTGTTGAGCAATGATGAAGTGCTGGCGATTGACCAGGACGCCCTTGGCAAATCCGCGACGTGCGTCATCAAGGACGGCGACCTCCGGGTTTATGAAAAGGAACTGGAAGACGGCGGGCGCGTGCTCGGCTTTTTCAACCTCAGCACCGCGCCGATGAAACTGGATTTCAACCAGCTCGCGAAACTGGGCTTCAAAGGTAAACAGCACGTCCGCGATCTGTGGCGGCAGAAAGACTTGGCCACGGTGGACGCCGCCAGCGGCGTGTTGCCGCTCACGATACCCGCGCACGGCGTGGTGCTTTACAAGCTTACGGCGGTGAAGTGACTTGGTTCTGTCCCATTATGGGGCTGAATCACGGCCAAAAGTGGCGAGGTTGTGGCATTCGCATTGCTGGCTATTCCGGTCTATGACCTTAAAATGGCTGGCCGCCGGGTTTGCCCGGATTGTGTTCGTGACGACAGCCGCATTGATGATATTCGGTGTTCATACATCTGCCGCCGCCCTCACAAACACAATTCTCTTCGTCACCCAGGTGCCGCAGCCCACCGAGGTCAACGACAACACGGTCACCAATGTTTTCCTCGGCATTGGCGCCGGCTTCGGCAATCACCTGTCCGACACGCTGCACGCGCCGCGCGGCGGCGATCTGTGGCTGCGCAAAAGCAATGGCACGCTCACCAACCTGACCCGCGGCCTCGGCTTCGGCCTGGCCGGAACACAACATGGTGGTGGCATCGCCGTCCGCGACCCGCTCGTGAACTGGGATGGTGCGCGCGCGTTGTTCAGCATGGTGGCCGGTGCGCCGGCGAGCGCGACGGACACGAACAGATTTTTCTGGCAGCTCTACGAAATCACGGGCCTGCCGAACGGGCCGTATGCGATCACCGCCATCTCCGGCCAGCCAACCAATTACAACAACGTCTCGCCCTGTTACATGCCGGATGGGCGCATCGTCTTCGCCAGCGACCGGCCGCGCGACGGTTCGCCGCATCTCTATCCGCAATTGGACGAATACAACGAGTTCCCGACCGTCACGGGTTTGTGGAGCCTGGACCCGGCGACCGGCGACTTTCACCTCATCAACCATACGCCCAGCGGCGTGTTCTCGCCGAGCGTGGACAGCTTTGGTCGTTTGATTTTCGTCCGCTGGGATCATCTGGTGCAGGATCGCAATGCAACCGATGACCGTTTAAACATCGCCACCAACGGCACGTTCAATTTCACGGATGAGTCGGCAAACTCGACTTTTAATCTGGGTGACCGAGCGGAATTCTTTCCCGAGCCGCGCAATTTTGATCCGACCAACCTGGCGGCGCTCGGCGTCAACGGCAACGCGCTGAATTCCTTTTTCCCGTGGTCGGTGTTTCCCGACGGTTCCGGCGAGGAGATTTTGAATCACATGGGGCGGCATGATTTGATGTCGAGTTTCAAACGCAGTTTCACGAACGATCCGAACCTGGTTGACTTCGCCATCACCAACCGGCCGCTGTCCACAAACTTTCTTTCCAGCGCCAATTATTTTTGGATGCGCGAAGATTCGCGCACGAACGGCGTCTATTACGGCATTGATGCACCGGATTTCGGAATGCACGCGGCGGGGGAAATCGTCACCATCACCGCGCCGTTGGGATTGGACGCGGACCATTGCTTCATCACTTACGTCACACCCAAATCCACAGCCGGGGTCAATGCTTATGGCGTGTATCGCAATCCGCTGCCCTTGAGCGACGGCGTGCTGGTCGCGGCATTCACAACGAACGCGAACGCGGCTGATTCAAACATTGGCACATTCACGCTGCCGCAACCGCGCTTTCATTTCCGGCTCTATTCACTGACGAACATCGGCGGCGTGTGGTTTACCAATGTCCCGCTCACGACCGGCCTGAGCAACAGCGCAAGCGGGAGCGTGGTCCAATATGTCAACGGCCAGCTCGTGACTAACACCGGCGCGCTCTGGGAACTTTATCCCGTCGAAGTCGTCGCTTCCAAAGTTCCGCCGACATTGACGAACGTCATCAACGGCACCGAGCAGCAGGTGTTCGACGAGGAGGGCGTGGACGTGGCGCTGTTCCAGGATTATCTGCGCGTGAACAATCTCGCGCTCGTCGTCAGCCACGATGTCACCAAGCGCGATCGCGCCGACAAACAGCAGCCTTACAACCTCCGCATCGCCGGCACGGCAACGGTGACCACGAACAACAGCGGGAAGATTTACGACATCGCTCACATGCAATTCATCCAGGCCGACCAGCGGCGCGGCTTCACCGCCAACACCGGCGTCATCCAGCCCGGTCGCCGGGTGCTGCCCACGCCGTTGCATGACCTCGCCGCGGACAATGTGGTGGATCTCACCGGCCCGCCCGGCAGCTTGAAGCTCGGCAACGACGGTTCGGTGGCCGCACTGGTGCCGGCGCGGCGCGCCATCACCTGGCAGCTCATGGGCACGAACGCGGTGGACATGACGAACAGCATCGTGAAGGAACGGTTTTGGGTGACGTTTCAACCAGGCGAAATCCGCACGTGCAAAAATTGTCACGGCATCAACACCGCCGACCAGACGGGCGCGCTGGGCGGACCGAACAACGAACCGCAGGCGTTGCACGACCTGCTGCGTTACTGGAAAACCAATAATACATCGGTCGTGGGTATCACCACGAACGGCGGGGAAAATTACCTTTCGCTCAAGTTCAAGCGGCGCATTGGCGTGAGCAACATCACACATACCGTTCAGGTTTCCCCGGACCTGCTGAACTGGACGAATGCCTCGGTCTATTCCGCGACGGGCAGTGTGCCGAACACAGCGTTGACCAGCGAAGTCAGCCGCGGCGGCACGAACAACGAGACGATTGTCATCCGGGAAAATGCGCCCATCAATTCGGCCCCGCAACAATTCATGCGTGTGCTGGTGACGTCGCCGTGATGTTAACGGATAAGGCGGAATTCCGGATTCAACGCAGAGACGCGGAGGCCGCCGAGTCGCACGGAGCGGAAAGCTGGATGGAAAAGAAGTGCGCTGATTTGCCTGCCAAACTTTGCGATTCTCTGCGCCTCTGCGTTAAGCCGTCCCTGGGTCAACTGCTTGGTTACGGCGGCGAATCATTGACGTCCGGCGGCGGATTGGCGGATTTCGTCGGCAAGCCGGGCGTGGGCGGCGGCGTATTTTGCTCGCGTTTCCTCAAGGCGATGACTGCGATGACGCACGCCGTCCAGGTGGGCAGCATGTCCACCCCGGGGATGAATTCCACCGCAAACGTGGGCAGCAACAGCAGATGAAACCCGATCGCCCAGACCGTCAGCGCGAAGGCCACCACATCAATCGCCTGGTCAACGAACACCCAGCCGAGCGGGCCGAGAAAAAATTGCAAGCCATCGGCCGTCGCCGCCACCGCGAGCGCCAGAACGATCCGCGTCTGCGTCAACTTTGGCGCGCGAAACATCTGGTTCAATTTGTCCGGCGCTTTCATGACTGACAGGGTTCATCAAATTCCGATCAACGCCGCGCCGATGACGCCGGCGGAATCGCCGATCTGATGTTTGACAATGGGCGTTTCCAATTGGTCGTTGAAGACAAACCGCTCCACCTCGGCGATGCCTTCCGTGTAAACGGCGTCGAATTTGGAAACCCCGCCGCCGAGCACCACCAGGTCGGGATCCAGGATATCAATCAGATTGGCCACCGCGCGGCCGAAATGACCGAAGAAAATTTTCATGAACGCCACCGCGTTTGGATCACCCGCGTGATAATCCCGCTCGATTTCGCGGAACGATTTTTTCACACCGAACTGCTCCGCATAGCGGTTCTGCAGCCCGCCGCCGCTGATGAGCGTTTCCACGCAGCCGAGCTGGCCGCAGTAACATTTCGGGCCTTGGGGATCAATGGACATGTGGCCCCATTCACCGGCGATGCCCTGCGGGCCGGTGAGCACCTCGCCGTTGTGGACGATGCCGCCGCCGCAGCCCGTGCCCATGATGATGCCGAACACCAGCTTCTTGCCCTTGCCCGCGCCGTGCAGCGCCTCCGCCATGGCAAAACAATTCGCATCGTTCTGGATCTCGATCTTCCGCCCGATCAGCTTCTCCAGATCCGCCTTCACCGGCTGGCCGTTCATGCAGACCGTGTTGGAATTTTTCAGCAGCCCGGTGCGCGGCGAGACCACGCCGGGCGTGCCGATGCCAAACGTGTGTGGTGCGTGGGAAATCTTTGAAGCCAGTTCACCATGCACCGATTTGAGCCGGTCCAAGATGTGGGCATAACCTTTTTCGCGTTCGGTCGCCACGCGCTGGCGGAACAGTTCCCTGCCCTGCGCATCCAGAACGATGCCTTCAATCTTCGTGCCGCCGAGGTCGATGCCGATGCGAAACATATTTTGCCCATCATCGGCAAAGGCGGAAGGTTGTTCAAGCTCTCAAACGGCAACCGCGATTTTCCGGCGTTCTGGACGGATTTATTCGGCCTGCGGCTTGAGCAGAACATCGCCGACGTCGAGGATCGGGACGCCAGACTCGGACTGGCTGGCGAGATTGGTGCCACTGTAACTGCGCTGAAACATTTCGTAGCCGGAACAACTGAAGCTCACCGGCACCGACCACCAGCCCGTTTGCCGGAATGGCGCCAAGATACTTTCACCGGCCAGCAGAAACCGGCCGTCGGCATCCGTCCGCACGCCCGTCGACTGCATCAGCACCTGGCCGCCCTTGGGCGGGACGAAAGATTCAGAGGGTTGCGGTTGGATCCGCGCGACGTTCGCCCCGGCCAACGGCTGGCGGGTATCCGCCGCCAGCACCCGGCCGGAAATCTGTGGTGAAATATAATGGGTGAAGGCGCCCGACTGGCATCCAGCCAGCAGCAGCAGCAGCAAAACACCGGGGACAACGAATTTTCCGGTTGAAGGTTTCATGGTTTGCCCGTTCACATGCTGGAAAGTTTTACCCGCTGCAAACGGCCGCGGCAATTCCTAATCACGCTGGATAAATCCAATACCTTGAAATTATCTTTGGTTCCAGTCAGATTGGAAGCCATGGGCCGGACGTATCATTTTCACTGCACCCAGTGCCAGTATCATGCGGACGTTTCCGGCGGCGCGGACAGCGGTTTGAATTGCGACGTGCAGACCATCCACTGCCGCGAGTGCCGGGAATTGTTCGACGTCTTCACGCGGGTGCGCCGCGAGGCCGGGCACCAGGAACCGGCCCGGAAATTTTCCGCCTGCGTGCGGCCGGAAATCCCCCCGGTGCTGCTGCGCGACAGCCTGTTCGCCGCGAAGCGCGCCGCGCCGCGCCGGTTCGAATGGCAGAAAATAAAACCGGCCTGTCCGGTGGCGCCCAAACATTTCGTCGAGACCTGGAAAAATCCGGGCCGCTGTCCGCGCTGCCACGCATTCATGGCCCTGGAGGGAATTCCGTTCCGGGTTTGGGAATGAACCTCACTGGCCAAGGATCGCCCGGTAAAACTGCCGGGCGAAGGGCAGGCTGTTGGTGTAGGTCCACCGGCTCGTCGTCAGCGTATTCGTCGCCAGCGATGACCAGCCTTGAAGATCAACTGAAGCTTGAAGCGTCATTTTTTGACCGGCGACGCCGTTGACGCCGATGATGAACTGGGCGGGCCCCGATTTCACGATATCCAGCACCGGCGATTGCAGGATCGAAAGGATGGTGACCGTTTCCGGCGCGTAAAGGTAGCGGACGTGAGTGCCGTCGCTGATCCTGGCATAAACCGCGTAACTGCGGGGCGCGACGTTGGTGGTGGCCAGGCCAAGACCGGGATAATAGAAAACCGTCCCCGTCCCCGTCGCCGGCGGTTGCAACGAGAACGCCGGGATGCTGTTCGAATTATAGGGATTGCAGTCCGGATCAAAATAAATCTGCGCCGTGAGATTCGACGGGCCGCCATACTGATAATACATTTTTACGCCGACCGGATCATTCTGCACGACCACGTTGGTTCCCGTGACATTGAGTTTGATGATGTCCGGCCAGGTGCCGTTGTTTGCAGACAAAAGCGTGCGATTGGTATTCAGACTGCCGGCTCCCAAATCCCAATACTGATTATAGCCGTCCCGAATGATGGGATCGCCGGGAAGTCCCAGCGGGAAATAGGCGGTGCGGTCGCCGTTGCCGATGAGGCTGTAAATAAAACCTGCGTTCGTCCCTTGATTTTCGTAGGTGGCCCACCAGCTGTTCCGCTGGGTGGCGGTGATGGACGCTTCGCTGTCACTGGTTGGTGTAATCAAATCCAGCGTGCCATGATACCAGAGATGGACATCGGAATGGGCGCTGCTGTAACCGCCGGAAAAGGAGGTCAGCTTGCGCACATACGCGCCGGACACCGGTTCGCCATTGATCGGATACGAACTGTTTTGCCAGTAATTGTCGTGAAACAGAATATTTTGATAGGTCGCGCAAGGGGCATCGACTGCGTCGTATAAAATGAAATCCAACGGGAAATTCGGATCGTTCAACGGGTGCGGATCCAGCGTGGTCAGGTGATCAACCCAAACCCCGTTGGTCCCCAGCAGGCGGCTCGTCTCGCACATCAGGGAGCCGCCCCGGCTGTGGCCGACCAGGTGAATCGGCAGTTCACACAGCGCATGGCCGTTTAACTCCGGAATGAAATTTGTGCTCCGCAATACCGCGTCAAGCACGCCGGCAATCTGATAGGTGTTGTAGGAATTACCGTCGGACAGCTGGCTCCAATCGAAGGCGATGAAAATCTCGCCTGAATCCGTCAAGGAAGGCGGGGCACCCCTTAGCCGCAACCACGCGGAGTTGTAACCGCTGCCATTGGGAACAAAATAGACCTTGTAAAACGAGTAGTTGGTTCCGGGGAACCGGTTGTAACCGGTGATTTTGCCCGCCATGTTGGTAACCCAGCCGTCCACGCTGCCATTCAGACCATGCGTGATGACGGTCACGCCCGCCGCGTGGGCGGAAATGAAACAGAAACATGATAGACTGATGGCTAAAAAAGTTTTCATCAGGATGGATCTCCAACCCGTCGCTGAATACGTCCGTTTTTGATCGGTGTCCAGGGCAATTTGTCGGCGGTAAGAACCATAGCATCGATCCGCTCCTCCAGACCTAATCTGATTGGCTTAATATGCGTAGGGCATTTGTTCTTTTACCCGATAGGGCCTGGGCTCATTGACTACGGCGGAAAGGCGATACATTGAGGTTTCGTCCGGGTTGTATTGGGCCGTCCGTCCGGCGCCGCCTCTGACAGTGCGCCTGGCATTCCGTTCCTGGCCCTGCACCTGCGTGACGCCGTCCTCCGTGAGCACGACATGCACCGGCGTCACCATGCCGGCCACGGCTTCGACGTCGAAAACCGCCGGCTCGCGGACAACGCAGTTCAAAAAAGTCACGCGCAACTGGTATTTACCCGGCGATAGGGCGAGGCGCAGCACACCCTGGGAAAGCGGTTTGAATTCCGAAAACACGACCGCGTATTTCTGCGAGCGGGCATCAAAGCGCGCCACCTCCCAGTTCAGATCCGCTTCCCCCGTCGTGTAGAGATCAACATACCCGGTGTCCGCGCGCGCCGCCGGCGGATTGACGTTATGACTGGCGCATCCGGCCAGCAGGCACGCCCCGGTCAGGAGTATCAGCAGTTGATTCATAGATTGCATCGTCGCCCGAAACGTCCTCGCTCGTGACATTGGATTCAAGATGTGGAAATTATCGCCGCGTTCAAAGCAAATTTGACCGGCGACCAACCGGGGCAAAACCGGTCAGCGCGCCAGTGTCACGCCCATCAGACAGTGGCGGTTTTTGCCCGGCTCCCGGCTCCGTCCGTCCTGTTCCCTCCTGTTCAGAAGAATCGTTCCCGCTTAAGCCTTGTGTCCGCGCGACTGCTTTTTGACAATGCGCCCATGACTCTCCGCCAACTCACCAGCCTGTTCGCTGTGCTGCTCATCGCCCCCGCCGCGATCGCCGATTCGAACACGGCCACCGCGAACGCACCGTTTCCAGTGGCCATCCGCGTGGACGCCGGAAAATCCCTCGGCGAACTGAAACCCATCTGGCGCATGTTCGGCGCCGATGAACCAAACTACGCGACGATGCCGAACGGCCGGAAACTCATCGGCGAACTCGGCGCGCTCAAGCATGGCGATGTTTATTTCCGCGCGCACAATCTGCTGTGCACCGGCGATGGCACGCCCGCGCTCAAATGGGGGTCCACCGGCGTCTATTCCGAAGACGCGGACGGCAAGCCGGTTTACAACTGGAAAATCCTCGACGCGATTTTCGACACCTACCTGACGAACGGCGTGAAGCCTTACGCGCAGATCGGTTTCATGCCGGAAGCGTTGTCCATCCATCCGCAGCCGTATCAGCATCACTGGCAGCCGGGCGCCAAATACAGCGACATCGAGACGGGCTGGGCGTATCCGCCGAAGGATTACGCCAAGTGGGGCGAACTGGTCTTTCAGTGGGTGAATCACTGCATCACGCGTTACGGCCGCGCCGAGGTGGAAACGTGGTATTGGGAAGTTTGGAATGAAGCCAACGGCGCTTACTGGATGGCCAGGCCGGAGGAGTTCCAGAAGCTGCACGATTACGCGGTGGACGGCGTGAGGCGCGCGTTGCCCACGGCGCACGTCGGCGGGCCGGACGCAGCGGGTAGCGGCGACAACTGGACGCGCAGTTTTCTCAATCATTGTTTGACCGGGACGAATTACGCGACCGGCCAGATCGGCACGCCGGTTGACTTCGTTTCCTTCCATGCGAAAGGTTCGCCCACGTTCACCAACGGCCACGTCCGCATGGGCATCGCCAGCCAGTTGCGCGCGGCCGACGACGGCTTTCGGATTGTCGCGTCCTATCCCGGGTTGAAGTCCAAGCCCATCGTCATCGGCGAATCGGATCCGGAAGGCTGCGCGGCGTGCCAGGGCGAACAGATGGGTTATCGCAACGGCACGATGTATTCGAGCTACACGGCGGCGAGTTTCCCGCGCCTGCTGGAACTGGCGCGACGTCATGGCGTGAACCTGGATGCCGCGCTGACCTGGGCGTTCACGTTTGAGAATCAGCCGCTCTTCGCCGGCTTCCGCCAGCTCGCCTCCGGCGGCCTCGATCTGCCGGTGCTGAACGTGTTCCGCATGTTCAGCCGGATGAACGGGCAGCAGCTCGCGGTGATAAGCGATGGCGCGGTTTCGCTGGACGACATGAAACAGAACGGCGTCCGCGGACAGCCGGATGTCTCCGCACTGGCGAGCCTTGATAAAAACCAGCTCGCCGTGCTGGTCTGGTATTATCACGATGACGATCTGCCCGGCCCGAAGGCTGCGATTGATCTGGCGCTGAACAATCTTCCGCTCAAGAGCGGCAAGGCGACGCTGACGCAATACCGCATTGATGCCGGCCACAGCAATTCCTACGAAGCCTGGCTGCACATGGGTTCACCGCAATCCCCTTCGCCGGCGCAATACGCGGAGCTCGAAAAGGCCGGCCAACTCGCCCAACTCGGCAAATCAGAAACGGTGCACGTGAACGATGGCAAGGCCGAGATGAAATTCAAACTGCCGCGCCAGGGCGTGTCGCTGCTGATTTTGAATTGGTAAAATGCAGGTGTCCACGATGAAATCAGATTATGCAAATGCTGCGCAAAAGCCGCCGAGCAAGATCTGGCGGATTTTAAAAATGCCTTGCGATTATTACTAGAATTGAAAAACTGACCGTATTGAAAAATCTCCCCTGCATCCTCGCCGCCGCTGCGCTGCTGACTGGCTGCACATTCAGTAACGGCAGCCAAAAAATGTCCGCCGACAAGCTTTCGCAAATTAAACCCGGCGTCACCACGCGCGCCGATTTGATTCAATGGTTTGGATCGCCAGTCTCACAGGGGTTGGACGAAAGCGGCCAAGCCTCCTTTAATTGGTATCATGCTGAAGCCACCAGCGGCTTGATGACCGTTCACATGAAAAACCAGATGTTGACGGTGATCATGACCACAAACGACGTGGTAAAGAAATTCGTCCTGACGGATGATTTGAATCCCGCCAAATAAGCCTCTTCCAACTCGACACAAGCGCGGTGGGCAATGCGCGTCGCTCCGCGCGCGCCGGACTTGGCCAGACAGACGACAGTCGGTGTGAACGATGGCAGGGCGGAGGTGAAATTCAAACTGCCGCGCCAGGGCGTGTCGTTGTTACTATTGAATTGGTGAGTCGCAAATTTACATCCACCCCGATTAACATTGCACCCTTCAAGTGCACAAGTATGTTGGGCGCTCAGATTATCCCATGAAACTCATATTCAGCTTTATCACCCTGTGCCTCCTGCTGACGGCGTGCGGCCGCAGCGACGCAAAACTTCAGCGACTGGTAACGGGGACCTGGGTGGTGGAGGCGGGCAACAATATCCAAAGCGTGAACAGCATCAAACCCGACGGCGCTTATGCGGCAAAGGTCACTGGTTTCACCAATGGCAGCGTGGTGATGATTGAGGGAACGTTCCGGGTCAAAAATGGAGCATTGGTTGAAACCGTGACCAAAAGCAGCCAGCAGAACGAGCAAGTTCCCTTCGTCGTTCATGGTCAAATCATACGCCTGAACGACCAGGAGATGGTCGCCAAATGGGATACCAAGCCGGTTAGCGTCATCGTCGTCGCGCGGAAGGTTCAGGATTGATGCGGGTCAAAATATTTCGGAAGTAAGGGAGAGAAATTCAAATTGGTGGAGGGCGGCCAATGAATGTCCCGCCGGGACGACCGAAAACCTTGTCCGAACAACCGGAATGTCTGTCGTCCCTCCGGGATTTTTTCATTTCATCACGTTCACCCGCCGTTGAAACTGCGGGCTGTTGTCTGTCGCCTCTTCGCGGCTTAACGCAACGACTGCCGGGGTGGTTTCTTTTTCCGCCGGAAATTTGACGCGTCACCAGTTCAAGCCTACTGTGAAATCACAGCCGTGATGGCGGCTGGCAGTGTAACAGAGAATGCACGGTGTCGGCACCCGGAAACGTCAGAACGGTGGGTGCGGTGTATTTCGGGTGTCCGTCGCCGGGCGCGACGGCAATGAACATTGGACGAGCAATTAATGATTGGCAACGGCCGCTCGACTTTCTGGCGAAGGCTCCGCTGGGATCGCTGATGGCACGCGGTCAAGTCAGGCGGTTCGCCCCGGAGACACCGGTGGTCGCGGGCGATCCTCCGGCCGGGTGGGCGTTTCTGATTTTGAGCGGAAGCTGCCGGTTGCAACGTCGTTTGCCGGAGGAGGCCGGGAGGGAGATTCTGCGCACCTTCAAACGCGGTGAAACCTTTGGCGGCCTTTTGCTGCCCGACACACACGTGATTGCCACCGAGGACAGTTCGGTGTTCTGCATCCGGTTGCAGGATCTGGCGGAGCTGGTGCCCAAAGTGAGCCGCCGTCGTCCGGCGGGTTCGCCCGCAACTGACGACTCCGCGCGGTTCGCCTTCACCCCGGATGCGCCGGAAGGGAAAATCGTCATGCTGGCTTTTTTTTCCGATTCGCTGCCGGGTGAATTTCTGGCCGAACAGATTGCCCAACGACTCCGCTCGGAAACGGCCGCGGCCGTGCTGCTGCTCCAACTGGTCGCCTCCGGCGATGAGCCGGCGGACTGCGTTCTCAATGACGATCCCGACCTGCCAACTGAATTGCCGGAGGTGGCGGACGGAGTCCGGCGGCTGCGAATCCGGCTGCCGGGTGAGCCGCCGGCGCCGGAAGTTTGGGGCGGGCTGTTTGGCCGATTGCGTTGCCGTTTCGACTATGTGCTGCTGGATGTGTCCGCCGAACGCATTCCGATGTCCGTATTGTTTGAATCCATCAAACAAACCCGGACGGCCTATTTTTTCCTGCGCCGCAGTTCCGGGGACTTGTATCATCTGGACCGGTTCCTGCACGAAGTGCGCCCGGTCTTGAGCGGCCGGTCAACCATCGAACTTAAATCCGTTCTCTGTCTGGCCGGGAATGAATCCGTTGGCGGTTTCGATGCGCGAATTGAACGGGCCGGAATTTCATCCCAGTTTTTCATCCGCCAATGCCCGATGGCCGCCGGCACCGGCATGGCGCCCGGTGCATCCCACCCGGACATCCGGCGGATTGCCCGCAGCATCGGCGATTGCCTCGTCGGTCTGGCGCTCTCTTCGGGCGCGGCCAAGGGATTCGCCCACGTCGGCGTGCTGCAAGTGCTCGAGGAAAACGGCGTGGAACCGGACGTGGTCGCGGGCTCCAGCATGGGCGCCTATGTCGGCGCGCTCTGGGCTTACGGCTGCGACGGCGCGAAACTGGAAAAATTGGCGCGCGACATGGAGGTCAAATGGGCGCTCTGGAATTTGATTGATCCGGTGTTCCCGCCCCGCCAGGGAGTCTTGAGCGGCCACGCCATCAAGCGGCGGCTCCAGCAAACCATCGGCGACGCGCAATTCTCCGATCTGCTGCGGCCCCTGCTGGTCCTGGCCACCAATCTCGATACGCTGGCCCGCGTGGTTTTTTCGAGCGGCGATGTGGCCACCGCCGTGCATACGAGCATCGCCGTGCCGGGCATCTTCGTGCCGATCCGCATCGGCGAGGAATCGTTTATTGACGGCGGCATCGTGGATCCGCTCCCGGTGGACGTGTTGCAGGAAATGGGCGTGCGCAAAATCATCGCCGTGAATGCCATCCCCTCGTCCGACCGCATCCGCGCCTGCCAGCAGGCCCAGCGCGAAGTGGCCCGAAACACGGAACGCCGGGCGCGCCGGCTGGCGAAAAAATTCCTGCCGCTTAACCAGCACATGAATTATTTCGCGCGCGGAAACATCCTGGAAATCCTCATGCACAGCATCCACGGCGCGCAGATCCGGATGGCCGAGGCGAACGGGCGGCAGGCGGACGTCGTCCTCCAGCCGGACATCTGCTCCGACCGCTGGGTGGATTATCGCAATCCCGGCCAATACATCCGGGCGGGCCGTGAGGTTGCGTTGCGAAAGCTTGACGAAATCAAGGCCGTCGTCCAGGAGAAAGGAACCCTTCATGAAATCAAGCCGGCTCCAGAAGCAATGGCAGCAGTTGCCTGAAGCGGAAGTCCGCCGATTGCAGGTGGAAAAACTGCGCCACTATCTGCGCACCGCCGTCCTTCCCTTTTCAGCCTATTACCGCGAACTCTTCCGCGCACAAAACCTGGAGGCCGGCTCCATCCGCACGCTCGAGGATCTGCAACGTCTGCCGTTCACCAAAAAATCCGACCTGCTCCCGACGCCGGAACATCCCGAACGTTTCAAGGAATTCATTTTAACGCCCGATCGCGAAACCCTGGCCCGCCGGCCCGCCACGATTGTGCGCGCCCTTCTGCACGGACGGAAAAAAGTGGAGGCCGAATTGTCCGCCGAGTTCCGCCCCGTCTCGTTGTTTTTCACGACCGGCCGTTCAGCGGAGCCGCTGGCGTTCCTGCTCACGAAGCAGGATCTCGATAACATGACGTCCGCCAGCCGCCGGTTGATGGAGGTCTGCGGCGCGCGGCCGGAGTTCCGGATGATCAACGCCTTTCCGTTTGCGCCGCATCTGGCGTTCTGGTTCACGCATTACGCCGGGGTTTCCTTTGGCACGCTGACGGTCAGTTCCGGCGGCGGCAAAGTCCTCGGCACCGAGGGCAACCTGCGCCTGATGCGGAAACTGAATCCCGACGCCCTCGCCGGCGTCCCGACGTTCATCTATCATCTGCTCCAGCAGGCCATCGAGGGCAAGGTCCGCTGCGACAATCTGAAGATCATCGCGCTCGGCGGCGAAAAAACCAGCGACGGCCTGCGCCGGAAACTGCGCGACATGGCCGGCGAACTTGGCGCGCGCAACGTGAATGTGCTGTCCATCTACGGCTTTACCGAAGGCAAGCTCGCGTGGGCCGAATGTCCGTTCCCGCACGATCAGGAATCAGGCGGTTACCATTTATATCCCGATCTCGGAATCATCGAGATTGTTGATTCGAAAACCGGCCGCGCCGTTCCAACCGGCCAGCCCGGGGAAATTGTTTTCACCCCGCTCGACGCGCGCGGTATGGTGGTCTTGCGCTATCGCACCGGCGATTACACGGACGGCGGACTGACGTATGAGCCATGTCCGTATTGCGGCCGGACGCTGCCGCGCCTCGTCGGCCGGATTTCCCGCGCGTCCGAAATCCGGGAAATGAACCTCGACAAACTCAAGGGCACGCTCGTAGATTTCAACCAGTTGGAGCATGTGCTCGACGACGCCCCGCACATCGGCGCCTGGCAGCTGGAATTGCGCAAGGCCGGCAACGACCCGTTCGCCCTGGACGAACTGATATTGCATGTGTCGAAGACAGACGGGACGACCGACTCGCAGCTCAGCCGCGAATTGCAGGACAGGTTTTACAGCCACACCGAGATTCATCCGAACCAGATTATTTTTCACGACGCCGAGGAAATGCGCCGGCTGCAGGGCGTCGGCGTCGTGATGAAGGAACAAAAAGTGGTGGACCATCGTCCGCGCCTGGATGGCGACGCACCGCACTCGACGGCAGTCAAACCAGAACTAAATAAAACATCATGAGCACCGAGCGATTGGTCATAGTGGATGGCGTGCGCACCCCGTTCTGCAAGATGGGCACGGACCTCGCCGCGCTCGGGGCGGACGAACTCGGGCGCATTGCTGTGAGTGCATTACTGACCCGCACAGATCTTGATCCCGCGCTCATTGACGAAGTGATTTTCGGTTGCGTGGCCCAACCGGCGGACGCCGTCAACGTCGCCCGCGTGATCGCTCTGCGCGCCGGAATCCCGCAATCCGTGCCCGCCATCACCGTTCATCGCAACTGCGCTTCCGGATTTGAGGCGTTGACACAGGCGCATGAAAAAATGCTCGCCGGTCGCGGCAGCATTTTTGTCGTCGGCGGAACCGAAAGCATGTCGAACATCCCCCTGCTCTTCAATTCGTCCGCCGCGAAAAAATTCGGCCGGCTCGCCCGCGCCAAAACGCTCCTGCAACGCGCCGGGGCGCTGGCCGCGTTCCGGCCGGCGGATTTCAAGCCGCGCATCGGCCTGATGCTCGGCCTGACCGATCCGGTGTGCGGTCTCAACATGGGCGAGACCGCCGAAGTGCTGGCGCGCGAATTGGGCATCAGCCGCACCGAACAGGACGCGTTCGCATTGCAATCGCATCACCGCGCCGCCGCCGCGCGCGCAAAATTCGCCGAGGAGATTTGCCCGGTCTTTCCGGCCGGCAAAAATCCCGTAACGCAGGACAACGGCATCCGGGAAAATCAGACGTTCGACGCGCTCGCCAAACTGAAACCGCAGTTCGACCGCCGGAACGGCACGGTCAC
The DNA here is from genome assembly GCA_035577265.1 of Verrucomicrobiia bacterium. GTDB lineage: Bacteria > Verrucomicrobiota > Verrucomicrobiia > Limisphaerales > UBA11358 > UBA11358. The sequence goes on along the minus strand of DATLVR010000062.1, from coordinate 16,445 downwards.
CGCCGGCAACGCCTCGCAGATCACCGACGGCGCAGTGGCGCTGCTGGCGATGACTGAATCGCGGGCAAGGGAATTGGGATTCACTCCGCTCGGCGCGTTGACCGGTTACGCCTATGCCGGCTGCGATCCGGTGCGGATGGGGCTGGGCCCGGACCATGCGATAGCTCTGGCGGAAGAGCGCACCGGACTGAAACTCGGCGACGCCGACATCATCGAAATCAACGAAGCGTTTGCCGCACAGGTTTTGGCCGTCATCAAATGTGCGACCTCGAAAGAATTCGCCCGCGACCAGCTTCATCGCGCCACGCCGCTCGGCGAAATTCCGATGGAAAAATTAAACGTCAACGGCGGCTCCATCGCGCTCGGCCATCCGGTCGGCGCGTCGGGGGCGCGGCTGGTGCTGACGGCGTTGCGGGAATTGAAACGGCGCAACGCGCAGCGCGCGCTGGTGTCATTGTGCATCGGCGGCGGCCAGGGTGCCGCACTCTGGCTGGAAAGGATGTGAACCTATGAATGTGCTGCCAACAACAACCCCTGGCGCGGAGGCGATCACCGCGCCAATTCCAGCGCTTGCAGCGGAACGAACGATCCGCTCCACCGTGCGCCATGATGGCATCTGCGTGCTGACGTTTGACCGGCCGGGGTCGTCCGCGAATATCTTCGACCTGCGCACGCTCGACGAGCTGGCCCGGGAACTGGAGTCGGTCGCGCTCCAGACCGAACTCAATGGCCTCATCTTCACCAGCGCCAAGCGCTCGGTTTTCATCGCGGGCGCGGACCTCAACGCGATGCGCCAGGTTGCCTCGTCCGCCGAGGCCCGCGTGCTGATTCAACGCGGCCAGGCGGTGATGAACCAGATCGCCGCGCTGAAAATTCCCACAGTGGCGGCCGTTCACGGCGCGGCCGTCGGCGGCGGTTACGAACTCTGCCTCGCGTGCGATTACCGCATCGCCTCGCCCGATCACGTGACGAAAATTGGATTGCCGGAAACGAAAATCGGCCTGCTGCCGGGCTGGGGCGGCTCGACGCGCCTGCCGCGGCTGATCGGACTGCCCAAAGCGCTGGACATCATTCTGGCCGGGAAAACCGTGCCGGCAAAGCACGCGTTGAAGCTGGGCATGGTGGACGAAGTGGCACCCGCCGAATATCTCGTGGCGGCGGCCGTGCGAAAAATCAATTCCGGCAAACCGATTTACCCGGATCATTGGCTGACGAACAACCGGTTGGTCGCCTCGGTGATCGCGCCGCGCGTCCGGAAAATCCTTTTGAAGAAAACGCGCGGGCATTATCCCGCCGTGCTCAAGGCGCTGGAGGTCGTGACGCGCGGCATTTCCCAGACCGTCGAGGCGTCGCTCGCGCTCGAACGCGACGGCATCATCGAATTGATGCAGACGGACGTTTGCCGCAACTTGATCAACGTCTTCTTTCTGCAGGAACGCGCTCGGAAAAGAACTGTCCCGACGGCCGTGCCAGCCACTGAGTCGAAACCCATCGCGCACACGTCCGTCATCGGCGCGGGCGTCATGGGCGCGGGCATCGCGCAATGGATCAGCGCGCGAAAATTGCCGGTGATCCTGCGCGACATCAACACCGAACAGGTCGCGAAAGGCATGGCCACCATCGCCAAACTGTATCGCGATGGCGCCAAACGCCGCATCTTCACGGCGCACGAAGCGCGTGCCGGCATGGATCGCGTGCATCCGGCGCCGGCCGAAGTGCCGTTGCACCGCACGGACATCGTCATCGAAGCGGCGGTGGAGAATCTGGAGCTCAAGAAAAAGATTTTCCAGCGGCTCGACGAACTGGTTTCGCCCGACGCGATTCTCGCCACCAACACCTCGGCGTTGCCCATCTCCGAAATGGCCGCCAGCACCCGCCATCCCGAACGCGTTGTTGGTTTGCATTTTTTCAATCCCGTCCACCGGATGCAGCTCGTCGAGGTCATCGCCGCGCGCCAGACCGCGCCGGAAACCATCCAACGTGCCCTCAAGTTCGCACAGCAAATCGGCAAGCTGCCCGTGGTCGTCAAAGACAGTCCCGGCTTTCTCGTGAACCGCATCCTGATGCCGTATCTGATCGAGGCCGGAAATCTGTTTGAAGCCGGTGCGTCCGTGGAAAACCTCGACGAGGTCATGCTCGATTTCGGCATGCCGATGGGCCCGATGCGCTTGCTGGATGAAGTCGGTCTGGACGTGTCGCTGCATGTCGCCGCCACGCTCGCCGCGCATTTCGGCAATCGCATGCAGGTTCCTGAATGTCTCAGCCAGATGACCAGGGACGGCTTGCTCGGCCGCAAGAACGGCAGCGGATATTATGTTCACGAAAAGGGGCAGGAAGCCCGGCCGAATCCGCAGCTTTCCGCTTACGTGCAAAACCAGAAAGCCCGCGAGATGACCCGCGAGGAACTTCAGGAACGCATGGTTTTCCTGATGGTCAACGAGGCCGCGCGCTGTCTGGAGGAGGAAATTGTCACCGACCCGGCGGACGTGGATTTTGCCATGATCATGGGCACCGGATTCGCGCCGTTCCGCGGCGGGCCGTTGCGCTATACCGACACCGTTGGCGCAGCCAGGCTCGTGGGAGCGATGAACCATCTCGTCGCTTCCGGAACGGCGCACTTCGAACCATGCAAACTGCTGGCCGGCATGGCTGCCAGCGGCGAAAAGTTTTATCCAAAAAATTGAGGGCGTTATGAACCACCTCCAGAGACCGCCCGAAGAACAGCAACCGCTGATTGACACCTCGAAGATGTCCACCGGCCAGCGGGCGGCGATGGAACTGACCGAAGCCGCGCGCGAATCCGAACACGCGCGGACCTTTGCCGGCGGCATGTTCATGGGCGAATTCAACCTGTCCACGGTGCATCCTTTCCCCATCCAGAGCGTCGAGGACCGCGACCAGGGCGATGCGTTTCTCAAACAACTCGAAGCCTTGCTGCGCGACCAGGTGGATGCCGACGAGATTGATCGCACCGGTGAAATTCCCCGGCCGGTGATTGACGAACTCGCCCGGCTCGGCGCGTTCGGGATCAAAGTCCCGGCGGAATATGGCGGACTTGGGTTGTCCCAAACCAATTACTGCCGCGCGGCGATGCTGCTCGGCAGCTGGTGCGGCAATCTCACCGCGCTGCTCTCGGCGCATCAATCCATCGGCGTGCCGCAACCGCTGATTCTGTTCGGCACCGAACCGCAGAAACGCAAATACCTGCCGCGCGTCGCGCGCGGGGAGATCTCGGCATTCGCGCTCACGGAAGTGGACGTCGGCTCCGACCCGGCGGCGATGGCCACGCGCGCCGAGCCGGAACCGGACGGAAAGCATTTCATTTTGAACGGCGAAAAACTTTGGTGCACCAACGGCACCAAGGCCGGCGTGATCGTCGTCATGGCCAAGACGCCCCCGAGAATCGTGCACGGAAAACCGAAGGAGCAGATCACCGCGTTCATCGTCGAGATGGACTGGCCGGGTATCGAGGTGCGGCACCGCTGCCATTTCATGGGCTTGAAGGCGCTCTACAACGGCGTCATCCATTTCACCAATGTCCGTGTGCCGGTGGAAAATATTTTGCTCGCCGAAGGCAAGGGGCTGCGCGTCGCATTGACCACGCTGGACACGGGACGGTTGACGCTGCCCGGCGCGTGCATCGGGCTGGGGAAACGTTGCCTGAAAATTTCCCGCGAGTGGGCCGGCAAACGAAAACAGTGGGGCGCGCCCATCGGCAAACACGCGGCCATCGCCGACAAGCTGGCGCGTATGGCGGCGGATGTGTTTGCGATGGAATCCATGACGCTGCTCGCCGCCAGCCGCGTGGACCGCGACAAACACGCGGATGTCCGCCTTGAAGCCGCGCTGTGCAAACTCTGGGCGACCGAGGCGACCTGGCGGATTGTCAACGACGCCGTGCAGATCCGTGGTGGGCGCGGTTACGAGACCGCTGCGTCACTCAAAGCGCGCGGCGAGCCGGGCATCGCGCTGGAACGGATGCTCCGCGACTGCCGCATCAACACGATCTTCGAAGGCTCGAGTGAGATCATGCGGCTGTTCATTGCGCGCGAGATGCTCGACCCGCATCTCAAGGTCAGCGCGGCGGCGTTGAATTCACAACTGCCGTGGCTGCGGCGGCTGGGTGCGGCGATCAAAGCGGGGATGTTTTACGCACATTGGTATCCCAAGCAATGGCTGCCGTTCGCCGGCGAATTTCACATCGTAAATCTGCAATCTGAAATCGAGGGGAGCAGCGGCGTGTTGTTTGCCCGGCACCTGCGTTACGTGGCGCGGATGAACCGGCGGCTGGCGCGGGCGATCTTTCACGCCATGCTCCGGCACGGCCCGAAACTGGAACGCCAGCAGCTGTTGCTCGGCCGCTTCGTGGACATCGGCGCGGAACTGTTCGCCATCATGTCGGTTTGTCTGCGGGCCGAACAACTGCTCCAGGCCAGGGACGCAAGCAACAAGGAACAAAACCTGCCTGAGTTGGTTGCTTATTTCTGCCGGGGCGCGCACTTGCGCATTGAACAGCATTTTCACGCTCTGCATCACAACACCGACCCGGCGGGTTACCGGCTCGCCCAACATTTGCTCGCGGACAAATTCGCGGAATTGGAAACCGGCATCGTGCAGGGCGTGGCGGCAGGAAACGTCTCACCGAAAATGCAACCACGGATGGACACGGATGAACACGGATGAAAATTTGGTGACTACGGCGCGGCCTGATGAGGTCAGACCGTCGCGAAGCGTCTGGACTGCGGGTGCTTCAGCTCCGCCTTGGAACGCGCGACGAATGCTCAATCCGATGACCTCCCGCACCGGCTCCCGCAACCGCACCTTGGAAATCGGCTCGTCATTGGGTGCGGTTTTTTCTGAATTCCCTGTTTTCACCTGCGCAGGACTTAAAAGGTTCTCGACAAAAACGAAAGCCAGAAATAAAGTCGGCTTCATGGATGAAATCGCCCCACACGGAGCGGTTGAAGAACAATGTTAGGCCACATTCGCACCACACACTTGTATGAGCATCGAAGCCAGTTACAGGCGAGTTACACCACACGAGTTTGCTAAGCTCCAGAGCGACCCCAAAGCAGCGTCATCCTTTTTCGGCACCAATCTTGATGATTTGGAATTGGATAACCCGGAAGCATTGCTTGCCAAGATGCAGGAGCAGGAGAGCAGCGACCGTTACCTCGACATCGGCAAGGATTGGCACGCATTGCATTTTTTACTTACTGGCGATGGCGAGCTTGGAGAGCACGTCACACCCCCGCCGCCACCACTCGGCAATGTCGTGCAGGGCGGCACAGAGACAGAGTGGGATTGCACATATGGACACGTCCGCTCATTGACGCCTGACGAGGTTCGCGCAGTAGCTGAAGCACTCGGCAAGATTTCAGTTGGGGATTTGCGTTCCCGTTTCAGTGTTGAGTCTTTCAACGCCGCAGATATATACCCTCACGGCTACAGAGCGAGTTGGACAGAAGATGAGGCTGAATCGGTATTCGAGATTTATCCAAGCGTCGTCGAGTTTTTTCAGCTTGCAGCCAAAGACGGCGATATTATTTTACTTTCGTCCGATTGAGTTATGACCATATGGCCTAAAGTCGCCGGAGCCCGATTGGCGCTTTGGATTATTCGAGAACGCCCGTTGCGCATCTCGTCATCGGTTCGGGTTAGCTCAGCTTTGGTCGTTGACCTCGCACGCGATGAATGATTCTCGATCAGACCAGACTCCGAAGACACAGCCTGCTTCTGCTGGCGGTCCGCCACCACCGCCCAAGAAGACCGCGCGAGATCTTGGCGACGAATTTCCGGATGACTACTTCGGGCCAAAGGTAAATGTGGTCGACCTGCAGGCGCAGGATCGCTGGCAGGCCATCGAGGAGCTCATGAATCACCTCGTGGGCACTCACAAGATTCAGTCTCCGCATAGGGATTCAATCGCCGAGAGCATCAGAAAACGTGAGTTGTCGATGAGCACAGGTATTGGGTTTGGCATAGGCATTCCCCATGCCTCCACGACATTGGTTTCTGAAGTGGTGGCGGTAGTCGGGCGTTCCCGAAAGGGAATTCAATTCGATGCCCTTGACAGTAAGCCAGTCCATTTGGTGTTCCTGTTTTTGGTGCCGGCGGGCGAGTTCCAGAAGCATGGCCACGTGCTTGCGAATGTTGCGAAGTTGCTTCATCGGCAGGACTTCCGCGATGGCTTGTCGAATCGTTTCATGTAAGCCATGAAGAAATCGGCTAATAATTCGCTGCAGGCAATGCGGGATGGCGTCTGCAGTTCCGCTTTGCGGTTCAGGTCGTTTGGCCCCAAGTGCCTGAACTCTGGACGTTATGCGACCACGCGCTAACAAACGTGTCGGCGAAACACCGTGGTGGGCCTATTTGGTTTTTGCCGTGCTGCTCGCTCCTTTCGCTCTGATGGCGTGGGGATGCTTTTACCTGTTCAAGCTTGTGATCGGATGGCCATTGGAAACTTTGGGTGATTGGTATGCAGCCATCATCTTTGGCGTCTTTGGTAGTTTGCTTCTGTGGTATTTTCTCGCCATTGGATGGCGAGTGATTTGCAGACGATGGAATTAGTATGTTGAGTTTGCCACATAATCGACAAACGATTGAAATGACCGGAGCGTCATTCCAATCCGTGGTTGAACCAGCCCGTCGAAGTTGCTGAAGTCTGCTCTCCTGCCTTTTGCTTTTGCTCCCTGCCTCTATCCTGAACTAGCCACCGTTACTGCCCGCGTTCGGACGCCAACCTCATAGCCTATCCTTCAGACTGTCCGTTCCACTCGATTTGGGGCGCGCGAACCAGAACCTTCTTGTTTACTCTTTTCCTGGATCGCGACCAGGCCCCGCCGTCCGCGCGCCCCGGGTTCGATTCGCCCGCGCACATTTTCCCTTAACTCTCAACTCTCAAACACCGCGAGGTCGGCGCGCTCATCGAGGGCCTCAAGCCGCGCCCGCGAAACGCCGCTACCTCCGCGCCAACGCGTCCAGGCAGACTTTTGCCTCTCGCGTCAACGCTTCGCGTTCTTTGCCGCTCAAGCCGCGCGGGTCAAACCGATGGCCGTAGTGCAGCCGCAACAGTTCCTGCAACGGCCCGCGCAAATCCGCCAGCGCCGGATCGGCCAGCGCGCGCGTCAGCCAGTCCGAAAGCGGCTCGCCGGATGATCGTGGCACATCGCGCGCGGCGAGCTTGCGTTCGAGGAGATAAAATTCCGAGTCCAGTCCCGGCCAGGAAATCGCCGCGGAGGAATTTCCGGCTTTGAGTTGGGCGCGGCGTTTGCGTCCCCGCCGGAAGACGATGCGAATCAGCAGCAACACCAGCACCGGAACCAGTGCCCAGAAGAGATACTGGCGAAAATTGCTCTGGCCCCACCAGAATTTTGAAAACTGAAACCGGATCCACGACGACAGATCGGAAAGCCATTCCAGCGGCGAGGCGCGTTTCCCTTCCTCCGCCACCCAGGACCCGGGTGTGGTGTCAAAATCCACCCAGGTTTTATGCCGCCCGTCCCACGCGAGGCACCACGCGTGCGCGTCGCGCCCGCGCACCACGTAGCCGTGCCCGGATTTTTCGTGGACTACGTAGCCGACCGCATAGCGCGCCGGAATTTTCAACTGCCGCAGCAACAAGACCGTTGCCGTGGCGAAATATTCGCAATGGCCGCTCCGGCTGTTCAACAGAAAGCGGCCCACCACGGTCTCATTCGTGCCGGCCAGCTTGTCCTTCCCCTGCCAGGTGCTGTAAGTGAATTTGTCCGTGAAAAAATTCCGGACAGCCAGCAGCTTCCTTTCCTCAGACGCACCGGAAATATTCATTTCAGCTATCACCCGGTCGAGCGCGGGAATTTCGTTGGTGGGCACATCCAGATCAAAATGGGTGCTGTCCGGCGGGGTATCCATGGTCGCGCCAGGGCCATATCGCGCATCAAACATCACCAGGCCCGGACCGGCGGCTTTGACCGCGCCGTTCCTGCTGGTTTTCAGCGAAAAGACGGGGAGTTTTTCCAGCCGGCCGCTGCCGGTTGGCAAGGGCAGCAATCCCTCCGGCGTGCTCAGTTCTGCTGACCAGCCGTTGAGATAGCACGCGATGTCGGCCGCTGATGTGTTGGTTTTGCCGGGCAGCAAAAGCCAGGTCGAGGGATCCACTTCGGCTTGCAGCGGGTCAAATTCATTGGTTTTTGAAAAACTCGACAGCCACGATTGCGTCGCCGGCCGGTAGATCCGGTAGCTGGTTTCCCGGAGATATTCCGGCGGCGCTCCACCGTCCTTGGGTTCCAATCGGATGACGATCCGCGGGGATAATTTTACTTCGCCGATCTGGCCGATGGACGTGAAACTCACCATCGGGTCGGTTCTTTGTCGCATGAACCGGGCCATCCATTGCGCGTTGTAACCCGCCAGCGCCTGCCGCAACTGGCCGATGCCCAGGTGGCCGACAAAGGCGATGCCCAGCACCAGCACCAGCGCCCCCAGCCAGGCCGCGATGCCGAATCGCCGCGAGCGCAGGAACCACAACGCCCATACGATCAGCAACGCCTGCCCGAAAAAATAGGTGTGCGTCGCCTGGTTGGCGTGGATGCCGGCGGAAAACAGGCACACGATGAAATACGGATACGACACATTCACGTGGCGGTCCGGAGCGCCGGTCTGCCGCCGTCGCCGGAGGGCGAAGAACGAAATCGCCGACAAGGGAATCGCTTCGCGTTCGTTGAACGTCTGCGCGACGATCACCAGGAACAGCGTCATCGGCAGCCAGCGGAGAAAGGCCGTCGCGGAAAGACCGACGCTGCGGGTCGCTTCGGCGGCCGATGAATGGAGCAAACCGGTGAAGCCCCCGTTCTCCTGGTTGGCGGCAAAGGAAAAGACCACCAGCGCGAGCACCAGCAACATGCAGAAATGCCAGATCCGGCGGAAATCTTCCTCCGCCAGATCCCAGCGCGCCCTGATGAACCGCGCGCTTTCCAGCACCGCACCCATGATGGCACCAGCCAGTAAAAATCCCGACTGCCAGCCCCAGAAGACGAGCGTGGCCAAAAGCAGGAAGGGCGGCGTTTTCATAACAAGGGGAACATCGAACATTCAACATTCAACGTCCAACATCGAACGAAGACTGCGGGCTTCATCCTCCCATTTAACGTTGGGCGTTGAATGTTCAATGTTGAATGTTTCATCTTCACTTCAATTTCGCCAGTTGTTCCTCGATTTTGCCGATCTCAAGATAATGAAAATTTTCCGGTTCGGCACGCAGTGGTCCCGCATCCGGTTTTTTCCCGCCGTGCGGAATGATCACCAGCACCAGCAACGGCACGCCCAACGCCTTGAGCTTGTCCACGAATTTGCGCCGCGCGTCGTCCCAGCGTTGCAGCACGCAGATGCAGCCGCTCACGGCAGAGATGTGTCCGATGACCAGATGCTCGAGCGTCTCGAATTGCTTGTCGGCGCAGTTTTTGACCGAGGCCAGGATTTCCAGCATCTGTTCCGCGTGCGCGAGGCCGCGACCGGCGGTGAAGCAGTAGGATTGATTGCCGACGAACAGCAGATCCAGCAGCGATTCCTGCGTCAGAATGGTGCAGGCGAACGAAGCCGCGACGGACACGGCTTCTTCCAGGGTTTCGCTGTTCGGTTCCTCGTCGAACGTGTCGAGCACCAGCGCGTGCCGCACAAAAAATTCGTCCTCGAACTCCTTCACGATCGGCTTGCCCACCTTGGCCCAGCTGCGCCAGTGGATGTGCCGCATCGGATCGCCGTGGCGATACTCGCGCAGCGCGACGAATTCCTCGCTGCGCCCGATGTTCGCCGCCAGCGCCACGCCGCCTTCCTGATACCGCAATGCGCCCGGCAGCGCGATCGGCGGCAGGGGATAGCGCTTCGGCAAAATCAAAGCCGATTGTTTTGATGCCGTGCGGCTGAAGGCGCGGAACAATCCCAGCGGATCGGGCCGCGCCACGGTCACCCCGGTGAAATGCAAAATGCCCCGTCGCAGGGGCAGGATTTCCACGCGCACTTCGGCCTCTCCGTTCGGCGGCAATGGCGGCAGTTCCGCTTCCTTCAGTGTCGCCAGCCGGAACGGATCCCGGCGTGCCCATTGGGGAACCCGGAATGGGCGGACCCGCCGGCTTTCGACCAATTGAAAGGCCAGCCATTCCGGAAACTTCGGGCGCGGATCAACCAGGTCCTCCAGCAGGATCAGCCCGGCCTGGGGTTTTTTGGTGAGGTTTTTAAACCGGACGGAATACTGCAACGGCTGGCCCGCCGTGCCAAAGCGCGGCAGCAAACGGGTCGCGGAAAATTTGGCGCGAAAGAAGAAACTGAACACGAAGGCCTGAAGCAACAGCGCGAGCAGCAGGGCGAACGACTGGTAAGTGACGGTGTTCTCGATGTCCGAACCGACCGCACCGCTCACGATGAAACCGCCCGCCACGCACAACCCCGCCAGCGTGAACCGTCGCCGCGCCCAATACCACACACCGCCCGTGGCGCGGTAGCTCCAGTAAATGAGTTTGTAGATCGGCTTCACCGGGCAATTTAAAATGCAAAATTAAAAATTAAAAAAACGGGCGGGAAATTTACAGCGCGCATGGCTCGGCCTTTTTAATTTTACATTTTTACTTTGTTCTCACGCCGGCACTTTCAATTTCTTGACCGCGTCCTCGACCACGCTACGCGCCGTCACACCGGAAAAGCGCGCCTGCGGCTCCAGCACCAACCGGTGTGCGATGACGGACACGGCGATCTTCTGGATCTGCTCCGGTGTGACGAAATCAAATCCATCAAACAACGCCAATGCCTGCGCGACTTTCATCAAGGCAATCGAGGCGCGCGGGCTGGCGCCCAATTGCACGCCGCTCGCGGTGCGGGTGGCGCCGACCAGGTCCACCGCGTATCGCTTCAATTCATCGCTGATGAGCACGCCCTCCACCGCCCGCTTGAGCGCCAGCACGTCGGCCAGCGTCACGGCGGATTTAAGTTCATCGAGCGGATGGTTGTGTTGCTGCGCCGTCAGGATGGCCACTTCCTCTTCCGGCGTGACGTAGCCGAGCGTGAACTGCATGGCGAACCGGTCCATCTGCGCCTCCGGCAGCGGATAGGTGCCGCGAAATTCCACCGGGTTCTGGGTGGCGATGACAAAAAACAATTCCGGCAGATTCCGGCGTTCGCCTTCCACGCTCACCTGCGCTTCGCCCATCGCCTCCAGCAAGGCCGATTGCGTTCGCGGCGAGGCGCGATTGATCTCGTCGGCGAGCAGAATATTCGTGAACACCGGACCTTCGTGAAAATGGAACAACTGGTCGCGCTGGCTGAACACGGACACGCCGAGGATGTCCGAAGGCAGCAGGTCCGGCGTGAATTGCAGGCGTTTGAACTGCGCGTCAATCGAGCGCGCCAGCGCCTTGGCCAGCGTCGTCTTGCCCGTGCCGGGAAAATCCTCCAGCAACACGTGCCCGCCCGCCGCCAGCGTGGCGACCAGGTTGCGCGTGGCGTCGGTCTGACCGCGGATGATTTTGGAGATGTTGCCGGCGATTTTTTTGCAAGTGTCGCGGGCGGTGTCAAAGTTGGTGGGTGTCATGGCAGATGTTGGCATTTAGAACAACGCGGACGTGAAAAGGTTTCCGCAATTTTTCATGCCCGCGCAACCTAGCAAGCCGAGCGCGACGCTGCGAACAAAATCAAGCAGACCACCCGGTAGCGCAGGTTGGCAACCTGCTGTGTCGCCGGCTGACAGCCGGGCGAATGTCGCGTTGTCCAAGTCTATCAAAATCACCTCACCAGCACCGCATGTTCACCCTGGCCTGCGGATTGCCAATCCGCGACACAGCAGACTGCCAGTCTTGCGCTACGGCCAGCACCTTCTGATAAAACCGCCGCTCGCTGGCCCGGATTTCCCGGATGCGTTCCAGCAGCTCGTCGAAATAATCCTTGCCGAAGTCCTGCTTGCCCCGCTTCAGCCGCTCGTCATCCATCATTGAATACCAACAAAGACGCGAAGCCGGCTCAAACGCAGAGGCGCAGAGAATGCACTCTGCGTTGAATCCGCCCGGTAAACAAACCGTTTCGGAGTGCGCCCGTCCCCGGGCGCTGCAACGGACTTCATTCAAGTCGCAGAACATTTACGAACCGCTTCTCCCCCCACGTTGCAGCGGCCGGGACGGCCGCACTCCGCCAGAACATGCCAAACCAACCTTCACGCCCGGCTGGCGCGCAGCGTCAGGCGCGACAAAATCGCGACCAATCCCCACAGCACCAGAAATGCGCCCGCCGCCATCAGGCCGCGCATCGGCCAGCTCACCGCTTTGGTGCTGGCGGCGAAAAGCTGGATCGTCATCGGCCGGCCGCCTTCCGTCTGCAACACCTGCGTGAAGGCGAAATGCTGGCCGCGCACCGGCAGATTCACCCGCAACGGCTGCACCCGGGCCGTCACGATCTCCTGCGCCTCCTGCAACTTGGTCCACTGCTTCTGCGCCGACTCGTTGTCGTAAAGCAAACCGAGATCAGCGTTCCGCGCGGGCGCTTCGCCGGCGACCGAGCCGCTGTTGCGAGTGGCAAAATCATTTTGCGCGTTGATGAGGTTGCTCGCCTGGGCGGATTTCAAATCGCCTTCCAGTTTTTTGAATTCATCCGCCGCGTCTTTGTCGGCGGGGAATTTCGCCTTCGCGCGATTAAAATTCTCCGTGGCCACGCGCACGTTGCCGCCGGCGAGCTGACGCCGCGCCTCGCTGACGTCGCGCTGCAGATCCACCCGCGCGGTCTCCTTGCCGGTCTGTTCCATCCGCGAATAATCCAGGATGGAAAAGCTGGACGACGCCGTTTCCGGTGAGGCGGCGATGGTGCGAGTCATCGTGCCCTGAAAGTTTTGATAGTTGTAATCCGGCGGCAGATACATTTCCCAGCGCGCGTTCTTCAACGGCACATCAAACTTGGGCGAAACGAAGCCGACCAAGCCCTTGCCGCGCGGAAAACCGTTGGTGCCGATGTAGGTCAGTTCCACCGCCAACGCGCGGTCGCCATCGCCGGACGATTCGATGGGCAGCAGCAGTTTCCCGTCGCGCACACTGGGCAGCACCGGCTGGCCGGCGACGAACGCCGACCATACCTTCGCGTCCGCCGGCAGTTCGATCTCCAGAAACTGCTTGCCGTTGCTGCGCACGGAGAGTGACATCTCCGTCATCATCTGGCCGTCATCGGCGACGACGCTGGTGAACCGGGCGCTGTCCACGAGTGCCTCCAGCACGGCCGCGGCGTCGAAGCGCCGCACATCGAGCGCAAGCTGGTAGCCGGGCCGGACGTAGCGGTAGGCCAGCGTCGTAGTGCTGTCCGGCGCGCCGGCCCAATCGGGAAAATCGCCGGTGTCCACGCGCTGCAAGTCCGTCGCCACCGATTCGCTGACTTGCAAGGGAGATTTCGCCGAGATCGCCAGCAACCCCGATTCGCGCTCGACGCCGTCGGCGGAAATGCCGGCGAGTTCCAGTGCGCCGGCTTTCGTCGAGCGCGGCTCGTCCCAGGTCACCGTCAGTGGATAAAATCCGCGGGTCGGGCTTTGCAATTCCACACGCCAGACATTGTAGTTGGTTGAGAGTTGAGCGTTGAGAGTTGAGGGATTCGAACTATCAACCATCAACTTTGAACCATCAACTCTTTCGCGGCTGCGAATGTTCGCGCCGGTGATCTCGACGTTTTTGAATGCCGCCGGCACGCGCACACGCAGTTCCTTCACCGGCGCATTGGCGATCTCGAAGCGCACCTGCGCGCGCCCGCTGACGAGCGTCTCGGTGAGCGTGAAACCATTGACGATTTCCGCGCGCACCCAGGCGGCGACATTTTCCGTCACCACGTTCAATTTCCATTCCGCGGCGGACTTCGGCTCGGCGGAAATGAATTTGTAAGCCAGCACGCTGGCGCCGGCGTTCGCGTAATCCGGCAGCGACACCGCCGGAATCTCCGTCAGTCCGTCGAACGATTCGGTTTTCACCGCCACGCCCGGTTCGGCGGAGACGGCGACAAAGCCGGTCATCTTCGCAGCACCCAGCGGATACACGCCAGCGACGGCGATCGTCGCCGGCAAAGTCTTGAAGCTGCGCGCGAGTTCGACGTTCAGAGAATAAGCGCCTAACACGCGATCTTTCAACGTCACTTCCAGGATGCGCCGCGGAGCGCCGGTCTCCGACCCGGCGAGTTTCGCATCGTCACCATTTCGGGCCGGGACGGTGCCCGGCGTTCCAGCATCCACGCGCTCGACGTATTGTAAAATATTGTTTCCGTTGACGTGCTCGACCCGATAGCCGTCCGGTAAAATCATTTTCAGTGCAAACACCCCGGCGCGCTTGATGGTGTAGTCCACTTTGGCGGTGAGCAAAATCTGTTCAGTGCCGACGCGGAACGTGTTTTTCACGACGGTCTCGATCTCCGGCTGGAACGCCTCGGCCCGGACGCGCAGTGAAAACCGGGCATCCGCAAACCGGAACACGCTGGCAAGCTTGTCCGCCTTCACGGCGCTGACCCGCGCGAATTCCTCCGCATCCACGCGCTCAAGCCCGCTGGAAGATTCGATGGACAAGCCCAGTTCGTCGGAGCCGCGCAAAGCCACGAGGCCGTTCTCGCGTTTCACATCCAGCGCGTGGGGCAATTCCACCATCGCGCCGGCCGGGGCCGGCTCCAGGATTTTTTCCGTTTCAATCGTGAGCTGCCAGCCGAGCGGAACGCCCTTCATCAAATCCACAACCAACACCTGCCCCGCCCCCTCATCCCGGCCTTCTCCCCCGGCGGGGGAGAAGGTGTCCGCAGGACGGATGACGGGGAGGCTCTTGATTTCCCACGTCCGGATGTCGCGGCCCTCGACGCGCAGCAGTTTTTGTCCGGCGGGCAGTTGCACGCGCGCTTGACGCAGTTCGCCCTGCGTGATCTGGTAATCGAGCGTCGCACGCACGTTCATCACCCCGCCGCCAAAAGTGACGAGCGCGGCATTGCGACAAAAGACCGTGGCGGCCACTTCCTCGGCGCGTTTCACGCGCGGCGTCCAGAGCAGTTCGATGCGGTCAGATGAACCGAGCACGGCTTCGACGCGCGTCTGGTCCTTGTCCAAAATCCGCTTGAAAGAGATCGCCGCCGGAAAATCCACGTCCGCCCCGGCCTCGGCCAGCGTGAATTCCGTGCTGCTCGACAACGCCGCCGGAACCGCGAACGCCAGACGGCGTTTCGTCACGTCGCCGGCGACCTTGACAAGCATCTTGATCTGCACCATCGCCGCGCCTTGGCGGTCAAACCGCACGGAAAGATTGCCGCCGTTGCGGATGAGTTCCGCGCGCCCGCACTTGACGGTGAAGGACTGAACCGCCACGTCGTCGCCGAACAGTGGAACGCTGTCGCCGGCATTCACACCGGAAAACTGCAGCGTCGCGTCAAGCAGCGCCACGCGGTCGTTCACGGTGCCGGTGTAACTGGCGGAGACGATGGAAGCTTTGCCGATGGCCGATAGCCGATAGTCGATAGCCGAGACGGAAGCATTGGCAATAGGCGATTGACGATTGACGATTTCGGAATTTGTCGCGGCGGTGGCGCTGTTGCCATGGATGGCCAGCAGCAATGCGATGCCCGCAGTCAACGGTGCAATAGGATTAGCCGGCGCAGTCGGATGGAGGACCGGCGGCTCTTCACTGGTTTCCGGTTTGGTTCCGCGCGGCCAGTATTTCCAGACGAGCAGCGCAATGACGGCGACCACTGCGACCGGGAACCCGACGATGAGCGCATCATGCAGCGCGCGCCATTGGATGAGCAGGCTGCACACGGAACCGACGATCAGCGCGAGCGCAAGGGTGAGGATGAACGTGCTGCGGTTGGCGCGATGCCACTGCGTCCACCACACGACCAGGCCGAGCAAGAACGCCGCGGATTGCCAGAGCATCTGGAACGTCTGAAACGTGTGGAGTGGAATCATCTTGGCACGGATGGAAAGCGGCTCGCGATTGACATTCAAAACCTTGGTGAACAGGAACGGCGTGCCCGTCTGCGGCAGTTCGATGCGGATGGAACGGATGCCGGAGGCGGTTGGTGTTGTCGACGGCGCGAGCGCAGGTGCTCCGGTGGCGACAGCCGACGACCCATTCACCGTGACGCTTGCGGGTGGCAACCCGCCAAAAAATCTGGTGCCGCCAGCACCACCCCCGCCGCCCATTGCTCCGGCAGAGCCGCTGATGGTGAGATGATCTCCTGGCGCAGACGCGGAACCCGGCCGGTTGTCGCCCAGCTGACTTTGCGCGACCACTTCGCGCTGATGTTCCGCGAGTTCTTGCGGCGCGGCGAGCTGCACGAGGCCGCGCTGGGACAGTTCGGCAAACCCTCGTGCCGTCATGGATTGAACACTGCCGTCGGCGAACAGCACGGAACAGCCGCCTTTTGCATCCAGCGCACTGTAGGCGATAACGGAATCGGGCTTGAGACTGTCCGTTGACATTCCGCCA
>DATLVR010000061.1:0-13330 GCA_035577265.1 Verrucomicrobiia bacterium | reverse complement strand
GGCAGCGGGTGGCCGATGGTACCGCGCTTGGTCCCGACCTGCCGGAAACCCGCCGCGCGAAAATCGTGCGTGTTCACGGTCACGGCAGGTGAACACTCGGTGCAGCCGTAGGCTTCGAGCGGACGGATGCCGAACTTTTCCTCGAACGCGGCGGCGAGTCGTTCCGGCAATTTTTCGGCGCCGGTCATCACCAATCGCACACTGCCGAGATCGCCCGGCGTGCAACCGCGCAGATAGAGTTGCAGGAACGTCGGCGTCGCGAGCAGGAACGTGACCGCATGCGTGCGCACGAGCGGCCCGATGGTTTTGATGTCGAGCGGATTCGCATGAAACGCCACGCCCACGCCGACCGCCGCCGGCATCGCCAGCGTGCCGGTGAAACCGAATGAATGGAAAAATGGCAACACGCCCAGCAGCCGGTCCGATTTACCCAGGCCGAACACCTGCTCCAACTGCTCCGCGTTTGAGACGATGTTGTAGTGCGACAACATCACGCCCTTGGGTTCGCCCGTGCTGCCGCTGGAAAAAATCACGGTGGCCAGATCGTCGAGTTGGTTGTGTTTTACCTCACCCCGGCCCTCTCCCCTCCCGCCGGGAGCGGAGCGGGAGAGCGTCTGGTCGCGCAGCGACCATTCGAGCAGTCCCGCCGGCAACAGTCGCGCCATGAGAAATGCCGTGAGTTTTTCCAGTGCGGACGGAGCGCCGAGCACCGTCTCGGCACGTTGCAGTTTTGGTTCGATGCTGGCCGAGACGGTGCTCGGCGTTCCGACCACATCCTCCAGATAAACAATCTCGCCGGGCACGGTGAGTTTTACTTTTTCAAGAAACGCCCGCGACGTCAGGACGGTTTTGAGTTCGCATTGCTTCGCGCACGAGGCGAGCGCCTCCGCCGACAGCGTGTAGTTCAGATTCACCGGCACCTTGCCGCAGAGCAGCGCGGCGTAATTCACCAGCGCGCCCGGCACCGACGGCGGCAGCAGCAGCCCGACCATTTTTTGTCCGGCCCAGACTTTCTTAAGCCGTCGGGCGAGAAGAACCGTCCGCACCAGGGCGTTGCCGAACGTGACGCCGGCGGTTTGCGCGTCAGCCATGGCGAACCGGCGCGCATGCCGCCGCGCGGTCCGGACAAACTGCCGCTGCAACGTTTCCATGCGGTCGCGGCGATGGTGCCACGAGTTCGCGAGCAGCTCCTGCACGGCCTGCCGCACAGTGAAGGCGGTCGCGTTTCCCGGCACCGGCTGGCCGAAGCTCACCGTGACCGGATACGGAATGCGCGACGGCAGCCGCCAGACAAATTTGCCGTGCTTGAAACTCGAGGTGCTGCCCAGCACGCCGTCGAGCGCGATGGGGATGATGGGCGCGTCCACATCCTTCATGATACGCTCAAAGCCGCGCCGGAACGGGAGCAGCTGGCCGATGCGGGTGATCTCGCCCTCGGCAAAAATGCAGACAACTTCCCCGCTGCGGATGGCGGCGCTCGCAGCCTGGAGTGATCTGATCAATTCGCGGGGCCGTTGATAGGACGAAACCGGAATCACGCCGAGGATTCTGCAAAATGGCTTGATCCAAGGCTGCTCGTAGATGTCCTTGAACATCACGAACCGCACGCTGCGATCGGTCGAGGCAATGAGCAGCACCGCGTCCACCCAGGAAACGTGATTACAAACAAAGAGCGCCCCGCCTTTCGCAGGAATGTTGTCGCGCCCATCAACGCGAATCCGGTAAAGCGTCCGGGTGACCAACCACAACACAAAACGCAGCAGCGCGTCGGGCAGCAAAAACAGGACATAAATCGCGCCGGCCAAGGTCATCACCCCGCCGATCAGAAAAATACCGCGCGGCGACAGCGCCAGTTTCTGCGCGAGCAGCCAGTGCGCGCCGGCCGCGAGGAACACGCCGACGAACGACCACCAGTTGGCCGTGGCCAGCACCTGTCCCTTGTTTTCGCGGGCGGGCCGGTGCTGCAGCAGGGCGGAAACCGGCACGATGAAAAATCCGCCGGCGAAACCAAGCAGCGCGAGCAGCACAAACGACTCGCCGAACATCACGGCGGGCCGCGCCAGCCACGCGGAACAGATCGAAAGCCCGAAGGCACCAAGGGGCACCAGGCCGTATTCGATTTTGCCGCCGGAGAGATACCCCGCCGCCGCGCTGCCGAGACCGATGCCCAGCGCGAGCGCGGCGCTCAGATAGCCGGTGTGTGTCTCGGTGACATGCAGCGCTTCCGAGCCGTAAAAAAACAGATTCAACAGCAGCAACATGCCGAGAAAGCTGAAGTAGGTGTTGCCGGCCAGCGCCAGCCAAAGCGGACGGTCGCCGCGCATGGCGCGAAGCTGCTGCCAGATTTCGGCGGGGAAATTGGCGTTGAACTTCCGGCGCGGATCCGCCGCCGGAATCTTCGTGATGCCAAGGCACGAGATAAACCCGATCACCGCCAGCGCGACGAGGATGACGCCGGAAAGCCACTGGCGTCCGCGAAAATGTTCAGACATCGCCGCCGCCGCGACAATGCCCAGGATGATGGCCGTGAAGGTGCCAAGTTCGAGCAGGCCATTGCCCCAGGAAAGTTTTTTCTCCGGCAGCAATTCCGGCAGCGAGCCGTATTTGGACGGGCCAAAAATCGCGCTGTGCGTGCCCATGAGAAAAACGCTGGCCAGCAGCAGATTTTTGTTCCACGACCAAAGCCCGGCAAACACCAGGGTCATGATGCACAACTCGAAGATTTTCACGCCGAGCATCACGGAGCGTTTGCTGCAGCGGTCGGCGAGAAAACCGCCGGCCATGGAAAACAAAATGAACGGCAGCGAGAACAGCATGGTCATGGCTTCGCCGTAGCTGTTCTTCTCGGCGAGTGTCATGCCGGTCCCGAAGATGGCGACGAAGACGACGAGGTTCTTCACCACGTTGTCGCTGAAGGCCCCCTGAAACTGGGTGACGATGAGCGCCCAAAAACCGCGCAGGGATTCGCTCCGGCTGGCGTCGGGCTTCAGGATTCCGGCTTCTGATTTTTTCATGCGCGGCCATCCTACCGCCGAACGCGCAACAGTGGGAATTGAAAAACTTTGGAACAACATCAATAAAATCACCCCCGGAACAACGGCCGGTCCGTTGGCCACCGGCAAGCCAACCTGAAAGAACATTCTCTTGGCAGAGGCGTCGCGGTTTTGATATAAGTCCGCCATTGATTGGGCGAGGCAAACGATGCAAAAAACGAGGACCATCCTATACGTTGAAGACGATCCCGTGACGCTCACCGCTTATCAGAATCGGTTGAAACTGGCGGGATACCACGTCATCCCCGCCCGGGACGGACTGGAGGCGATCAAGCAGCTTTCGACGATGGTCCCCGACCTGGTGGTGCTGGATCTGATGCTGCCCCGGTTCAGCGGCGAGGAGGTGTTGCAATACATCCGCACCCACGATGCTCTCGCAGCCGTTCCGGTGATCGTCCTGTCCACGAACTCGATTCTGGATTCGGAACAGGAGCATCTGCTGGAAAGCGCCAGCCAGCGCATCCTCAAAAGCCTTTGCACTCCCGCCACCCTGCTGGAGACCATTCAGAAAGCGCTGCCAGACGAAGCGGCTTGATAAACTGGTAGCGGTTCATCCCGCAGGTCATAGCCCGGGCACGAAGTTAGCCGTGACAATATTTTGTCGTATCTTGTTCTGCTTCCGTCGCGCGATAAAACCCGCCAAACCCAGCAAAGCCACCAGCAAAGCGGCAATCTGATAACCAGACATCGGTCCAAGGATGCGTGGCGTGTCACGAAGCAATTCGTGAAAAAAGCGGAACAGGCCGTAAGCCATCAGGTAAATGTGGAAATGCTGGCCGGGCAGAATCTTTTGACGCCGTAAAATCAAAATCACCACGAGCATCAGCGCATTAAAAAGAAACTCCACCTGCGACGCCGGCCAGCGGGTTAGGCCATTGGCATCATTGATGGTGAACCAGTGTGCGTCGCAGACTTCGCCCAGACAGCAGCCATGCATCATGCAACCGATGCGTCCGAGCATGATGCCGACGGGCGCGATGACCGCGAACCAATCTCCGGTGACGCCGGTGTATTTGAGCAGTCGCTTGGCGATTTCAACGGCGAGATAACCGCCGAGCAATGCGCCGGTGATGGATTTACCCGTGGCGAGAATCACCCAGCGGTTTGCGTCGTGCCAGTGCAGCCAGCCTTCCGCGCCGAGATAGACAAGCTTCGCGCCGAGAAACGCGCCCGCCAGCGCCGCGATGTAAATCAGCACGAGCCGTTCATCCCGCCGCGCCAGCCGTGACCAGAAGATGATGCTCACGAAAATGCCCGCAAGCATCAGCCAGCCGTAGGCGGTGGAGTGCGCTAACGTGAGTTGCAAATTATTTCTCACGTTCTACATCAAGTGCGAATGTGACACAGCTTGAAACCCCGCGATTACCCAACTTAAAAACAAAAAGAAGCTAGCCAAGAGAAATCCAACAATCAAACGACCTCCAGCATTCTTGATTCCGCCCGCACAACCCATTCCTCCGCACAAACTGCAAAGCGCACAAACGAGAACCGTTGCGCCGGCCCAAGAAGAATGCGCTCCATTTGGTGATCCAAGGGCAAGCAAAACTGGAATCGGAATTAGACCAACGATAAGCCAGAAAAAAGCGAACGGAAATTTTTGCTCCTGATTAGGATTAGGCTCAATTTCCATAAAACAATTTCCTCACTTCGCATTGCAATCCGCGAAGCCCGAGTAGTAGCGGCAGAAGGAATCCAGTTTCCCATCCGGGCGGATGACGTGGGTGCAGCAGCGGTCAATGCGGTCTTCGTCCCACGTCGCGGCGTCCATGAACGGCTTGATGAAAAGCCGGAACGTGTGTGATTCGTCCAGCTCGAATTGTTTGAGCAGTTCGCCGAGCGGCTCGGATTCGCAGCCGCATTTCATCAGGTCTTCCAGTTTGTAACGGACTTTGGTGCCGAGAAAACCCTGCACGTTTTTGAAATCAACAAAGTCGCTGACGGAACGAATCTCACCGCCGACCTTGAGCAGATAGCCGATGGTCGCACAGTTCGGATCGCCGCACGGCAGCGGCGTGAAATCCTCGAAGCGCAGTTTGCCGGCGGATTGCGCAACGGCGGCGAGGATGATGTCAGCGGCATTTAATCGGGTCTGGGGTTTGGCGTCTGGCTTCTGGGGAAATGATTCACGCGCGCCGAAGGTTTTTCCCAAGGCCCCAGACGCCAGAGCCGAGACCCTTCCGCTCTGGAACATCGGCTGAAAGGAAATCCCGCGCACGTTCGGCCAGCGCAGTCCGAATTCGGTGGCGTCCCAGAGGTTCGGCAGATTTTCCGGGGTCACGGTCATGGCCAGCGTGACGGGCAGTTTCATTTCCGCACAACGCGTCAGGCAGCGCTCCCGCGTGGCGCGCAGGTCCGCACCGCGAAGCTTTCGTTGCGCGGCTTCCTGCGTGCCGTCAAATTGCAGATACAGTTGAAATTTTCCGTAGCGAAAGGTCGCGGCGAGTTCAGCGGCGAACGCTTCATCATGAGCGATGCGGACGCCATTGGTGTTCAGCAAAACGTAATCAATGCCGGGATTCGCATGCAGCCAGCGGAGCAGCTCGAAAAATTGCGGGTGCAATGTCGGTTCGCCGCCGGAGAGCTGGAGGATTTCAATTTTGCCTTTGCGATCGATCACGCCCTGGATGCGCGTCTGCAATTCGGTGAGCGGCACGGCGTCAATTTTCTGGCCGGTGCCCAGCGGCGAATCGGCATAGCACGTCGGGCAGCTCAAGTTGCAGGAGTTGACGATTTCGATGAGCGCGAGGCAGGTGGAAAGTTTTTCCATCACGCCGAGGGCATCGCCGGGATTCGCGTTGCGACCGAGCGTGCCGGCGGGCGAACCGTCGGAGGCGCAACAGGCAACATTATCGGAGCGCGCGTTGTCCCAACTCGCAGCGGTTGCGGAGGCAGAAGGCAGCTTGGAAAAAATTGAGCCTTCACCTGTGCCCGAGACCGCTGCGGTTTGGGACAAACCGCGCTCCGGTGAGGGGCGGGAACAGCAGGCGTTCTCCGCCTTTCCTTTCGCGAGCCAGTAGAAACGGGCGTCGGAAGCGATGCACACGCTGGCCTCGCCGTGCTCGGGACAGGTGCGTTTCAGAAAAACTTTCGCAGGGATGCCGCCTGCGCGCCAGACTTCCGCCGGACACGATACGTGGCAGACCGGGCAGCGAGAGGTGGTGGACTTGAGAAATTCGTCCGCAACCTGGAACGCTGGACGTGAAAGGGGGGAGGTCATTGGCTAGTGCATGTTGAACGTGAAGCCACCGGCCATGCAACCTGTGAAGGCAAGCGCGAAACTGAGAAATCCCATCAGGGCGACAAACAAGAATCCAAGACCAACGCGCGCCCCGGTCGTGCGGCCAACCCGTCGGGCAAGCAGGATACCGCAGACGATTCCGGCGATGGATCCGCCAATCAACGGACTGCCGACAGACAGACCGCCCACCTTCAGCAGCGAGCCGAGCAGCGCCAGAACCGCAGGTGCCAGTAAAATGGTGAAGAAAATCCACCAATTCACCGAGACGGGAGGCAACGACGGATTGTCAGGCAATGATACAGCTGAATGTGCCGGAAGGTTTTGGCCGCAAAACGGGCAATAAACCGCGCCGTAATTTTCCGGCAGCTCCTTTTGGCAATGTGGACAATTCATTTTTTCGTGTGGGCTGATGTTTGGAGCGCGCCAATTTTTTGGCAAGCACTTAACTTTGCACGCGGCTAAATTCCTTCAGCCACGCCGGGCCGGGACCGCAGCCGCGCACGGAAGTGTCCGGCTGACGAGGCAGGCGGATGGTTTTGGCAAGCAACCATTCGAGCCCTTCCCAAAAACGCATCGCATCCAGCACCGGATTCAACGCATTCGTGATGGTGCAATAGTGGCTGTTCTTCGGGTCGGTATGATGCAACGCGTGATGCCTGGATGTCTGCAAGATTTTGATCTCTTGCAAAAAAGAGATGACGCGGCCGTTTTCTTTGCGTGTGCGATGCGCCCATTTGTGGAATTCATTCGCGTTGGCGGCAAGGATCGCGAACAGCCAGACCTGCCAGGTCAGCCAGCCAACAGCCCACGCGGCGACCAGCAGCACGGTCGCGATCAACACCAGGTCCCACGAGCTGTGCCACCAGCTGTTGCGGGTCATGTGGCGCGGGTAATGGTGATGGATGGTGTTCGGCCGGCCCACAAATTTGCCGATGACCGGTGTGTGTTCGCGGACATAGGCGTCCTCGAACCAATGGACAAACCCGGCGGCGAACTCGGCGGCGAAGACGGTGGCCAGGAATTTTAACAAGAGGATGGATAACGTTTTCATGGTGTGAATCAATGGAGAGTTGTGTTCGAGAAGGTCCCGGCAGCCGCGAGCGTTTTCAAAAGTTCGTCACCCAGTTTGCCGACCAGTGCGTCGCGGACTTGGGCGCGCAGATCGGCCGTCTTGCCATCCACCAGAAAGTCGGGCGAAAAACCCGAATCCTTGGTGTCAGCATTCACAAAGCAAACCGGATTACCAGTTGCGGCCTCGATCACCACGCCCGCCCCCTTCCCTTCGAGATTGATTTCACTGCCGGGCAGGATCACGCCGCCGATAATCGTGATGTCCAAAGCGCAAAACGCATTGTTGCTGACCCATGAATCTATGTTGCCGCCGAAAAGCAGGACATAATCCGCACCGGCCATCCGCGCCAGACTGCAGATCTTCTTTGTGCGATTGGCATAATCTTCGGTCGAAACATACGCCCGTCTTTGATACGAAGAATTGTCCTCTTCACCCGGCAGCGGCAGACCCACGGCCGAAACCAGAAGCGCCTTCTGTCCCGCCAATTTGTCGAGCAACGCGCTGGGTGGAGCCGATTCGCCAATTTGCACCACGGCGAGCCGGATCGGCGTGGCCAGCTTTGACACCGGCGCATTCGTCGGGTCCGGCTGCAAACTTAAAACGTAGCTGGGATAACTCACGCCCGAGTGTTCGCGCGATGACAGGCCGGTCGTTTCGCAACCAGTCAAGAGACCTACAGTCGCCGCTGCCAGGATGGAAGGGATCATTGTTTTCATGTTTTTTTTGATTGATCGCACATCGTCACCATGACGATTTCGTTGGGTGAGTTTTAACGCAGCTTGCGCGCGGGGCGTGAATTGATAAAACTGCGAGCCACATCGCGTGTATCAATGAACGTCCATCACCTCGAACTTTTCTATTACGTCGCGCGGCACGGCGGCATCATGCCGGCGGTGCGGAACATCCCCTACGGCATCCAGCAGCCGGCGGTCAGCTCGCAGATCGCGCAGCTCGAGGAATTCCTTGGCGTGACCCTCTTCCAGCGCCGGCCGTTCGTGCTCACCCCGGATGGTGAAAAAGTGTATGCCTTCATCCAGCCGTTCTTCGCGAACCTCGACAAGCTGGCGACGGACATACAGGGCGGCCAGACCCGGCACATCCGCATCGGCGCCTCGACGATCGTGTTGCGCGAGCATCTGCCGGAATTGTTCCGCGACGTGCGGAAGAAGTTTCCCGGCCTGAAAATGTCGTTGCGCGAAGGTTTCCCGGCCCAGCTGGAAACCTGGCTGCAGGCGGATGAAATCGACCTGGCCATCACCTTGATCGAAAAAAATTATCCGCCGGGAATCAATTCCCTCGCCCTGCTGAAACTGCCGCCCGTCCTGCTTGTCGAAAAGAGCAGCCCGCTCAAGGCGGCGGAGGAATTGTGGAAGCGCGACAAGATCACCGATCCGCTCATCTGTTTTCCGCCCGGCGAACCGCTCGGCAAAAGTTTCCAGCAACGGCTCGCCGAACTGGGCGTGGACTGGTTCCCCAGCATCGAGGCGAGTTCGGTGGACCTCATCGAAACCTACGTGGCGAACGGCCTGGGCATCGGCGTCTCGGCGGCCATCCCGAAAAAAAATCTGCCGCCCAAGGTGCGCGCGCTGGCGCTGGACGGCTTTCCGCCGGTGACCATCGGCGCGTTGTGGCGCGGACGCAAAACGCCGTTGCTGCAGACGTTCCTCGACGAACTCCAAGTGCGGGCGACCAAGCTGGCCTGAAAATGTTTTCGTAGCGGCGTGTCGGCAGACCGCCGGATTCATTTAGACGATAAGTTTCCGGCTCTCTGCCGAAAGCCGCTACGCTAGATCTACGGAAACACGAAATGCATCGGGTTTCGCCATTGACCGCGCGCGCTGAAAATTTAGAATCGCCTCATGCTTGAATCCTCCATCCGCCGGATGCCGCGCCCGCAGGACGTCATCGGCATGTCCACCCAGGAATTGCGCGACACCTTTTTCATTGACCATCTGTTTGTGCCGGGCGAAGTGCGCGGGCATTTCACGGATCTCGACCGGCTCGTCGTCGGTGGCGTGATGCCGACCGACAAGCCCATCGAACTGGCAAACCACAAGGAGACCGGCCGCGCGTTCTTCCTTGAACGGCGCGAGCTGGGCGCGATCAATGTCGGCGGTGCGGGCAAGGTCGTTGCGGATGGCAAAACTTTCGCGCTCGAAAAACTGGACTGCGTTTATCTGCCGATGGGCACGAAGTCCGTTTCCTTCAGCAGCGACGACGCGAAGAATCCGGCGAAATTTTATTTCCTCTCCTGCCCCGCCCATTCCGCGCATCCGGCCACCCTGATGAAATCCGCCGACGCCACGCCGGTGAATCTGGGCGCGATGGAAACCGCCAACAAACGCACCATCTACAAATTCATCCATCAAGGCGGCATCCAAAGCTGCCAGCTCGTCATGGGTCTGACCGCGCTGGAACCGGGCAATGTGTGGAATTCCTTTCCGCCGCACACGCACTGGCGGCGCACGGAGATTTATTTCTACTTCGACCTCGGCGACAAGGTGCTCTCGCATTTCTTCGGCGAACCGCAAGAGACCCGGCATCTATTTCTGCACAACGAAGACGTGGCACTCTCGCCGAACTGGTCCATGCACTTTGGCGTCGGCACCGGCAATTACAAATTCATCTGGGGCATGGCCGGCGAAAACCAGGTCTTCGACGACATGGACCAAGTGAAGCCGGCGGACTTGCGGTGATAATTTTTAACAACAAAGAAACAAAGTAACGAAGTCGGACAAAACACTTTGTTCCTTGGTTACTTTGTTGTTCAACCGTCCTATGAAATTCAAAGAAAAAGTAGTAATTGTCACCGGTGCGAGCCGGGGCATCGGGCAGGCCATCTGCGTGGCGTTCGCCAAGGAAGGCGCAACCGTCGTCGGCGTGGCGCGCAGCGACCTCGCGGACACGGGCGGTAAAGTCAAAGTTGCGGGCGGCACGTTCATCGCGCACAACGCCGACCTCGGCACCGGCACGCAAAAGGAATCCGCCGACGTCATCGCGCAGATCCTCGCCAAGACCGGCCGGATTGATGTGCTCGTCAACAACGCGGGCATCATCCGTCGCGCACCGGCCAAGGATTTTTCCGAAGCGGACTGGAACGCCGTCATGGCAACGAATCTCAACTCGCCCTTCTTTCTCATGCAGGCCGCCGGCAAATGGTGGATTGAAACCGGTCGCGCCAAAGCGCCCGAAGGTTCCCGGCTCAAGCTGGTGAACATTGCGTCGCTGCTGTCGTTTCAAGGCGGCATCACCGTCCCCGCCTACGCCGCGAGCAAACACGGCATCGCCGGCGTGACGAAGGCGCTGGCGAACGAGTGGGCGAAGGAGCGCATCAACGTGAATGCCATCGCGCCCGGCTACATCGCGACGGAGAACACGAAGGCGCTCCGCGAAGACCCGGTCCGCAACAAGGCCATCCTTGACCGCATCCCTGAAGGCCGCTGGGGCGCGGCGGAAGACATCGCGGGCGGTTGCGTGTTCCTCGCCTCGGGCGACTCGGATTATCTCAACGGCGCGGTGCTGAACATTGACGGCGGGTGGATGGGGCGGTGATTCCACTTTGAACAGGAGCATACGGAGGAAACGGAGTAAGTCGTTTCCATTTGACTTTGGCACACTCCGATTCATGCAGAAAAGTTGTCCCCCGCAAAGTGCCAGGGTCTTGGACTGCGGCGGCCCTCCGCCGCTTTTCCAACGTTACGGCCGAATCCAGCATTGGCAGTCAGAACCGTTGTATTTCATCTCTGTTCCCTCCGTTGCCTCCTGTTCAAAAAAAGCCCGGAGAATTTTCCTTCGTCCCCAAAACGATGTCTGGTAATTTTTCCCGCAACCAGCCACCGCTTATGAACATCAATCTTTTCCGCGCCTACGTCTTATTGTCTTTCGCCGCGTTCTGCGCCTCCTGCACCACCAGCCGCGTCAGGACAACCGAATTCTCCGGCGCGACGCCGCTGCAATGGTCGGCCCGGCTGGCGAATTCGGAGATGACCCAGCTTGGCGGCAAACTGAATTGGAAGGCCGGCGGCACCGCCAAGTGGGATTACACCGCCGGCCTGTTCACCCTCTCGCTGCTCAAATTAAACGCCTGCGTGCCGGATCCGCGTTATGTGGCGTTCGCCGAAAATGCGATCGGCTCGTTCATTTCGCCCGACGGAACAATTCAGGGCTACAAACCGGACGAGTATCAACTCGACGCTCTCAACCCCGGCAAGACCGTGCTGGCGCTCTGGCTCCTCACCCACGACGCGCGCTATCAAAAGGCGGCCGCGTTGCTGGTGAAACAACTCGAAACCCAGCCGCGCACCCACGACGGCGGCTTCTGGCACAAGCAGAGATACACAAACCAGATGTGGCTGGACGGGCTTTACATGGGCGCACCGTTTTATGCTGAGTATGCGAAACTCTTCGACGAACCGGCCGGGGCGTTTGATGACGTTGCGAAACAATTCCGCCTGATTGGCGAACACACTTACGACGCCAAGTCGGGCCTGTTTTATCACGGCTGGGATTCGGTGAAAGCCCAGCCATGGGCGAATCCCGCAACTGGCTGCTCGTCCAATTTCTGGGGACGCGCCATCGGCTGGTATGCCATGGGCATGGTGGATGCGCTGGACTTTATCCCGACGAACTCCCCTGCCCGTCCGGAGATTATCGCCGCATTCCAGAAGCTGTGCGCGGGCATGGTGAAATATCAGGACCCGCAAAGCGGCGTCTGGTATCAAGTCGTAGACCAAGGCAAGCGCCCCGGCAACTACCTCGAAGCCACGGTGTCGAGCATGATGGTATATGCGATGGCCAAAGGCGTGAATCACGGCTATCTCTCACGCGATTATGTTTCCACGGTTGAGAAAGGCTATCGCGGCATTGTTAAAACCTTTGTCTTCTACGACGGCAATCTGCAATGGTCGCTCACGCAGTGCTGCTCCGTCGCCGGCCTCGGCGGTTCGCCCAGCAACGGCATGATGCGCGACGGCAGTTTTGATTATTACGTCCACGAACCGGTCGTGAAGAACGACCTCAAAGGCGTCGGCCCGTTCATTCTCGCCGGAATCGAATTGCAAACCCTGCTCTCCAACCGTTAATTTTTCGACATGAAATTCATCCCTGTTCTCCTGGCCACCGCGGTGTCACTGCTGGGCACGGCCCGTCTGAACGCCGAAGAAATCACCCCGGCA
The DNA here is from genome assembly GCA_035577265.1 of Verrucomicrobiia bacterium. GTDB lineage: Bacteria > Verrucomicrobiota > Verrucomicrobiia > Limisphaerales > UBA11358 > UBA11358. The sequence goes on along the minus strand of DATLVR010000061.1, from coordinate 793 downwards.
TCGGTCCTCGCCGTGATGCAGCGTGTCGCCGACTGGCAACTCGCCAATCCGTCCGCGCACAAACCAACCGATTGGACACAAGCCGCGGGCGATGCAGGAATGATGGCGCTGGCGGGAATCTCCGGCGACGCCAAATACCGCGACGCCATGCTGGCCATGGGCGAAACGAACCGCTGGCAGCTTGGCGCGCGCAAATACCATGCGGACGACCATGCGGTCGGCCAGACCTACACGGAACTTTATTTCCTGTATCGCGAGCCGAAGATGATTGCGCCGCTGCAGGCCAGCTTTGACTATATTTTGGCCAATCCCTCCACCGCGCCAAGTTTGGATTTCTCACTGCCCCAGCACAAATCGCAGGAACTCTGGTCCTGGTGCGATGCCTTGTTCATGGGACCACCCACGTGGATGCGGCTTTACACGGCCACCGGCGACAAGAAGTATCTGGATTTCGGCGTGGCTGAATGGTGGCGCACGACCGATTATCTCTACGACAAGGACGAACATCTCTATTTTCGCGACAGCACCTATTTCAAAAAGACCGAGGCGAACGGCAAGAAAGTGTTCTGGGGTCGCGGCAATGGCTGGGTGATGGGCGGCCTCGTCCGCGTGCTGCAATACCTGCCGACGAATCATCCCGACCGTCCGCGCTTCGAGCAATTGTTCAAGGACATGTCCGCGAAGATTCTGACGTGCCAGCAGCCGGATGGACTCTGGCGTGCGAGTTTGTTGGACCCGGACAGTTATCCCCTCAAGGAAACCAGCGGCTCCAGCTTTTACACCTATGCGCTTG
>DATLVR010000060.1:0-50833 GCA_035577265.1 Verrucomicrobiia bacterium | reverse complement strand
TTGGTGGCCCACTGCAAAGTGTGTTCCCAGATTCGGAGGGCGCGCCACCCTGCCCTGCGCAAGGTCCGAGTCACCAAAAGATCGCGCGCCTTGTTGCCGGCCAATTTATTTTTCCAGATCGCGCGATTGCCTTTGGGTTGCGTTGCGTGCTTGGGACAGCCGTGCCAGAAACAACCATCCACAAAAAGTGCGAGCTTGAGTTTTGGAAAAACAAAGTCAGGACGCACGGCGAGTTGATGGCGTGTTTGAGTTGAGGGTTGAGAGTTCCGCCGCCGCACACCCTCTCCGCGCTGGGGAGAGGGCCGGGGTGAGGTGCTTCGTTTCCTTCTCTCAACTCTCAACTGTCTCACTCTCAACTTCCGCTGCTTCCGTCTCTCAACTCTCAACTATCAACCGTTGCGCGTATCAACAAATGTCGTCTCCATCCAACCATACGTTGTGCGGTTGTGCGCGCAACATCCTGGCGAGCGCGACCTCCGTGTCCTGGTTCCCGCGCGAACGTATCCGCGACATCACTTCGGACCGCCTGGCTTTGGTGAATACGTCAGGCATGGTTGCAATCCCCCATCGTGGCTGATAGATTCAGGCTGTGAAACAGATGAACTACGTCATTTACCGGGAGGGCGAATTTTTTGTCGCCCAATGCCTCAACGTGGATGTTTCCAGTTTCGGCGCCACGCGGGAGGAAGCGGTGGCCAGCCTGAAAGAGGCGGTCGAACTTTATTTTGACGGCGAGACGACCGGCACCTTTTCGCCCGTGAGCGATGCCAGCGTGGGTCAGGAACTGGTCCATGCCTAGATGCCTCAGTTCCACAGAAGTCATCCACGTGTTGCAAGAGCACGGATTTTCGTTCGTCACCCAGCGCGGCAGCCACGCCAAATACAAGAACGCCACCGGACGGATTGCCATCGTTCCCCATCCAAAAAAGAACTGCCCATCGGCACCACCCGTTCCATCGTCCGCCAATCCGGACTGACACCGCAAGATTTCGGGTTCTGACCCCGCCCGCGGATGCGCGACATCACCTCCGAACGCTTCGATTTGGAAAATACGTCAGCCATTTTCGCCACGGGTTAACACAGACGGACACAGATTATTTAACCACGAACCACACGAAAGCTTCTGCCTCTCCGCATTCGTCGGACGAAATGGGGAGGGCCGGGGTGAGGTGTCGCGGCATTGCCTAAATTGCTTCGCCAAAATCCGCCGCTCCGTGCCGCCTGCACCATTTGGTCGTGGGTGCGGCTGCGCGGAGAAATGTAGCGGTCGCAGAGCCGCACCGTGACATCATTTTCGATTTTTGATTTCAACTTCAACCTTCGGCCTTTCTTTCCCGCGCCACCTGAAAACTTTTCAACTTCCGATAACCGCCGTGGAGGGGAATCAATTTCCCGGATTCAGGCATTTCCCGATTCTTTGAATGCACGATTGCGGACGCTTTTGCAATACGCATTCCCAACTCGACACCGCCCGCCGACCCTTCTGCTGAAGCCCGCCAAGATTCTGTTGCTTTTTCTTGACGGCTGTTTATTAATGAGCTTCTCATGAAGCCGAAACCCAGCCCTTTTGCGTGCTTTCCTGTCTTTATCACCAGCCTGTTGGTTTTTGTGACCTGGGAAAGTCTGGCGAACACCATCGAACTGGATTGGACCTCCGCCGGTTTCTCCTCCAGCCAGATTACCATCACCACCGGCGACGAAGTGGACATCGTCAATTTCGACGACACCTTCGACTTGGAACTCACTGGCTCACCGGCACCGAACAATTTCAATTCTGACATTCCCCCCTTCGACGGCACTTATTATTATTACCTGCCTTACGTTTACAGTGGCTCGGGGACATTCAGCCTGTCCGATGAATTCGGCCATTCCGTCACGGTGACGGTCAACCCCGCTACGCCGCTTTCCGTGATCATCACCGCACCCACCAACAACGCCGTGTTCACCGCGCCGGCCACGTTCGCCGTCACCGCCGTGCCCGCGGGCGGCGCCACGCCCTATGCTCAGGTGCAATTTTATGCGGGAACCAATCTGATCGGCGTGGCTTATAGCTCACCGTTTGCCGGTGCGATTACCAATCTTCCCGCGGGAAACTATAATATCAGCGCTGTCGTCACCGACAATAACTCCAACACCGCCACCAACTTGATCATGGTCCACGTGGCGCCGTCGCAAGCAACTCTTGCCGGTGATTGGCCGACCTATGGCAACGGCCCGGCGCACACCGGGTATCTTCCTGGAAAGCTGAATGGACTTCCTTTTGTGCTCAAATGGAAGTCGCCCATGCAGTATAGTCAGTATTCGTATGGTAATGTCCTTTCGCAGGCTGCGATTGCTGGCGGTCGGTTGTATGTCTCGGTCGGCTATTATTCGTCGGGGATTTCGGTGCGCGCGCTCGATGCGAACACCGGACAGCCATTGTGGACCAACTGGCCGGGTGTGGTGTTCCTCGGCCCTCCCACTTATGATTCGGGCGCTGTTTTTGTGCAGCAGGATAACGCGGCAAACACCTCATCATACCTGAGCAGCTTCGATGCGGTTACCGGCTACACGAATTGGTCCGCGCCATATGTCTCGCAGGTTTATCAACACATGGCGCCCGTCGCGGCGGGCGGCAGGATTTTTGCCGACACGGGTTACTACCACGGCCTGACGGGTTTCGATGAAGCCGGCGGCTCTCAACAATGGTTTGTGCAACTGGGCGGTTCAGACCAATGGACTCCCGCGTATTACAACGGAGAAGTCTACACATGGCTCGGCAGTTTCACCGAATGGGATCCGGCGACGGGCAACGCCAACTGGACTTTGACCAACGGGCTTTCCGGCGGAGCCTCATCTCGCACCGTGGCAATTGCTGGCGGACGCGCCTATTTCGTCGGCTCGAGCCTTTACTGTGTTAATCTTGCGACGCATACCAACGCGTGGTCTGTGAGCGGCGGTTTTAGCGGCACGCCGGCGATTGCAAATGGAATCGTCTATGCCATTTCAAATAAAGTTGTCAGCGCTTTTACAACCAACGGCGTCATTGTCCGGCAGTACGACCCAAATCCCGGAGGTTATGAAAATATTTCCGGCCCATTGATTGTGACGGATGACGCGCTCATCGCAAGCGGCGCATACGGCGTTTATGTCTTTCGGCTTGCCGACGGCTCGGTTCAACAACAAATCAGCAGTTACAGCGGCCCGCCTTATTATCTTTACTACGGCGATACCGTCACCCTGGCGAACAACACTCTTTACGTCACCAGCACTGACGGCAATGTCTATGCCTACACGCCTTCGTCAACGACCGCGATCACTTTGACCAGCGCCGCAAAACTTGGAAACGGCTCGTTCCAATTCAGTTTCACCAACACACCGGGCGCGACGTTCACCGTCTGGGGAAGCACAAACGTCGCGCTGGCGCTGAGCAGTTGGACGAAACTCGGTTACCTGACAAACGTTTCCGCGGGCCAATATCAATTCACCGACACGAACGCTCCTGCCAACGCGCGCTGCTTTTACCGCGTAAGCTCGCCGTGACGTTGCAAGCCGCGCGACTCGCCGCTGTCGGCATCTTCGTAACCGTCGGGATGCAGGCCAGGAAATAAATACGCGACGACTGACCATGCGCGAACGAATTGCTCATGCGATAACTGTTCGAGCGGGCGGGCGACGGCGAGCCGCAATTCACGACCAGAAGACCGCAGCGAATTCGGAATGTAGGCGAATGCTTTCATTTAAGCCAGGCTACGCCAAAAGACATGTTTTGCCAGGAGGGGAAATTATGGGAAATCAAACCCTTCCGGCTTGGTGGCTACGCGAAGATGATCAAATCCAGCTAGATTGATTTCATACTCAACCTGCTCAACGACGAGAGGAACACCACCGGCAAAACATCCACGGTAAAAACAATCCACAACAGTCGTCGCCTCTATGCGCACTTGCGTTGGATGCACAACCTCATATCCTGGCGTCGTTCCGTGCTAGTCAACCTGACTGTCAGACCGGTTGAACTGTGTTTCAATGTCACGCTTTACAAACCCATTGGAGATCGGCAAGGGCTATGACCGAAAGGTCTTGGCCGATCTCTGGGGTCTGGCTGGGTTTCAAGCCATCGGTCGCGGCGTTTTCACACCAAAGGCTTCAGGACAGATATTTTTGTTTGTAACGCGCGAGCGACTTGGCTGGATGACTCAATATAACAACTTCCTCGACGGCGATTTGCTGTTTTGGGATGGCGAGAAGGGGCACGGCTCAGATGATCGTATTGTAAACGCATCTCACAACGGCGAGGAAATCCACCTGTTCTACCGCGATAATCGTCTCACGTCATTCACCTACCACGGCAAGGTGGTCATGGTTCGATGCAATCGGTTTACTGACCGCCCGAGTGAGTTCGTGTTCAACGTGGTGGCGATTGCACCCGAACTCAACCCCGCCGAGTCAATGCAGTTGGCTGAAGAACCGGCTGACTATGCCATCATCAGTGAAGCCGGGATGAACAGTATTGGCCGCGAAGTTAGAACCAAGAGTCGCGGCATTGCGCAGCGTTTGTTTCGAGGTAATTTGCTCCGTCTCTGGAAGGGGTCTTGTGCCGTGACGAGTGTTCAAGAAACACGTGTGTTGCGTTCCAGTCACATCAAACCGTGGACCAAATCTAATGTGCAGGAAAAAGTGGATCACTTTAACGGCCTATTGCTTGTTCCCAACTTGGATGCACTTTTTAACGACGGGTTAATTTCGTTCCAGAATGACGGTCGGATGTTGGCGTCGCCCAACTGGCGGACTGACGACAAGCGGCGTATGCACATCACACCCGACCTACACTTGCGCACCGTCCACCAAGAATCGCGGCCGTATCTGGAGTTTCACCGCGATATCGTGTTCAAGCGGGTAAGCACGGGAGAAGGTGACTATTCAAAAGTGAAATTATGATTCTTCTGATCGTTTCTGGCCAGAGAGGTAATCCATGGCGCAGATTAGAGTAGAGGAATCACGCGAGACGTTGCTGATGACCACCAAGCCAACGTTGGATTTTTCTTCCTCGCGAATTTTATCTTTCGTGCGCTCTTCCATCAAAATTTCCAGCCCGGATTTTTCACCCGGCTTTGGTTTGTATTTGCCGCGCATCGAGCTGATGAGCTTACGCATTTCTTCCCGCGAAATTTTCTTTCGTTTCGCCATGACGTAACTTTGCCATTTCAATGCCGGGTCCGCAACTGCTGCTGCCGGACGCCAGCAAAAGCATTCCCATTCCGGCGCCGTCGGAGTTTAATCTTTCCCATGCACTCCGCGGCCAAACGACTGGGCATTCATCCTGATTGAATTGCTCGTGGTCATCGCCATCATCGGAATCCTCGCCGCAGACATTCAGCCAGGGTTTCGCGAGAACAACTCATATTTCTTATTTATTCGGTGTCGCGGTTAAAATCGATGCGGCGTTTGGGCGATTTGGGCGGCGGAACCGAACTCATCGCAGATTGCGATGAGTCTGGTGCAGTCGTGGCGGATTCCATGGCTGCCCGCAACGCGGCAAATTCATCGGGCGCAAGCTGGAAGGAAAAATCCGCCGGGAAGCGGTGCCGGTTGCGCTTGAAGGCTTCATTGAAACAAAAGTGGCCACGCCATAGATGGGCGCCGGGTCCGCATCCAGAATCACCCGCGGTCCAAAGAGGATATAAATCATCGGTGTGAATGGTTCCACCGCCGTATCGGGTTGGGATGGTCGTTTGGATTTCATTTCGGCTTTTCGCCCAGCGTTTTTCCCTGCCCAATAAAAACATTCCCAATCCGGCGTCGGCGGAGTTTAATCATTCCCATGCACTCCGCAACGGCCAGACGACCGGGCACGCAGCCCTCGGTCACGCCGCTGTTCCTGGACACGATGTGGCGCGGCGGCGGGCCGTATCCCGAAGACATGCCGCCCAACTTCAACGGTGAATGGATCGGGGCGAACGCCGAGATGCATCACTTCGCCATGGCCCGGCACGACAAGGGTGTGAGCCTTCTTTTCTTCGACAGCTTGGTCCGTTTTTCGCGCCCGAAAGATTCATGGGTTTTGCCGTGGCACCAAAAATACAACGTCAACGCCGCCGCGCAGCCGGTCGGCTTTCCGGATTGGATGAATTGAGATTGGTTCGGGAGCATCTCAATTTTTTGCAGGGCTAAACGAGCTGTCCAGGAATCCCAAAAAGATTCTGGCTAATAGCCCAAGGTCGCGAGGGACGAGTCACCCTGGGTTAATCGTTGGGAGAAAATCACAACCCCAACGGCGGTTGCGGCATTGGGGGACGTCGCAGGCCACAACCCCGTTGGGGTTGCTCTTACGGGCGTGGCGTTCCCAAGGTAGCTCGTTCCTCGCAACCTTGGGCTGAAGGACACAATCCCTTCGGGATTGAGCAACCAGCCATTTCTAAAAACCGAAGTGCGTCCCACTTGGCTCAATGCCTAAATTGAATCTGCTTGCTGACTTTGGCCAGGCGTTTTTCCCAATCGCCGTTTATTTCTTCGGCGGTTCTTCGCGCAAGGCGCACGAAGCTTTGTCGGTTGATGCAGGCTGAACGTAAGAAACCAGTTCATGCCCGGCGGCGTCATTTTCCTTTTCCCGCCGGCGATAATAGTCCATCAATTTTTTCACATCATAGCCGCACGCCCGCGATAATTCTTCGCGGCGCTGGTGGATTTCGGCAATGATTTCGTTCCCGTTCATGGCTAAAGCTTACAACAATTCCGCGGGTGTGCAAATCACCGGACACTCAAAACCGCACGCGCGGCAGGCGGCTTCAATCCGGCGCTCCAGATGAGGGTTGTGAAGATGTTTACAATTCCAAGTGAGCAGAAAATCGATCCGGTGCGCGGCGGCCAGCGCCAGATGCACCGCATCCGGCGCAGCAGCCGGCGGGATGATTTGTTCGTCCAGCAGGCGGGCAACCAAAACGTCCACTTCTGGCGTCGCCCGCAGTCGTTGCAATCCGTCAAGCAACGCGAGACGCCTGGTTGCAAACCCCGGATCACCACCGGCTACTTCACCCAGCACGACCTCGGAAATCAACAGTTCATATTTCTGCCGCCGGAGTTCCCACCATTCTTGCGTCGTCTCCTGATCTGCCGCCAGCCGCAAGTCGAGGCTGCGTCGCGCCACCAGATAACTGGGGATGGTCGTTTCAAGATAAAGCCGGGGGTTCATGGCAAGGCACGAACTCGTTCCATCGTTTCAGATAAAACTTCAACCTGCGAAATTCTCAATGCCGGAACTGAAGCTGTTTGCTGACTTTGGCCAGGCGTTTTTCCCAGTCGCCCTTGTGCGCCAGCGGGTCGGCGTCCGTGCCCCAGAGTTTTTTCACCATCTCGCGTTGCGGCACGAACGGACATTTCGCCTTGGGATTTTTATGCGCGTCGTCAATCTGCCGTAACGCCAGTTGCGCGCCGGTCATCACCGAGGAATTACCAAACACTGAATTCAGTTGGTGCGCCGCGTCGTCGAGCGCGCCCCAGCGTTCCGCGCCCGTGCGGCCCCACAACGTCGGCTGCGTGTCCAGCCGCGCGAGATTCCAGAACGCGATGCGGATCTGCCGGACCGGCTTGAACTGCCCGCCCATGCAATCGCGGAAAATTCCTTCCAGCACCGGGTTGAAAATGGAATTCAGAAACTGCGGTTCGCGGAAACGATGCGTGCCGCCGACTTCAGTGAAATCGTTGAAGCGGATGGTCAGCGAGAGTTCGCGGGCCTGCAACTGCTCGCGGCGCAACTGGCCGACCAGCCGCGTGGCCTCGCTCAACGCAAACGTCAGCGCGGCCTCGTAATCCGGCTCGTCATGAGGCAGCGTGGTGTTGCTGGAGATTGTCGTGCGGTCCTTGACCTCGAGCAGCAGCGGCTCGTTCCACAGGCCGTTGGCGAACAGCCAGAGCTGCTGGCCCCAGATGCCGAATTTTTGCTTGAGCATCGGCGACGGCAGTTTCGCGACGTGGCCGAACGTCAACGCGCCCAGCGCGGCCAGCGAGCGCTGGCGGTTTTTGCCGATGCCGGAAAGTTCGCGCACGGAACGGTCCTTCAGAAATTCCTTTTCGTCACCGGGTTTGACTTCGAGGAAGCCCGGCTTGCCCGCGTCGGTGGCGAGCTTGGCCAGGCGCGAGGAATTCGCCAGGCCGGCGGACACAGGCAGCTTCACTTCGCGCAAAATCCGCGCGCAAATTTCCCGCACATACTTCTCCGGTGTCGTGTCCCGCCAGACGTGTTGATCCATCGTCGTGAGATCGAGAAAGCCTTCGTCAATCGAGACCGGCACGAGCATCGGCGAATATTCTTCCAAGACGTGAAACATCTCCGCCGAGAGCCGGCGGTATTCGTCGTAATGCGGCCGGCACAGGACGCCGCGCGGGCAGAGCCGTTTGGCTTCGAAGCATGCCATGCCGGTCTTGACACCGAATTTTTTCGCCACGCGATTGGCCGCGATGACAATCCCGTCGCCATTCCGCCCGCCGCCGACCCACACGGGACGACCTTGCAGTTTTTCGTCGAGCGCGATTTCGCAGCTCGCAAAGAAACTGTCGCCGTCCACATGCAAAATCCGGTTCATCGTTGTTTCGTAGCAGCCGAGGTGACGAGGCTCATCATTTACGATTAAGGCGGCGCAAGTGAATTCTGAACGCGCGCTTAAACCGCAAGTCAGTCAGAGCCTCCTCACGTCGGCTGCTACATACTTACGCCGCCAGCCGCCGCCGCGCCATGTTGAGTTATTCACAGCGGCAGCCGACGGAAAGATAGTGCCGGAACCGCAAGGACAACGGCTGTCCGAGCCGGGCTGAACTCAACGCAGAGAACGCAGAGGACGCGGAGAGACGCAGAGTTTGGCCTACCAATCAGCATTCACCTTTTCGGGCGCTACTGTTCTGGTTTCCCTTTGCGGCTCTCCGCGTCCTCTGCGCCTCTGCGTTTATGCAGTGGATTGCCCAAACAAAAAAACGGCGCGGAAAAAATTCCGCGCCGTTCGTGAATTCAAATCCGGACTAGGTCAAAGTGATCTTGTCGCCGTCTTTCAACGTGACGATCGCTTTCTTCCAGTCGGGCGCCTTGCCGGCCTGCGACGTGCGCTTGCGGCGGGCCTTGCCGCGCACATTGAGCGTGTTGACCTTGGTGACCTTGACCTTGAACAGTTCCTGCACGGCCTGCCGGATCTGCGGCTTGGTTGCGAGGCGGTCGGCCACGATGGTGTATTGGTTATACTTTTCGCCCTGGCGCGTGCCTTTTTCCGTCAGGCGGACGGTCTTGATGATTTCGAAAGGGTTCATGTTATTCGTTGGTCAGACGGGCTTCAACGGCTTCAAACGCGCTCTTGGTGAAGAGCAATTTGTCCGGCCGCAAAATGTCGTAGGTGTTCAGCAGATCGCCCGTGGTCATGGTGACGTAGGAGATGTTGCGCGAGGCGAGCGTGAGATTCTTGTCCGCCGCCGCCACGATGAGTGTGGTGCCTTGCAGCTCCAGCTTGTCAATGATGTTGGAGAAATCCTTCGTCTTGGGCGAAGACAATTTCAGATCGTCCACGATGACCACGTCGCCCAGCTTGATGCGTTCGCTCAAAGCCTTGCGCAGCGCGAGCTGCTTGGTCTTCTTGGAGATCGTCTTGCTGAAGTCGCGGGGTTTCGGGCCGAACACCACGCCACCACCCGCCCACAACGGTGAGCGAACGGAACCGGCGCGGGCACGACCGGTGCCTTTTTGCTTCCACGGCTTCTTGTTGGAACCCTGGACTTCGCCGGCGGTCTTGGTGCAGGCGGTGCCGCTGCGTTGCGCCGCCCGGTAGGCGGTCACTGCATCGTGCACGGCCTGGGTGCCGCGTCCGTTTTCAATCATCTCGAACTTTACTTCCAGTTCGCCCTGATTTTTTCCTTCTAAATTTTTAATGGCAATTTTCATGGCGCGTTATTTCTTTGCTGCTGCGGGAGCGGCGGCGGCCTTTTTATCAGCGGCTTTTTTCTTGTTGGAGATGCTGACCGGCGGCTTCCAGCCCTTCGGACGCTTCTTGGATTCGCGGATGACGACGTAATCGCCTTCCGCGCCGGGAATCGATCCTTTGATGAGCAGCAGATTGTCGGATTCACGAACCTGGATGACTTCGAGATTCTGCGTGGTGCGCGTGTCCTGGCCCATGTGACCGGGCATCTTCATGCCGCGCATGACGGTGCCGGGGAACAACCGCTGACCGATGGCGCCGGAGCGGCGATGCCAGCCCTTGGCGCCGTGGGTGGAATCACCACCGGCGAACCGATGGCGCTTTACGACGCCTTCAAAGCCGCGACCCTTGGTCGTGCCGATGGCGTCAATGAAATCACCGACAGAAAACAGCGTCGGTCCGACGATGTCGCCGGGCTTCACGTCTTTGGAGAAATCGCGGAACTCACGGATGCGTTTCACCGCTGCGCCGTTTTGTTTCTTGATGTGGCCGAGCAACGCCTTCGTCAGGCGCTGTTCCTTCTGGTCGTCAAAGCCGAGCTGGACGGAATTGTAGCCGTCCTTGCCGCCTTGTGTTTTGACCTGCAACACGCGGTTGGGTCCGCAGAGCACAACGGTCACCGGGGTGACGTTGCCGCTGGCGTCATAGACGCGCGTGTGTCCGAGTTTTTTTCCTAAAAGTCCGAGTGGCATGGTATTCCTTAAATCAAATTTTGATGGTGATGTCCACGCCGGCGGGCAAATTGAGTTTCTTCAATTCGTCCACGGTCTTGGCCGTTGGATCGAGGATGTCGATGAGGCGCTTGTGCGTGCGCTGCTCGAAGGTTTCCTGCGATTTTTTGTCCGAGTGCGGCGAGCGCTGAACGGTGAAACGTTCGATGCGGGTCGGCAGCGGGATGGGCCCGGCGACGCGAGCGCCAGTGCGTTTGACAGTGTCCGCGATTTCGCGAGCGGACTGGTCGATGACGCGATGGTCATAGGCCTTGAGCCGGATTCTGATGCGTTGTGCAGCCATATAAAGAGCGATTGTATAGTTATGGTTGTGTTAAATTTTCCGCTTCAATCTTTCAAAGCGGACGCGAAGTGTAGCAATATTGCTCCCCGGTGCAATAATTTTTTGAAGGAATTTTGGTTCGCCTGGCAGATCGAAAGACCGCCTCAACGGTTGACGCGCCGTTCGAGCGCGATTATTTTCGAATCATGAGCACGGTGACCGAATTCAAAACGGCTGCGGAACAACTGACGGCGCAAGACCGCTGGGAATTGTATCGCTGGCTGGGCGAATCCCAGGACGTGCGGCGATTCCGCCATGACGAATTGCGCCGCGAGATTGCCATCGGCATAGAGCAGGCCGATCATGGCGAGGTGGCTCTCTTGGATGTGCAGGCCGTCAAGGACGAGGTTCGCGTAAAAGCGAATTTGAAGAAAACTCGATGCGTCGAACCGCGCTTGCATGGGCGCAGCGCAAGCCGTGCTTTGGACTTGCGAAGGACGTCCTAAAGCGTAAATTTGCGCCATGAAAGTTCGGGAGATCAAAGAACTCATCGAACGCCGGCCGTTCCGACCATTCGCAGTCCGTTTGAACAACGGCGCGCGCTACACCTTCCGCGAACCCAGGGATGTCGGCGCACCGCGCGACTACCGGCTCATCATTCACTTCGGTGCGTCCGAGTCAGTGCGCATTGACACCGACAGCATCACCGAAATCATTGAGCAGTAAAGTCAGCCTGGCGCCAGCGGCGATGCACCGATCTTCCGCGCTCAATTCCGCAACGCCCGCCTTGACTTCGGCGAAACTTCACATCGAGAAATTCAACCGAAAACTTCGAAGCGCAACGGCAACATTTACATCAGGGAAGGGCAGATGGTTCAAAAAAAATTCCAGCTTGACAGTCTGCGGCGAAGGCGAACTCATCAAAACCTTCTTGCAGCCCGGACAAATCGCCACCGGCAAAGAATTGAATTAACCGCGAACCACGCCAAACACACCAAAACTTTTTACCACACAGCCACCAAGATTTTTTTACACGAATTTCACAAATTAGCACGAATCCCAATGCGCTGAAGATGCTGCGGAAATCAGCCCAGGGTTGGCTCGTCGCGCCAAAATCGTATGAAAACAGAAACGAGCCTACCCCAGGTAATCATCCCAAGCTAGGTGCTGGCGCACGGCCACCACCGCACCAGCCTCGGGCTAATTTCCACCACGCCTTCAGCGTATTTGAATTTGTATTCGTGTGTTTGGCGTGGTTCACGGTTTGAAATTTTTCCAGCGCGCTTGAATTCATGCTAACTCGTGCAAGTCGTGTCATCCCGCCGCCACCTTTCCGCATAACAAAAAAGCCGGGACTTTGCAGTCCCGGCTCTTGCAGAAAGAATTTTAATTTTAAGTGCGCGCCGCCGGTTTCTTGGCAGCCGCGTCCAAAATCGTAGTCAATACACTATTCGGAACCTGCGAGAAGGTCAACGGTTCCATGGAATAGGAAGCGCGGCCCTTCGACAGCGAACGGATTGCCGTCGCGTAACCGAACATTTCGGCCAGCGGCACCTGGGCGTTGAGGACGGTCTGGCCGTTCTTCGCTTCGATGCTGACAATCGTGCCACGACGACGGTTGATGTCGCCGAGCAAGTCCCCCTGATATTCATCAGGCGTGGTGCATTCCACTTTCATGATCGGTTCGAGCAAGATCGGACCGGCTTTCTTGAAAGCATCCTTGAGCGCGAAGATGCCGGCCATCTTGAAGGCGAGTTCGTTCGAGTCCACCTCGTGGAACGAGCCATCCACGACTTCGCACTTGATGTCGATGACCTGGTAGCCAGCGTAAACGCCGCTCTTGATGGCTTCTTCGATGCCGTCAATAACCTTCGGAATGAATTCCTTCGGAATCGCGCCGCCGACGATTTCGTCAACGACCTCGACGCCCTTGCCCTTTTCATTCGGGTAAACTTTGATGCAAGCGTGGCCGTATTGGCCGCGACCGCCGGATTGACGGATGAATTTACCTTCGCCTTCCGCTTCCTTCGTGATGGTTTCACGATACGCGATCTGCGGCGCGCCGGTGTTGGCTTCCACTTTGAATTCGCGCTTGAGACGGTCGATGATGATTTCCAGATGCAACTCGCCCATGCCCGCGATGATGAGCTGGCTGGTTTCTTCGTTCGTGAAGCAGCGGAACGTCGGATCTTCTTCGGCGAGACGTTGCAAGCCTTCGGACATCTTGTCGCGATCCTGCTTGGTTTTCGGTTCGACGGCCATCGAGATGACCGGCTCGGGGAACGTCGGCGGTTCAAGCGTCACGTCAAAATTTTCGTCACACAGCGTGTCGCCGGTGGTGATGTTGCGCAGACCGACGAGCGCGGCGATGTCGCCGGCGTAAACCTCGTTGATGTCCTTGCGTTCGCTGCCCTGAATAACCATGAGGCGGCTGACGCGCTCGCGTTTGCGCGTGCGGGGATTGTAAATGTTGTCGCCCTTCTTGAGCTGACCGGAATACACGCGGAAGAACACCAGTTTGCCCGCGAAAGGATCGGTCCAGAGTTTGAACGCGAGCGAGCAGAACTTGCCGTTGTCGTCCGCTTCGACCTGGATTTTGTCTTCCGTCCCGGGAATCAAGCCTTCCGCGCAGGGAATGTCCAGCGGACCGGGGAGATAATCCACGACCGCGTCCACCAAGACCTGCACGCCTTTTTTCTTGAAGGCCGATCCGCAGAGCACGGGCACCAGTTCAATCTTGCAGGTGAGCCGGCGGATGGCCGCCTTGAGCAGCGGCGCGGTGATCGGCTTTTCCTCGAGCACCAGGTTGGCAATCTCGTCGTCCTTGTTGGAGACGGCGTCAATCAATTCCGCGAGGGCGGCCGTGGCGCGTTCCTGATCTGCCGGAGCAATGTCCCGGATCTCGTAATTGAGGCCTTCGTTGGCCTCGCCGGGTCCCCAATAAATGGTTTTCTGGTTGACGATATCAATCACGCCCTCAAAGCCACCTTCGACTGGTTTGCCTTCAAACTCGCACGGGCCCTGGCCCAGCGGCAGGAAAATCGGGAAGGCATACGCGCGCAGTTTTGTGCGCATGTCGTTCAACGCGTTTTCAAAGTTCGCGCCGATGCGGTCCATCTTGTTGACAAACGCGATGCGCGGGACCTTGTATTTGGTCGCCTGACGCCAGACGGTTTCGGATTGCGGCTGCACGCCCGCGACGCCGCAGAACACGGCAACCGCGCCGTCGAGCACGCGCATGGAGCGTTCGACTTCCGCGGTGAAATCCACGTGGCCGGGCGTGTCAATGATGTTGACGCGATGGGTGATGTCCTTGAACGCCTTGTAAATCTTGTCTTCGCCGGGCTTGGCGCATTTCTGCGTCCAGAAACAGGTGACGGCGGCAGATGTGATCGTGATGCCGCGTTCCTTTTCCTGTTCCATCCAGTCGGTGACCGTATTGCCATCATCCACGTCCCCGATCTTGTGGATCAGTCCGGTGTAAAACAAAATACGCTCGGTCGTCGTGGTCTTGCCGGCATCAATGTGCGCGGCGATGCCGATGTTGCGCGTGCGCTCCATCGTATATTGACGGCCCGGTGCGTTCACCGATTTGACGGGTTCTGTCGCTGCTGCACTCATGATTTCTAAATTCGTTGATTTACCAGACTAAAAACGCCCCAGCACCATGCTGGGGCGCAAAAATTATTCCAACTATATTCTACCAGCGGAAATGTGCAAATGCCTTGTTGGCTTGCGCCATCTTATGAACCTCATCGCGTTTGCGGATGGCGTTCCCCTGCCCTTGATAGGCTTCCAAAATCTCCGCCGCCAGCGCGACGCCCATCGGCGTGCCTTTGCGGGCATCCGCGAAATCCACGATCCAGCGGAGCGCGAGCGCATTCTGACGATCCGAAGGAATTTCCAGCGGCACCTGATACGTGGCGCCACCGACGCGGCGGGCTTTCGTTTCAATGCGGGGCTTGGCATTGTCCACCGCGCGCTGCAAGATTTCGATCGGGTTGCTCGCCGGATTTTTTTCCGAGATGCTGTCGAACGCACCGTAGACGATGCGTTCCGCCGTGCTCTTCTTGCCGCCTTGCATGATGGTGTTGACCAGGCGCGCCACGAGCGTGCTCTGGAATTTCCCATCCTTGTTAACGGGCCTTCTG
Source organism: Verrucomicrobiia bacterium (assembly GCA_035577265.1). Lineage (GTDB taxonomy): Bacteria > Verrucomicrobiota > Verrucomicrobiia > Limisphaerales > UBA11358 > UBA11358. The sequence continues at coordinate 35,757 of DATLVR010000060.1, read as the reverse complement.
GTTGCTTGACGTCTGCGGGACATGAATTATTAAATCGTTAGGTTGTTAAAAGTTTACTAGGCGGCGGCTTTGACCTTCGGGCGTTTCACGCCATACTTGGAACGGCTCACGCGGCGCTTTTCAACACCGGCGGCGTCGAGCGTGCCGCGCACGATGTGATAGCGCACACCGGGCAAATCCTTCACCTTGCCACCACGGATGAGCACGATGCTGTGTTCCTGCAAATTATGTCCTTCGTCCGGAATGTAGGCGATAACTTCGTAGCCGTTCGTCAAACGAACCTTCGCCACTTTGCGCATCGCCGAGTTCGGCTTCTTGGGCGTGCGCGTCATGACCTGAATGCAGACGCCACGACGGAATGGCGAACCATCCAAGGCGGGTGACTTGGACTTGTAGTTGACTTTAGTGCGGCCCTTGCGGACCAGTTGATTGATTGTCGGCATCTTAAAAGTATTTTGGCCAAATCCCGGCACACTTGTTCCGGTCAAATGGAGCGCGGAATATATCAAACACGATTTTCCTTGCAACAATTATTTCCACGTTTTTTATGTTGCCTGCGCCAAAACCGCGTTCGCCGGACGCGGACGGCCTCTGAACCACGGATTAACCCCGATAAACACGCATAAAAAACCGACGGCCTTCCAGAAAGTTCAAATCCGCTCTGCCGGCCGCCGGCCAATTCCCGTCAAGCCCGACGGAGCGAATTCCGGCGGGCCCAAATCCAATCCGGCTGCCTGGAGCATGGCAAACTCGCACCACCGATGAAAATAAAATGTTTTGGCGCCCGTCGCGCCCGGGCGGTCAGAATGAAAACAACTCGATGAAATGCCCGTCCGGGTCGCGCAAAAAAACTTGCGACGCCCCATCCGGACGCAGCCGGGAAACGAATTCCGCGCCGGCCGCTCGCAGATGTTTTTCCCACGCTGCGATGTCATCCACGCGCAACGCAAAATGATGGTTGCCATCGATGACCGCCACCGGCCCGTGACGGCCGATGAGATGCAATTCCTGCACCGCGCCCAGCCGGAACCACGTACCTGGAAAATCAAACGCCGGACGCGGCAGCATTTCCAACCGCAGCATATCCCGATAAAACACACTGCTCCGTTCCACATCTGCCACGTGGATGGCCACATGATTCAGTTCATGAATCTTCATTGCGTTCAAGATGCGCTTTTTTCCGGGGAAAATAAACCGCCAAGGTCCTTGCGGACGGCCACGGTGGGGGCACCCGGTAGTTCATCGCGCGTCTTTTGGCAACCGCCTGCAAGAACTACTGCGCCGAAGTCCAGGTATCATCCGGGTCATAAGCGGCCATGCTCGTGGCGATCTTCGCGGTCTTCGGGCCGAGGTTCTTTTGATAAATCTTGCCTTGCTGATTGACGATGAAGGTCATCATTCCCGTGTTGCCCCATTCAGCGGGCCAGGCGACGAGCGCAAATCCGCCAATCATGCGGCCGTTGATAATGTAATTATATTTGCCGCCCGGTGCGTGTTTGCCTTGACGGGTCAGGATCTTGAAATAGTAGCCGTGATAAGGCGCCTGCGTGTCGTTCAGCATTTTGGCGGCGCGCGGATAACCCTCCACGCACGCCTGAGCAACCAACGGCCCCAAGGGACTTAACTCCGCATCCGAATTTGTCGGCCAGAACAGACCGTCGTGCGTGCCGGGCGTGCTGCGCAGGAACTGCGCGTAGGCGAGCACCCCGTCTCCCCTGCGATCCTGGCCGGCATATTCGCGCTGCGCGTCCACATACGCGTTGCAGACATTGATCGCGCCCGTTTCATCCATGCCGATGCGGCGGGCGAGAATCTCCTGTTTGCCCGCTGCCGTGTCGAAAAACCATTGGCCGTCCTGCTTCACCAGCGGAATGGGAAACTGCCAGTCATCGAAGCCAATCGTCAGCGTGAGGCTGGCTGCGGAGTTGGTGAGCAGTTGTTGTTTCTCCGCCAGGCGCTGGACAAAAATTTCATATTCCGCAGTGGCCTGGACCACGTCCGGCGAAACCAGATCATGTCCCGTCGGCCCGAAAATCGAATGCAGGGCATTCGTGTCATGATCCATCGCCGCAGTCACCAATGCGCTGACGGCGGCGTCCGGCGAAGCGAACATCTGTTCATCGATCGCATAAACGCAGACCGGCAATGCCAGACTCAATCCCAACACCGCCATCCGCGCCTGACGCCACCTGAGCAGGTTTATTTTCATCGGCAATAATTTTTTGAAGTTCATGATGGTAAAATCAACGCCTCGGCTGATTTGAATTATGACCGCCACCACCGCCACCACCGAGAGGCGGTGCAGGCGCTGGTGCCGGGCGCGAAACCGGCGGTGAAGCGGGCGCGGCGTGCGGAGGTGTCTGCATGCTTTGTTGGCCGCGGTTGCTGTAATTTCTTGTATCTTGTGAACTCTGTATGCCGATGAACGCACCACTCGATTCCGGCCGGGTGATGGGAGCGTAATGTCCGGCGGGAGCCGGCGCGGGCCGGGCCACCGGCTCGGATCGCGGAGCGGAAGCGGGCCGGGTTACGGGTGGTGCCGGACGAGCCGCTGGCGGCGGCATCCGTCGCGGTGCGGCTGAATCGGACACCGACCGGCCCACCGTCGCAACCGTCGACTGGTTGTGCGGAGATTCCCAGCCCCGGTCGCCCCGGTCGCCCCGATTCACCGTCCCTGCGCCCGCACGATAATTCGGATGCCAAACCACCGCATGATTGAAGTCCCGCTGATGAGCAGGCTCATGCCACCAATTAGGCGGACGCGGATGGCCGCGATTCCAGACAATGATATGGTGGTGGCCCCAATCGAAATCGCAATTCAGCCAGTAGCCAATCGCAAAACCGAAGCCGAAGCTGACGAAAGGCGGCCCGTAACAAGTCTGATAGTAAACCTGGGCCGGCTGATAAACCGGCACATAAATCACCTGCGGGTCGGCCGGGACAATTTCTATTTCGCCGCCGTCATTGACCACCTGTTGCTGCGGGGTGGACTGCAGGTTGCCGAAATTGGCCGCCGACTGGCGCAACCGTTGGATGGACTCCATCACCTCCGGCTGTTGATTCAGAAAAGCCTGTCCCAGTTCCGTAGTCCAGCCCAGATTGTCATCCATCCATTTCAAAACCTCGGGGTAACGCGCCAGCGCCAGGACGCTCGCATCCCACGGCTGCTGGTCAATCTGGTTGGGATCACCGCCGCCGCTGACATAACGGTTGGCCAGCACGATTTGTGTGGGCAACGTGGACGCCGGCAGGATTTGGGCGATCAACGGATCGGGATAAATCGCAATCGGCCCCAGCAATTGATCCAGTTCCGCATCGCCCAGTGGTTGATAAACGGGCGCGGGGGGCGGCACCGCCACTTGAGCGGGCAAGGAAAGAGCCGCTCCAACAACTACACACAGCAAAGCCGTAATTTTAAACCATAACTTCATATCGAAACTGGTTAAATGAACCGCCGTCAGCATCAACAGACGTGGCAACCTGCCACTTAATTACAGCACGCAATAAAATGAATCGGACTTTTTGATTGAACATTCCCGGAGCGAGGATTGTCGGCAAATATGCCCTGCTGCTTTTGACAATTCATGAAACCGGAACGAGTTTCGGTTGTTTAATGGAACAGGTGATTTTATGAAAATGACAAACCTTCCCGCCACCGTTGCCGGACTTGCCTTGCTGGCCGGCGTTGTCTCCGCGCAGAACACACCGGGCGTCGCCGCGCCATCGCTCGCCTATGGCGTGCCGCAAGTCCTCCAGCTTTCACAGGCCAAGGTCGGCGACGACACCATCATCGCCTACGTCCGCAATTCCGGGAACAGCTACGGCCTGGACGCCGACCAGATCCTCTATCTGCGCCAGCAAGGCGTTTCCGACAACGTCATCACCGCCATGTTGAGCCAGCCCGAGCCTGCACCTGTTGCATCTGCCGCACCTGCCGCACCTGTTGCGATCCTTCCGGATAATACAACCACTACAGCTTACGTGACGCCCGCTCCGACGTATGTGCAAACTGTTCCGGCCTCGTCCGTGTATGTGATTCCCGATACACGCGCCTATTATTACAACAACTATTACGCCCGGCCCTACTACTATCCCTGGTTTTATCCGGGCGTGTCGCTTTCATTCGGGTTTGGCCGCGGCTACTACGGCGGCTATCATCGGGGTTACTACGGCGGATACCACGGAGGCGGCTTTCACGGCGGCTGGCATCATTGATTGAAAGCGGGGTTGATGGCGGGCGTTTCAACATGATTCACTGGCTCAGCCCGGCAGCTTAAACACCAAGGCACAAAGCCGGGCGGAAAATCAAACGTGGTGTCTTGATGGTTGGAACTCTGCTCTGCGACGGTGGCTGAACGGCCTGGCTCCGCATCCACCGCCCCCTTGGGATCATCGGGCCGAAATGGTCGCCATCATGGATTTCCGGGCAATTTATCTATTCGTGCTTCGTATCCCGACAAGGTGACATCCCCTTCCGACTCCAAATCTTGAGGGTCTGCTGCGTCAGGTCATGAAGTTTTTCCAATTCGGCCATTTTGTTTCCCGGGGCAGTTTTATTGTTCAAGTGGTCAAGAATCTCAAGTGCCTTGAGTTTTATCTGCTCCAGTTTTCCCGTCCGCTTGAGCGATTTGCCATTGAGATCACCGGCCTCCGCGGCGTTCAAAAAAAATCCCGCATGCCGGCGGGGTTCGTTCCCTCAACCGGCATGCGGGTTGATTTTATCGAATGTTCAGTGGCCGTGCTTGTTCGATTGCTTTGGCACCGGGACGATGCCGCCAAACAGACCGTCGGCTTCGCCATTCAAACCGGCGGTGAAATAAAGCGTGTCAGGCACACCGCCCAGACCGCCGTTCCCGAACGCCAGACCCCACAGCCCGGAGATGGAGATGGGATTGCCATCGGTATCTTCGAGAAAACCACTGAAGTGGCCACCGGCATTGAAGACCATGATGGTGCCGCTGCCGAAGTTGCCGACCAGGAGTTCGTCTTTGTGTTTGCCAAAACCCTTGGGAGACAGCGCCACGCCCCACGGGGAATTGATTTGGTCCAGATGTCCGCCGGCGTCCGAACCGGTGGCAAAGCGGTGGAACTTGCCTTTCTTGAGATCGAACACGTCAATCAAACCGTTGCCGTCCCCGGCAACGTCGTCGTGCTTCTCAGCGTCCTGTTTGGCGAACGTGACAAATACCAGGTCGCCAATGTTCTGAACATTGAAGGGCGCATAGCCGTCCGGCGCCTTCATGTCCGCGAACTGGGTGAGGACCATGTTGGTGTCATAGACATCCACCGTGCCTTCGCGGAAGTTGGCGAGCAGCAGCAAGGGCGTGCCCATATTGGTGACGAGGGTGATACCCTTGTAAACCGCATTGGACCGCGACGCCAGCAATTCCGCCGTGGTGCCGAGTGCACCGCGCCAGCCGGATATGGTGCCGTCTTCGCCGGCGAAGATGAAGAGATCGCCGTTAAAAGCGGTCGTGGGGTTGAACAATTGTCCGGTGGGGACACCTTCGCCGGGGATCGTCACCCGGAGTCCCTGCTTAACCACACTTGGTGAGCCGGCTGCGTCATTGGTGACGGCATACAGCGTGGAGAGACCGGTGCCATTGTCACTGATCCAGAACGGACTGGTGGCACTGAACGAAATGCCCCAAGGATTGACGAGGTCCGTGTCCTGCAATTGCGCGATGCCCGGCAGATTGGAAACGAGGTTGGTCTGCAGGTAGCCGTCAATTTTTGGATGATCCTTGGCCGAGGCCGGGATGGAAGCCAGCGCCAGCGACGCCGCCAGCACGAACAGACCCAGACGACCGGGGATGATTGCGATTGGATTTTTGCCCATGTTTAGTTTCATACTTTCATTCCATTGGTTGTTATTTTGTTTGTATGAGTTTTTAGGCGATCCCTTGGGGTGAACGCTGCCCGGACCGCACACATCCGAAAAAAAACCGGACATATCCGACCGCCTTCACACCACTGTCGTTAAACAGTATTGACTTTAAATAAGAGGCAGCCCGAGGAAATTTGTTCCCGGATTCGGGGTGACTTTTTTTGTGGACCGGTTTGGAGTTGTGGAAGCAGCAAAGCCCCCACCAGACTGGATGAAAAATCCCTGGAGATTTTCAGCCCGCCAAACCATGTAAAGAAATTTGACACCTCCAGGCAAAATTCATCGTAAAATCCGCAGTAGGGAGGAACCACGAAATACACGAAAAAAAGATAAAATGCCTGTTTTGCCTCCATTCCCACATTCACCCTCCGGGTGAAATAGAGCGGTTCGGCAATGCCTTGTCTCTTTTGTGAGTTTCGTGGGTTTCGACTGCTGTTTCCAGGTTCATTTACCCATATCTCAAAGAAAAAAGGCGTCTGGTTTCCCAGACGCCTTGCTTTGAATGATTGTTTCGGTTTACGCGAGCAACGGATTCTCGTGCTCGACCGGTTCCTCGGTCTGCTCGGGTTCCGGTTCATCCGGGATGTCCACGAGCGCCTTGATGCTCACCTTGCGATGATAATCAAAACCGCTGCCGGCCGGGATGATGTGACCCATGATCACGTTTTCCTTGAAGCCGCGCAGGTTGTCGATCTTGGAACGGGTCGCGGCCTCGGTCAGCACGCGGGTCGTGTCCTGGAAAGATGCGGCGCTCAGGAAGCTGTCGGTTTCCAGCGACGCCTTCGTGATGCCGAGCAGCACGGGGGAGGCTTCGGCCGGCTTGCCGCCCATCTTCTCGACGCGTTCGTTTTCAGCCTCGAATTCGAGCTTGTCCACCTGTTCGCCCCAGAGGAACTGCGTGTCGCCCGCCTCGGTGATGCGCACCTTGCGCAACATCTGGCGCACGATGATCTCAATGTGCTTGTCGTTGATCGTCACACCCTGGAGACGATAAACTTCCTGCACTTCGCCGACCAGATGCTCCTGCAATTCCTGCGGTCCGCAGACGTCGAGAATCTCGTGCGGATCCATCGGGCCTTCGGTGAGCTGCTGGCCTTTCTTGACCATGTCGCCCTTGAAGACGATGACGTGACGGCCGATCGGGATGAGGTGCTCCTCTTCCATGCCGGTCTGCGTGTCCTTGATGAGAATGCAGCGCTTGCCGCGCACGGAAGCCCCGAAGTCCACGAGGCCGTCGATCTTGGAGATTTCCGCCGCGTCTTTCGGACGGCGGGCTTCGAACAATTCGGCCACACGCGGCAGACCGCCGGTGATGTCCTTGGTCTTCGCGCTCTTGCGGGGCGTCTTCGCCATCAAGGTGCCGGCCACGATCTTGTCGCCTTCGTGGAGCACGATGTGCGCGCCGGAAGGAATCGGATAGTTGGCCACGACTTCGCCGTGGTCGTCGCTGATGATGATCTGCGGATGCAAATCTTCCTTGTGGTCGATGATGACCATGGCTTCCTGGCTGGTCGTCTCGTCCATTTCCTGTTTCATCGTCACGCCTTCGATGATGTCATGGAACTTCACCTTGCCGGCCTTTTCCGAAAGAATCGGAACGTTGTAAGGATCCCACTGGACGAACGTGTCGCCCTTCTTGATCTGCGAGCCATCCTTGAAGGAGATGACTGCGCCGATGACGATGGTGTGCGTTTCGAGTTCGCGCCCGGTGTCGTCATGGATGGAGATCGTGCCGTTTTTGTTCAGGACGATGTTGTTGCCATCTTCCAGCTGAACGACGCGGAGTTCATTGAACTTGATCGTGCCGTCGTGCTTGGACTTGATCTGCGGAATCTTGAACACCTGCGCCGCGGTGCCGCCGATGTGGAATGTCCGCATCGTGAGCTGCGTGCCGGGTTCGCCGATGGACTGCGCGGCGACGATGCCGGTGGCTTCGCCGAGCTTGACGAGCGCGCCGGTCGCAAGGCTGCGGCCGTAGCAATGGATGCAGATGCCGTGCTTGCTTTCGCAAGTGAGCACGGAACGGATGCGCATCCGGTCAATGGCCGTCGATTCCAGGCGCTTGGCTTTTTCCTCGTCGATCTCTTCGTTCGCACGAATGAGGAATTCCTTCGGGTTCGTCGGGTTGACCATGTCGTCGCAGGAGAAACGGCCCACGATCCGATCGGCCAGCTTGACCACTTCGTCTTCGCCTTCATAGACGGCGGAGACCCAGATGCCGTTGGTCGTGCCGCAATCCGCTTCCTGGATGATGACATCCTGCGACACGTCCACGAGCTTGCGGGTCATGTAGCCGGAGTCGGCGGTCTTGAGCGCGGTATCGGCCAGACCCTTGCGGGCGCCGTGCGTCGAGATGAAGTATTCCAAGACGGACAGACCTTCGCGGAAGTTCGCGAGAATCGGCTTCTCGATGATGTCGCCGCTGGGCTTGGCCATGAGGCCGCGCAAACCGGCGAGCTGACGAACCTGCTGCTTGTTACCACGGGCGCCGGAATCCACCATCAAGAAGACGGGGTTGTATTCCTTCTTGCCCTGGTTCTGCTCGAGGGTCTTGAACATGACGCTGGAGATCTGGTCGGTGCAATGCGTCCAGACGTCCACGATCTTGTTGTAGCGTTCGCCCGGGGTGATGACACCCTTGCGATACTGCTTCTCGACTTCACGAATCTGCTTGTGCGCGCCTTCGATTTCCTGGTCGCGTTCCTTCGGGATGATCATGTCATCAATGCCGATGGAGACGCCGGACTTCGTCGCTTCGCGGAAGCCGAGTTCCTTGAGCTTGTCGAGCATGATCACGGTCTTTTCGTGACCGGCAAACTTGTAGCATTTCCAGATCAGGTCGCCGAGCTGGGTCTTGCCGGCGGCGCGGTTGTAGAAGCCGAGTTCGTCCGGCCAGATCTCGCTGAACAATACACGGCCCACGGTCGTCTCGATGATCTTCTTGTTCGGATCGCCGAAAACGGTCTTGCGGCCGAGGTCGGGATTTGCGAGACGGATGCGCTCGTGCGTCTTATACGCGCCGTCGTCATAGGCGAACTGGACTTCCAGTTTCGAACCGAACAACGGCAGGTCGTTTGAATTCGCCGGCGCAGCCTTGCGCGGTTCGGCGGTGACGTAATAGCAGCCGAGCGTGATGTCCTGCGTCGGCGTGATGATCGGCTTGCCGGACGAGGGCGAGAAGATGTTGTTCGTCGCCATCATGAGGAGACGCGCTTCCATCTGCGCTTCCACGGACAGCGGCACGTGAACGGCCATCTGGTCACCGTCGAAGTCGGCGTTGTAGGCGGTGCAGACCAGCGGATGAATACGAATCGCTTCGCCTTCGATCAGCATCGGTTCGAACGCCTGCACGGACAGACGGTGCAAGGTCGGCGCGCGGTTGAGCAGCACCGGATGACCCTTCGTGACTTCTTCCAAAACGTCCCACACTTCGCGCGTCTGACGTTCGATCATCTTCTTCGCACTGCGGACGGTGTGAACGTAACCGAGTTCCTTCAAGCGGCGGATGATGAACGGCTCGAACAACACGAGCGCCATCTTCTTCGGCAGACCGCACTGGTTCAACTTCAGTTCCGGTCCGATCACGATGACGGAGCGGCCTGAGTAATCCACGCGTTTGCCGAGCAGGTTCTGACGGAAACGACCGCCCTTGCCCTTGAGCATGTCGCTCAAAGATTTCAAGGAACGATTGCCCGCGCCGGTGACCGGGCGACCATGACGACCATTGTCGAACAACGCATCCACGGCTTCCTGCAACATGCGCTTTTCGTTGCGGATGATGACTTCGGGCGTCTTGAGCTGGAGCAACGTCTTGAGACGGTTGTTCCGGTTGATGACGCGGCGGTAAAGATCGTTCAAGTCAGACGTCGCAAAACGTCCGCCTTCGAGCGGCACGAGCGGGCGCAGGTCCGGCGGAATCACCGGCAGCACCGTGAGAATCATCCATTCCGGACGGCTCTTTGAGGAATGCAAACCCTGCAACAGCTTGATGCGTTTCGCGAGCTTCTTGCGGATCTGTTTGCTCTTGGTTTCGGTCATGGCGCGTTCCAGTTCCTGCGCACCTTTGACCAAATCCACACGTTCCATCGCTTCGCGCACGGCTTCCGCGCCCATCTTGGCAACGAACGCTTCCGCGCCGTAAGTCTCGCGCGCTTCGCGGCACTCGAGTTCGCTCAGCAATTGATGCTGCTTCAAGGGGGTGTTGCCCGGATCGATGACCAGATAATCTTCGTAGTAAATGACGCGTTCCAAATGGCGCGCCGTCATGTCCAGCGCCAGACCGATGCGCGAGGGCATGCACTTGAAGAACCAGATATGACACGTCGGCACGGCCAGTTCGATGTGGCCCATGCGCTCACGGCGCACGCGCGCCATGGTCACTTCCACGCCGCAACGGTCGCAGACGATGCCGCGATGTTTGATGCGCTTATACTTGCCGCAGGAGCATTCCCAGTCCTTGACCGGACCGAAGATGCGTTCGCAGAACAGGCCGCCCTTTTCCGGCTTGAACGTGCGGTAGTTGATGGTTTCGGGATTCTTGACTTCGCCTTTGCTCCAGGAACGAATGGCTTCGGGCGACGCGAGCGTGATCCCGATGTAATCCACCTGGTTGACTTTTTCCAAGCCGAGCAATTCGCGGGCGTTTTCTTTACTGTTGGTCATACGCAAATTTCCTTCAATTAACTAACGGTCGACAGTTCGGTGATGGCTTCAGCGGGCTGGTCCACCGGGTTGGTGTAACCGACCTTCACATCGAGGCCAAGCGACTGCATTTCTTTCACCAGCACGTTGAACGATTCGGGGATGCCCGCCTCGAGCGAGTTGTCACCTTTCACGATGCTTTCATAGATGCGCGTGCGGCCCTGGACGTCGTCGGATTTCACGGTCAGGAGTTCCTGCAACGTGTAAGCCGCGCCATAGGCTTCCATCGCCCACACTTCCATTTCGCCGAAGCGCTGGCCGCCGTATTGCGCCTTGCCGCCCAGCGGCTGCTGGGTGACGAGCGAATACGGACCGACGGCGCGGGCGTGAATCTTGTCCGCAACCAAGTGACCCAGCTTCATCATGTAGATGTAGCCGACCACGATCTCCTGGTCAAACATGTCGCCGGTGCGTCCATCGTAAAGATGCGTCTTGGCGTGTTCCGGCAATCCGGCCTGCTTCAGATAGCCACGGATGTCCTTTTCCTTGATGCCGTCAAAGACCGGCGTCGCGAATTTCAAGCCGAGGATCTTCGCCGCCCAGCCCAAGTGCGTTTCCAAAACCTGGCCGACGTTCATACGGCTCGGCACACCCAGCGGATTCAAGACGATCTCCACCGGCGTTCCGTCCGCGAGGAACGGCATGTCTTCCTGCTTCACGATCTTGGCGACGACGCCCTTGTTACCGTGACGGCCGGCCATCTTGTCACCGACCGAGAGCTTGCGCTTCGACGCGACATAAACCTTCACCGACTTGACGATGCCGGCTTCGACGCCTTCGCCCGCCTCGGCGCGTTCCATTTCTTCGTCGTATTGCATCTGCAAATCGTCGAAGCGTTTTTTGAACTGGCCGATGATTTCGCTGATCTTGTTGCGGATCGGCGACGGATCGATCTCGATGCGGTCATACACCATCGCGAGCTTGCGCAACAAGGTCTTCGTGATCTTGCGGTTCGCCGGGATGATGATTTCGCCGGTCTCGGAATTCACGACGTCGAGCGGAATTTTTTCGCCGAGCAGGATGTTGCTCAACGCTTCCGTCAACTGGTCGCTCAATTCGTCCACCTTCTTCTTGTGATCTTCCTCGATCTGCTTGGCGTGGCGCTTTTCCTCGCTCGAAGCCGATTTGACCGTGCGTTCGCCATCTTTCTTGGACGAGACTTTCACGTCCATGACGATGCCGTAGGTGCCGGACGGAACTTTCAAGGAAGTGTCCTTCACGTCCGCGGCCTTTTCACCGAAGATGGCGCGGAGCAAACGTTCTTCCGGAGCAAGTTCAGTTTCCGATTTCGGAGTGATCTTGCCGACGAGAATATCGCCGGGCTTCACTTCCGCACCGATGCGGATGACGCCGTCAGGCGCCAGATTCTTCAACGCTTCATCGCCAAGGTTCGGGATGTCGCGCGTGATTTCTTCCGGTCCGAGCTTCGTGTCGCGGGCGGCCACTTCAAATTCATCAATGTGAATCGAGGTGAAGATGTCTTCTTTGACGATCTTCTCGCTGATGAGGATGGCGTCTTCGAAGTTGTAACCATTCCACGGCATGAACGCCACGAGCACGTTGCGACCGAGCGCAAGTTCGCCGTTCTCGGTGCATGGGCCGTCGGCAATGACCTGGCCTTTTTTGACATGATCGCCCTTGGCAACCAGGATTTTCTGGTTGATGCAGGTGGCGGCATTCGACCGCATGAATTTGCGGATCGGATAAATCCAGACGCCGTTCTCCGGATCGTGCTTAATCTTCTTCTTCGTTTCCGGCAGCTTGCCGTCGGAAGTGATGATGACCTGGTTGCCGGTGACGGAAGCGACTTTGCCCGCTTCATCCGCCACGGCCACGGCGCGCGAGTCGCGCGCCACGCGGTCTTCCAGACCGGTCGAAACCAGCGGCGCGTCGGTGACGAGCAGCGGCACGGCCTGGCGTTGCATGTTCGAACCCATCAACGCGCGGTTCGCGTCGTCATGTTCGAGGAACGGAATCAGCGAGGCAGCGATCGAAACGAGCTGCTTCGGCGAAACGTCCATGTAATCCACCTTGTTCGGCTCCACGTCAATGAAGTCGGTGCGGGAACGGCAGACCACGCGTTCGGTCAGGAAGTGACCCTTGTCATCAATCAACGAGTTCGCCTGCGCGACGATGAATTGTTCTTCACGGTCGGCGGTCAGGTAATCAATGTGATTGGTGACGCGGCCATTTTCGACTTTGCGATACGGCGTTTCGAGAAAGCCGAAATCATTGATGCGCGCAAAGGTCGCGAGCGACGCGATGAGGCCGATGTTCGGACCTTCCGGCGTTTCAATCGGACAAATGCGGCCGTAGTGCGACGGATGAACGTCGCGAACTTCAAATCCGGCACGATCACGCGAGAGACCGCCCGGTCCAAGCGCCGACAAGCGGCGTTTGTGGGTCAATTCGGCGAGCGGGTTGATTTGATCCATGAACTGCGACAACTGGCTCCGGCCAAAGAAATCGCGGATCACGGCGGACAGCGCCTTGGGATTGATAAGCTTCTGCGGCATCATCTGTTCGATGCTCTGGTCAAACAACGTCATGCGTTCCTTGACGAGGCGTTCGGTGCGTGCCAGGCCGACGCGGCACTGGTTGGCGAGCAATTCGCCCACCGTGCGGATGCGACGGCTGCCGAGATGATCAATGTCGTCCACGCTGCCCTCGCCCTTTTTGAGGCGGAGCAGATACTTCGTCGCGGCGACGAGATCGTCCTTCATCAGAATGCGGGACTCTTGCTTGTCCTTGAGGCCCAGCTTCTGGTTGATCTTATAACGACCGACACGGCCCAAATCGTAGCGCTTCGGATCGAAGAACAAACGCTTGAGCAACGCACGGGCGTTGGCCGCCGTGGGCGGATCTCCAGGGCGCAGGCGACGGTAAATATCTTTCAATGCCTCTTCTTCGTTCTTGGCCGGATCCTTTTTGAGGCACTTGATCATGATGCCTTCGTCCACCGAAGTATCCACGACCTTGATTTTGGTGATGCCGAGTTCGGCGATCTGTTTGACGACCGCCTTGGACAGCGGCTCAAATGCGCGCGCCACGACGAGACCTTTTTCCTCGTCGGTCGCGTCATGGATCAGAACCCGGTTCGGGAGGTCTTCGAGCTTCTCGGCTTCCTTGACCGTGAGTTCCTCGATGTCATAAAACAACTTGAGGATTTCCTCGTCGGAACCACGGGTCTTCTCGCCGTTGTCCTTGCTCTTCATGTTGATGGTGCCTTCAACATCAAGGAATGACAGCGCGCGGAACAGCGTGGAGGTCAAAAATTTCCGGCGGCGTTTTTTGCGGTCGAGATAGACGTAAAGCAGGTCGCTCGTGTCGAACTGCGCTTCGTACCAGGAGCCGCGATCGGGAATGACGCGGAAGCTGTGCAGCATCTTTCCATTCGGATGCTGCGAGGCTTCAAACGCGATGCCCGGTGAACGGTGCAACTGGCTGACCACGACGCGTTCAGCGCCGTTGATGACAAAGGTGCCTTGCGGCGTCATCAGGGGCAGTTCGCCCATGAACACCTTTTCTTCCTTCGCGGTCTTGGCCTCTTCCTTGAGCAGGAAGGTGACGTAAAGCGGAGCGCCATAGGTCAGGCCTTCGCGCAGGCATTCCAGCCAGTCGAGCTTCGGCTCGCCGATCTCGTAGGAATCATAGTCCAGCACGCATTTGCCATCGTAGCTCTCGATGGGAAACACTTCGCGGAAAACGGATTCGAGGCCCGTGTGTTTGAGGCGTTTTTTGGGAGACGCGTCGGCTTGCAGGAACTCCTTGTAGGAATTGGTCTGCAATTCGATCATGTTCGGCGGCACGACAATCTCTTTGATTTTGCCGAAGTTGATACGTTCTGTGGCTCTCGATGGCATTTGGACTTTCTGGTTTGGCCGGACAACAGCGCCCGGCCGGTAATTTCTACTTAACGACACAAGGCAAGGGCGTCGCGTTCAACGACGAACTTGCCAAAACTAGAACCGGATTTACGAACCCGATATTGTAACTCAAAATTCAAAAATCTGCGCCCGCGATTTAGCGGGAAAGGGGCGACGGCCCCGCTCCGCGGAACCGTCGCCCCGGTAAACCGACAATTACTTGACTTCCACTTTCGCGCCGGCTTCTTCGAGCTTCTTCTTGGCCGCGTCAGAGTCAGCCTTGTTCGCGCCTTCGAGCACGGGCTTCGGAGCGCCTTCGACCAGCGCCTTGGCTTCCGCCAGGCCGAGGCCGGCTTTGATTTCACGAACCGCTTTGATGGCGGCGATCTTCTTGTCCGCCGGAACGGAAACGAGGATCACGTCAAACGCGTCCTTCGCTTCGGCCGGAGCAGCCGCAGCGGCACCGCCGCCACCGGCAGCCGCCACCGCAACCGGCGCGGCGGCAGAAACGCCCCATTTGGTTTCAAGTTGTTTGACCAGGTCGGCGGCTTCGATAACCGTCAACTTGCTCAATTCTTCCACGATGTTTGCTAAGTCAGCCATATTACTTTTCTTTCGGTCGTCTCGTCGTCCGCCTCAGCCTCGGCGAATTTCAGTCCACGGCCCGTGAACCGACGATTTACGTTGTTGTTTGTTTGTTCCCCGGTTTGAAACTTCAAACCGGAAATGGTTCAGGCCTTTTCGGATTTGGCCTTGATGACCTGCGCCAGCTGGACGGCCGGCGTGTTGATCAAAGTAACCAACTTCGTCGCCGGTGCAACCAGCAGGCCGAGGATCTTGGCGCGCAGCACGTCAATGCTCGGCAAATCCGCCAGGGCGATGATGCTCGCTTCTTCGAGGCGCTGGTTGTTCAAGTAACCGAACTTGAGCTTCAGCTTGTCGAATTCCGCCGCGAAATTTTTCAGCGCCTTCGCCGCCGCGGAGATGTCCTTCTGCCCGGTGACGACCGCCATTTGTCCGGCCAGCGAGCCATTCAATTCCGCCACGCCGGCTTCCTTGGCGGCCACCCGGAAGACGGAATTTTTCACGACGTGAATTTCCGCGCCCGCCGTTTTCAGGCGTTTGCGCAACTCGGTCAGATGCGAGACCTTGAGACCCTGATAGCCCACCACGATGAAGAACGGCGATGCGTTCAACCGCGCGGCGTATTCTTTCGTCAAAATTTGTTTTTCTGCACGCATGGTAAAAATTTGGTTAATTGTTCAAGAACTCGCGGATGTCCACACGCACGGGCGGACTCATTGTCGCCGACAACGTGCAGGAACTGATATAGATGCCCTTGACGCTCGTCGGACGCGCCTTGGCGACGGCCTCGATGACCGCACGGGCGTTGTCTTCGATCTGGTCGGGCTTGAACGAAGCCTTGCCCACGACCACGTGAACATTGCCCGCCTTGTCCGTCTTGAATTCAACCCGGCCCGCTTTGACTTCCTTCACCGCCCTGGCCGTGTCTTCGGTCACCGTGCCGGTTTTCGGATTCGGCATCAGGCCGCGCGGTCCAAGCACCTTGCCCAGTTTGCGGACTTCGATCATCGCATCGGGCGTGGCGATCGCCACATCGAAATCGGTCCAGCCACCCACGCACTTGGCGATCATGTCCTCGAAGCCGACGTTTTCCGCACCGGCAGCCTTGGCCGCGTCCGCCGCCGCGCCGCTGCGCGCGAACACCAGGACGCGCACCGTCTTGCCGCTGCCGTGGGGCAACGGAACCGTGCCGCGAACCATCTGGTCGGATTGCTTCGGGTCAACGCCGAGACGGAACGCGAGATCAATCGTCTCGTTGAATTTCGCCTTCGGGAATTTTGCGAGAACGCCGACGGCGTCCTTCAATACATACGCCTTCTTGGCGTCCACCACTTCGAGTGCTTTCTTGAATCGTTTACTGGCCATGTGTTTTGGTGCGGTGCATGCGAGCTTTTGGCTCTCCCGCGGTTTGATGTTTAATTAACCGACAACTTCAATTCCCATGCTGCGCGCGGTGCCGGAGATGATCCGGACGGCGGCTTCTTCCGTGGAATAATTCATGTCTTTGGACTTCATCTTGATGATATCCAAAATCTGTTTGCGCGTCACCTTGCCGACCTTGTCCTTGTTCGGGACTTTGGAACCGGCGGTGATGCCGGCGGCCTTCTTCAGCAGAATGGACGCCGGCGGCGACTTGGTGATGAACGTGAACGACTTGTCCTGGTAAACCGTGATGACCACGGGAATCACCAGTCCCGCGTCATTCTTGGTTACCGCGTTAAATTCTTTGCAGAACGCCATGATGTTGACGCCGTGCTGACCGAGCGACGGGCCGACGGGCGGCGCGGGATTTGCCTGACCGGCGGCAATCTGCAGTTTAATTTGTCCTGTAACTTTCTTTGCCATATAAATTATTTTGTAAACCGCTAATCTTCGCTAATGGACGATAATCTTTTTTCTATCAGCGAAGATTAGCGCAAATTAGCGGTTAAATCTTCACGCTTTTTCAATCTGCCAGTATTCCAATTCGACCGGCGTGTTGCGTCCGAAAATGTTGACGGTAACCTTCAGCTTGCCGCGATCCGGATCAATTTCCTCGATCACGCCGCTGAAATTCAGGAACGGTCCGTTGTTGATCTTGATCGTCTCGCCGACATCAAAATTGACCTTCGGTTTTTCCGTTTCTTCCGACGCGGAAATCTGCGCCTTGATGGCGTCCACTTCGGCGGCCGGCGTCGGCACCGGCGGTTCGCCGCCGACAAACCCGATCACGCCCTGCGTTTCCTTGATGAAATACCACGGCGCTTCGATGATGCGGTTGTTCTCATCCAGCAGCACCATGTCCACAAAAACGTAGCCCGGCCACAACTTGCGGTTGGACACGGTCTTCTTCTGGTTGCGCACTTCGACAACCTTCTCGATCGGCACCAGGACTTCCTTGACGTAATCCTGCATCTCGTCGGACTTGATGCGTTTCTCGATGCTGTCCTTGACCTTGTTTTCCTGGCCGGACAGCGTCTGGATGATGAACCATTGATTGCGCATGATCAGAGCTTGATGAATACCAGGTTCATGACGAAATCCACCACCACGGTGAACGCCCCGAGCAGGGCGATGGAAACGATGATGAGCGCCGTGGAGCCCTTCAGCTCTTCCACGGTCGGCCAGGAACACTTTCTCAGTTCCTCGCGCGTCTCCTGGAAATAGACCGACAGGCGGCGGATTTGCCCCTTCCACCACAGGAGGCCGAACAGGACCCCGATGACGACCACCCAGATCAAAATTTTTGTTAAATCGTTCACAATATCTTCTAGCTTGCCGGGCCGTAGCCCCGCGCATTTTACCCGTCTTCACTCTCACCTGCTTCCAGCGTAAGCTGGCGGAGAGGGAGGGATTCGAACCCCCGTTGAGCTTTCGCCCAAAGCGGTTTTCAAGACCGCCGCAATAGACCACTCTGCCACCTCTCCACTCGCAGATTGGCACGGCAGGAGGGACTTGAACCCACAACCAACGGTTTTGGAGACCGCTACTCTACCAATTGAGCTACTGCCGTATCCGCCCAATCTCTTTCGGACAAAAAGGGAGACGGAGAAGTCGAATCTCCGCCTCCCGAATTTTAATAAGCGTTACGAGATGACGTCGGACACGCGGCCGGCACCGATGGTGCGGCCACCTTCGCGGATCGCGAAGCGCTGACCTTTTTCCATCGCGACCGGCTTCTGCATTTCGATGTCCACCGAGACGTTGTCGCCCGGCATGACCATTTCCACGCCCGTCGGCAGCGTCAGCGTGCCCGTCACGTCCGAGGTGCGGAAATAAAACTGCGGACGGTAGTTCGTGAAGAACGGCGTATGACGGCCACCTTCATCCTTCGAGAGGACGTAAACTTCCGCCTTGAACTTCGTGTGCGGCTTGATGGAACCGGGCTTGGCCAGGACCATGCCGCGTTCCACGTCGTCCTTCTTGGTGCCGCGCAGCAAAACGCCGACGTTGTCGCCCGCGCTTGCCGAATCCAACAGCTTGCGGAACATTTCGATGTCCGTCGCGGTGGTTTTGGCCGTGTCTTTCAAGCCGACGATTTCCACTTCTTCCATCTTCTTGAGGACGCCGCGTTCCACACGACCGGTCACGACGGTGCCGCGACCTTCAATGTTGAACACGTCTTCGACGCACATCAGGAAGGGTTTGTCCACTTCGCGCGTGGGCAACGGGATGAACGCGTCAACCGCGTCCAACAATTCCTGAATGGCTTTTTCGCCTTCGGGTTTGTTTTCCATGGCCGCCGTGGCGCTGCCGCGAACGATGGGGGTCTTTTCGCCGGGGAATTGATACTTCGTGAGCAGGTCGCGGATTTCCATTTCGACGAGGTCGAGCAATTCCTTGTCGTCCACGAGGTCAACCTTGTTCAGGAAAACCACGATGGCCGGCACGCCGACCTGGCGGGCCAGCAGAATATGTTCGCGCGTCTGCGGCATCGGGCCGTCGGCGGCGCTGACGACGAGAATCGCACCGTCCATCTGCGCGGCACCGGTGATCATGTTCTTCACATAATCCGCATGGCCGGGGCAGTCAACGTGCGCGTAGTGACGGGTCGCGCTTTCGTATTCAACGTGCGAGACGGCGATGGTGACGGTCTTCGTGTCGTCACGAACCGTGCCGCCCTTGGTGATATCGGCATAAGAGATCGGCTGAGCCAGACCTTTTTTGCTTTGGGTGTGGACAATCGCCGCGGTCAAAGTGGATTTGCCATGGTCAACGTGACCAATCGTGCCGACGTTGACGTGCGGTTTCGTTCTTTGAAATTGCTCTTTAGCCATTTTATTCTCCTGCGTTAATGTTTCGTTCTCTGCTCGTTATTTTTTAATGGAGCCCATGATCAGGATTGAACTGATGACCTCGTCCTTACCAAGGACGTGCTCTACCAACTGAGCTACATGGGCGCACAAAAATCATTAGTCAAACCCGCAGCAATGCGCAAAACGACAAAAAACCAATCCCCTCATTTATTTTCTCCTGAAAATCCGAGGGGAAATCGGTGACTTGACTTTTTACTGACTTGCTACGCCGCATAAATTATGAAACGACCAGTTTCATGTCAACACACAATTTATTTTTTTCTTGGTCGTCCCGTCAAACCGGTTTCCCGTGCTTCTCCGCGAGGATCTTCCGGGCGCGTGCCAGGGAGGCATCCATGTCCCCGCAGATGTTATCCAGGCCCAGCCGGTCAATAAAACCTGCTCGCGTCAGGGCGAATAGCGGCTGCGAATGCGGCGCACAGAGGATAAGCTGCTTCTTTTGCTTCTGCAATTTTTCAAATAAATCCTCCAGCGCGTCCAGTCCGGTTGCATCCAGCGCCAGCGCATCGCGCATCCTTAGAATCAAGACCTCGGGCAGCTGGCCCGACCGCCGCAACGATGACTCCAATTTGTCCGCCGCGCCAAAAAAGAAGGCGCCAAAAATGCGGAACACCATGACACCCTCCGGGATGATTTTGCCCGCGATCGTCTGCCCCGGGGCATTCGCCTGCGTGACATCCGCATCCGCGATGACTTGCGTCGTTTCTGACAGCCGCTTGACCAGCAGCGCCGACGCCAGGATCAGCGACGCCCCCACCGCCGTCGGCAGGTCCACGGCGATCGTCAGACCGAACGCGCATAAAAAAACCGCCACGTCACTCCGTGGCCAGCGTTTGAGCCGCACGAACTGGTGCCACTCGCCCATCCGCAGCGACACGACCACCAGCACCGCGCTCAACGCGGCCATGGGAATGTTTTTGGCCAGCGGCGCTGCCACCAGCAGAATCACCAGCAACGTCACGGCATGAATCATTCCCGCCACCGGGGTCTGTCCGCCGCTGCGCACATTGGTGGCCGTGCGGGCGATCACCCCCGTCACCGGCATTCCACCAAAGATCCCCATCGTCATGTTCGCGATCCCCTGCCCCATCAATTCCTGATTTGAATCATGCCGGTCGTCGATCATCCCGTCCGACACCACCGCTGACAGGAGCGATTCAATCGCACCCAGCACAGCCACCGTCAATGCTGTCGGCACCAGGGTGCGCCAGGCCTCCAGGGACAGTGACGGCCAGTGCGGCCATGGCAGTGCGCGGGGCATCGCGCCAAACTGCGAGCCGAGCGTCGCGATCCCGAATTTTTCGTGAAACTGGAAAGCCACCGAAGCCAGCGCCGCCAGAATCACCACCACCATCGAACCCGGCAATCGCCGCCCGATTTTTTTTGGCCAGAACCAGATCGCGACCGTTGCGGCCACGGCCAGCAGCACCGTCGGCAGGTTCGGCTGAAACCCTTCCGCCAAGATGCGCAGCTTGCCTAGGAAGTCCGGGGGCAGTTTTGTTTGCAGGCCGAAGAAGTCCTTGATCTGCGTGCTCATGATGATGATCGCAATGCCGCTCGTGAAGCCGGTCACCACCGGAAACGGGATGTAGCGGATCATCGTGCCGAGTTTGCCGGCCCCCATCACGAACAAGATCACGCCCGCCATCAGCGCGCAGGCGACGAGCGCCTCCGGCCCGTGCGCGAGGACGACCGGTGCCAGCAATGGCACAAAGGCTCCCGCCGGCCCGCCGATTTGCACCCGCGACCCGCCCATCGCCGAAACCAGAAAGCCCCCAATGATGGCCGTGAAAATCCCAATTTCGGGATTCAGCCCCGACGCAATCGCCAGAGCCATGGACAGCGGCAACGCCACGATCCCGACGATCAGCCCGGCGGTGAGGTCGGCGGAAAAAGTCTGCGCCGAATAACCTTTCAGCGTGTCCACCAGTTTCGGTCGAAATGAAAATGCCCAGTTCATTTTTGCATCAAATAATTTAAATCGAGGATTCAGCAACCCTCGCGGTGGGATTAAACACTTTTTAAAATCATTTTGATGTGCCGAAATTGTCCTAAACACACCCTCCATTGGCCACCACGGTAAAACCTTCCAGGGCTTATGCCCGCGGATGCGCTGCGTCGTAGGCCTTCTTCAACCGTTCCGTCGTGACGTGCGTGTAAACCTGCGTCGTGACCAGATGCGCGTGGCCGAGCAGCTCCTGGACGCTCCGCAGATCCGCGCCCGCGTCCAGCAGATGCGTCGCGTAACTATGCCGCAGCTTGTGCGGGGTCAACCCGGGATCCAATCCGGCGATGGCGAGATAGTTCTTCAACCGGCGGGAAAGTTGCAATGGCCTGAGCGGCGCGCGTTTTTTGGTCTCCGCAAAAAAAATCGGCGAGGTCCCGCCCGGCGGCTGTTTGAACGTGTTCCAATAATCCTGGATGGCCATCAACGCGGGTTTGCCCACCGGCACGAGCCGTTCCTTTTTGCCTTTGCCGCGCACGCGCACGATTTGCCCGCCCCAGTCAATGTCGTCCACGCGCAAGCCGCACAACTCGCTCACGCGCAAACCGCACGAGTAGATGGTTTCGAGAACCGCAACGTCGCGCAACGCGGCGATTTGGGAAACCGGCCGGCCGGCTTTTTTCCCCTGCTGAAGTTTCAACCGCTCGAACGGCGCGATGAGCAGGGCTTCCATCTGCTCGCAGGTCAAAAATTTCGGCAGCCGCTTCTCCGGTTTCGGCAGCGCCAAATTTTTGATCGGCGACACCTCGGCGGCGCCGTGCCGGATGAGAAACTTGTAAAACGTGCGCAGCGCGGAGAAGCGCAGCTGCACCGCCGCGCGGCTCAATTTGTTCCGGCCGAGAAAGCGCACGAAGCCGCGGAAATCATCCCGCTGAAGTCTTTCCCAGACCGGGGGCGACTTGCGCTCTTCCCGGTGCCAGCGCAAAAATTCCGTCAGCGCCTGCCGGTAATTCCGCTGCGTATAAACGGAAGCCCCGCGATCGGCCGCCAGATGCACAAGGAATTTGCCGGTCCATGCATCGGTCAACTCCGGCTGGCTGGTTGAATCGTCAGTCATTGTGAACCGAGGATAGGGCAACACGGCCCGATTGGCAGTAAAAGTAATCGGGCTGCGAGATCAGTTCGGCGATTCCAGCCCTGAACCCTGCACATTGGTCTGGGTGAGGAACCCGCCCTGGTAGCCGGTCACGTTGATTCGGGCCAGCAGGACATTCGTCATGTTCGCGAGCGTCAGCCCGCGACTGCCGGTTCCCTGTCGGACCTTCCATCTACCACCCGACAGGCTGAATACAGGAAGGCAATCCTTGCTCCGCCTGCAAAAACGTCAGGGCCAGACGCAGAAAGGTTTCCGGAGCATCCGCATGAACCCAGTGGCCCGCCTCGGGAATGGTCTGAATCTCAGCCTGCGGAAACAGTTCGCGGATCAGGGGTTCGTCTTCCGGGTTGATATAATTTGATTTTCCGCCACGGATAAACAATGACGGGTTCACAAAGCGCGCCGTGGCCGACACTGGCGCACAGAGTTTCAATTCATTTTCCGCAAGCCCGCGCAGATTGATCTTCCAGAAAAATGCGCCGGCGGAATTCCGTCCCAGATTTTTCAACAGGAAACGGCGCAGCACCAGGTCTGGAATTTCCGGCGCCAGCGCGTCCTCGATTTGCTGCCGCGTCGAGAATGATTTCAAATCCAGCGCGAGCTGCGCGGCCAGAATTTTTGCATACGCCGGCGTATAGGCGCGCGGCGCCATGTCGGCAACGATGAGTTTCCCGACACGTTCGGGAAATTGCAGCGCGAATTGCATCGCTGTCTTGCCGCCCATCGAGTGCCCGATCACCATCGCCGTTTCCAATCTCTGCGCCGTCATGAACTCATTCAGGTCTTCGGCCATCAGGGGATAATCCATCTCGTCGCTGTGCGGCGACAGGCCGTGGTTGCGCTGGTCCAGGGCGAACACCTGAAACGATCCCGCCAGACGCGAAGCGATGGGATGCCAGTTGTCCGAGGATCCCAGCAACCCGTGCAACAGGATGATCGCCCTGCCCCGCCCGGATTCTTTGAAGTGCAGTTCCATGATTGTAAATTTTCGTTGCCAATTGTGTAACAATCCTGCGCCTGGTGCTCAATGCTTGAAATCGGATCATTCCCGGGGGAGAATGCGGCCGATGATTTTGCGTGCCACCGAATCGACCGTCCGCCTGCTGATGGCGGCGGGTTTCTGGCTTTTCGCAACGCTGTCACTCGCCGCCGAGCCGACGGGCCCGACGTTGCAGTTTGATTACGGCCATGGCGAGCCGCATGACAATCCAATCACCCGTTTCATGTATTTCGTGCCGTTGATTTCGCCGGCACCGGTTTTCGTTTTCACCAACGCCGGCAACACCCAATGTGCGCGCGTCCTTTCGTTGACCTGCCGCACCAATGGCCTGACCTTTTCGGCCACCTGTGAATTCGAATTCACCGGCACCGGCTCCCAGCAGAATATTTTCGATCATACGAACAACATCCAAAATCACATGAAGGAACTGCTGGCGGGCGGGACCCTCAAACACCAGCTCGGCTCGATCAATGTCGCCGATGCCGGCAGCGGCAGCGTCGAGATCGAAGGCTCGCTCACCAACGGCCAGCAGGTCGTCAACCTGGTGCAGTTGCGTTTCAACGGCCACGGGCACACCAGCCCGGTGACCATCATCCTGAAGGACTTTGTTTATCAGAACGGCACGATTGGGGTGATGAACGAAATGGTGGCCCGGGTCAATGCCCTGACGTTCCGCCGCACCACCGGCACCCCAAAAATGGAAGTCACCCTGGCCTCGTTGAAGCGGAAGGATGCCGGCGACGGACTCTGGCAGAATTTGGTCGGCAGCCTCAAGGGAGCAACCGTGAATCTGTTTCTCCCGCCGCTCAAGGTGGAACCGGAAGGCCAGCAGGCCCTGCTGGGTTTTGGCCTGGCCCTCGCCACGGAAAAACCAACCTTCACGTTTCCGTTTTCCACCAAGTTGAAAAGCACCGCCCTGGCTGCGCCATAAAATCCGTCACTCGTCGCGCGGTGGAAACGGAAACATGCCTTTGCTCTTTGAACACGCCCATGCGTCAATGAATCATTTTCCATACTTCAGATAAAATTCGTTCTGGAATAATTCATCGGGGTCGTATTTCCGTTTCAATTCAAAAAATGTCTTCGCCTGCGGATAGCCCTGCGCGAATTGTTCGGACGTGGCGTGCAAACGATACGGCAGGTAATATCTACCCGCGTGCCGCAACGCCGCCGCGATAATTTCCTGCGCCGCAGTTTTCATGTTCTCCTCACCCTGGGCATCACGCGTCTGGCTGAAGAACATTACCAGCGCGATCATGTCCTTGTCTGCGTAACGCAAAAACGTGTCGTCATCGCGGTTCATGTGCCGCACCGTGAGATTCAATAAATCAACCCGGTTGCCGGGAACGATTTTCCGCAGTTCCTCAAGGAACGGCTCGAATTGCGCGGGCGGGACAAAACATTCCATCAAGATGTCCGTGCTTTTTTGCGTGTGATCCAGATACCAATTCGCCGGGACATACAAAATGGCGTTTCGGTCAGCCTGATTGCCGGAGAAAAACGGGTCGAGCCATTTTTCGGCGTCCCAGCGAAGTTGCTTCCCGTATTCATCGCCCACGCTGCCGCGAAACAACGCCCGCTTGAGTTCGGATTTTCCCGGCTCGCTGAGCGAAGTGACAACCGGGTTGGTCGCGGGCAGGCGGTGAAAGACATTGATGATTCCCTCCCGTAAAAAGTTTTCCGCCGTCATGTTTAGGCGGCCATAAACCATCGCGACATCGGATGCGGGCGCGGTCTTTTGGTCAAGAACACTGACATAATCCGCCGCTGGAACAACGGTCCGCTCAATTTTATATGTCTCGTTCGGCACCACGCGCAGATCCACATCGAGAATGATTCCAAACAAACCGTAGCCGCCCAAGACGAGCGAAAATAACTCCCAGTTTTCAGTGCGGCTGCACTTCATAATTCGCCCATCCGCGAGCATCAGGCGGAACGATTCCACCGTTGAAGCAATCGGCGGACGATTGAACTGCCATCCGTGACAGTTGACGCTCAACGAGCCGCCGATGGAAAAATCGTCGTTTGATTGCATGACCTCGACCGAAAGGCCCTGTGCATTCAAAAACGGAATCACCTCGCTCCACCGCGCGCCCGACTGGACATGCAGGATGCGATTCGTCGCATCCAATTCCATGCGGTTAAAAGGCAGCATGTCCACCGCGATGCCGCCGGGGAAAATCACATGGCCGCCCATGCTGTGCCGCGCGCCCGCGATGGAAACTTTCAGATGATTTGTGCGTGCGAATTGCAGAAGTCCGGCCAGTTGTTGTTCGGCGGCGGCGGAATCGGTGGGAATTTTCCAAAAATTTGCAACGTTCGTTTCATCCAACCGGCTGGCATCATTGATTTTTCCAATCGGTGTCGGCGTGATTTCGTCCCGGTCATTCCAGATGGCCTTGGCGAGATGGAAAACAGGATGCGCGACCAGAACCAGCAGCAAAAGAAAAAGCAGACCAATGCCGAGAAGAATCTTTTTCCAAAGTTTTTGTTTCACATTGGAAAACTGGCTCGTTCACTCGTCGCGCGGTGGAAATTCAAACGTGATCTTGCCCTTTGCGTCCATCACCAGAAACGCCGGGAATGGCTTCCCCGCCTTGGAAATAAATTTGTCGAGCAGGTCGCTCTTGTGTTCGGCGAGAATTTTCTGAACCTGCGCCAGTTCAATCGGCTGCTCCAAAATCACCTTGCCAATCTTGAATTTGCACGCTTTGGCGTCGAGCTGCGATTTCTCGCAGAGGTAACCCTGCTCCGTGTCGAACACATTCCCGCCGCACCTCGGACATTTGCCGATCGGCTCCATGCCGGTGAAATCAATCTTCGGCAACGGCTCGCTCGGCGCGCCCCCTTTGGCTTTGCCCTTTTTCTCGCGCGGTGCGAATTCAAACGCCGTCTTGCCATCCTTGATCACAAGGAACGCCTCGAACTTGCGGTTGTTTTTCTTGGAGACAAAGCCCTTGAGCAGATCCGTCTTGCCCGTCGCGAGCAGCTTCTGGATCTGCGCCGGCTCGATCGTCTGCTGCAAAATGATCTTGCCGCTGCGGAAGGAGCAGGTCTTTTCCGGCGCGGCCTGTTTCTCGCAGACGTAGTTCATGCCCGCGTCATAGACATTGCCGCCGCACGCCGGACATTTGCCGAGCGGTTCCTTGCCGGTGAAATCGATTGGCGCGCTCGCCTCGCCGTCTTTGTTCTGGTCGTTGCCGAAATCAAACTCCGGCTTGAACTCCGTATTCATCTTGATGATGGCCGCGAACGGGAAACCCTGCTTGCTGCGGAAACCTTGCAAGGGCCCCACCACACCTTTCGTGATGAGTTCCTCCACCTCGAAAATTTCCAACTGCCGGCTCGCCACGATTTTCCACAGCGCGAAATCGCATTTCTGGCATTGGAACTTTTTGTAGTTCTCGTGGATCTCGCCGCCGCATTTCGGGCACGGCACATTGAGCTTGCCGTAATCGCCGGGCACCGTGTCGCTCTCGTGCAGCTTGGCCTTGGCCACGATGTCGCGCGTCGCGTCGGCGATTTCCTTCATGAACTCGTCGCGCTGCATTTTGCCGCGCGCCATGAGGTTCAACTTGAATTCCCATTCGCCCGTCAGTTCCGGCGAACAGAGTTGCGGAATCTCCAACCCGCGCAGCAGCGTGATGAGCGAAAACGCCTTCGCCGTCGGCTGCAATTCGCGGCCGTTGCGATGGATGTATTTTTCCCAGAGCAGCCCTTCGATGATCGTCGCGCGCGTCGCGGGCGTGCCGAGACCCTTGTCATGCATTGCCTCGCGCAATTCCTCGTCATCAATCAATTTTCCCGCGCCTTCCATCGCGCCGAGCAGCGTCGCTTCCGAGTAGCGCGCCGGCGGCTTGGTGACGTTTGCCTCCACTTCGATCTTCTCGGTCTTGACCGTTTCGTTCGGCTTCACCGGCACCAGGCTGGGCGTGTCGTCGGACTCCGCCGCTTCCTTGCCATAAACCGCCAGCCAGCCCGCGTTCACCATCACCTTGCCTTCGCTCTTGAACGGCTCGCTCTCGACGCGCGTGATGCGCGTCGTCACCAGAAATTCCGCCGCCGGATAAAAGATCGCGAGGAACCGTTTCGTAACCAGGTCGTAAAGTTTCTGCTCCGGCTCGCTCAGCGCTTTGGGCGCAACCAGCGTGGGAATGATCGCGAAGTGATCCGAGACTTTTGCATTATTGAAGATGCGCTTGTTCGGGCGCACCCAGCCGTTCTTCAAGATCGTTTCCGCCGGCGTGCGGTAATTCGTTTCCGCCAGCATCGCCATCGTCGTCTTGACCGTCTCCAGATAATCCTCCGGCAGCGCGCGGGAATCTGTTCTCGGATAGGTCAGCACCTTGTGCTTTTCGTAAAGCGCCTGCGCCAGGCCGAGCGTGTTCTTCGCGGAGAAACCGAACCGCCCGTTCGCCTCGCGCTGCAAGGTCGTCAAATCATACAACTGCGGCGACATGGAAGTCGTCGGCTTGCTTTCCTCCGTGACGATGCCCGGCTTGCCAAGGCATTTCGCCTTGATGGCTTCGGCGAACGCGACGTCCCAGACGCGCTCCTGCTTGAGCTGGTCGTCGCCTTCCTTCCTGGCAAACTTTTCGTCGAACCAGCGCCCGGGATATTCACCCGCCTCCGCGCCGAACGTCCCGTGAATCTCCCAATAGTTGCGCGGAATGAATTTTTTAATCTTCTCCTCGCGTTCGACCAAAATCGCCAGCGTCGGCGTCTGCACGCGGCCGACCGTCGTCAGATGAAAACCGCCGGTCTTGGAATTGAACGCCGTCATCGCGCGGGTGCCGTTGATGCCGATGAGCCAGTCCGATTCGCTCCGGCATGTCGCGGCGTCCGCGAGCGGGATCATTTCGCTGTCCGTGCGCAGATG
This sequence comes from Verrucomicrobiia bacterium, assembly GCA_035577265.1. Lineage (GTDB taxonomy): Bacteria > Verrucomicrobiota > Verrucomicrobiia > Limisphaerales > UBA11358 > UBA11358. The sequence goes on along the minus strand of DATLVR010000060.1, from coordinate 7,443 downwards.
CGCGAAGCCGTCGCGGATGGCGGCGGGCGTCATGGATTGCAGCCAGAGCCGCTGGATCGGCTGCTTGGCCTTGGCATATTGAACGATGTAACGGAAAATCAATTCCCCTTCGCGCCCGGCGTCGCAGGCATTGACCAGCGCGGTGACGTCCTTGCGCTTGATGAGCTTGGTCAGGATTTTGAGCCGGGCCTCGTTCTTCTCGATGGGCAGCAGATCGAAGTGCGGCGGGATCACGGGCAGATTCGCGAAGGTCCATTTGCCGCGCTTCACCTCGAACTGTTCGGGCACGGCGATGGTGAGGAGATGGCCGACCGCCGACGAGATGACATACTGGTCATTTTCGTAGAAGTCCGCGTTCTTCTCGAACTTGCCGAGCGCCTTGGAAATGTCTCCGGCGACGGACGGCTTTTCCGCGATGATAAGTATTTTACCCATGCAATGAGCAAACTCTTAAGCTGCACGATGCCGGTTGCGCAACTTAAATTTTTCATCAGACCCAAAAACTTCGACCCTGGATGGACCCGGGTGGACCCGGATTTGGCCGTGAAAAGCGCGATGAAACTGCGCTGCCAAAATCAGTTTGGGGCGGATGAGCCGGGGAAGAATTTGGTTTTGACGCCCGCCCTCACCCACGTCCTCTCCCCGGGGAGAGGCTTTTAACCTGGCCCGCTTTCGGTGATTCGGTTTAGCGTCCGGCCAATCCAGTGGCGGAATTTTTCAGAAGTGATTTCAACGTCCGCCCTCACCCTGCCCTCTCCCCCAGGAGAGGGAATGGCCAATGCACGCTTTCCGTTTCTCGATCGCGTGCCCGGCCAATTCAGCACTGGATTTTTCCAAGACGCGGGAACCGTTTCTCCCTCTCCTCGGGGGAGAGGGCCGGGGTGGGCACGGTGACAACACATCGCTAACACTTGGATGACAACACATGGCTTACACTTTGGTTTTCGGATGACCTCGCCGCCGATGCTGATACACCATCGGGCGCATCGCTCCGGTATCTGCGTCGTGCAGCTGTCCGATCCGCAAATGGAGGAAATACACGCCCCACACTCCGCGCCGCAGTCGCTTCAACCCGACGGGTTGTCCAACGAACGCTTCGCCGACAAATCGCCGTCGGCCTTGCCATCGAATCTCGCCGTTGCTGCGAACCTGGCGCACCGTCCAGTCCGCCGGATACTTTACCGGTGGCAACGGTTGCGGATAATGCCGCCCACGCTTCCGATAAAACTTCACGGGCGCATGTTGTCCCAACGCCTCGTGCGGTCGTTCCTGGTTATAGCACTGCAACCAGCCGCTCCTCCGGTGTTGTTGTCCCTGCCGCGTGCGCGTCGGTGGTTGGAGCGTTTCCCGCTTGAGCACCCGATGAAACTGCTCGTGCGCCCCGTTGTCCTCGGGATGACCCGGGCGGGTGAACTCCACACGGATACCCAGCCGCAGCCACCACACGCTCAAGCGCGACAATCCCGCCGGCCCGTTGGAGGCAAAGGGCCCGCCGTTGTCCACCCGGATCACGGCTGGCATCCCGTTTTTCCGGAACAGCCCGCGAAACACCGCCTGCACCGGCTGCCAGCGTTGGTTCGCCAGCAACCGCACCACCAAACCGTAACGGCTGAACAGATCGCGCACCGTCAATGGTTCGACGCGCGTCCCATTCCCCGTCCGAAACCACCCTTTGAAATCCACCGTCCATACTTGGTTGGCGCGGCGGGCCGTGGTCAGGGTCGGATGCAGTGTTCGCCCAGCCTTGCGTGGCCGAGGCCGGCGTCGCCGCACCAAACCCAGCCGCGCCACCCAGCGAGCCAGCGTGCGCTCACAAGGCAAAGCGCGCTGTCCCCAGACCTGGCGCAACACCGCCCGGAGTTTTTTCGCGCCCCAGTCTGGATGCTGGCGGCGCAAGCGCTCGATGCGGCGCACCCACACCCGCGCGGTCTGCCGTGGCATCCGGTGTGGACGCCGCGACCGGTTGTGCAAGCCGCGGCGGCCTTCGCGCCAAAACCGCTGCCGCCATTTCCAAGCCGTCGTCCGGCTGACCTGCGCTTCTTGACAGCATTGTTTGACCGACTTTTGCCTTCGGAGCAATGCGCGAATCAACCGGACACGCTCCCCAATCAGAGAAGTAATTTTCCACGGCATATCCGCAGAAAACTGCCCAGCCTATGAAAAATGTGTTAACCATGTCTTGTCACTCCAAGGTTAGCGATGTGTTGTCACCGTGCCGTGAGGGCGGTCGAGAAACTATTATCAGGCGGGGCGCGAGTTGTCCTAACTCGCAGCGGCTGCGCCAGACCTGACAGCGTAGGATTTTTCAAGCGTGTTGGACTGGCCACGCGCTGCGGATTGGGACAATCCGCGCTCCGATGACGGGCGGGCATTCCTAAAATTGCAGGAGACGACGTGTGGAGACGCTGACTAAAGCCTCGGAATTGAAATGAGCCTCGTTACCTCGTCTCCTGCAAAATTCACACCGGAGCGAGGGCATGAGCCCGCTGCAACGACCATAAGTTATAGTTCGTGCGTTTCGTGGTTGATCGCATTCTTGTGGCACCCCGCTAGCGCATTCTCGGCGGCAGCAATGGCTGCACGGTGGTCGAGGGCGCGTTGGTGTCTTTGGTCTTGAACGCCGAACGCAGCAGCCAGTGCCGCTTCAAGCCCTGCACCAGATCATCCGCGTCGGTGACCGCCTTGGAGATTCCGCCGAGCATGTTCGTGTTCGCCTGCACCTGAGCGTTCAAGTTGCTGGTGATGTCGGCGAGTTGGATGAGGATCGCCGCCAGGTTCGTGTCCGTGTTCACCAGCAGTGAATTCACATTGGTCAGAGCACCCTGGATCTGGCTGTTGCCATTCGTGCCCAGCGCCCAGACCATCGGCCCGCCCGGTTCACGCAATTGTCCGCTGATGACGGCCAAGTTCGTGACGACCGGCTGCGCGGCGATCAGGGTGTTGTTCGCCGAAAGCAGCGTGGTGTTCAAATTCGAGGTTGCGTTCGCCGCATTGTCCAGCACGGTGGAAATTTTATTGGTCAGCGCAAGGATTCCCGGCAATGCCGATTGCACCTGGGAAACCATCGCCTGCAGCTGGTCGGAAACCGGCGGCATCTCCACGGCGCGCAACCACGCAGTATCATCACCGGGTTTGAAAATCTTGTAATGATGATGACGCCCATCCCATGAGGCCACGATGCGTTTGCGATTTACCTGGTTGTTGAAGATATAAAGGGAGTTGGATTCGAGAACCGCCGTCGCCAGCAATTGAGAGTTGGTTTCGCTGAAAACCTGCTCAAGGTGATCATAGGCATGAAAAAGCAGATTGGTATCGGCATTGAAAATATCCTGCGCGAGCTGCCAGCCGCCGGGCGCGGCGGCCATCAAATTTTTCGACTCTTCCAAAGTGTGGATGGAAACCGGTTGCGTGACGACCAGCGCGTAGCCGTTGGTGCCGCGCGTCACTTCCAGCTGGCGCTGGTTAAGAAATCCGGCGGCATTCACTTTTACGAACGAACCGCCCGTCCAGAGTTGACGGAAGGAATCATCAAGCACCTCAAATTCAATTTTGACGTTGTGGAGATCGCGTGGCGGCATCGGCAGAATACGCGTGATTTGCCCGACTGGAAAACCCATCAAATAAACCGGGTCACCCACGTTCAAGCCGGCGGAACTTTGGACGTAGGCAAAAAACGGCGCCTTGATCTTGAACCAGCCCTTGCGTTCCGCCGTGTGGTAGATGTAATAGCCGAAGCCGAACAGCAGCAGCGCCGTCGCCAGGAACACAAACCAGCCCACGGCGCGTTCCATCCGGCTCAGGCGCGTGCGCAGTTGCGGGGTCAGATCTTGCAATGCCATATATTTTCAGTTTGCGGTTTCGAGCTGGACGGCCAGCAATTCTCTGACCACCGGGTCGCTGGTCTTTTCCACATCGGTCCAGTCGCCGAGCGGAATAAATTTCTTGTCGCGCAACAGCGCGAATTTCCTCCGCGCGCCCTGCCAGTGACGCAAATCATCCGCGGTGACAATGATCGTCATCGACTTGCCGCCGGACAGTTCATGTCCCTGCGACAACCGGTCCAGAAACCGGAGCCACCATTGCAGGTGCCGCGCCCCCAGGCCGGCCAGCGGATTATCCAACAGCAGCACTTCCGGTTTCAGGATCAACGCCCGCGCCAGGGCCACGCGTTGCCGCCAATTGGCTGCGATGTTCGACGGCGTCACATCCGCGAGCGGTGTGAGTTCCATCAAATCCAGCAACGGCTGCGCCTGATGCGCGGCTTCAGCAGCGGTGAGGTTATTTTGATAGCGCAATGGCAACGCCACGTTTTCAGCAATCGTCAGCTGGTTGAAGAGATTCCCACCTTGAAAAACAAAGCCCACGCGCAGCCGCTCGGCCAATTCCGCCTCGCCAAAATCCCTCGTGTCATTTCCAAATAATTTATAACTGCCGCTGGTTGACGACATCAGCCCGGCGGCCAGCATCAGCAGATCGCTTTTGCCGGAATGTTCCTGGCCACCGACGACCCAAAATTCTCCCTCCGCCACGATCCAATTCACGTCCTCGACCACCGTGAAGCTGGCGTCGCGCATCGCGGCGATGCTCACGTCGCGCATTTCGATGGCCGGGATGTTTTGATTTTCGCTCATGCCACCAGATAAAGGATGATGAACAACGCATCGATCAGCACGCAGACGATCACGCCTTGCGTCACCGCGCGCACCGCCACGCGCGAGACATCTTCCAGTCGCAGCGGCTGCGCCAGCCCGTGATAACACGTCACGACCGCGATGAAAAATCCGAACGCGATGGTCTTCAACGCGAGCAGGGCGAAGTCCAGCCAGCCGAGCGCCTCGGTGATTTGCTTGAAATAATCGCCCGGCGTCAACGGCACGTCCTGCAAAAACGCGAACAGATACCCGCTGCCCAGCGCACCGATGATCAGATAAACCGTCAGCGAAAAAATGCCCAGCGCCATGCCGATGACCCGCGGCACGATGAGATAATGCACCGGGTCAATTCCCAGCGCCTCCAACGCCTCCACCTCGCCCAGCGCGCGCGCCGTGCCGAGCTCAATCACGTTCGCCGTGCCAACGCGCGCCAGCACCAGCGTGGCCGCCAACAGCGGCCCTAGCTCGCGCACCACCACGATCACCATCGTCGAACCGAGATAGCTGATGGCGCCGACCTTGGCCAAAGCGGAGACGGTCTGCCCGACCACGAGAAACCCCAGCGCCAGCGCCACGAAACCGAACATCGGCAGCATCGCCACGCCCGCGCGCGCGATCTCCTGTCGGATGCGGGGACGGAGGACATTGTCCGCCACACGAAATTTTTTCAGGATGACGCCGAACGTGATCAGCGCAAACGCGCCGAGCCCTTGTATCGTGAGCAGTCCGAGGAATAATTTCCGGCCGAGCAGGTCGGTGTAGGATTTCGGCATGGCCGCGCGCCGGAACACCTGCGTGTTCGCCAACTCGAATGCCTTTGCCAGATTCCCGCGCACACGGGCAGCGTAGAGCATAACGCCGTCCGGTCAAAAATGTTTTTCCGCTCCCGTCCGGTTGGCTCCGTGTCAAATTCCGGGACGCTGTGCATCAAATCGGGCTTGATTTTGCCCGTCCTCAGCACCCACGAATCTGGCCTGCCCTATGCTTGAAGTCAGCCATGGTGAAAATCAGTTACAGCTTGGGGAAGAAGCACCGGGTGCTCCACAAGTTTGTTCCGGCCAACCGTTCCGAGCAGACTTGGTTCGGCCGGGAAGACGAAGTGGTCATCGCGGTTGTTTCCTTCTCCCTTCTGTCTCTTCTTTGCTTCATTGGCCTGGTTTATTTCTGGGCCCATTAAAAGCCACCCGCACGGTGAAGAGACGTTGGCGGGTCATTCGTAGAATGGCTTGGGACGTTTCACAAAAAACTGTTCTTCTGGCCCTGCGTCGTTGCACAATTCCGACGATGACACATGCCGCCAACCAAAAGCGCCACGCACAGCTCGCCGCTGAAATCCGCCGGCACGACCACGCCTATTACGTCGAAGGTCGCCAGCTCATCACCGACCGTGAATACGATGCGCTGTTCAAGGAACTTCAGGAGTTGGAGAAAAATTTCCCCAACCTGGTCACGCCGGAATCACCCACGCAACGCGTCGGCGGCGCACCCAGCGAAAAGTTTGCCCGCGTCAAGCACCTCGTGCCGATGCTCTCGCTCGACAAGGTCGAGGCCAGCGATTCTCCGACGAAGGATGAGGAACCCGACCGCGACAAACGTAATCAAGCCCAGGACGAAAACACGCTCGCCGAACTCCGCTCCTTCGACATGACCATCCGCAAGCATCTTGGCCGCGACGACGTTCAATACATCATCGAGCCGAAGGTGGACGGGGTTTCCATCAGCGTTCACTATCGCCATGGCAAGCTCGCACTCGGCGTCACGCGCGGCGACGGCACCGAGGGCGACGACATCACGACCAATCTTAAAACCGTCCGTGGTATTCCACTGGAATTGTCCCCCGTAGCGGCGCTCGGCAGAGCGCCGCAAACTTTAAGACAAACGACGCAAATGAAAGATGGCGGCGCTCTGCCGAACGCCGCTACGCCGGAATTGCTCGAAGTGCGTGGCGAGGCTTACATGGCGATCAAGGAATTCGACGTCATCAACAAACGACTTGAAGCCGAGGGCGAAAAACCGTTTCCCAACGCCCGCAACGCCACCGCCGGCACGCTCAAGCAACTCGATCCCAAGCTGGTCGCGCAGCGCCCGATTCGCGCGGTGTTTTACGCCACCGGTGCCGTGGATGGCATCGAGTTCAAGACGCATTCGGAAATGCTGGAAGCACTCGCCCAGTTTGGTCTGCCCACGCAAAAACTCTGGTGGGTCTGCGACGGCATCGAGGAAGTGCTGAAGATTTACCGCGAGAAAATCGTCGCGCATTACGACGAGGACAAGGACCTGCGCCGGCAATTGCCTTACGAGATTGACGGCATCGTGCTCAAGGTCAATACGCTCGCAGACTGGGCGAAGATTCCCGGCCGCAGCCGTTCGCCGGGTTACGCCATCGTGCACAAGCCCGTCCCGTGGATCACACCGGCGGAGACCGTTTTAAAAGCCATCACCGTGCAGGTTGGACGGACTGGCGTGCTCACGCCCGTGGCCGAACTTGAACCCGTCTTCGTGCAAGGCTCGACGATTGCGCGCGCCACGTTGCATAACGAGGACGAAATCCGCCGCAAGGACATCCGCATCGGCGATACCGTGGTCATCCGCAAGGCCGGCATGGTCATCCCGGAGATTTTCGAGGTGGTCAAAACCAAGCGTCCGCCCGGTGCGAAGGAATTTGATTTGTTCCAGCACGTCGGCGGCAGATGCCCGGCGTGTGGCGGCACGATTGCGAAGGACAAAATTAAAACTTCCCGCAATGCCGAAAGCCCCCTCACCCGACCTTCGGCCACCCTCTCCCCCGCTG
>DATLVR010000059.1:0-57916 GCA_035577265.1 Verrucomicrobiia bacterium | reverse complement strand
TGAGGGAGTGAACGGTTCCCAACGGTAATTAACCGCCGTTGACGCCTAATAGGCTCGCGACTATCTTTTCACCCATGAGCACGATTGCCGAAATCGAAGCGGTGCTTCCGAGCTTATCTGCCGAGGAACTCGTGCAGGTTGAAAAGGCGGTTCACAGCCAGTTTCGCCAGCGCGGCAGCGGCATCGTTTACGACGACACTCACGGCGTCGAGACCGAGGCGGATTTGATTGCCTCCGCTGACGCCGCCTTCCAAAACTACGACCAAGCCGAGGCCAAAAATGCCAAACGCCCGGCGCGGTGAAGTCTGGCTCGTGGACTTGGGCATGACCGCCAAGGTGCGTCCTGCCGTCATTTTCAACACACCTTTTCGCGACGACGAACGCGCGCTTTTCGCAATCGTGCCGCACACGACAGCCTTGCGCGGCGGGAGATTTGAAGTGGCGATGAATGTTCCGTGGCTGGAAACGGCGCGTTCGATGTGCAAGGTTTGCGGCACATTCCCGGTTCAGTGCTGGTGCGAAAGCTCGGCGCGTTGAACGAATCGCAAATGGAAACAATCCTTCGGGCAATCAAAGTCTGGCTGGAAATTCCCTGAAATGTTTCAGCAGCAACGAGGAGGTGTTGATCTGCTTTTGCTGCGAGGTTCTTGAAGAATTCGGTCACACACCGCACGCATTTCTTCCGACGAATAAGGCGAGTGCGGCCCGTTTACCGCTTTCAACAACTCCGCCTCCAGTTCGGGACTATCCTCTTCCAAATCCTAAACGTGCGGTGCGAGCGTCACTTGATTATCGCCATCCGTCAGCACGATCGTCTCGGCGCGACACGCCTGGGCGATGAGTTCGCCAAGCTGGCCTTGGGCTTCCCGGATGGAAATCGCTTTCACGTCGGCACTCTAATCTTAGGAACGAAATCCGGCAAGCGGCCATCCTCGACGCCGACGAAGACTTTGTGCAATCCGCGCTCACGGCCTGGATTACCCGCAGCTTATCGAGCGCGTCATCCGCACGGGGTTGAAGACGGTGCGAGAAAAGCAACACCGAACACTTCCTTTGTTTCTGCTAAAACCGGAGTCCACTTTTAGATCGTGGGCCGATTGACATGTCGGTCACATTATAAAACCAGGGTGGCTTTATACTGGTTGCTCTCCACCATTGGATTATACTGCAGCCAACGTTATGAAAAAACTTGGCATTGGTTGTGCAATCATCGCAGTCATTGGAATCATCCTGCTGATCATCGTTGCCATCGCCGGTGGCAGCTACAACCGGCTGGTCAAACTTTCCCAGGGCGTGGATGCCCAATGGGCGCAAGTCCAAAACGTATATCAGCGGCGCGCGGATCTGATCCCCAATTTGGTTTCCACCGTTTCGGGCGCGGCCAATTTTGAGAAATCCACCCTGACCGAAGTCACCGAGGCCCGCGCCTCCGTCGGCCAGGTCAAACTTGATCCTAACGCCGCGCCTGCCGATCCCGCCAAGCTCGCCGAGTTTGAACGTGCGCAGGGACAGCTCGGCTCGGCCTTGTCCCGGCTGCTCGTTGTGGCGGAGCGTTACCCTGAATTGAAGGCGACGGCCAATTTCCGGGATTTGCAGGCGCAGCTTGAAGGCACGGAAAACCGCATCAGCGTCGAGCGCCGGGATTTCAATCTGGCGGCTCAGTCCTATAACACGGCCATCAAGTCATTCCCGGCCGTGTTCTACGCCGGCGCGCTCGGTTTCGCCGCCAAACCCTATTTCAACGCCACGCCGGGTGCGGAAACGCCGCCCAAGGTGCAATTCGACTTCGGCAAATCCGGGACGAACCACCCTTGAACTTGTGCGGCGCGCGCTGGCCATTGTTCTCCTGCTGCTCGGCTTCCGCCTTTTTTCGGCGGAGGTGATTCCACCCGCCCCGGCGAAATATTTCAATGACTACGCGCAGGTTATCACTGCGGACACTGCGGCTCAATTGAACCAGACGCTGGAAAATTTCGAGCGCGAAAGTTCGGATCAGATCCTGGTCGCCGTCTTTCCAAAAATGCAGTCGGACTCCTCCATCGAGGATTACACCGTCCGCGTGGCCCGGGCCTGGCGGGCCGGACAGAAGGAAAAGAACAACGGTGCGGTGCTCTTCGTGTTTGTTCAAGACCACAAGATGTATTTGCAAGTCGGTTACGGTCTGGAGGGCGTCCTGCCCGATGCGCTCTGCAAACAAATCATTGCCGAACAAATCACACCACACTTCAAGGCGGGCGATTTCAACGGCGGTCTGACCGCCGGTGTTCAATCCATCCTCGCGGCCGTCAAAGGTGAATACCACGGCACGGGGAGCACTGTGGCCGAGGGAGTCCGGCAAACCAGCCAGCCCGGGTTTCCCATTGGTTTCATTGTTATCATCGGAATTATTCTTTTGATCATTATTTTTACAAACCGAAGCGGCTTTGGATCCGGCGGGGGCTGGATCATCGGCAGCAGTGGCGGCGGTTGGTCTGGCGGCGGCGGATTCTCGGGTGGCGGCGGCGGTGGTTTTTCCGGTGGTGGCGGAAGTTTTGGAGGTGGTGGTGCGGGAGGAAGCTGGTAACTATGAAAGCGCCCCAATTCATTCAACAACTGCGCGAGCCCGAAATTGTTGCAGCCATTCGGGCGGCGGAACTCAAAACTTCTGGTGAGCTGCGCGTTTTCATCAGCCGCAAAGACGTTGCCGATCCCGTGGCGGCGGCGCAGAAAGAATTCACCCGGCTCGGAATGACAAAAACACGGGACCGCAATGCCGTGCTGATTTACCTCGCGCCCAGAACTCAAAAATTTGCCGTGATTGGCGACCAAGGTGTTCATGCCCGATGCGGCGACACTTTCTGGCAGGAACTCGCCCGCAGCATGACCGAGCATTTCCGCAAAGGCGAATTCACCGAAGGCATCGTGCAAGGCATCAAACGCGCAGGCGAACTGCTCGGCCAACATTTCCCGCGCCGCCCCGACGACAGCAACGAACTGCCCAACCGGGTCGAGCGCGATTAAAAGCCCGCTATCCGCAATCTTCAGCGCATCGCGCATTTCTCAAATAGGAGAAATTTTCCTAGCCGTCATCACAACACAATTCTGTGCCCGCGCTTTTCCTTTGCAAAATAATTGATGCTGGTTCCTGCAGGTAGTTGCTGCTGGATCAAAGCTTGTCGCACGAGTTCCAGACTGTTTTGCCCATCGAAAAGCAACAAATCAATGTAGGCATTTTGTGTTCCCAAAGCTCCGCCCAATAACTGGCCGCTGGAATTGCGTCGCAATGAATCAGCAATGGCATCCTCAATGGCGCTTCGAGCATCTACCTGATTTCCTTCAGGCAATATTTGAGCGTCAAACGATACGAACACATAATTGGCGCCAGTTCCAGCCAATGGGTCTGAAAGCTCACCCTCGGCATCGAGGTATTCGTCGACAAGTCGGTCATTTACGGTCGAGCCAGCAATCATATCTCCACGTAAAAATCTCTGATGTTGCTCTTTTATTCGATAGCCAGTCCAACATTCTCCTGGAGGATACTTTTTCCAACCAGTTTCACTTTCCACTTTATTCAAGAATTGTCCGAGTTCGTGAAGAGGTATCGCTTCTGCCAATTTTTCGTTGCCTAGCTTGATTTCTCCAATCCATTGCTGTGTTCCGAATTCGCCGAGTGCTTCATCCAGCAATAGGAAAAGAACCCTCCATTTTTCCTTTTCTGGCATGGATTCAAATAAAGGATGCCATGCAGTTAAATCTATTTTTTCGGTTTGACTGTTAGCATGTGCTGCCATCCAAAATTCAATCGGCCTGAAAACCATCCCATCAGTCTCCAAGCTAATATTTTGAACTGAACCCGGTTGCCGAGCACAGTAAAATGTCCAGCCGGACAATACTGGCGCTTTACTATGCCAGAATATTGCGAGTAACTGGTGATGCAAAACCCCTTCACCCGTCAGTGTGAATGAATGGCCGTTCCCGTTTGCACCAGGGCCAAATACCCAAGCGAACCCAGGCAGCAGTTCGTCAACTTTAACACTTACTTCAGCTACGAGATCGTTACATTTTTTGGCTTCAATGGTTTGATAAAAACGTGGCGCAACTTCTGAATACCATTCCCAAAAAATCTGAACACGCGCCTTAAAGGTTAGTTCTTGTTTGGCGGCGACCGGGCGTTTGAAAAGTGAAAACATTTTTTGAATTCAACTTTACGGTTAGTTTAGCTTCCAAAAAATTTCTGAATCTCCTTCACCACGTCCACAAAAACGTCCACCTCAGCCTTGGTGTTGTAAAAATAAAAACTCGCGCGGGCGGTGGATTCCACGCCGAGCCGGTGCATCAGCGGTTGCGTGCAGTGATGCCCGCCGCGCAACGCCACGCCCGCCTGATCCGCCAGCGTCACCACGTCATGCGCATGAACTTCCTTGAGCAGAAAACTCACCAGGCCGGCGCGGTTGGCAGAGTTTAATTTCGGGCCGAATAGTCGGATATTATTAAGTCCAGCGAGCTGGTCGTAAGCGTAATTCGCCAGTTCCTGGTCGTGCTTCCAGATGTTTTCGCGGCCGATGGCGTCGAGATAATCCATCGCGGCGTGCAGACCGATCGGGCCGGAGATGTCCGGCGTGCCGGCCTCGAACCGATGCGGCGCGTGCTTGAATTCCGTCTTGTCGTAGCCGACGGTCAGAATCATTTCGCCACCACCCTGATATGGCGGCATGGCGTCGAGAATTTCCTGGCGTCCCCACAGCACGCCGATGCCGGTCGGCCCGCAGATCTTGTGGCCGGAGAATGCAAAGAAATCGCAGCCGATGGCCTGCACGTCCACGGGCAGATGCCCGGCGCTTTGCGCGCCGTCCACCAGCGTGGTGATGCCCAGCTTGCGCGCGCGGGCGCACAGTTCGGCCACAGGATTTACCGTGCCCATCGAATTCGAGATGTGAACCAGTGAAAGAATCTTCACCTGCGAGGTGAGCAGCGAATCAAGCTTGGACAAATCCAAAATGCCTTCGTCGCCGGTGACGGGAATGTAGGCGACCTTCGCGCCGGTCTTTTGCGCGAGCAGCTGCCACGGAACGAGATTGCTGTGATGCTCCATTTCCGTGAGCAGAATCAAATCGCCCGCCTTGAGATTCTTCGTGCCCCAAGAACTGGCGACGAGATTGATGCCTTCGGTCGTGCCGCGCGTAAAAATGATTTCATCGGCGCTTTTAGCATTGATGAATTTGGCGGCACGGGCGCGGGCGGCTTCGAACGCATTCGTCGAGCGATTGCTCAACTCGTGGATGCCGCGATGGACATTGGCGTTGTCGTGCTCGTAGTAATGAACCAACGCGGAAATCACCGTGCGCGGCTTCTGCGAGGTGGCGGCGTTATCGAAATAAACCAGCGGCTTGCCGTGGACTTTCTGGTCCAGGATCGGAAAATCTTTTCGCAGCCCAGCCCAATCGGGAGAAGGATTCATAATTTTTCACACGGATTACACTGATTGACACGGATTCAAAAAAATCTGTGATAATCCGTGAAATCCGTGTCTCGTCTTTACAGCAGGCCCAGTTGCAGCTTCGCCGCCTCGGTCATCATGCCCTGGTTCCACGGCGGATCCCAGACGAGCTCGACGTTCGCTTCGTCAATCGGTTCGAGCGAGATGAGCTTGTTCTGCACATCCTGCGCCAGCACCGGGCCCATGCCGCAGCCGGGCGCGGTCAGCGTCATTTTCACCTCGGCCTTGTAGTTGTCCGGGCCGATGGGTGTCAGGTGGCAATCGTAAATCAGGCCGAGGTCCACGATGTTGACGGGGATCTCCGGGTCGTAACAGGTCTTGAGCGATTCCCAGACTTTCTTTTCCAGCTCTTCCTGCGTCAGCGGGCCGGCCGGCGTGGTGGTGGCGGAGCCGGTGGGCACAACCGACGCTTCGATGCCCAGGGCGTCGCCGTCCTTGGATTCGATGCGGAACATGTTGCCGTTGACGATGACGGTGTAGGTGCCGCCAAGCGACTGGGTAATGTGCGCCTGCTCGCCCTTTTGCAGCGTGACCTTGGTGCCGACGGGAACCACGGAAGCTTCGACGTCGCGGGTTAAAATCTTCAGTTCAGAACTCATAAAGTGTGATTTGATTAAATTGCTGCAATATCATCGCCGCAGTTGCGCCTGAAATCAATGGCGCGTTTCAACCTCCAACCCCGTCTTGACACAAAGCCGTTCGCTGATAACCTCTCCCGCTCCGTTAATCCGGAGTTTTTCCGCGCCAACGCGCAACCAATTGAATTTATGAAACGCCAGTATCAACCGTCCAAGATCCGCCGCAAACGCCAGCACGGATTTCTTAACCGTAATTCGAGCAAGAGCGGCAAGGCCACGCTGGCCAACCGCCGCCGCAACGGCCGTAAACGCCTGACGCCGGTTTGATTTCGCGTGCCTGTGCCCGCCCCAGACGCCAGACCCCGGACGCCAGATTCCGGACGCCTGCGCCTGGGTCGCTCCGCGCGGATTGAGCAGAGCGGCGATTTTGCGCGCATCCGGCAGCAGGGCCAGCGCCTCGCGCTGGGCTGTCTCATCGCCAACTGGCAGCGGTTGCCAGAAGGCGCGAAGCCCAAGTTGGGCGTCGTCACCAGTAAAAAAATCGGGGGCGCCGTCCAGCGCAACCGCGCCCGGCGGTTGTTGCGGGAAAGCTTCCGGCAGCATCAACATGATCTGGCCCAGCCGGTGGAAATCATTTTGGTCGCAAGGAATTCGATCGCTGGACGGACGTTTGCGGAAGTGGAGAAGGATTATTTGACGACGCTGCGGCGCGCAGGTTTGCTGAAACAACCGTGAATCCAGCCCAACATATCCTGATTTTCGCCATCCGTGCGTATCGCTGGACGATTTCGCCGGCGCAGCTTTTTCTCTTTGGTTCGACCGGCGGCTGCCGGTTCACCCCGACTTGTTCGCAATACGCGATGGAGTCCATCCGCAGGCATGGTTCAGCCACCGGCAGTTTTCTTGCCGTGAAACGCATCTGCCGCTGCCATCCGTGGGGCGGTTGCGGCCACGACCCGGTCCCTGAATTCCGAATTCCGAATTCCGAATTCCGAATTTTCCCCAAACACACCCACTAATTTCTCATGGATCGCACCGGAATCATTGTTGTCACCATTTGCGCCCTGTTGCTGGGGGTGTGGTTCATTCAGGAACAGAAATATCAGGCGCACCGTCCGCCGGCGCAGCCACTGGCGACGAATGCCGCTGCCACCGGGCAAACGCCAGCCGGCAGTCCGTCCACCACCACTGCGACATCCGTGGCCACTCCATGGTTTGATGCCGGCAGCAACGCGCCGGAAAGCCTGATCACCCTCACCAACGTGGACGCGCGTTACACCTTTACTTCGCGCGGCGGCGGACTGAAAACGGTCGAGCTTTCCAAATATCCCGACAGTGTTTCGCTGCTTTGGAAAAAGCAGATGACGACCAATGATTTCGCCACTTTGAACGCCGGCGCACCGGTGCCCGTGCTGGCGATCCTGGGTGACCCCAGCCTGGTCGGCGACGGCAACTTCACTTTGACCAAAACCGCCAACGGCGTGCGTGCGGAAAAAGTTTTCGCGGATGGGCTGCAACTGGTGAAGGAATTCCACATCAGCTCCAATTACCTTGTCAACGCCAGCGTCAGTTTGAGGAACGGCTCCGACAGGCCACTCGCCGTGCCCGCGCAGCAGTGGATTGTCGGCACGGCCACACCAATGGGTCTGGATGACAGCGGCTTTGCAGCTTATGGGGGCGCGATGTGGTGCAACGGCACGAACTCGCCCGGCGACTGCACGGTGTCGTATTTCAGCCCCAGCACGACGACCTTCTTCGTATTTCCACGGACACCCAAGACGGTTTATCAGGAAGGCGCGGGCAATGTCGCCTGGGCGGCGGTGCACAACCAGTTCTTCACATTGATGGCGATGCCCAAGCAGCCGGCGCAACACATGGTTGCCGTGCCGGTAAAACTGCCGTTGCTCGCGACCAACCAATCCACGCCGCCGGAGGGAGTCCAGGCCGCGCTCGTGTATCCGGCACAAATCCTCGCGGCCAATGCATCCGTCGAACGGGAAGTCACCCTCTACGCCGGGCCGAAAGAATACCGGACCCTGGCGCTCATCGGCGATCAGTTCAACAACCACGCCGATTATGTGATGCAATTCGGCTTCTTCGGATTTTTCGCCAAAGGCCTGTTGCTGGCGATGAACTGGCTGCACGACACCACCACGTTGGGCTATGGCTGGGTGATCGTGTTGATCACCGTCATCATCAAAATCGTGTTCTGGCCGCTCACGGCGGCGAGCACGCGCTCAATGAAGCGGATGCAGGCGCTCGCCCCGGAACTGGCCGCACTCAAGGAAAAATACAAGGACGACCTGCAAAAATTCACGCAGAAGCAGTGGGACGTTTACAAGCGGAACAAGGTCAGCCCGATGAGCGGCTGTTTGCCCATGCTCATCCAGACACCCATCTTCATCGGCTTCTTCACGATGATCCGCAGCGCGATCGAGCTGCGCGGCGCGCATTTCCTGTGGGTCGCGGATTTGTCCAAGCCGGACACGCTGTTCATCATTCCGGGGATTGATTTTCCGTTCAACCTGCTGCCCCTGCTGATGGGGGCGTCCATGTTGTGGCAGTCGCATTTGACCCCGCCGGCACCGGGCATGGATCCGGCCCAGGCGAAAATGATGCGCTATCTGCCGCTGATTTTCCTGGTGTTCCTCTATAATTACTCGGCGGGGCTGGCGCTTTACTGGACGGTCAACAACCTGCTGACCATCGTGCAGACGAAGCTCACGAAGAACATCAAGGTTACCCTGCCCGCCACGGTCACAGTTTCGCCCTTGACGCCAGTGTCCAAAAAGAAAAAATGAAGCCATGCAAACTGCAACATTGAAAATTAAAAGGGGCGGCCCAACGGCGGCATTTTTAATTTTGCATTTTTAATTTTTAATGCTTATGCCCGCGCAACCCAAAGAAGTGGTCGAAAAAATCCTCGCGTTGCTGGACTTCCAAGCCACGGTGGAAGAGCACAAACTGGACGATGGCCTGCTGCTCGACGTGAAAACGGACGACTCCGGCCGGCTGATCGGCCGCCAGGGCCAGACGCTGGCCGACCTGCAATACCTCACCAACCGCATCCTGTTCCAGCAGGATCCGAGCGTGCCGAAAGTCACCGTGGACGTGGGCGGCTATCGCCTCCAGGCGCGGGAAGCGTTGATGAAGAAGGCGCAGGAAGCCGCTGATAAAGTCCGGCGGTGGGGTGAACCCGTGGAATTGGAGGCGCTGGGATCGTTTGACCGCCGCATCATCCATCACGCCTTCAAAGACGACCCCGACGTCGAGACGCACAGCGTCGAGGTGGAAGGCTCGGAAAGAAAAGTGCTGCTGCTCCGTCCCCGCCGCTGAACGCGGCGTGATGGTTAATCAATAATCTTCAGAGTATACGACGGCGAAAACGCGCTGTTCGGCTTCGGTGCCGTGCCGATGTTGTTGTAGAGATAGTCGAATTTGAAACGATAGTTGACGCTTTTGGCCGTGGGTGGCACCGGCACAAGACCTTCCCAGCGGTTGGGCACGACCGGCACTGAATGCAGCGGATACAACTCCCCATTGACCAGAACGAAGGGCTTGATGCTGTCCCAGCGCAGCGATTGCTGCTCTGAATTGAAGATGACTTCGACGGGATAAAGGTTGTTTGAATTACGCGGCTGCTGAAGCGGCGTCACGCGCGTGAACGTTGCGGCACAACCGGTCAGGAACAGCAACGACACCAGCGACAAAAGCGGCAGAAATTTTTTCCAAATCATGCCAGTAGCCTTGCAAAGCCCGGCCGGTTTGTAAAGTTGGATTTCGACACTTGAACGACGGGCCGCTTTCGGCAATGCTCCCGCCGATGAATCCCCGAAACCGTGCCTCTACCCAATACGTTTTGCATTTATGAGTTTCTCTTCCGTGAATGAAAGCATCGGTCGTCATCGCTGGACCATTTGTGGGCTGATCTTCGCCGCCACGACCATCAACTACCTCGATCGAAACGTCCTCGGACTCCTCAAACCCGTGCTCGCGGCGGCCGGCGTGTTCGGCGACGACAAGGTTACGGAGTTGAACTATTCGCGGGTCGTGATCTGTTTCCAAGTTGCCTATGCGACGGGCCTGCTGTTTGCCGGCAAGGTGATTGACAAGGTCGGAACCAAGAAGGGTTATGCCTGGGCGCTGATCGGCTGGAGTTTCGCCGCCATCGGTCATGCGTTTGGTCATCACACCTGGAGCTTTGGGTTTTGGCGGGCCGCCCTCGGCGTGACCGAGGCTGGTAACTTTCCCGCCGCCAACAAATGTGTCGCGGAATGGTTTCCAAAAAAGGAACGTGCCTTTGCCACGGGGCTCTACAATTCCGGCGCCAACGTCGGCGCCATCGTCGCCCCCATCACGGTGCCCTATATCGCCAGCGCCTGGGGCTGGGAATGGGCGTTTGTGCTCACGGGCATTGTGGGTTTCACCTGGCTGGCTTTCTGGTATCCGCTGTATGCCTCACCCGCCGCCAAGCTCCAGAGCGGAAAACTGTCACAGCAGGAATACGATTACATCCATAGCGATGTGGATGAACAGGACGCCGAGCGGGCTGATGTCGCCAAGGCCAAAGTTTCCTGGTTCAAACTGCTGACCTTCCGGCAGACGTGGGCGTTTGTCGTGGGCAAATTTCTAACGGACCCGATCTGGTGGTTTTTTCTGTTCTGGCTGCCCTCCTTCCTGAACGGCGAAAACGCCCGCAAGGTGAAAGAATTCATGGCCGCCTTTCCGGCCGATCCAAATACGCTCAAGGCGAATGAGTATTTGATCGCCCACCCGAACTATACGGGCAATTTAGCCAACCTTCCCGGCGTTGACTTTCCCGGGGTCATCAGCTGGCCGCTGGCCGTGATGATCGTTTACTGTGTCTCCACCGTGGGCTCGATTTCCGGCGGCTGGCTGCCGAAGAAACTGATCAATGGCGGCATGGATGCTAACAAGGCCCGTAAATCTGCGATGTTCCTCATCGCCCTGTTCCCGTTGACAGTGCTCCTCGCCTCGCGCCTGGGTGCCATCAACACTTGGTATGCGGTGGCCACCATCGCCATTGCGTGCGCGGCACACCAAGCCTGGTCTGCGAACATCTTCACGACGGTTTCCGACATGTTCCCAAAGAAACTTGTCGCTTCCGTCACTGGCATCGGCGGCATGGCCGGCTCGGTCGGCGGCATTCTCATCGCCTACGCCGCCGGCCGCATGCTCCAGCACTTTAAGGATCTGGGGAAAATCGAAGTTGGCTACGGCATCATGTTTGTGGTTTGCGGCTCCGCCTACATCATCGCTTGGACGCTGATGCACTTGTTCGTGCCCAAGTTCAAGAAGATCGTCGTGTAAACCGCTGAAGATTTTTGGGGAACGCAAAAGCCCGTTGAAGCAAAAACTTCAACGGGCTTTTTCGTAAACTCAGTTGCCTCTGTTCCTCCTGTGTGAATCAAATGCTCATCGCATCGAAACCGCCGTCCACCACGATCTCCGCGCCAGTGATGAAGCTGCCCGCATCCGACGCCAGCAGCAGCGTCGCGCCGACGAGTTCATGTGCTTCGCCAAACCGTTTCATCGGCGTCTTGCCCAGGATCGAGGCCACGCGTTCCGGGTTCAGCACCTTGCGGTTTTGTTCCGCCGGGAAAAATCCGGGCACCAGGATGTTCACCCGCACACCGCTCGTCGCCCACTCGCGCGCGAGGTTTTTCGAGAGGTTATGCACCGCCGCCTTCGACGCCGAGTAGGTGAATACGCGCGACAACGGCGTCAACCCTGAAGCCGAACCGAGATTGATGATGCTGCCGGATTTCTGTTCAACCAAATGTTTGCCGAACACCTGGCATGCCAGCATGACACCTTTCAAGTTCACCGTGAGGATGCGGTCGAACTCGTCTTCGGGAATGTCGAAGAACGGCGTTGGCGAATTGATGCCCGCGCCGTTCACCAGGATGTCCACGCGGCCGAATTTCTTCAGCACGTCCGCGAGCAGTTGCTGCAATGCGGCCTTGGAAGTCGCTTCGCACGGAAAGAACTCCGCCTTGCCGCCGCCTTTGGCAATGCTGTTCAATCGCGCCTCAGCCTTGGTGGCATCGCGGCCGACCAGCGCAACGGTCGCGCCGGCGATGGCGATGCCCTCCGCCATTTCGCCGCACAGCACGCCCGTGCCGCCGATGACGACCGCCACTTTGCCTTTGAGTGAGAACAGTTCTGCTGGTGATTTCATAATTTAATGTTGGAGCGCGGACAGCTTGTCCGCGTGTTCCATTGATGTCAACTCGCGGGCGAGCCGCCCGCGCTCCAACAATTTTACCGCTGCACGCGGGCGCCGCCGCCGCCGATGGTCTTTTCCACTTCCTTGCGCGTGGCCATGCTCGTATCGCCGGGCGTGGTCGAAGCCAATGCGCCGTGCGCCGCGCCGTATTCAACGGCTTTCTGCGCGTCGTTGAATTCCATGAATCCGAATTGCACGCCGGACGCAAAGCTGTCCCCGCCGCCGACACGGTCGAGAATTTCGAGGCCGGGATACTGTTTGCTCTCGTGGAATTTGCCGCCGTGCCACAGGACCG
This sequence comes from Verrucomicrobiia bacterium, assembly GCA_035577265.1. GTDB lineage: Bacteria > Verrucomicrobiota > Verrucomicrobiia > Limisphaerales > UBA11358 > UBA11358. The sequence goes on along the minus strand of DATLVR010000059.1, from coordinate 45,317 downwards.
CGCTCCAGTCGTTCTTCGTGGCGGTGATGACGTGGCGCAGCGTGGTCGCGGCGACCTTGAAGTTGGGAAACTCTTTCACGGCCGTCTCGATCATCGCCTTGAAAGCGTCCGTCTCGATGTGCCCGAGCGTTTCCTGGCCTTTGACGGCGAAACCGAGCGAGGCGGTGAAGTCTTCTTCGTTGCCGATCATCACATCCACATATCTCGCGATCTCGCGATTCACTTCCTGCGCCTTCTTGAGGCCGCCGATGGTTTTCCAGAGCGAAGGACGATAGTTCAAATCGTAGCTGACAATCGTGCCGTGTTTCTTGGCAGCTTTGACGGCCTCGACGGTCAATTCCGCCGTTGAAGCAGACAGCGCCGCATAGATACCGCCGGTATGAAACCAGCGCACGCCGACTTTGCCGAAGATGTGATCCCAATCAATGTCGCCGGGCTTGAGCTGCGAGGCGGCGGTGTTGCCACGGTCCGGATTGCCAACCGCGCCGCGAATACCGAAGCCGCGTTCGGTGAAATTCAAACCGTTGCGAACCGTGCGGCCGATGCCGTCGTCTTCACGCCATTTGATGAAGTCCGTGCAGACGCCGCCCTGCATGATGAAATCTTCGACCAGATGGCCGACTTCATTGTCCACGAACGCAGTGACGACGGCCGTTTTGTAGCCGAAACATTTGCGGAGGCCGCGCGACGTGTTGTATTCGCCGCCGCCTTCCCAGACCTGGAAATGGCGCGCGGTGCGGATGCGTCCTTCGCCGGGGTCGAGGCGGAGCATGACTTCGCCGAGCGAGATCTGGTCGTATTTACAGGTGGATTTGTCGCGTAATTGAATGCTCATAAAATTTAATTGGCTAAATGCGTGACACGGATTTCACAGATTGGCACAGATTAAAAACAATTCCAATCCGTGAAAATCCGTGTAATCCGTGTCAAAGGTTTCAGACCGGCACCGATTTGAAATCAGCCAGATTCCAAGCCGCTTCGCCGACTTCGTGCGCGAGATGATTCAGCTCCTCGATCTCCGCTTTCGTGAACAGCAGGCCACCGTGTTGTTTGGACAAACCGCCCCAGCGCGCTTCCGGCTGGCCGGGCAACAGGCACTTCTCGTTGCCATGACCAAGCACGTCTTCGATGATGGCCTTCACGTTCTGGATTTGTGACCGGCCTTTGACGTAATCGTTGCCCTTCATCGCGTCGGGATGGATGACTTGGAAATAAAACGTCGAGCCGCGCTTCTCGCCTTCGCCGCCCAGCTTCGTTCCGCGGATTTGCGGCAGCGAACCGCCGATGTAGCCTGCATAAAGTTCATCAATTAAACCGAGGCCGTAGCCCTTGTGCGCGCCGAACGGCAGCAACGCAACGGCCTTGTTTGGATCGGTCGTTGGATTGCCCTCGGCATCCACGGCGCAACCGGGCGCGAGTTGTTTGCCTTCGCGTTTCATCACTTGCACGCGGCCCATCGCGATGGTCGAGGTCGCCCAGTCGATCACGATGGGGAAACCGATCGCGTCCTGCGTCGGAAACGCCCACGAATGCGGGTTCGTGCCCATCGTCGGCGTCTTGCCGCCGAACGGCACGACTTCGGACGTGGCCGAGGTGCAGTTCGTGTAGGCGAGGTAGCCCTTGAGCGCGGCGTCCATGACGTAGCCGCCGCCCCAGAGATAATGCGTCGCGTTGTCCACGCTCACCATGCCCACGCCGAATTTGTCGGCAAGTTTCATGCAGGTGTCCATCGCCTCGTAGGCGACGGCCTGGCCGAGCTTGTTGTGGCCATTCCAGATTTCGGCGGCGGCGAAACGCGACGGCAGCTTCTCGATCTTCGCGCCGGGCGTCCAGCGGCCGACCTTGCTGCCGAACAATTCGTCGAGGTGCAGCGCCTTGATGGCGTTGTGCGTGCGGATGCCGTAATGCGCGGCGCTGGCGCAAAACCGCGCGCCGGCGGCGGCTTCGGCGGCATCGTAACCGCGCTTGAGATACGCCTTGGTGACGAGTAAATCGTGTTTTTCTTTGGGGATGATGTAGTAGGTTTCGGGCATAAAAAAATTCAATTACAATTTAAAATTTTTGTTCCATCGATATTTTTCATTTTCCTCATCGTATTCCAAAACCGCACATGACACCAATTCGCGTAGAAAACTATAAAGCATATCACCAATTGGATTTGCCGCCCAGAATGTGGCCTTTACAGATGGCATTCCGACAAAACTGCCATTTTCCTCTTGTGGAATAATTCCAAGGCAACATCCAATTGCATAAGCCGCAGAATCTGAATCTTCCCAATTGGCGAGCCACATTTTAAGCGGTTTTAAGATGTTTAGATTTGATTCCACAACAATTTTTTTCAAACCACTTTCTTCACCGGCACTTCGGGATTCACCTGCGCGATGGGTTTTTCGCCGTTCATCGCGAGGATGAGATTTTTCACGGCGCAGGTGGCCTGCCGCACCACGCTCTCGTAAGTGCGCGACGCGACGTGCGGCGTGCAGACGACGTTCGGCAGCTGGAGCAGCGGATGATCCGCCGCCGGCGGTTCCTGATCCAAAACGTCCGTGCCGTAACCGCCCACCTGACCCGACTTCAGCGCGGCGACCATGTCGTTGGTGTTCACAATTTCGCCGCGCGCGCAGTTCAAAATCAAAACGCCCTGCTTCATTTTCGCAAACGACTTGGCGGAAATCATGTCCCGCGTCTCCGGCGTGAGATTGGTGTGCAGCGAGATGTAATCGCTCGCGGCATAGATTTCGTCGAGCGACGCGGCGCGTTTCACGTTGTGGTCGGCCGCAAATTTTTCGTCCCAATAAACGTCGAAGCCGATCACATTCATGCCGAACGCGCGGGAACGAATCGCCACTTCCTTGCCGATGCGGCCGAGGCCGATGATGCCGATGGTCTTGTCCAGCAGCTCGTGGCCGGTCTTGCGCTTCCAATTCGTCTTGGTGTCGCCACTGCGGGTGGAGTCGGTGTGGAACAGAAAATTTTTCTCCAGCGCGAGCAGCAGCATGAAGTTGTGCTCGGCCACGGTCGTGTGATTCACGCCGGGCGTGAAGAGCAGCGGGATGCCGAATTCGGTGCAGGACTTCACGTCAATCTTGTCCACCCCGATGCCGTATTTGCTCAGAACCTTCAGCTTCGGGCGCGCCTTTTCCAAAACCTTGCGCGTGATGGCATCGTCACCGCAGATGTAGCCGTCCACCTCGCCCACCAAGGCGAGGGTGTCCGCTTCGTTCAGCGGTCCGCGCGCGGTGATGATTTCCCAGCCGGTCTGCTTGAGCATTTCATGATGGGCACCGGGCGTATCCTGGAACGAAGTGGTGGTGAGCAAGATTTTCATGCCGGCAGCTTAGAAAACCGGAGGGGACGGGTCAAAAAAATAACCCCCGAACGTTGGTTCGGGGGCTGCATTTCGCTGTGAATAATTTGCACTCTCAGCCGGAACCCAATTGGGAGCGGGCCATGGTGTTCAACCGGAGCTGCGCCTGTTCGGTCATGCTGGTGAACACCATCGAAACGCGGTAGCCACCATGCTTGCTGCCGGAGCAGGCGATGACGACGCCGCTGCACTGGATTTTGCCGTTATCGCGGGAGGCATGCAGTTCCACGGTCATTTCCGTCCATTCGTTGAACGGGGTCGGGCTGCGGAATTCGATGCCGCTTTTGTGGAGGGCCACCGCATCCATGGAAAGTTCCAAACGGGATTGCCGGCCGCCAATGGTTATCCGCTGTTTAAGTGAATCAATGCTTTCAACTTTTCTTGCGCTCATAAAATCAGCTTCAAATTAACACGCCCCGGCCAATCGTCAAATAAGGTTTACGAATCCAACAAGTAAGCTCACCACTCGATGACGGCCGCGCCCCAAGTCAGACCGGCACCGAACACCACGAGCAAGATCAGGTCGCCGCGCAGGATTTTTCCCGACGCAACCGCTTCATCCAGCGCAATCGCCACCGAGGCGGCCGAGGTGTTGCCGTATTTTTGGAGATTGATGAACACCTGTTCGGGCGTCGCCTTAAGGCGTTCCCCAACCGCATCCACGATGCGCTGGTTGGCCTGGTGCGGGATCATGCATTTGATCTTGGTGATGTCCACATCGCAGCGGCGCATGGCTTCGTGGGCGGCGGAAACCATCGCGTTCACGGCGTTTTTGAAGGTTTCCTTGCCGTCCATGCGGAGATAATGCAGGCCGGCCGCCACGGATTCCAGCGTGGCCGGGCAGGCGCTGCCGCCGCCGGGCATCGAGAGGAGATCCGCCTTGTTGCCATCCGAACCCATCACGGCGGTCAGGAGGCCATGGGAATTTTCCCGATGCTGCAAGATCGCCGCGCCCGCGCCGTCGCCGAACAGCACGCAGGTATTGCGGTCCTTCCAGTTCACGATGGACGACAGTTTTTCCGCGCCGATGACCAGCACCGTCTCGTGCGTCCGTGACAAGATGAACTGCTGGCCGATTTCCAGGGCATAAATGAAACCGGAGCAGGCGGCTTCGATGTCGAACGCCGCGGCGCGTGCCGCGCCGATCTTGCGCTGCACCAGGCAGGCGGTGGACGGGAACTGCATGTCGGGCGTGAGCGTGGCGACGACGATCAAATCGATCTGGTCGGCGGTAACCCCGGCCATTTTCATCGCCCGTTCCGCGGCCTTGGTGGCGAGGTCGGACGTGAATTCATTGGCGGCCGCAATGCGGCGTTCCTTGATGCCCGTCCGCGTGGTGATCCATTCGTCCGAGGTCTCGACCAATTTTTCGAGTTCGGCGTTGGTCAGGATTTTCTCCGGCACATAGGAGCCCACGCCGGTAATGGAACAAGGGCGGCCCTGGAAATCATGCTGGGCGCGGGGATTTTTGAATTTGGCTTTCATGCGGCGGGGACGAAAACATCGGCGGTGGCCAGCGCTTCATTCGCGCGGGCGATTTCGCTGGCGATGACCTGGTTGACCTGGTACTGCAGGGCTTCGCCGGTCACGCGCAGGGCGCTGGCGATGGCGCGTTCGCGCGCCGAGCCGTGCGCCTTGAACACCATGCCGTTGAAACCCAGCAACGGGGCGCCACCATACACTTCGGGATCCATGCGGCGACGGATGGAATGGAAGGCGTTCTTGGCCAGATACGCGCCGATTTTCCGCTTGGTGTTGCTCATCAATTCGCGCTTGAGCATCGAGAACATCCCGACGGCAAGGCTTTCACAGGTCTTCAAAACGATGTTGCCGACGAAGCCGTCGCACACGACCACGTCCACGTGATCCTTGAACAGATCGTGACCCTCGACGTTGCCGATAAAATTCAAATCCAGTTGTTTGCAGAGCTTGAACGCTTCGAGCGTGAGCTCGTTGCCTTTGGAATCCTCCGTGCCGATGCTCAGGATGCCGACACGGGGATTGTTGCGTTTCAAGACTTCACGGGAATAGACGCTGCCCATCACGGCAAATTGCGCGAGGTGGAAGGGCTTGCACTCCACGTTCGCGCCCGCGTCGAGCAGCACAAATTCATTGCTCTGCCGGGGAATCACCGTCGCGATGCAGCCGCGTTTCACGCCTTCGATGCGGCCCACGCCAAAAGTGGCCGCCGCAAAGATTCCCCCGGTATTGCCCAGGGAAACCATCGCGTCGGCTTCGCCCTCGCGAACGAGTGCGGCGGCACGAACGATGGAAGAATCCTTCTTCTTGCGCATCGCGGCGACCGGCTCGTCTTCCATTTCCACCACTTCGGTGGTGTGGATGACTTTGACGCGATGGTCGCGGAAACCGCGGGCCGGCAGGGCGGCATGGATGTCGGCTTGGTTGCCGACGAGGTAAAGGGCGGTGATTTTTTTACTGGCCTCCAGCGCCAGCTTCGCGCCCGCAATCACGACTCCGCAACCGTGGTCGCCGCCCATGACATCCACTGCGATTCGCATAGATGAAGGAAAAAGCGCGGTGAAGTCCCGCGCCGGCACGCTGAATGATCAGCCTGCGTTGACTGTCAGAACCTGGCGACCCTTGTAATAACCGCACGCCGGGCAGACCCGGTGCGGTACATGCGGCTCGGCGCACTGCGGACATTTGCTGATCTGCGGCAGTTTCAGCACGCTGTTATAAGCGCGGCGCATTTTCTGCCGGCTCGTCGAAGGTTTACGTTTAGGGACGCCCATAAATTCAAAATTACAGTTTCAGTTTGTTCAATTCAGCCCACGCGGACGGCTTGGATTCATCGTTGCCGGCAGTTTTACGGGCTTTGCCAACGCTGGCCTGCTTCACTCCGCCGCAATCCGGTCTGCACACCGGATGCTGCGGAAACCCAAGGAGAATATCTTCCCGCATGTGCGGCGTCAAGTCCACGCAATCGTTCTTTATGGTTGTCGCCTCCTCGCCCTCCAGCGGCTCGAACGGCAGGTGCAGCGTCCAGGGATCCAGTTCCAGCTCATACTCAAAGTCGGTCAGGCAGCGGACGCACCGGCAGTCCAGCTTGATCCGGAGCAACCCCTGGACGAGCAGGGCGTCATCCAGCAGTTCAATCTCCAGGTCGTAATGCAGCGGATGCGTGACGCGGATCATCTCGTCGCGCGCGTCGAACGCCAGATCGGCCAGCGGCAGTTCACCGCGCAAATCCAGGTTGCGGTTCTCAAGGTGGCGGAGATTGACGGTCAGCGGCATGATCTATCTTTTCAGGCTGGTGAATTTTTCAACGAGCGCGGCCTGCACGTGCACCGGCACAAAGCTGCTCACATCGCCACCGAGCCGGGCGATTTCCTTCACAATCCGCGAACTCAAAAACGTGTAGGTGTCCTTGGGCATCATGAAAATCGTCTCGATGTTCTCGTTCAGCTTGCGATTCATCAGCGCGAGCTGGAATTCAAATTCAAAATCCGACACGGCCCGCAGTCCGCGCACAATGGCCTGCGCCTGCTTGCCCACCACATAATCCACCAGCAGCCGGTCAAAACTGTCCGCCTCGACGTTGGGCAGATGCTTCACCGCCTGTTTCACCAGCCCGACCCGCTCTTCCAGCGTGAAGGTCGGATGCTTGCCCTCGTTCTTCGCCACGGCCACGACGACGCGGTCGAACAATTTCGCAGCGCGCTGCACCACGTCCAGATGGCCGTTGGTAAGCGGATCAAAACTGCCGGGATAAATTACGGTGCGCATGGCTTGGGTTTGGGTTGACTGTCCAGCCAAGAAGTTAAAACTTAAAGTGCGAAATTCAAAACTATTTGTTTTGCCAGGGCACCTCGTAAATGCGCACCGCATCCTTGATGCCTTTGACAAATTCCGGGGGGAGTTCCTTGCACGTGGCAGCGAGTTCGGGATCATCCCGGTGCAGATGCCGGTAGGTCGCTTCGCTGATGATGACGCGGCCGCTGCCGGAAACCCCCTCCAAACGGCTGGCCACATTCACTTCGCGGCCAAAGACCGTGTAGCTGTATTGATGTTTTTCCGAACCCATCAACCCGACCGTTACCAGGCCGGTATTGATGCCCGTTCCCAGTTGCAAGGCCCGCAATGGCGGCCTCGGGGGCAACCCGGCGGCAAGCCGCGTGATGTTCTCCGTTTCCAGCGACGCATTTTCCGCCAGCCGACGCTGGTTCAGTTCCTGGATGGCGCGCTGGGCATCAATGGCCGCACGCACGCACAACGTGGCGTGCCGGTGGTTTTCCAGGGGCGCACCCCAAAATGCCATCACACAATCGCCGATGTATTTGTCGAGCGTGCCGCTGCGGGTGATGACCGTGTCCGCCACGGCGGCGAGGTAAAGATTCACCGTATTGAGCGTTTCGCGCGCCGAATCATCAATGCACTTCTCCGCGGCTTCGGGGTCGAGTTTTTGTTCGCGCACGAAGTCGGCCGCCTGCTTTTGCATCTCGTCCGTCAAGACCGTAAAGCCGCGCACATCGGCAAAAAACACCGTCACTTCGCGCCGCGCACCGCCAAGCGAGAGTTTTTTCGCGCCCAGCAATTCATTCACGATGTCCGGTGAAAGCATCTTGGAAAAAATGGATTTGACGTGCCGCTTTTCGCGTTCTTCGAACACGACACGATACGTCACAAGAAAAACGTGTTCCACCAGGATCGCGCCGACTACGGGGAACACCAGCGGCAGCCAATAATGAAACTTGGCGAACGCAAAAAATGCGATGGCGACATAACCCAACAATAGCAGCAACGTTCCGCCCGTGGCCGAAAATGCGCGCAGCTGCCAGGTGAGGAACGCCGTGAGCGCACCGAGAAAAATGATCAATGCCAGCTCCACTGGCAGCGATGTGCGACGGATGAACTGACCGGTGATGATGGAGTTGGCGACATTCCAATGTTTGCTGACCAGGAACGTGTCCTTTTCCAGCGGCGTCGCACCCCGGTCAGTCAGGTCGTTGCCTTGCGCCGTCGAGCCGACGACGACAAGTTTGCCGCGAAACGCATCGCTCAAGCCGTTGGTTTCGCCCTGCAACCGCTGCCGGTCCTGCCAGAGCAGATTTTCAACCGGCGCACGCAACAGTTTCGGGTCGTTCGGCGTCAACCGCCAGTCAATGTAGAAATAGCCCCGGGCGTCCACGGGGAACACGCGCTCGACGCCGTTCGGGCCGCGCAAAATGATGTGGCCATGCGGCAGATCGATTTCCGCGCGGGCTAGGTCGAGCTTCAATTCCCGCGCGGCAAGAACGATGCCCATGTGCCAGACGCGCTCGTCGGTAAAAGCCCTGGCCTTGGCTGGTTGCAGCGCGGGTGTTTTTTTGCTTTTGACATCCATCTCGCCGTTTTCATCTAACGCAATTTCCAACGTCTCGCCGTTGGTCAGCGGAAGGATGATTTTGTCTTTTTCGATGATGAGCGAGTCTAGTTGCACATGATTTTTAGCCGCTGCAATTTCAATCAGCGGATGCCATCGGCGATAAATGTGAAAGGCTTCGACACGGCGAAGGGTGCCGTCGGAATCCTTGTCCGTCGAGATGCCGCCCAGCGCGATGGCGTTGGTCGCAAACAAATCCGGCGGCCTCAACTCCGGGGTGATGGCGATGACGACGTTGCTGGCATGGCGCATTTGCAGCGCAAAAAAATCATCGGATTCAATCACGTTGCCGTCGGCCATCTGCACCTGTGGATGGTCGTTGCGCAATTCACCGAACAGCACATCGAACGCAATGGTTTGGGCACCTTGGGCCGAGAGTTCTTCCACCAGCCGGCCATAAACCTGGCGCGGCCAGTAAAGTCCGAAATTGTAGCCGAGTTTTTTACTGTTATCGTTGTTGATTTTCCCGTTCTTGACGGCGGCGATGCTCGAATCCTCCATCGCGACAAAGGCGAGATTCGTTGCAGCCGGTGCGGGGAAATGCAGCGCCGTCCGCATCCGCAGATCGTAGGTGATCCATTCCAGTCGTTCCAAGAAATCGGGGTGAAACAACCGCACACCGCAGACCAGTGCCAGGACGCAGACGGCCAGAATGACCGGCGCACGCTTGAACGGTTTGAATTTCACACAACCCGATTAAACGAAAAACCAGAGCAACTCAAGGCTGCTCTGGTTTGAAAATGATTTAAATTCCGGGTTATCCGCCGTTCCCGTTGCCACCACCACCGTTGCCGTTTCCGCCGCCATTACCACCACCGTTGCCACTGTTACCGCCACCGTGATGATGTCCGTTATTACCAGCCGTTGGCGAGATATAGGTTTCGGTCAAGGGCAAAGCGAGGGAAATCTTGTTCAGATAGGTCGAGGAACTGGCCGCGAAAACCTGCTTGAGAAAGTCAAGAAACGCCTGGGGCACCGGCGCGGTCTGGCCGGTGGCCGGATCATACTGGTTGCCTTCGCCCACGGTGTGAGTAACGACTTTTCCATCGGGACCCACCAATGCCAGATCCACCTGATGCCGGAGCACCGCACACCATCCGCTGGCATCCAAGCCAAAGAAGGTGCCGCGAACACCGGCGATACCGGTGGGGATTTTAATGAGATATTGTGACGCGGGAGAAAGTTTCTTGACGTTGGCAAAGATACGGCCCTTCTGCAAATCCAGTTCTGTGTCGCTGACGGTGTCCACACCAGTATCCGATATGGTCAGCTTGTCAATTTTCAAGGTGGTCCCGCCCGTCATCCGGACGGTGTTCTGTTCTGCCGCGGGCGTAAAGCCGATCATGCCGCGGACGGGCGCATCTGCCGCCGGGGCAATCCGGTCCGGCGCCACCCGCGCTTGCGGCATCTCCACATTTTTGCCCAACACCAGATCCACCGTTGCATCCGGGCCCGTCCGGAGGCTGGAACCGGCCATGAGAACTTTCCCGGCCACCAAGGGGATCCATTTCGCATCGGCACCGCTTTCCAGAGAGTAACTGGCCGGCCCGATAACGCGAACCACAGTCACGACACCCTGCTTGGTGTCTTGTGCGAAAGCGACTGTGGTGCAGGCCAAAACCAGACCGCAGATCGCGACGGAAAACAAAGTCTGAATGTTTTTCATAATGATTTCTTTCGGGACTTTTTCTTTACAGAGGCAGTATAAGTGTGTGCCTGCAAATGTCAACCGGTAACTCCCGGCCCGGATTCACGGCTGGCTGGTGATCATCTGCCAGCTAATTCCCTGGGTTCCAGCATAAATCGCGAACACCTTTTCGTTCTGGATGAGCACCGCCCGCACCACGCTGGAGTCGTCGGCCCGGCCCAGTTCGAGAATGCTCTCGGGAATGATGCCCATCTTTTTATGGGCGTAAATCAGCGCGAACAACGCCTGGGAGATGGCCGAATACGGCAGATCCTTGTAGGCGCCCTCCACCGCGTCCTCGACGGCGTCGGCAAGAAATTCCAGTTGATCCACCAGATGCGGAAATTTGGGGGCATTGATCTGGGTGAACTCCAGTTTCCATTGCGGCAGATGGTGCAGGATCTTTTCAGCCATGGCGGGCGTGATGCTCACCGAACCGTTATTGACGAATTTTGCAATTTCGGACATGAAGGCAATCTAGTGAATGCCACGCCTGCGTAAAGGCAAAATTGTCAGGCAATGCCGGCCCGTTTCATGGCGAGCTGGAAATCATACTCCGGTTTGCGTGCCTGGCGTCCGCGCAGCGCATTCGCCGCGTCGTCGCCCACAAACATCTCCGTCGCCGCATTCCACGTCAGTTTGCGTTTGAGTTTCATGCCGATCCAGGCCGCGGCACAGGCTTCCAGGCTCCGCGCGGATTGCTGGATCGGCGCGATGGGCTGGCGGTTGGCGGCGATACTTTCGAGCCAGTTGCCATAGTGTGACTTGCTCGGCATCCAGCGCACGGCGTTTCCATCCAGCGGTGAGAGGAGTTTTTTGTCGCTGGCCCGCAACGACGGTTTGCCCTGGCTGTCTTCACTGCGTGCGCAGAAAACCCAGCCGTCATCACCCTCAAAGCGGATGCCGTTCTCAAATTTATTGTCGAGCACCATCCGCACGCCTTTCGGATAGAGCATTTCCACGTGGTAGGTGGTGTGGACGGTCCCCACATCGTTCGTCATGAATTTCGCGCGCGCGTCAATCGTCTGCGGGCCGCCGAGTTCCTGGCCCATCGCCCACTGGGCGATGTCCACATGATGCGCGCCCCAGTTGGTGATCATGCCCAGACCAAAATCTTCCGTCGTGATCCAGCCGGGCCGTCCGTCCAGGCTGTCCTGCGGATGCACCCGGCGTTCCATGTAAGGCTGTTCCGGTGCGGAACCGAGCCAGCGTTCGTAATCCAGATTGGGGGGCACCGGCATCGGCGCGGGGGGATGGCCGCTGGGACGATCGAGGCCCACCCCGATCTTAATGGTCTTCAACTGGCCGATGCGCCCATTGCGAACCGCCTCGCTGGCGGCGCGGAAACTTCTCCACGGACGCTCCGAGCGCTGCTGCGAGCCGGTCTGCAAGATGATTTTTTTCGCCTCAACCGTTTTTCGCAACGCGATGGCCTCGACGATGTCGTAAGTGACCGGTTTCTGGACGTAGATGTGTTTGCCGGCGATCGCCGCCTCAATCGCGACCAGCGCATGCGAATGATCCGGCACACTGATGATGACCGCGTCGATGTCCGGTGAGGCCAGCACCTCGTGATAATCCTGGAACGTCTTGATGTTCACCCCGGATTCGCCGCGGTTGGCGTAATAGTCCCCGGCCATTTGCCGGCCGGCAACGAGGCGCTTGGAATCCAGGTCGCACACGGCAACGACACGAGCGAGCGGTTCGGCCAACGTGTTTCCCATGTCGCTGCGGCCCATGCGGCCACAGCCGATTTGCGCGACGTTGATTTTCTTGCTTGGCGCCTCTGCGCCCAGCACGCGCGCCGGAATGAAGTCCGGCAAAAGAACCAGACCGGTGGCGGCCCCCAGGGCGGTTTTGATGAAAGACCGGCGCGACGGATGCTTCATTTTTCAATGGCTGGAAAATTAATTCCCATCGGGCGCAACGCTGAACCCTGAAGCTGGTTGAACAAGACTCCCATTCCAATCCTTACAACTTGTAAAACTGTTCCCAGTCCTTGCGCGGCGGCACGCCGGCGAGCAGTTCGTTGGCAAGCTTGTGATTGGTGATCTGTTTGGTCGCCGGGTCGAAAGCCAGCCTGGCGTTTACACGCTGGGCGATGACGCCGATGGCCATCGCCTGGCACAACGGTCCGGCCACGGCGAATGACGAGCGGCATTTCTCCTCGCCCCTGGCCGCCTTGAGAAAGTTGGCGAAATGGTTGGACGGACTCTTCGGCACGGGCGGCAGTTTCGATGCCATGTCCTTCGCCTTCGATTCGGGAATGATCTTCAGCGTCGTGGCATGCGAGCCGCCCTTGAAGGTGAGACCTTCACCGTAAATGACCTTGCCCGGCGGACGTTTCTTGGTGTCAATCGTGCCGGTGGACGGCGGCGGGATGTTCGCATCCACGACCGCTTCGCCGATGTCGTTGGGCAACGGCGGCAGATTCTGCTGGCCGTCATACCAGGTGAGTTCCAACGGCGGCATCGTGCCGCGCGCGGGAAAGCGGAACGCCAGCGTCGAGGCTTGCGGGAAAATGAACGGGCTCCAGCCGTCCAACTTCATCGCTTCCACTTCCGTCGGCAGGCCGAGGTGCAAAAATTCGTGCGCGGTGTCGAAGATGTGCGCACCCCAGTCGCCGAGCGCGCCGTTGCCGAAATCAAACCAGGAGCGCCAGTCGCCGTTGATGTAGCCTTTGTTGTATTGGTGAAATTGCGCCATCGTCAGCCAGCAATCCCAGTCAAGCGAGGCGGGAACGGGTTGTTCCGGCAGATAGCCCGACACCTTCATGCCGTGCCAGCGGCGGGCGCTGTTCATGTAGGCGGTGATCTTGGTGACGTTCTTGATGATGCCCGCCTCGGTCCAGGCTTTGAACTGAAAATAATTCGCCTCCGAATGGCCCTGATTGCCCATCTGCGCGGCGACCTTGTATTTTTTCTCCGCCGCCATCATCAGTTCGATCTGCCGGAAACTATGGCCCATCGGCTTTTCGCAGTAGACGTGTTTGCCGAGCGACATCGCCAGCATGGCGACCGGAAAATGCGAGAAGTCGGGAATGCCCACGCTCACCGCGTCAATGTCCCTGCCCATCTTGTCGAACATCTGGCGGAAATCCTGAAAGCGGGGAACGTTCGGAAACTTCTTCAGGATCGCCTGCGTGTGTGGCGCACCCATGTCGGTATCGCAGAAGGCGACGATATTCGCCAGTCCCGTGGCATAAAGGGCGTTGACGTCCTCCGCGCCGCGATTGCCGATGCCGCAGCAGGCAAGGTTCACCTTGCCGCTGGGCGCCACCCCGGGAAGCGGCGAACCCTCCGCTGCCAGCAGCAGTCGCGGGGTGATGAAGGAGGCGGCCCCGGCCGTCAGCATGCCTTTCAAGAACGAACGGCGTTGCATCTGGGTGGCAGCTGGGGTTTTTTGAATCCTGGATTTCATCTCGTTGTAACTTTGGTTTGACTGCGTCACTTCGCGGACAGTTCGCGGATTTTCACGTTTTGGAAGGACACCTCATTGCCATGTTCTTGCAGGAGGATGTGGCCGTCCGGCCATTCGCCAAAATCAGGGATGTTCTTGAATTTGCTTTCGGCAACGACCTGGCGGAATGCTTCCGAGCCGCGCTCAAACTCGACCGTCTTTTTCCCGTTCAGCCAGAACGTGACGTGGTTGCCCTGCGATAAAATCCGCGCGTGGTTCCACTCGCCGATGGGATTAACGACCTTGTCCGCCGGCGCAGGAATCAAATCGTAGAGCGAGCCAAGCTTGCGGTCGCCGTCCCGTCCGAGTTTCGCGTCGGGATGCCGTTCGTCATCGAGAACCTGGAATTCCATGCCGATGGCGGAGCCGACCGCCGTCTTCTGGCCGGTCTTTTTATCCACCGGCGAGATGTCCGGCTGCACGAAAATCTTGATGCCGCTGTTCGCGCCGGGTGTGATCTTGAAATCCGCCGTGAGTTCAAAATTTGCATAACGCTTGCGCGTGATGATGTCGCCGCCACCGGCCGATTCTTCGCCGCCATTTTCATGGACCGTCAACACGCCGTCGTGGATCGTCCAGCCGTGATCGGGAAATTTATCCGACTTCGCGCTACGCCAGCCGTTGCCGGTCTTGCCATCCCATAGCAGTTTCCAGCCATCCGCTTTTTCCTGCGCGGTGAGAGTATTGGGCGCGGCGGCCGCGGGCTTGGATTCGGTATAAAGCGGATTCGTGTAAGCACCGGGAGCGGCGGTCTGGATATTCGGCGTCACGTCCGCCGAGACTTCGCCAAGCGCCCACTTGATGCCGCCAACGAGGATTTGCTGGAAGGTCGGGTTCGTCCAGACATCCTCGCGATGACCCATGGCGGTATACCACACGCGACCGTTGCCTTCCTTGCGCGCCCAGGTGTTCGGATAGGAAGGGCGTTCATACATCGAACCTTTCATGTGCGGCGCATCCATCACCGTGAGGACGTGGTCGTCCGGCGCAAAATCCTTGAGCGAATACCATTCTTCCTGGAACGCGAAGCTGTCGCCGACGTTTTCAAAGCCGGGAAATTTCGGGTCAATCACCTGGTTCGTCGCGACCTGCTGCGCGCCGTGAATGATGAATTCGCCACCGATGAAGCAGGCATACGGATCGGCGTCCTTGCCGTGGTTGGCATAGCGATCCGGGCCTTTCTTTGACTCGTTGGCCGTGTGGAATGTGTCCGTGGCGGCGTGAGTGCCAATGAAACCTTTGCCGGAGCGCACATAATCGAAGAGCGCCTGCTTGCCGGCGGGTGTCATGGGCGGCTGTTTATCGGTGCCTTCGCTGCACAGGTCGCCGGTGGTGTAGAAGAACACGGCGTCGAACTGCGCGAGATATTCCGGGCTGAATTTCGACCCGTCCTTGGAAAAGGTGAACTCCCAGCCGTTCTTCCGGCCCAAGTCCAACAACACTTTCTCGGCGAAACTTGGCTGGCCATTTTTCCACGAGATCACGGAATGCTCGTAGCCGCTGGATTTGGTGAAGAATAATATTTTCTTCGATGCCGCCGAAGCGGTGAAACCGGTGACAAGGAGCAGGACGGCGAGAAGCGAGACGAGCGAACGTAGTTTTGATGCTTTCATTTGATTTGGAATTGGACGGATTATTGCCGAAGCCGGTTACGAAACAATCATATTTCCGTTCGCGGCATCACTCTTAAGAGGGATTGCGGATTGCACAAAACCTGCTGTTATCCCAAGCGAATCCCCCGGTTTTTCCGCCGGAAAATGGCAGCCGAATTTTACCAGACGGCGCCGCGGGAAACCGGCAGCGGGCGGATCCGTCATAAAATCCCGCGCCGGACCGGTGAAACTGGCTTTCGCTCCCGCGCGGCAACTGTTAAAAACCCCGCGTGCAAGATTTGATTTCCAAAGCGGCGACGCTGCTGGAGGCGCTGCCGTATATCCAGAAATTCAGCGGCGAGACCTTTGTCGTGAAATACGGCGGCAGCTTCATGGACTCCCCCGACCCGGCTGTCCGCAACGGCGTGGCCCGCGACGTGGTTTTTCTGGAAGCCGTCGAGATCAACCCCGTCGTCGTCCACGGCGGCGGCAAGGCGATCACCCGCGCCATGGAAAAGGCCGGACTCCAGGCGAATTTCATCCAGGGCCAGCGCGTCACCGACGAAGCCACGGTGAAAATCGTGGATGATGTCCTGTCCCGCGAGATCAATCCCGAAGTCGTCGCCACCATCAATGCGCTCGGCGGACAGGCGGTTGGTTTTTCCGGCGCGGACATTTTCAAATGCAAAAAGTTGTTCCTCGACGACAGGGAAAACCCCGGCCGCAAAATCGACATCGGCTATGTCGGCGAAGTCACTGAAGTGAACGTTGCGCCATTGAAGGAATGCATCTGGTGCGGTCACACGCCGGTCATCAGCCCGACCGCGCGCGGCGAAGACGGAAAAATCTACAACTGCAACGCGGACGTCGCCGCCGCGATGTGTGCCATCGCGCTCAACGCCAAGCGGCTCGTGTTCATGAGCGACGTGCCCGGATTGATGCGCGACCCGAAAGATGTTTCCACCGTCATCGCCCATTTGCAGACCAGCGAAGTCCCCGCGCTCAAAGCCGCCGGCATCGTGGACAAGGGCATGATCCCCAAAGTGGATAGCGCGGTGGCGGCGATCAAAGCCGGCGTGGAAAAAGTTTCCTTCGTGGACGGCCGCATGCCGCATGCGGTCATGCTCGAAATCTTCACCGACAGGGGCGTGGGCACGGAAGTCGTTCTGTGAAACACCTGTTCGTCATCCCGGCTCTCGCAGCGATTTGCTTTTCCCTGGCCGGTTGTCAAAGCGAACAGACCGAAAATGCCGCCCTGTCGGAGCCGGCGCCACCGGCGCCGCTGAAGGTTGAACCGACTCCAGCACCGGAGCCTGCACCGCCCGAACCAGCTCCCGCCCCGGCTCCGGAAATTCCCGCCCAGACCAACGCCCAACGCGCCTGGCTCGGCGTCCAGTTGTTCATCCAGAGCGACGAGGCTGTCAATGCGCTGGCCGCGGCGATGCCCAGACTCGCCGGCATCGGCGTGAATGCCATCATCGTCGAAACCGGCTATCACTTTGATTTCAAATCGCACCCGGAACTCAGGCGCGGCAAGCTCATCACGCGCGCCGCCGCAAAAAAACTCGCCACCGTCGCGCGCCAAAACCGTGTGCGCCTCATCCCCGAACTCAACTGCCTCGGCCATCAGTCCGCAAAAAATTTCACGCACACGCTCCTGGCAGTTTACCCCGGCTTCGCCGAGCCTTCGCCCTCCAATCCCGACCCCAAGACCGATTACCTCAAGAACTGGTGCCCGAATGATCCCCGCATCAATCCCATCGTGTTCGATCTGATTGACGAAATCGCCGAAGCCTTCGACGCGGATGCGTTTCATGTCGGCATGGACGAAGTCTTCAACCTGTCTTCCGACAACTGCCCGCGCTGCCGCGGCCAGGATCGGGCAAAACTTTTTGCCAAAACCGTAAACGAATTGTATGGGCACATCGCCGGTCAGAAAAAACTGGAGATGTTCATGTGGGGCGACCGGCTGCTCGACGCGGGCCAGACGGGGTATTCCAGGTGGGATGCCTCGCGGATCGGCACGGCGGGGGCGATTAACCTCATTTCCACCAACATCGTCATCTGCGACTGGCATTACAGTCAACGCACCAACTATCCCTCCGTGCCGCTGTTCCTCAAAAAAGGTTTTCGCGTCTGGCCCGCCGGGTTCCAACCACTCCAAGCCACCCGGGCGTTCAGTGATTATTCCCGACAGTTTCGCGCCACGAATTCCAATGTGGTCGGCTATCTCTGCACCACCTGGAGTTCGGGCAAGCCGGAAACCGTCGCCGACTGGCCGCCCGTTGTGGAAATTCTCAAGGACTGGACCACGACCACACCGGCAGCAGTCAATCCGCCGCCTTGATTCCAGAGCGCCGAAGTCGGGCTTTGATTTTCTTTGGCAAGGTGCGATGCTTTCACCGCATTGAACCAGGCCGCTTACATTTTGCGGGAGAACACCGGAACTTCCGGGTTGGTGGAGTCTGCCCGCGCCGCCGTGGCCGTGCTGGCGGAACACGACATTCCGCATCTCATCGCCGGCGGACTCGCGGTGCAGGAATACGGCTATCCCCGTGTCACGATTGACGTGGACATCATCGTGCCCGACGTGCTCGAAGCCGTGGAATGGCTCACCGCCAGCCTGACCGGCCCGTTCTTTCGCGTGCCGGAATTTCAAGGCCGCGTGGAGGACCGGCGCAACGGCGTGTTGATTGACCTCCTCCCGGCGGGAAAAGTTTTGAAGCGCGGCTGCAAAGTTCCGTTTCCACAACCAACGAAAGTGGCGGAGCAATTCCAAATTGTGTCGCTGGAGGAATTGCTCGCGCTCAAGCTCGATAGCTGGAACCACAGCCCGAACCACCGCCTGAAGGACAAGTCCGACGTGGTGGAGCTGATCCTTCGCGGCAATCTGCCTCGTGACCTTGCCATCAATCCCGCCGTCCGCGCGCTCTACACGGAAACTTGGGACGCCCTGCAAAACGAAAAATAATTTGCGATTGCTGATTTAGGATTTACGATTCGCCCGCGAATCCCGTTGGATCCGCACATAGCAAAGCCAAAACCGTAAATGAAAGAAATTGTCCCCGCGCCGCCGGCCATCCTCCGCAACGACTACGAGTCCGTCCGCGAATTGTTCACGAAAAACGTCGTGCCCAGCTACGGACGCTTTGATCTCGTGTTGGGCCACGGCGCGGGCAGCTACGTTTTCGATGTCGCCGGCAAACGCTACCTCGACCTCGGCAGCGGCATCGCCGTCTGCTGTCTCGGCCACGCGCACCCGGCCATCACCGAGGCGCTGGTGGAACAGTCCAAAAAATTGATCCACGTCTCGAACCTATATTTCACCGAGCCGCAGGGCCGGCTGGCCGCCGAACTCGTCAAACGCATCGGCGACGGCAAAGTTTTCTTCTGCAACAGCGGCGCGGAGGCGAACGAAGGCCTGTTCAAGCTCGCGCGGAAATTCGGCCATGATGAAGGCCGCTACGAGATCCTGACCGCGACGAATTCATTCCATGGCCGGACGCTCGCGGGCATCGCCGCCACCGGGCAGGACAAGGTGAAGAAAGGTTTCGAACCAATGACGCCGGGCTTCCGGCACATTCCGTTCAATGACCTGGAGGCAGCGCGCAATGCGCTCTCGCCCGCCACGGTTGCCATCCTGATCGAAGGCGTGCAGGGCGAAGGTGGCGTGACGCCGGCCACGCCGGAGTATCTGCTCGGCCTGCGCGCGCTGTGCGACGAGAAAAAACTGCTGTTGCTCATGGACGGCGTGCAATGCGGCCATTATCGGACGGGAAAATTTCAGAGTTTCCAAAAAATTTTGGAAGGCGTTCCCGGCGGCGACAAGTTTTTGCCCGACGGCCTTTCGATGGCCAAGTCGCTCGGCGGTGGTTTTCCCATCGGCGCGTTCTGGGTGCGGGCACCCTTCGCGGATCTGTTGAGCGCCGGCACACACGGCACGACTTATGGCGGCACGCCGCTCGCCTGCGCCGTGGCGTTGAAAATTCTCGATGTCATCGAGCAGGAAAAACTCGCGGAACAGGCGCGCAAGCTGGGCGACTGGCTGAAATCCGAGATCGAACGGCTGGCGAAGATTTATCCCACCGTCATCAAGTCCGCGCGGGGAATGGGCTTCATCCTTGGCATCGAATTGAACGAGCAGAATCCGAAGTTCGCCGCGAGCGACAAAACCCCGGCCCTCCAGTTCGTCAACCGGCTGCATACGGCAGGCGTGATGGCCGTGCCCGCCGGAACGCAAATCGTCCGGTTGCTGCCACCGCTGAATCTCAAACCGCAGGAGGCGGGCGAAGGCATTTCCAAAATTGAGGAAGTCGTGAAGTCGCTGGTTTGATTTCGTAGCGGCGTCTCGGCAGAGCGCTGCAAACAAAAATAATTGGCGGCTCTCTGCCGAGGAGCCGCTACATTGAAGCCATGAACGCCGCCGCGCTGAAACATCTCTCCGCCGTTGACCCGGTGATGCGGCAGCTCATCCGCCAGATCGGGCCGTGCAAACTGGAACATGAACCGTGGCGGCCGCCGTTCCAATCGCTCGTGCAGGCCGTGGCGCACCAGCAGCTCAACGGCACGGCGGCAAATACCATCCTCACGCGCTTCAAGAAACTTTTCCCCGGCCGCCAGTTTCCGAAGCCGGCCGATCTGGCAAACGTGACCGATGAACAGATCCGCGCCTGCGGCTTTTCCTTCGCGAAAATCCGGGCCATCCGCGACATCGCGGAGAAGACCTTGTCCGGCGTGGTGCCGACCTCGCGGCAGATCGTGAAATTGTCCGATGACGAGATCATCACGCGGCTCACGGAAGTGCGCGGCGTCGGGCGCTGGACGGTGGAGATGCTGCTGATCTTCCAACTCGGACGGGAAAATGTTTTGCCGGCGGACGATTTTGGTGTGCGCAGCGGCTTTCGCCGTGCCTACAAAAAACGCGAGTTGCCCAAGCCCAAGGCGTTGCTCAAGTTCGGCGAACGCTGGCGCCCGCACGCCACCACGGCCGCCTGGTATCTCTGGCGCGCGGCGGATACGGCCAAGAAGCAGTAGCGGCGGGCGTCCTCGCCTGCCGTAGAGCCGGCGCGTCCCGCCCGGCGGATAGAACCTCCCGCCAACCCGGCACGCTCGATTTGTTGTGAGCCTTCAAAAGCTTCCACGCCAATTCCGGGCGGCCGGATGCCGGCCTCCACGTCAGGCAAGATGCCCGACGCCACAAAAAATGAAGTGACGGCGCGTTCCCTTTTGGTTATAAAATTTTCTTTGGGCGGAAATTCCCGGAACTTTTGAATCATGAAGCATTTGTTGTCTTTGGAGAAATTGCCGCGCGCGGACTTTGAAACCATCCTGCGCGACGCCGCCGTGTTCAAGCGCGAACGCGGCCATCACGCCACCCAGCCGCTCGCCGGCCAGACGTGGGCGCTGATTTTTTCCAAGTCGTCCACGCGCACGCGGGTCTCCTTCGAAGTCGGCATCCGCGAACTCGGCGGCGGCGTGATGTTTCTCAACGCGAATGACATTCAACTCGGCCGCGGCGAACCGATCAAGGACACCGCGCGCGTGCTCGGCCGGATGATCCACGGCGCGGTCATCCGCACGTTCGCCCAGAGCGATGTGGAGGAGTTCGCAGCATTTTCAAAAATCCCGACCATCAACGCGCTCACGGACGACGAGCATCCCTGCCAGGTGTTGACGGACATTTTCACGTTTGAAGAAATGCGCGGTCCCATCGCGGGCAAGGTCGTCACCTTCATCGGCGACGGCGCGTGCAACATGCCGGTGTCCTGGATTTTCGCGGCGGCGAAACTCGGATTTGAACTGCGCATCGCCGCGCCCAAGGCGTTTCAGCCTTCGACGGAAATCTTGAAACGGGCCGGTGGGAAAGTTATTTGCACGGAGGACCTGCAGGCCGCTGCGTCCGGCGCGGACATGCTTTACACCGACGTCTGGGTTTCGATGGGCAAGGAAGCCGAGGCGGCCGACCGCATCAAAGCTTTAAGCGGCTACCAGATCAACCAGCAGCTCGTGAAGCTCGCCAAGCCCGGCGCGCTCGTCCAGCACTGCCTGCCGGCGTATCGCGGCAAGGAGATTGACGCGGAAACCTTCGAGGCGCACGCGGACACGATTTTCACGCAGGCCGAAAACCGGCTGCACACGCAGAAGGCGATTCTGAATTGGGCGGTGAGTTGATTCCCGTAGCGGCGTCTCGGCAGAGCGCCGCGATTGGGAAATGAAATTGGCGGCGCTCTGCCGAGACGCCGCTACGTTCCAAGCTGCCGCAGATATTTCAGCGCCACCTTCAAATCCTTCGGCCACTCGCTTTTGATCGTCACGGTTTCCCCAGTGATGGGATGCGGCAGAATCATTTCCTCCGCGTGCAACGCGACCCGCCCGAGCAGCGGACGTTCTTCGCGGCCGGGCTTGAGCCGGTAATCTTTCTTGAGCCGCGAGAGCCAAAGCGGTTTGCCGCCATAGACTTCATCGCCCACGATCTTCAAGTCCACATGGCTGGCGTGGACGCGGACCTGGTGCGTGCGCTCGGCCAGCGGTTCGGCGTGCAGCAACGCATAGCCGGCGCGGGAAAAGTTTTCCAGCAGCGTGAACTTGGTCCGCGCCTGTTTGCCGTGATCGCGGTCCACGCGCATCAGTTCCGGCTTCACCGGGTGCGGCGCAAGTTTGGCGTCCACTTCAAATTCCTGTTCCAGCAGTTCCCCGCGCACCAAGGCGAGGTATTTGAGCCGCACCTTTTCCGAACTCAGGAGGTTGGCCAGCGCGATGAACGCCGGCTTGTCTTTGGCGAGCAGCAGCACGCCCGTCGCATCAACATCCAGCTCGTTCAGGTTGTTGAGATAATCGAGGTTGCGCCCGGCCGCCCAGGGCTTTTTGGCCGTGATGGCGCCATGCAAGAGCTTCATCAGGCTCGGACGCGCCAGGTCCAGCGGGTCGGGCGAAGTCAAAAGCCGTGCGGGCTTGTCGAGCGCGAGCAGATGCCCGTCTTCGAACAACACGGGGATTTCCCAGAACTCGCGGGTGGCCGGTGACGAAAGTTTGATGACGGCGCTCACGTCGGCTTAGTGGGCGGCCGCCGCCCGGCGTGCCATCGGCGTGTCGGTCAGGGCGCGGTTGGCCTCGATCTGCAGCCATTCATTGAAAGCCTCGCTCTCACGGGAACGGCGGAGCGAATCGGTGAACTGCGGTAGTTCGGCGTTCATGACCGACTGGTCAACGGGCAATTGCGATTGCACGAACAGGACGAAGCCGCCGACGTTGTTCGGTTCAAAGGCGCTGGCCTGGCCGACGGACGTGGTGAACGCCGCCTGCTTGACCTGGTTCAATTCGGCGTTGCCACCCAGCTCCGGCATTTCCCGGGTGCTCAAGGAAAACGGCGGCAGCACCTGCGGCGACAATCCGGCGGCCACACAGGCCGAAGCAAAAGTGCTTCCGGTCGCCATCTTGATCTTGGCGGTGATGGCGAAATTGGTCCCGGCGCGTTGCGCAATCTGCCGCGCTTCCTGAAACTGGTAATTCATCGTGACCCGGTCGCGGATCTCTGCGAGCGGCGGGATCTCGCTGGGCAGTTGTTTCGCCAGTGCAAACACGTAAATGTTGTCGGCATCCCCAATCGGATTGGCAAACGGCGCATCGGGCGTCAGGCCAAACGCGGCCTTCACGAAACCTTCCGGCGCGCTGAATTCATGCGGCCCGTCGGCCTGGCTGAACGGCGCGGTGACGCGGACCTTCAATCCCTTTTCCTTCGCAACGGCATCCAGATTGGCAGCGCTGGCGGGTTCGCGTTTGAAGACCTCGCCGGCAAATTCATTGACCTCGACCTTGGCGGCGGCCAGCGCGCGTTGATGGATCATGGACTCGCGGATTTTAGCCTTGGCTTCCTCCGGCGTTTTGGCTTCCGGAAAGGCCTGCGCCCCATACTGGCGATAGACCGCGTCAATCTGCTCGCTGAAATTGGTTTTCGCCCATTCCGCCTTGGACAGCTCCAGGTAGTTGGAAATGCTGAACGCGACGTAGCTGACCTGCAAACGGTCGGGCAGACGGTAGGCCGCCAGATAATTCGTGTAGAATTGGCCGATCGCCTCGGGCGTGACCTTCACGGACGAAAAATAATTGGTCGCCGGGAAATACACGATCTGCGCCGAGATCTCCTGATGTTCGCGCTTGTAAACATTGGCCGCTTCCTGGGGCGTGACAAACGCGCCGGACAGGCCCAGCGCCTGGACGAGCTGTTGGATGCACAGGTCGTGACGGACAAAATTTTCAAAATCGGCCACGCTCAGATTGTTCGGCGTCAGCACCTGTTTGGTGAATTCTTCCAACGTCACCGTCTGGCCGTTGCGGCCGAGCGAACGGATCATCTGGCCTGCATACGCCGCCACGGCGTCCACGCCGACATGAATGCCGAGTTCGTCGGCCTTTTGGTCCAGCAACAGGCGGATGTAAGCTTCGCGCTCGATGTCCGCATCGGTCACGTTGGATTTTTTGTCCGGGAACACGCCGTAATGAAACAGGTAGAACAATCGGAATTCATTCACCGCCCCCACATAGGCCACGGACGTGATCTTCTTTCCGTTGATGGTGCCAAAATTGCCAGTGTTGCCGCCGCCACCACCAGGGCCCGTGGGCTTGGCCCCCCAATAGATGAAGGAAATAATTGTTGCGGTGATGATGACCACCCAAAGCCATTTAGAATGTTTGCGAATTGTCCCAATCATAAGTGAAAAATGAACGCGTAGCCTAGCTGGCGCGGGGGAACAAGGCAAACGTAAATTCGGGTCTCGGGTTTTGGGTCTGGCGTCCGGGGTCCCGGTTCTTGGGTTTCGCTTTCAACTTTTACCCCCAGAACCCAAATCCTGGACGCCAGACCCCATCCGCTATTTCAGCCACTTCGCCACATCCATCGCCGCGTAGGTGATCAGGATGTCCGCGCCGGCGCGGCGCATCGCCAGCAGGCTTTCGAGGGTCACGGCGCGTTCGTCAATCCAGCCGTTCGCGGCGGCGGCCTTGATCATCGCGTGTTCGCCGCTGACGGCGTAGGCGGCGGTGGGCAGGCCGAATTCCTTTTTCACCCGATGAATGATGTCGAGATACGCCAGGGCCGGCTTGACCATGACAATGTCCGCGCCTTCCTGGATGTCCAGCGCCACCTCGCGCAACGCTTCGTTCGCATTCGCCGCGTCCATCTGATAACTCCGCCGGTCGCCGAACTGCGGCGTGGACTCGGCCACCTCCCGGAACGGGCCGTAAAACGCCGACGCAAACTTCGCCGCGTAACTCATGATGGGCGTGTCGGTGAAATGATTTTTGTCCAGTGCCGCGCGGATGGCCGCCACGCGCCCGTCCATCATGTCGCTCGGCGCGACGATGTCCGCGCCCGCCTCGGCATGGCTCGCCGCCGTTTGCGCGAGCAGCTTGAGCGTGGGGTCGTTCAGGATTTTTATAGGAGCGCCGAGCACCGTCTCGGCCCGGCCCGATTTAGCTTGCCGGGACGGTGCCCGGCGCTCCACCCCGACGATGCCGCAATGACCGTGGCTCATGTATTCGCACAGGCACACGTCCGTGATGACGAGCAGCGACGGCAGTTCCTTTTTCAAGAGCCGCACCGTCTGCTGCACGATGCCGTTCCTGGCGTAAGCGCCGCTCGCCTTCGCATCTTTTTTATCCGGAATGCCGAAGAGGAGCACGGCGGGAACGCCGAGCGCGTGTGCCGCCGCGGCCTCACGCAAAATTTCATCCGGCGACAATTGAAACACGCCCGGCATGGCGTCCACCGGCCGGCGCAACTTGTGTCCGCTGCGGGCGAACAACGGCAGCACGAGCTGCGACACATTCAACGACGTTTCCGCGACGAGCCGGCGCAGGGCGGGCGAAGTCCGCAACCGGCGCGGGCGGGCGATGGGAAATCCGGGCAAGTTCATGGGGGCAGTCTAGATTTAGCGGGGCGTGGGCAAAAGGGGAAAGTTTTCAACCACGGATGAACACCGATGAACACGGATTAAGGAATTGCAAGACGATTGGTGGCGAGGCCGGTTTGGGAAAGAAGATTCGTGAGGTTAGGATCGTTCGGATCACCGCCGCCGACTATACTACCGTCAGCCAAGACAATATTACATTGGATATAATGCCTGGCCGATGTCCAGGTGACTTGCGTGTTTGTGCAAAGTTCCAGCAGGCCGGATTTTACTGGAACACTACTGATGGCAAAATTCGCGTCCCCGGAAAGCAAAGCGTGCGTAGAATTTGTATTTGCATCCAGACTGGCGAAATAGCTGAGACTTTCGTTATTAAAACTAGCTTGGAAGTTGGTTGCAGCAACCCGGCCTTTGTCTGCCGTGCAATATAAAATTTTCGGAGTGGCTAATTCATTCGACATGACAACAAAATTGATCCAAGCGTTTGTTCCGGTTGCCAGTTCCATCGTGCCTCCGTTTGCAACGGATACCTGCATCGGAAATTTTTCACCGTTGTCACCAGCCCAAATTCGGAAGGCGAGGCCGACTTGTTTTAGATTGTTCACGCAGTTTATGCTTTTGGCATTGCCACCTGCTGCTTGATATGCCGGCAAAATCACGACCATAGCTAGAACAGCCAACACCACAATGAGCACCAACACCTCCACCAATGTCAGCGCGGCGGTCTTATGATGGGCAACGCGCGGCTTCATGTGTTGACTCTGCTCCCGTCCAAAAAAATTGTCCAGCCAAAGCCACGCGGGATTTTCAGCGCCGTAGGCGCGAAATCTTTGTAGCCCCCAAACCAAACAACATCTCAAGCTCCGTCGGAGCGGCATATTCCCAGATTATTTCGCTCCGACGGAGCTTGGTTCGTTTTCAATTTCAATTCTACAGAGATGCCGTGCCTACGGCGCTCCGAAATGCCGCAGCAGGATTTGATAAACATCCGTTGATTCAATCTGCTTCGCACCCAAAATTTCCGGCTGCGACGTGATGAACACCGGCCAGTCTTTTTTGTCCGCCGGCCGCCGCCCGTGCGAACCTTTCACCAGCGTCGCGTCGAGCGGGATCACGTCCATCAACATCCGCAAGCCAAGTTTCTTTTGCAGCAGCCGCAAGGCGATTTTTACTTTCACCAGCGGAATCTTCTGGTCGAGAAATAATTCCACCGGGTCGTAGCCGGGCTTGCGATGGATGTCCACCGTCCGCGCAAAATCCGGCGCGCGCGCATCATCGAGCCAGTAATAATACGTGAACCATGCCTTTTCCTGCGCCACGGCGATCAAATCGCCGGCGCGCGCATGGTCAATGCCCGCCGCGATTTTCTCCGCCCGACCGAGCACTTTTTCCACACCGACAACCTTCCCCAGAACCTCGCGCACGGATTTTTTCAGCCCCGATTCATGATCGGGGTTCAGATAGATGTGCGCGACCTGATGATCGGCCACGGCAAAGACCTTGCTCGCGCCCGCGTCGAGAATTTCCCGGCCGAGTTCGTCTTTCACCGTCAGCCAGCCTTGTTCGCGGAAAATCCGGTTGAGATGCACCGGCGTGTCCACGTTCGTGATGCCGTATTCGGAAAGCAACACGACCGACACGCCGCGTTGGCCGAAATAATCGATCAGGTCGCCGACAATGGAATCAATCTCCCGCAGGTCGCGGTGGATGGCGGGATTGATTAAAGTAGGGCAGGCGTCTCGCCTGCCTTGCGAGTGCGTCAGCGGGAGCGAGGCGGAAATCTCGCCGGATTTGCTGACGGGAGCAGGCGAGACGCCTGCCCTACTTTTCGCGTAAGTTCCATGCCGCTGCAGGTTGTAGTCCAGATGCGGCAGGTAAATCAGATTCAGCGCCGGCGAATATTTATTTTCGATCCACTTGGCCGATTCGGCGATCCAGCGCGAGGCGGCATCGGCCTTGCCCTGTGGCGAATCGACGCCCGCCGCCGGGCCCCAGAAACTGAAGAACGGAAATTCGCCCAGATCCTTTTTGATCTCTTCGCGGATGGAATACGGCCAGGAATACACGTCAAAAAATTTCCGGCCGTCGGCGGGATACATCGGGCGCGGCGTGATGGCGTAATCCACGCTCGAATACATGTTGAACCACCAGAAACAATTTGCCGCAGCAAATGGGTTTGGCGTCTGGGGTCTGGGGTCTGGGGTTCTGGTGCGGAGCGCATCCCAAATTTTTTGGCCGTGGACGATATGGTTGGATTGTTTCCAGAACTGGACTTCGGACAATTCGCGATTGAACCAGCCGTTGCCGACGATGCCGTGTCCGGATGGGGTTTTGCCGGTGAGATAATTCGATTGCGCGGTGCAGGTGACGGCGGGAAACGCGGGCACGATGTGCGCGAGCGCGCCGCGTTTGCGAAATCCCGCGATGCGCGGCGTGTGTTCACCGATGAGCGCTTCGGTGAGGCCAACGACGTTGATGACGGCAAGACGGTTCACAAAATAATTTTAACCGCGGATGGACACGGATAATAAAACCAGACGCACAGGACGCAAGGGAACGCAGAGCAAAAAACCTCTGCGCCTCTTTGCGGTCTCTGCGCTTCGTCCCATCCGTGTTTATCTGTATTCATCCGTGGTTAATTTTTCTGCCGTCCGCGCAATTCGTGGATGGCCTCGGTGATTTTTTGCAGATTCATTTCGTGGACTTCCACTCCGCTGCCGATTTCGCGCAGCAACGTGATGGTCAGTTCGCCGCCGAGATGCTCGCGGAATTCGTTCAGGCCACCGAGCACTTGCAGATTCCCATCCGAGCCGATGTTCAACAGCTCATTGGTGAACAGGTCAAACCCAAGCTGCTCCAGCAACTTCAAAATCCGGTCGGCGGCTTTGGTGTCGAGCAATCCCATGATGCGCGAATAGACCACATCGAGTGCAATGCCGATGGCGACGGCCTCACCGTGGCGGATCTGGAAATCGGAAAGCTGTTCCAGCTTGTGCGCCGCCCAATGGCCGAAGTCGAGCGGACGCGCGGAGCCGGTCTCGAATGGATCGCCGCCACCGGCGATGTGATTGAGATGCAGCTCGGCGCAGCGGTGGATCAGACGCTTCATCGCCACCGGTTCAAGTGCTGATAACTTTGCCGCATCACGCTCAATTTCGTCGAAAAATGCTGCATCGCGAATGCAGGCGACTTTCACGGCCTCGACGTAACCGGCACGTTTGTCGCGCGGCCCCAGCGTGGCGAGCAGGTTGAAATCGTTGATGACGGCGAACGGCGGGGCGAACGTGCCGATGAAATTCTTTTTACCAAAGGCATTGATGCCGTTCTTTACACCCACGCCGGAATCCGCCTGCGCCAGCGTTGTGCTCGGAATGCGGACGTGTCGCACGCCGCGATGCGCCGTGGCCGCCGCCAGACCGGCGACATCCAATAATGCACCGCCACCCACGGCGATGAGATACGAGTGGCGGTCAATGTGATGGCGGTCGATCAGCGAATGGATTTCGGCGACGGGGGCGTAAGAATTCTTGGCGTGTTCGCCGCCGCCGACACTGACGGGCGGACAGACGAGGTACAGCCCGGCGGCATGGACGGCAAAATAATTTTCCACCGCCCGCGAAAGCTCCGGCTGCGCGAGGGCGAGCGATTCGTCAACGACGACGAGGACCTTGCGTGGCGCGGCGTCGGCCAGCGCGGTTTTTAGAACAACGTTATCCGGAGCGAAAACATCTTCAGTGAAGAAGACGCGCAGCTGCCAGCCGGCTTGAATGGAACGCTGAATCACGGACATAATTTTTTGAATGCGCGAACAATTTTGCGCCATGGATCAACCGACGCGAATTTTGTTCACGAAATAGCGGTTCGGAAAGCCGGGGAGTTTTTTGAGAACCGTGTCGGTGTGCCACAGTTCGATTTTTTCAACCTTGGCCGTGGCGGCGAGCAACCGGTCCGCCGGATCGCGATGCGTCCAGTCCCACAAAACAGATTGCCGCGCAATCGGCACGGTCACGGGTAGAATTGTCCAGGAGTCCATTGTCATTTCGAGCCAAGTGTCAGGATGGTCGGGAACTTTGCCATTCTGCCAAAGCCGGTAAAGTTCAATGACCGACATCGGCGACAAACATCTTTCGGTTTCCGGGTCGGCCAGGGTTTCTTCCACGATTTGCGGCAAGGGCAGTTGGCGGCAAAAACAGATGAACACGTTCGTGTCGGCCAGAACCCTCACTTCCAATCCTCCATCACCGGCGACTGCAAATCGCCGTAGCGGCTGGGGTCGTCGGGCTTTTCAACCCGCCACGGTTTGCCTTTTTTTTCGGGCGGCACAATCATCGCGGCGGGCCGGCCGTGACTGGTCAGGGTCACGCGGACGCCGGCCTGGACTTTTTTCACCAGCCCGCACAGGTCGCTCCGCGCCTGGCCGATGGGAACTGAAATTGTTTTCATGGGCATAAGTTTGCCCATGCGCCGGACACTGTCAAGAAACCGGTTTTCCGTGCGGTATCATTTGGAACGCCGGGCACCGTCTCGGCTCGAAGGGGGGTGGCTGCCAACTTGCCGGGACGGTGCCCGGCGTTCCGATCAACTGGCAAACGCGACGGCTGCTAGTTTTTCTCCACCGACTCCTCGGGAATCCGCATGCAGTAGAACGAGCGATAGACAAAGATGAGCGCGACGAGGAAACAGACTCCACCGATGACCATGGGCAGGTGCGAGTCGGGATGTTTCTGTTTGAGTTCCACGGCGATCTCAACGGCGAGCAGGCCGAAGAGCGTCGTGAACTTGATGATCGGATTCATCGCCACGGACGAGGTGTCCTTGAACGGGTCGCCCACAGTGTCGCCCACGACGGTGGCGGCGTGGAGCGGCGTGCCTTTTTGTTTCAGATCCACCTCGACGATTTTCTTGGCGTTGTCCCACGCGCCGCCGGCGTTGGCCATGAAGATGGCCTGGAACAGGCCGAAGAACGCGATGCCGATGAGGTAGCCGATGAAGAAATACGGATTAAAAAACGGCAGGCCGAGCGCGAAGGAGAACACGACGATGAAAATGTTGATCATGCCTTTCTGCGCGTAGACGGTGCAGATCTCCACGACCTTTTTGCTGTCGTCGAGCGAGGCGGTGTGCTGGTCGAGGTTCAGGTTTTTCTTGATGAACACGACCGCGCGATACGCGCCGGTGACGACCGCCTGGGTGCTCGCGCCGGTGAACCAGTAGATCACCGCGCCGCCCATCAGCAGGCCGAAGATGACCTCGGGCTGCACCAGGCTCAAGTGCTCGATGGCGTGGCCGAAAACTTTTTCGAGCAGCATGATGATGCCGAAAATCATCGTGGTCGCGCCGACGACGGCGGTGCCGATGAGCACGGGTTTGGCGGTCGCCTTGAAGGTGTTGCCCGCACCATCGCCCTTTTCCAGTTCCAGCTTGGCGTCGGCGAAATTCGGTTTGAAACCAAAATCCTTTTCAATCTCCGCGCTGATGGACGGCTGCGATTCGATGCGGCTCAATTCGTAGACAGACTGCGCGTTGTCGGTCACCGGGCCAAAGCTGTCCACCGCGATCGTCACCGGGGCCATCGCGAGAAAACCAAACGCCACCAGGCCGAACGCGAAGATGGGCGCGGCAAAGTTGAACTGCAGGGGCATCAGCGCGAGCAGATCGGAATTTTGCGAGAGCAGATATGCGACGAACATGAGCGCCAGGATCACGAGGCCCATCCAGAACGCCGAGAAATTTCCCGCCACCAGCCCGGACAGGACGTTCAGCGACGCGCCGCCGTGGCCGGAAGCATTGGTGACTTCGCGGACATGGCGGGAGCTGGTGCTGACGAAAATTTTCGTGAACTCCATGATCAGCGCCGCCGCCAGCGTGCCGCACGCGACGATGGCCGACAACACCCACCAGAGATGGCTCAACGGCGTGGTTGGCGGCTCATTGGGAGTGGCAACCCCGGCGTAGTGCGGATTGGGAATTTCAAAGTCGCCGAGCAACAGTTTGGTCGCAATGAAACAGACGATAATCGAGACGATGGACGTGATCCAGACCAGGTCGGTCAGCGGCGCCTCCCAGTTAAAATTCTTTTTGCCGCCGTAACGGACGTTGGCGACGACCATGTTGAAATAATACGAACCCAGCGACGCCAGCACCATCAAGCCCTGGATCGCGAACAGCCAGATGATGAGTTTGCCGCAGAGCAGCGGGGAGGCCACCAGCGCGAGCGCCAGAAACGCGATCAGCGCCACGCTGGTCACGCCGTAGGTTTCAAAGCCGTCGGCGGTCGGCCCGACGGAATCGCCCGCGTTGTCGCCCGTGCAATCGGCGATGACGCCGGGATTCTTGGGGTCGTCTTCCGGCAGATTGAAAACGATCTTCATCAGGTCGCTGCCAATGTCGGCGATCTTCGTGAAGATGCCGCCGCCGATGCGCAGCACGGACGCGCCGAGCGATTCGCCGATGGCAAAACCGATGAAGCACGCCCCCGCGAGTGTGGGCGGGACGAACAAGAGGATGCCGATCATGCAGGCCAGTTCCACGCACACGAGCAGCAGGCCGATGCTCATGCCGGCCTGCAGCGGGATGAAAAGGGTTTTCAGCGAGTTGCCCTTGAGCGAGGCGAACGCCGCGCGGCTGTTGGCGATGGTGTTGATGCGGATGCCGAACCAGGCTACGCCGTAGCTGCCGAGGATGCCCAGCACCGAACTGCCCAGGATCACCAGCACGGCGCCCAGCGGTTTGTCCTGCAGCCCCTTGAAATAATAGACCATGCAGATGGCGATGAGGACCCAGAGCGCGGCGAGGAATTTCCCCTGCTGGAACAGATACGTCTTGCACGTTTCCCAGATGATGTTGGAAACGTCGCCCATGGATTTATGCACCGGCAACGCGCGGGTTTGCTTGTATTGCAACAAGCCGAACGCCGCCCCGACGGCGCAAATGACCAGGCCCAGAAACAGAACGCCATGACTGGTCACCGTGCCCTGATAAAACGAAACGTCCTTCAACGCGGGCAGATTGATGTCGGCGTCGCCGGCGAAGGTGCTGGCTGAACCGAACAGTGCGGCCAGCCAAATCGTGGCACGAAGGCAGGTTTTCATGTTCGCCATAGGGTGAAGGCAGCTTGGCGAAGCCCGGTTGGGTTTTCCAGAGATTTCTTTTGAAAGAAGTGGCGATGCCCCGAAGCCAAAAAACGAAGCACCTGGCTACTTTTTCGAAGTGGTCCGCTCCGCAATCCAGTTCAGATCCGGGTTGTTGGGCGAAAAAGTGCCGTGCGGGATGAAAGCCGAACCGCCTGCGAGGTGCAGCATGGTGCGGGCATCCAGCCAGCGGCGAAGTTCCACATGGCCGTCGCCGAACGCCAGCACACCGCGCTGCCGGTGCATGTCGGAAGGGTAATGAATCCACACTTGCAGACTCATGTCCACGCCGAAGCCGGGCGTGCAGATACTCGCCGGGTTTACATCCGTGAAGATGAACCGGTTGGCCGGCGAATTCGCTGCGATCTGGGAGGTTTTCAGGTAAACCTTGTAGGCGGTGTTGATGCTGAGCGGCGCAAGGGTGTTCGCTGGAGCCGTGCCGACGTAGCTGTTCATGGAATAGCTGCGTTCTTCCTGAACAAAGGCCAGGATAGATGTCCACAGCGGCCAAGTGGAACGATCCGCCGGGCATTTGTAAATCCGCTCGGTCGGGATGATCGGGGCGAACAGCGCGAACGCCGCGCCCTTCAGATAAAGTGTGTTGGTCAGCGTGTCGGGCGAGCCGTGGTTGCCGCCGTGAACCCACAAGTGGGCACTCGTGGATGTGACTGTCGAATCACCGCCGTTTGCTACCAACCGCTCGCCGTTGTCGCCGGAATAAATCGTCCAGGCCAGGATCAGTTGCCTCTCATTCCCCACGCACTGGATGCGATACGCCTGCTTTTTTGCACCGGCCAACGCCGGCAAAAGCATGGCCGCCAGAATGGCGATGATCGCGATGACCACGAGCAGTTCGATGAGCGTGAAGGCGTCGCGAAGATAAATTTTCCCCGCAGGCCGGAGAAAATTGCCGGTCAAATTGAAACCCGTCGCTGGAAGATTCCGGGTCATGGGGCAAGCCAACTCTAGCAATTCACGGACGTTTTGGAAGTGTGCTTTTCGGCGCATACTAAAACGCTTTGACCTTGCGCGCCACGCCGCTTTCCGCATCCTTCACGCGATGGCCGAACACACCGTCACCACCTTGAACAAACCCGACGTCGCGCTGGAAATGACGCTGCGCCCGTCGCTCTTTTCCGATTTCACCGGCCAGCCGAAAGTGAAGGAGCGCCTGGAAATCGCCGTCGAAGCCGCCAAGCAACGCGGTGAAGCGCTCGACCACATCCTGCTGTCTGGCCCGCCCGGCCTGGGCAAAACCACCATCGCCAACATCCTCGCCAAGGCGATGGGCGCCAGCGTCAAGGCCACCAGCGGCCCGACGATTGAAAAGGCCAGCGACCTGGCCGGCCTGCTCACCAATCTCGAAGAAGGCGACGTGCTGTTCATTGACGAGATCCATCGCCTGCAAAAGACCATCGAGGAATATCTCTATCCCGCGATGGAGGATTTCAAACTGGACATCATCATTGACCAGGGCCCGAACGCCCGCAGCGTCCGGCTGAATCTGCCGCGCTTCACGCTCATCGGCGCGACGACGCGGAGCGGGTTGCTCACCGCGCCGCTGCTCACACGCTTCGGGATGCGCGAACGCCTGGATTATTACTGTGCGGCCGATCTGGACAAGATCGTCATCCGCTCGGCGAACCTGCTCAATGTGGAGATTGACCCGGCTGGCGCGCATGAGATCGCCCGGCGCAGCCGCGGCACGCCGCGCATCGTGAACAACCTGCTGCGCCGCGTCCGGGATTACGCCCAGGTCCGGCACGACGGCCGCATCACCGCTGCCGTGGCCGACAAGGCGCTGGCCATGCTGGAGATTGACGAGAACGGGCTCGACGAAATGGACAAGCGCATCCTTGAAGCGGTCATCACGAAATTCGGCGGCGGGCCGGTGGGAGTGAATTCGCTCGCTGTCGCCGTCGGCGAAGAACCGGACACGATCGAGGAAGTCTATGAGCCGTATCTGATCATGGAAGGCTACCTCAACCGCACTTCGCAAGGCCGCGTCGCGACGGAATTGAGTTACCAGAAGCTTGGGTTGAAAGCGGCGACGGGCGGACAGGCAAAATTGTTTTGACGCCACAGGCGGTTTGATCCGGTCACAACGACCCGCCCAAACTCTTGCCGCGATTTTCAATTGGGAGCGCCGGCCCGCCTGCAGGCACACGGCTCTGAACCAGGGTGTTTCCGGATTTCAGAGGTCTCCTCTGGCAGGCACCGGCGAAGTGGACTATTTTCGGATTATGAAATGCCGGACCCTGGCAATCTCACTGGGATGCCTTGCCTTTCTCACCGGATGCGGAGACAAGCCAGTAAATAGTTCTTCCGACGACCGGAGCCGTTTCACGGTCGCGCGCAGAATCATGGTGGAAGAACAGTTGGGGCCGGGGCGCGACATCACCAACGCACGGGTCCTCGCGGCGATGCTTAAAGTTCCGCGTCACGAATTTGTCCCGCCAGGGATCCGCCCCCACGCTTACGATGACAGCCCGCTGCCCATCGGCCACGAACAGACCATTTCGCAGCCGTACATCGTTGCGTTCATGACCGAAAAACTCGAACCCAAGCCCGCCGACCGGGTGTTGGAGGTGGGCACCGGTTCGGGTTACCAGGCAGCCGTGCTGGCGGAACTCGTCCAGGAGGTTTACACGATTGAAATCGTTGAGCCGCTGGCCCGCCGCGCCGAAGCCGACCTGAACCGCCTCGGCTACACGAATGTCCACGTGCGGGCTGGCGACGGTTACCAGGGCTGGCCCGAGGCGGCACCCTTCGATGCCATCATGGTCACCTGCGCTCCGGAAGATGTGCCCCAACCGCTCACCGCCCAGCTCAAGGATGGAGGACGGATGATAATTCCCGTCGGGCCGATGGGGAACCAGCAGCTGGTGCTGCTCCGCAAAGCAGGGGGCCGGCTGCAACCACACGCCGTGCTGCCGGTGAGTTTTGTACCGATGACCGGCCAAGCCCGGCAGGGTCGTGACTAAATCCGTGTTTCAGCTTGCCCGTTTTGAGCAATGCCCGGCGGTTCGATTTTTAATTTTGCATTTCATCCCATGCCCAAACGCACCGACATCCACAGCATCCTCACCATCGGTGCCGGCTCCCAATCCCGCCTGCTTTGATCTTTCACTGTTCCAGCGTCCGATAGAACCGGAATTGGAACTGCGCCGCCTGCGGGTCGGTCATCTCGAAAATCGCCGACGGCGCGATGTTCGTCGCCACCGGCACCCAGTCCACCAGGTTCGTGGTGGCCTGCAGCACATACGTCTGGCCACTCACGCCGGCAAAAAAGAGATGCACCACACCATTGGTCAAAGACACGGAAGTGAACTGCGATGGATTGATGAAGAAGGTGGCGTTCGCCGCCACGCTGTCAATATAGCCGGCCTCAAACGCCTTGGCGCGCACGGTCAGGTTGTTGGTCAGGCTGATGGGGCCGGAATAGAGCGGGGAACTGGCGTTGGGCAACAAGCCATCCAGCGTGTAACGGATCTCTGCCGCCAGATCCGGATGCTGCAAAGCCACACCCACGCTTCCGGCAAAGGAACCGCCGTTGGGATTGATGCCGGGCGGCGCCAGGGCTGGCGTGCCGTCCAGGCTGTTGATCCAGTCACCCATCACCGACACCGCGTTGGTGTCCACAAGATTTCGCGCCAGTGCCGGCATCTTGATCGCCGGATCCGTGCTGTTCATCCGGCCATACAGCACCGAACGCCAGACATCCTTCGGCACTACCACGCGGGCGTTGTCGTATCCCAGATCGCCTTTCGATACAATGGCATTGATGATATTCTGGTTCGTCAACGCTGTGTCATAGCGCCCGTCAAACGTGATGCCCGAGCCGCCGGGGCGATGACACTGGGCGCAATTGGCGTCCAGGTAAGACCGCGCCCGTTCCTCCGACGACATCGCAAGATTCGTCAACGCAGACAAGCGCGGGTAAGTCGCGATGGCCGATTCGTTAAATGCTGGATTGAAAAGGCCGATGCGATTGAGCGTCCGCAGTTGATTGTCGGTCTGTCCGGTGGAGGGATAAGTGAAGTTTACGTTGAGCTGGCGCGTGTTGACGCCGAGCACATAATTCGCCGCCGGGGTATGACAAACCAGACAATCCGACGGGCTTGGGTAATACCAAGTCTGTGTCCGCGTCCCGCCGCTCGTGGTGATGGCGATATCTTCGCTCAGGCTGCCAGACAACAGGTCCGCCTCGCTGTTGTCCGTCCGCCATTTGTAGGTCACGCCATAGACCGCGCCGTTGGTGCCGCGCACCAGCAGCCGGGTTTCCAACCGGCGTTTGAGATTCGGGTTGGTTTCGTTGGTGACCAGTTCAAACGTCTTCACGAAAACCGTGCCGGCGGGAAACGTCCATTCGGCATTGGTCGTAAACGTGACTTGCTCTTCCGGCGTGTATGGCGCGCCACCGTTGGGCACGACGAAGTAACGGGTTTTGACGGCGCCATCCGACCACAAGGGCACGTTGACCGAATATGGCAGCAGTGAGCCGGCGGGATTCATGGCGGGTGTGTTGGTGAAGACGCCCGTCTGCGAGAGCAGCGGCGGCAGCGAGCCGTTGATGCCAGCCGGCATGTTCAAAAACGCGGAGGCAGCAGGCCGCGACGGCAGACCATAGGGCGCGCCAGTGGCGGAACTGACGGTGATGCTGACCGGCGCCGAAGTGCTCGCCAGCCCGGTCAGATCCGTCGCCACCGCTTTCAAAGGATAACTCCCCGCGTTGATGCCGGTCGCGGTCAGGGTGAAGGTATTGGTCATGCCGCCCGCACTGTTGCTCACACTGCCGAGAAACGTGGTGTTGGCGTAAAAATCCACCTTGCTCAACGTGTCATATTGGGAGGAGGCTGTCGCACGCAGCGTGACGCTCGCGCTGGCCGTATAAACGGAGCCGTTCGCCGGGCTGCTCAGCGTGACCGTCGGCGGCGGGTTGGTCACCGGATACATCTGAATTTGCGGAATGATCACTTTGCTCATGGAAGGCGTGCTCCAAGAAAGCGTCGCCGCCGCCCCGCCGCCGTTTTCATAATATTCCATCCGGATATTATACCGTTGCTGGCCGATGAGCGTGATGGAACCGCTTCGCTCGGTCGGTGCCTGATCCACCCAGTCATCAATGATCAACTGGTCGTTGATCCACAAGCGCACCCCGTCGTCGGTGGTGGTATAAAATGTGTAAGTGTCGCCAAGTGGCGGTTGGACTGCACCGGTCCAGCGCACGGTAAAACTGTCCACACTGATGCTTGGATCCGGTGCCCCGGTGCCCCAGTTAAAATTCACCGTCGCATCCGTGCGCACCAGGGTCGCGGGATTATTGAAGGTCTTCACTTGGTTCGAATAATAGGAACCTTTCAGTCCCGTCCCGGTGCCAACCGACGAACTGTTCAGGAATGTGGCCACCGCCACGCCACTGTCCACAAAACCCGCCTTGAACGCTTTGGCTTTGACGGCCGCGTTGTTCGTTAAAGTAAACGGCGCGGTATAGAGAATGGAGTTTGTCGTCGGGGTGGAGCCGTCCAGCGTGTAATAAATTGCCGCGCCAGCCGTGGCATCCGTCAATGTGACTGCGACCGAATTGGTGAACGTGCCGCCGTTGGGCGAGAAGGTGGGAACAGCCACCCAGCCGGCCGCCAGACCATAAACATCCAGCCGGCCGGAAAAAGTCGCCAGATAAACTTTGCCGTTGGCGACGGTGGGGGCGACAAATTTGGCGAAGCTGCCGACGGAATCCCGTGCGCTGATCTGTTCGGAATTCCACAGCTCGCGGCTCACGTTTTGCGCGTCGTAGGCATGCAAAATACCCGGCAGCACATTATGGTTGGCGTCGCCGGTGAGCTGGTGCGACGCCCAGACGATGCCGGTGCCGGCGTTGGTGCCATTCGCCGTCACCGCCAGAATCCCTCCGGGCTGGCCGCCGGGTGCCGAACTCGGGCTTTGGGCAAAAGCGGGCAGAATGAATTTGTTGGTTGTGCGGTCAAATTTGTATTGTTGCAAGAACACCGCCGCCGGCCAGATGTAACCAAAAGAATTGGTCGGGCCGTCCCACCAGACCATGCCGCCATGGATTTGATTCGCCGTCAGCGTAATACTCTGGATAATGTTGGTGTCCGCACCGGACGAACTCAGACCGCCCATGTTGTCCCGGTTCACGAGATATCCCACACCCTGCTTGCCGCCGGAAAAAGCCAGGGAGGTGCCCGGAATGAGCATCAGACCCGCCGAGCCGAGATCAATGTCGCCGTTCTCCAGGTACTGATAATTGTAAGGCGTGAACCAACTGGCGACGTTCAGGGTGCCGCCATTGCGGGTCAATTTCAAAAAACTCTCGCCACGATTGATGGTGTCCCGGGGATTGCCGTTGTAGCCCACCGAGCCGTTGCCAACCGAAAGAAACAGGTTGCCGTTGGTGTCGGCGGAAATTCCCTCGCCGCTCATCCAGATGCCGCCGTTCCCACCATTCGGCGTGTCGTTATACACAACAACCCGCGTCAGATTCGTCGCATCGTAACCGATCACCCAACCGTGATACGGCCCCAAATCACAATGCGAAGCCCAGGTGATATAGACGACGCCATTGATGAGCGACAAGCCCGCCCGCTGATTTTGGCGCGCGGGATCGAATGTGATCACTCCGCCGACATTGCCATCACCATTCCCGGAATAGGTCGCGGTAATCACCATCGGACTGTTGGCCCGCTCCTGACCGGTGCGAACATCCAGCGCGTGCAGCCGCTGCACGAAGGTGGTGCCATTTTCCTTGGTGCGCGCCACCAAATAAATCGTCCCGGCCACCGGATCAATCGTCGGCGTGCTCACAATGCCCATGTTCCCGCTGAAATCAACGTAGCCTCCGCCGCATGCTCCCAGCGCGCTTAAGTCCGAGTTGCGCGGCGGAACCGCATTGGCGTTGGTGAAGCTGACCTGCCAATACGGCGCCGTGACAGATGCATCGTCCGCGTCGAACGCATAAACGGAATCATTGACCGTCGCGACGATCACCAGGTTGTGGCTGCCCTTGCCCGGGACATCCACGTTCGTCATGATCAGCGGCTGCGCGTAAATCTGATCATCCACGGCGCGCGTAAACACCAGCCCGAAGGTGTTGGTGTTCACGTTGTTGGTTTTGAGCAGCGTCTCCTCCAGGTTCGCCCCCGTGTGGGAAAGATTATTGTGCTGGGTGAGGACGGCGACATCTGCCCGGGTTGAGGCAATAAAAGTCGCCAATAAAACGACAATTGAACAGGCTTTCATGCCCGCGATGCTTGCAGGATTTTATTTAAAGCCAAGCTCTTTATCGGGTGCGGGGATACAAAATTACTTTTGCAGTGAAGCAATTTTCAGGCAACCTGCCTTTCGACATGACGCGCCGAGCGGATAAAATTCAAGCTGCCTTCACGTTGATTGAATTGCTGGTCGTCATCGCCATCATCGCCATCCTGGCCGCGCTGCTCCTGCCTGCGCTCTCCCGCGCCAAACAAAAGGGCCAGCAGGCGGTCTGCTTGTCCAACCTCCGGCAGATCGGCCTCGCGTTTGTCATGTATCTCAACGACCAGAACGATCATTTCCCCGACCGGCGCGATCTGAAATCCAGCCTCCCCGGCGGCTATCATCCGTGGACGAGCTGGCCGCCTTCCGACCCGCGTGCCGGCTGGGCGGCGACGAACTATTTCAACTACTGCCCAAATTGGAATGTCTGGTCCTGCCCGGCCGCCGTCAATTCACCCACCGGCAATTCCATCCAATCCGTGCAGGCCACTTCCAATGACACCAATATGCCGCCGAGCCGTTACTGGGCCTGGCGTTTTGACCGGCCCGATGATCCAGTGGGACAGGAGGATTTTTGGGGGAAGTCGCAATCGCAGGCGGTGGCTGACTTGATCACCGCCAGCGCGACGGATGCCACGCTCGGCTTCATCGCCGGCCCGGTGGATGTGGAACTCGCCGTGGATCCTTATTTTCCGAAAACCATTCCGTCCGTCGCGCCCGAATTGCTGGGCCGCACCATTCACGCCGGCGGCCGCTGCCGTGTTTTTCTGGACGGCCACACGCAGTTCATCAAAGACTCGCGCACGCCGCTGCCGTAACGAATCAGCATGATGCGTGATCGCTCTGACGAGTTGGATCCGTGGCGTCCGCTATTCGAATTTGTCAAATGCCGTAGGCTCTTCCGGGCGCTTGCGATCCGCCCAGGCCCGCCACGCCACCCAGGCACACGCGGCGGCCATGCCCAGCCAGCCGAGAAATTTCACCGTGCCGGCGATGTCCAGGTCGTATTGCAAGATGTCCCAGCGCGTGAAAATGGTGTTCCAGTCATGGTCGCCGCCGCCGACCAGCGGCAGTTCCAACGCCCGCGCGTCCGCCATGTAACGGGCAATGTTCAGCCAGTTCTCGAAAAACCAGATGACCGACGCCGCAAACGCCGGCGCGTTTCCTTTGCGCCAGAACGAAACCGCCAGTGCGACCGGGAACACCAGTTGCCCGATCGTCCCGCCGTAAGTTTCCAGTCGTGAGCTGAACAAACCAATGATGGGATGTCCCGCCTCGTGAAACAGCAGGTTCGCGTGATCCAGACCGAAAACGAAGCCGGTCTCGCAGGCCAGCACCAGTCCGAAAAATACGGCCGCCCCGATGACGAATCCCAGCAGCTTCCCTCCGCTGATTTTATCCCACCGATATTCTGGCATGCGTGATTGTTGGCTGGCCGGGCGGAGTTTCTCAAGCGTTGAGATGGTGGATTCGAGCCCATCTGAAAATTGTAGCGTCGGCCATCTTGGCTGACGTAGAGCCCGGGGCGTCCCGCAGTCATCCCTGTAAAGCGGGAACGTTTCGGCAAAGCGAGCGGCCTTTTCCGGGCGGCAAGATGCCACCCTCCACGGCAGGCGGGACGCCCGCCGCTACAGTTTCAGGCACGCTCTTAGCCGGAAGAATTCTTTGAAACCACGAAAGACACGAATCACACGAATCACACGAAGATAAAATTGCGGCGGTGTTTGGAAACTTTGACGGGGCAACTCGTGGTGCGATCCACCGAAACCGGTTCGGGCAGCGTTGAAAGCAGCGGCCGTTATCATTGACAATAATTCCAATTATTACAAAACTGTAATGAAACCATGACTGACCCCTCCCACCGCTTGGCGACCCCCGCCATAAATTCCAGACCTTGGCGTGAGTGGGCATGGATTTATCTCGGCAACTGCCTGGTTACAGTCGTGCTTCAGTTGGGTTACGTCCTGGGTCTTTCAACGGGACTGCACGGGTTTGCCTGTCTGGCCTTCGCGCTGGCTGTCGTGAGCCAGGCCGGTTTTCTCAATCTCGTTCCCGCCCTGTTGACGGCCTGGCCGTTGCTGTGCTGGCGAAACCGGACTTGGGCGAGGCTCGTTGCGGGGTTTATCTTCGCGCTCCTGCAGATAACCGTGCTGGCGGATATTGTGATCTTCCGTCTTTTTCAGCGGCATTTCGACAGCCTGGTCTGGAATTTGTTGACCACCAAAGGTGCCGGAGACAGCGTCCGGGTGGACCCCGCCAGCATGATGATGGCGGCGCTCATCCTGTTTTTCTTCATCGCCGCCAGTTTGGCCTTTGCGTTATGGGGTTCGCCGAAGCTGGTGCGCCGGCGGTGGCAATTCGGCGTGGCCATCATTCTCATCGCCCTGTTGGGGGAACGAAGCTTTTTTGCGGTGGTTGATTTGCGCGATAACACCACCATGCGGGCCGTGCGGGACACCCTGCCGTTCTACCAGCCGCTGACGTTCAAACGCCTGGCAAAACGGTTCGGTTACAAGCGGCCCGCTGGCGAAATCCGCATCCTGCCGGATAGTGCGAAATCGCTTCATCTTCCGCAACATCCGCTGGGATTGTCGGCCGGCGCCCGCAAACCCAACATCCTGTTTATCGCCATTGAAAGTGGCCGGGCCGATGCGTTGGATGACAAAACCATGCCCAATGTCTCCCATCTCGCCGGTGACAGCATCCGCCTGACACGTCACTTTTCCACGGGTGACGAAACCCGCTTTGGCCTGTTCGGCCTGCTGTATGGCATTCCCGCGACCTACTGGCACCGGGCACTGGCGCAGAATGTGTCCCCCCCGTGGTTCGACCTGCTCGCCGGGTGCGGTTACCAATTCAAAATCATGAGTTGCACGGATCTCAATTATCCGGAATTCCGGCAGACGGCCTTCGTGAAACTGACAAATGCCATCACCGACCAGTGGGAGGGACCCCGTTCAGGGCGGGATCGCCTGATGGCCGACCAGTTTCTCCGCTTTCTTGCGGATCGCGCCAGCCAGCCTACCGCGGCACCCCCATACTTTGGTTTCCTGTTCTTCAATGCCTCGCACCAGCCTTACGAGCATCCGGCCGAATACCATTTATATCCAGGCTGTGCGTCCGGGGAGATCAGCTATTTGCGGCTGACGGTGTCACCCGCCTCGGCCGCCGCTCTCCGAGGTTCCTATCTGAATTCGATCAATTACATTGACGAGCAAATCGGCCGGATCGTGCAGGCCCTGAAGGACCGTGACGAATATCAGAACACCATCATCGTGGTGGTCGGTGATCACGGCGAAGAATTTGCCGAATTGGGGCATTTTGGACATTGCAGCGGCCTCAACCGCTTTCAAACCCAGACGCTTGGCGTCCTGCACTTGCCGGGAGC
Organism: Verrucomicrobiia bacterium; assembly: GCA_035577265.1. GTDB lineage: Bacteria > Verrucomicrobiota > Verrucomicrobiia > Limisphaerales > UBA11358 > UBA11358. The sequence continues at coordinate 2,131 of DATLVR010000059.1, read as the reverse complement.
GTCGCCGCGCGTGGTGGATAATGTGACCTCGCACGTGGATTTTGTGCCGACCGTGCTGACGTGGATGAGGATCACGAACCCTCCCGGTGATTACACCACGGGGAAACCGATTGGCGGGCAGGAACCCCGGAAACAGGCGCTGCTGGCCGGTTGGGCGGATACGGCGGTTGCCAAACAAGACAGCATCACCGTTTTTAAACCCTCCCGAACCCTTTATCTGGACATGGACGGCGTCGAACTGCCGAAAGCTGACCCACGGCGCGCATCGAGCAGTGAGATTCTTCAGGCGCTGCAGGAAACGACGATGTTTTTCAAATAGAAATCTTCCCCGGGCCGGAAACGACGGATCGCCTCCGGGACGGAGCGCCACATTTTTTTGCGGGCAATTGGAATTATTGATGATTCGCGCCCGCAATTTTCTTTCGCTCCACCTGCAATCCGTGTTTAATCTCTGGCCGTTTGAACCGATAATTTGTCCGTGCCCGCGCGCGGCAGGACATTTTTAATTTTGCATTTTTAATTTTTAATTTCGCCATGCCCAAACGCACCGACATTCATTCCGTCCTCATCATCGGCGCCGGTCCGATCATCATCGGCCAGGCGTGCGAGTTCGATTACTCCGGCACCCAGGCGTGCAAGGCTCTCCGCGAAGAAGGCTATCGCGTCGTCCTCATCAACTCCAATCCGGCCACCATCATGACCGACCCGGAGTTCGCCGACCGCACCTACATCGAACCCATCACGCCCGAATGCGTGGAGAAAATCATCATCCGCGAGTTGGAAGAAATGAAACGCATGGGCGTGCCCGTCGGCATAGCGGCGTCTCGGCAGAGCGCCGCAAACTCAACCGACGATCAGCGGCGCTCTGCCGAGACGCCGCTACGGAACAAGCTTGTGCTGCTCCCCACCCTCGGTGGCCAAACCGCTTTGAATACCGCGATGGCTTTGCACAAGAGTGGCGTCCTGGACAAATACGGCGTGGAAATGATCGGCGCGAAACCCGACGCCATCCATCGCGGCGAAGACCGTTTCGCGTTCAAGGAATTGATGCTCCAGATCGGCCTCGACGTTCCCATCTCCGGCGTCGCGCACAATCTGGACGAAGCCCGCGACGTCGCGAAGAAGATCGGCAAGTTCCCGCTCATCATCCGGCCCGCGTTCACGCTCGGCGGCACGGGCGGCGGCATCGGTTACAATCAGGACGAATTTGAAGCCATCGCCAAGAACGGCATCGAACTTTCGCCCGTGAACGAAGTGCTCATCGAAGAATCCCTCCTCGGCTGGAAGGAATACGAGATGGAAGTGATGCGCGACAAGGCCGACAACTGCGTCATCATCTGTTCCATCGAAAACTTCGACCCCATGGGCGTCCACACCGGCGACAGCATCACCGTCGCGCCCATCCAGACGCTGACCGACAAGGAATTTCAGATCATGCGCGACCAGAGCTTCGCCGTCATCCGCGCCGTGGGCGTCGAGACCGGCGGTTCGAACATCCAGTTCGGCGTCAGCCCGGAGAACGGCCGCATGGTCATCATCGAAATGAACCCGCGCGTCAGCCGCAGCTCCGCGCTCGCGTCCAAGGCCACCGGTTTTCCCATCGCGAAGATCGCCGCCAAACTCGCCGTCGGCTACCTGCTCGACGAACTCAAGAACGACATCACGCGCGAAACCCCCGCGAGCTTCGAGCCGAGCATCGATTACGTCGTCACCAAGATTCCGCGCTTTGCCTTCGAGAAATTCCCGCAAGCCGACCCCACGCTCACCACGCAGATGAAAAGCGTGGGCGAAGCCATGGCCATCGGTCGCACGTTCAAGGAAAGCCTGCAAAAATGTCTGCGCTCGCTGGAGATTGGCCGCAGCGGCCTGGGCGGCGACGGCAAACCCTGGCGCATCGGCACGGAAGTCTATGGCGACCGCGACATCCTCCCGCGCGACGTCATCAGCCGCAAGCTAAGCGTGCCCAACGCCGAACGTATCTTCTTCATCCGCCACGCCCTGCGCGCCGGCTTCACCATCGAGGAAATTTTCAACCTGACAAAGATAGACAGGTGGTTTTTAGTCCAAATTAAGGAAATCGTGGATTTCGAAGAAGAACTCGCGACCGCCAAAAATTGATTCCGGCTATCAA
>DATLVR010000058.1:0-16161 GCA_035577265.1 Verrucomicrobiia bacterium | reverse complement strand
CTGCCGCCGCTCCAAGGCAAGATCGCGGACATTCTGCTCCAGGGCGGCAACGAACACGGCCTGCAGATTTCGTTCATCGTTCCGATGATCGCGTATGCTTACGTGGCCTTCTACGGCTTGATCGGCCATAAGATTGGACGCCAATCCCAAGCTTTGGCCAGCTAAAGAGCTTCTGACGGAATTCCACAAAAAACACCAAGCAGAATATGAAACCAACACATAAAACAAAGGTGGCGTTGTTCACTGCCGGCCTGGCGGTCGCACTTTTCAGCGGCTGCGCCACGCCAAAAGACCTTTCGAAGATCACGCCGGAGCCGTTTGGCAAAACCCTGGACGGGACGCCCGTGGAGATTTACACGTTGCGCAATGCCTCGGGCATGACCGCGCGCATCATGACCTATGGCGGCATCGTCCAGTCATTGGATGTGCCGGACAAGCAGGGGAACTTTGGCGACGTGGTGTTGGGCTATGACACGCTGGACGGTTATCTGACGAACAGCCCGTATTTTGGTTCGTTGATCGGCCGTTACGGCAACCGGATTGCCAAAGGCCATTTCACTTTGGGTGGCAAGACCCATACTCTGGCAGTCAATAACGGATCGAATTCGCTGCATGGCGGGATCAAGGGATTCGACAAGGTGGTGTGGCACGTGGTGCGCGCGGAATATACGGCCAAAGGTGCGCAACTTGAGTTGAGCTACACGAGCCCTGACGGCGAGGAAGGCTATCCCGGCACACTCACGGTCACCGCCCTCTATACGGTCACACCGGACAATGGCCTGCGTTTGGATTACACGGCGACCACGGACGGGGATACGATCGTCAATCTCACGCAACATTCCTATTTCAACCTGGCCGGCCATGGCGACATCCTGGGCCATGTGGTCTGGCTCGATGCCGACCAATTCACGCCGGTGGACAGCACGTTGATCCCGACGGGGGAACTGCGATCGGTGGAGAAAACGCCGTTTGACTTCCGCACGCCGGCGACCATCGGATCGCGGGTCAACGCCAGCGATGAACAGATCAAGTTCGGCGGCGGGATTGATCACAACTGGGTGGTCAACCATCCGATGGGCAAGCTGGGACTGGACGCGCAAGTGTCGGATCCGACCACCGGACGGGTGATGGAAGTGTGGTCCACGGAACCGGGACTGCAATTCTATAGCGGCAACTTTCTGGACGGCACGATCAAGGGCAAGGGCGGACAGGTGTATCCGTATCGCGGAGCCATTGCCATGGAGCCGCAGCACTTTCCGGATTCGCCGAACCATCCGGACTTCCCGTCCGTGGTACTCAAGCCCGGCGAAGTTTATCACAATACGATCATCTATAAATTCCTGACGCAATAACGGGCATTCGGAATTCAACGGCCGGCGGCGAAATCAACTTTTGCCAGCCGGCCGGTCTGTTTTCTGCGGGCTGGTTGCTCATTCAATCCACACCGGCTGGGTGAATGCGCCGTTGGCGGCGATGTCCCACACTTCAAAGCGCACCCACTTCTGGCCCGTGAGATCAATCGGAATACTTAACTTGCGGGTGCCGAAGGATCCGGTATCGGCAAGATTGATGTGCTGACGGCGGATGGATTTGCCGTCGCCGGAAATGATCTCGGCAAACGCCAGGGGAAAAGTCCAGTTGAGCTGCGCTTTGACCACGGCGTTTTTGAGTCCATCGCTGGAGATGACCTCGCCGCTTTCTTTGCCGGCCACGGAAAATTGCGGAATCAAAATTTCGCCAGTGGTGGTGAAGAATTGTCCGTGACGCAATGTGTCAAGCACCGGCTGCCAGCCGTCGGCGAATTTCGGAAGCTTGTCCAGCTTCAGATAATTGATGTTCATGGGCGCATAGAGTTCGTAATCGGGCTGCACTTCAAACACGTCCACCTCACCGAGGAGCTGTTTGCGCTGGCCCCATTGGTTCATGTCGTTGAAGAGGTCGAGCGCCCGCCAGCCCAGCGTCGGGCGCGACAAGTCGGTGGGCAGGTTTTTCCACGCTGCACCCAGAAAATGATCGGACTTGTAAAATGGCTGGTCGCGATAGCCGTCGGGAAAGGGAATGGACCCTTTGATCCGCGCATGCGCCGTCCACATCAGGCCGTTTTCTTTTTCCATCAGCTTCAAGACATCGTCCGCGCTGCCGGCGTGATAGACCGTGCCGTAGCCTTCAACTTCTTCAACGAATGGTTCGGCCGGCGCGCGATTCAATACCCAGTAAACCGGTTTCGGAAACAAGGCGATCCAGTGGCCGCCGAGATGGACGTTGGGTTCTTCACCGGGGAGCAGCAGGAAATTTTTGTCCGAAAGCCGCGCGCATTCCTGGAACAAAGTCTTGAGCATTGGCAAACGCTCGGAGGTTTTCTGGCCGGGCGTCCAGCCTTGATGAAATTCCGCGAGATGGACGATATTGACGCCCGCGTCCTTGAACTTCATGACGAAGCCGGGTGTTTCCAGTCCGCGCGGAACGCCGTTGGTGTTTTGCTGCTTCTGGCGGTTCAAAAATTCGAGCGTGTGTTCGATGTGATAATGGCTGGTGAACGTTTCGTAGCCGGGAAGTTTCGGGTAATGGTCGCCGTGCGTGTAGCGTTCAACTTCCTTCAATGTCGTTTCGCCATTGGCGGGGCCGACCAGATAGAAAACCCCGAGGTGCTGCTCCGTTTCCGCCGGCGCATCGAACCACGGCACCCAGCGTTTGTCGCCTTCGAGCGGTTGGCGGATGCCGAAACCGAAGCCCGCCGGCATTTTGCTGTAGCCGCTGCCGAACCAGGTGAACTTGAAGTTCTCGGCGAAATCGAGCGGATAAAAATATTGGTGCGGCGCAGGGAAGACGGCGATGGAACCATTGCGCCCCTCGGCAATCATGGTCCGGTATTTCACGGCGACCGGTTTCGCGGGAGCGTTGGAAGTCACGGTTGCATTCTGCATTTTGCCCAACGCGTCAGCCCAGACCATGTGGTTCCAGTCCGGCGCGGTGCTGCTCAAGCCCGTGTCATAGACGATGGCCTGCAATTTTTCATGCGTGCTGACGACCGTGTCCGCGTGGATCAACGGGCTGTTGCGATAAAAGGTAAATCGTAATTCGCCGGTGAATGAACCGGCGGTCACGCCGCTGATGCTGACGGTCGCGCGATTGTCCACGCTGGAAATGCGCGCGGCACGGTTGGTCAGCGTGACGGGACAAGTCTGGTGCGGCTGCTGCCAGAGTTTTTCAAAGAAGACCATCCCTTGATAGCCTTCGGCGGCTTTTTGCTTGTCGCGTTCGCCGATGGTCAATGAAGTAACGGGATCAAGCCGGCTTGCGATGATTTTGACGGGTTCACCATTCTCAGAAACTCCCAGTGAGCGGATCAATGGCTGGTCGGCGTGAAAATCCAGGATCATTTCCGCCTGAAGATTTCTTGAAGCCGGCCAGGTGATCCGCAACGTATTTGTGTCCGCCGCCACAACGGCGATGCCCGAATCCTTTTGATACCCGCTGAAGTCAAATTTGGTCTGGGCGCAGGCTGTTCCAGCAAGGCTCACGATTAAGAGTGCTTGAACGCTGATTGACTTGAAGCCCTGCCGGACCTGACGAATGACTAAAATTGAGTCCAAAGATTTCGTGGGTGAATGATTCATGGTGGTGTGGAGTGGCGACAGGTTAGCAACAACCACCGACTGGCTCAATATTGCTTCGTGTGGCCATTTCATGCCACGTTGACGGAGGTGCTGTGCGGTGCGAGAATCTTCCAATGTTTCCACCTGACGAGATGCGATTCCCATCCTGCATGGCGCAATTCTGTTGCCTGATCTGCCCGGAATAAATTTCAAAACAGTCATGAAATTTTCCGCTCTTGCCAGTGTCATACTGGCCTTGTTTATTGCCGTCGGTTCCTTGTGCGCGCAACCCTACGGCTTGGATCAGCCGCAGCCCGTTGGTGCGTATCTGAACAATGTTTTCCCGCACACGGCACCCTCCTCTTCGGCTTCGTGGCATGTCGAAGTCGCGTTCACGAACATCACCTTCGACCAGCCGATCTTCATGCTGCCGTATCCGGGAACCAACCGGCTGGTGATGGTTCACAAGCAGGGGCGCATCACCACGTTTCCCAACCGGCGGAATGCGTTGCCGGCGGAGGAAGTGCCGTTTCTCGACATCAGTTCACGGACGTTCACCGTGTCGGATTCCGGCATGACGGGTTGCGTGTTCCATCCGGAGTTCGGGCAGCCGGGATCAACGAATCGTGGATATTTCTACGTCACCTACAAGTGCCGGCCAACTTCGGTGGGAACGGCATTTCCAGATTACGCCTACATCCGGCTTTCGCGTTTCACCGTGCCGGATGGACAAACCGTTGCCGACCCCAACTCCGAAGTCATCCTGATGCAGCAATTCGACCGGCAGGAATTTCACGACGCCGGCTGCCTGCTGTTCGGCGCGGACGGGTATCTGTATTTTTCCATCGGCGACGAGGGCGGCGCGAATGACGAATACAACGTCACTCAGATCGTCAACGAGCGGCTGATGTCCGGCGTCTTCCGGATTGATGTGAATCAAAATCCGACGACCAGCCACGCCATCCGGCGGCAGCCGTTTCATCATCCCGCCACGCCCGCCGGCTGGCCGGAAAGTTACACGACCAATTATCTTGTTCCGAATGACAATCCATTTGTGAATCCCAATGGCAGCGTGCTGGAGGAATTTTATGCGCTGGGTTTTCGGCAGCCTTACCGGTTCTCGCGCGATCCAGTGACCGGTTTGATCTGGCTGGCGGACAGCGGCCAGAGCACGCGTGAGGAGATTGATATTCTCGTGCCCGGCGCGAATTACCAATGGGCCTGGCGCGAGGGAACGGTGGCTGGTCCGAAAGCGCCGCCAGCCGTCACGAATGGTTTTGAGAAATTGCCGCTGTGGGATTACGGCCGCGACCAGGGCGGCTGCGCCATCGGCGGCTATGTTTATCGCGGCGTGGAGCATGCTGGTTTTCTCACGGGAAAATATATCTGGGCGGACAACGTCTCCGGCCGCATCTGGGCCATCAATTCCGACGGCATGACGCTCACGAACGTCGAGTATCTCGCCAACATGCCGTCCGGTTCGGTATACGGCGGCACGTCCTCGTGCGCGCTCGACGGGCAGGGTGAAATTTATTTTCTAAAATTCGGCGGCGACGGCGCGGGTCAGGTTTTCAAACTCGCCCGCACCACCACGGTGGTTCCCGATCCACCCGCGTTGCTGTCGCAGGTCGGCGCGTTCACCAATCTGGCCACGCTCGCACCCGCGCCCGGCTTGATTCCGTATGACGTCAATGCGCCGTTGTGGTCGGATGGCGCGGCCAAGCAACGCTGGATGGCTGTGCCCAGCGATGGCACGAACGACTCCGCCGCGGAAAAAATCACTTTCTCTGCGACGAGCGAATGGCTGTTTCCCGCCGGCACCGTTTTCGTCAAACAGTTCGATCTGCCCGTGAATGAAAATAATCCCGCAATCGTGAAACGATTGGAAACCCGTTTTCTCGTGCGCGCCCAGAACGGCGGTGTTTATGGCGTGACTTACAAATGGCGGCCCGATGGATCGGATGCCGATCTGCTTTTGACCGGCGACAGCGCGGATTACAATATCACGACCACCTCGAACACAGTGCGGACGCAGCATTGGAGTTTTCCGAGCCGGCTGGATTGCCTGACCTGTCACAACGCCAATGCGCACGGCGTGCTGGGTCTCAAGACACATCAGCTCAACGGCGATGTGACTTATCCGCAGACCGGTCGGACGGACAATCAACTCCGCACGCTGGGCCATCTGGGAATGTTCACCTCGGAATTCCACGAGGCACAGATCGGCAATTATCTTAAATCCTGCAATCCAACCAACACGAGCCAGCCGCTCGTGACCCGCGTGCGTTCCTACATTGACGCGAACTGCGCGCATTGCCATCGGCCCGGCGGCCAGCGCGCCAACTTTGACGCGCGTTACGTCACGCCGCTCGAACAACAGAATTTGATTTACGGCGCCGTGCTGGATGCGGTGAACGGCCCGGAAGACCGCGTCGTGCGGCCGCAGGATGTGCTGCATTCCATGATGCACAACCGGGCCAGCCGCGTCGGCGCGCTGCAAATGCCGCCACTCGCAAAAAACGTGGTGGACACAAAGGCGGTGCAGCTTTTTGCCGACTGGATCAACAGCCTCCCGACCGGACCGGGCGTGGCGTTGACGCTGACGAATGGCGCACCCATATACGGGCCGTTCACAGTGAACGTCCAATTCACCGAACCAGTGTCGGGCGTTTTATCCGGCCAGTTCATCGTGGACAACGGACAGATCACCAGCCTCACCGGTTCAGGCCAGGCTTACACGATCGTCATCAATCCGCAGGTGAAGGGCGCGGTGAACCTCCAATATGCCGCGGGTCAAGTGACAGGTGCGACCGGGCAGGGGAATTACGCCTCCAATCCGCTGGCAGTCAATTACGACCCGCTCAATCTATTTCTCTCCACCTGGCTGCCGTTTGATGAGGGCACCGGGACGACGACCGCCGATGCCTCGGGCCATGACAATTCTGGAACGTTGCTGAACATGCTCCCCGCTGCCTGGAGTTCGGGCATTATGGGCAATGCGCTGACGTTTGACGGCGTCAATAATTATGTCCAGATCAACAATCAACTGGGCGCGAGTTTCACCATCAGTTGTTGGATCAAGACGGGCCAGACGTTTCAGCAGACGGATCCGACCTACAACGGCACCGGCATCATCTGGTCGGATGTCGGCGGCCCGGCGAATGATTTTGTGCTGGGCGGGACGCGCAGCGTCGGCGGCGTGAACCGCCTGTCATTCTTTGCCGGCAGTGGCAACGCGACCATCAGCGGCACGCAGGAAATCAGCACGGGCCAATGGACGCATCTGGCCGTGACGCGCGATGGCACCAGCGGCGCGGTGAAACTTTATGTGAACGGCGTGCTCGATGCCAGCGGCACCACTGGCACCGCCGTGTTGAATGCCAACCCGATCATCAACATCGGCGGGAATACTTTGGACGGACGCTATTTTAACGGCGCGCTGGACGATGTGCGGTTTTACTCGCGCGTATTGACGCCGGGAGAAATCGCGACGTTGTTACCAAGCACCCCGCCGACCGTGACGCTGGCCACCGCTGCCGTCACGGTGACTAATCTTTTTCAAGTCACCGCTTCATTCAGCGAATCGGTATCCGGATTCGGCCTGGGCGACGTCGTGGTGTTGAACGGTCATGCCAGCCAGTTGACCGGCAACGGCGGAGTGTATGGCTTCACGATCACGCCGGACGCTTCCGGATCGGTGACGGTGCGGATTCCGGCCAGCCGCGTGACGGATGCGGATGGCTACGGTAATATTGCGTCGACCGATCTGGTGGTGACGGTGCTGGATGCGGCGGTTCCCGTCATGGGATTGGCCGATTACTGGGCCTTCAATGAAACCAACGGCGCGACGGCCTTCGACAGTTCGGCATCGGGAAACAATGGCTTGCTTCAGAACCTCGGTAACAGCAGCCGCGTCTCCGGCGTCTGGGGCAACGCGCTTTCCTTCAATGGCACGAACAGCTACGTCGCCGTGAGCAATAATCTTGGCGGTGATTTCACCATTTCACTCTGGATGAAGAGCACGCAGCTTTTTCCGCAGACGGACAACACTTATGCCGGCACCGGCATCTTCTGGTCGGACGTCGGCGGAACGCATAATGATTTTATCCTGGGCGGCACGCGCAGCACGGCGGGAACAAACCGGCTGTCATTTTTCACCGGCAACCCCGACAGTTCGCTCAACGGCACGAAGGATGTTTCAAATGGCAAATGGACGCATGTCGCCGTGGTGCGCATCAAGTCCACCGGCGAACGCCGGCTGTTTGTGAATGGGTTGCTGGACGGGGCAAATTTTGGGGGCACCAATCTGCTCACCAGCAATTCATCGGTGAGCATCGGCGGCAACACCGGGGATGGTCGCTATTTCCTGGGACAGCTGGACGAGATGCGCGTTTACAACCGGGCGCTCGCGGATGCGGAAGTGGCGTCGCTCGCCGCCAGCGGCGGCTATGCTTCCTGGGTGGCTGCCGCCATGCCCGGCGTATCAGCGGGGTTATCCAGTTCAACGGCAGACCCCGACGGCGACGGCCAGCCCAATCTGATCGAATATGCTTTCGATACCAATCCGCTCCAATCGGATGCGTCACCGTTTAAAATTACGAGTGCGTTGAATGGGTCCCTGCGTCTGACCTTTCCGCGACGCACCGGTTTTTCCGGGCTGATCTACACGGTATTGAAGTCGGATGATCTCGTTAGTTGGTTGCCTGTCGCTGAAGGAATCTTTTCTGAAACCACGCAGCCGGTGGCCGGAAAAAATGTGGAGATCGTGACGGACCAGCTCGTGAACGTTTCCGGGCGAGCCTTCTTCCGGATTCAAGTCACGGCAACGGCACCGTAAGGGCGCCAGTGCGCCGCAACCTTTTCGACGTCACCAGATGGTTTTCATGGGCCACGCTTGAATCTGTTTTGCCCTGGCCTGCCCGCCTTCGGCGCGGATTGCCAACGAGACACCCGGCTCCAGCGGCGCAATGGTTTTGGTCACGCACACCGTTTCGTTGGCGAACACTTCCAGCACCGAACGGTCCAGGAAAATGCGCAGCTTCAATTTTCGATCGCCTTTGGGCAAGGTCAGTGGTGCTTTGACGTCCATCACCTGCAATTCCAAACCGTCATAGCTTAACGTGACCTGAGAATTATTGCCGCCATTCGGGATCGAAAAGCTGACGCGCGACGCCGTCTGCAAATCAATCTCCATGGCGATTTCGAGCGTGTTGGTTGCCGGCAGCGGAAATGTTGCTGCGGTGGAATCCAGTATGACATTGTTCCAGCCCGTTTCCTTGCCGCGTAATTTTTCCAACTGCGGCGCGGGATTTTGCCGCAGCTGCCCGTCGCGTGAAAAACTCAAAAGGCGTGGTACGCTCAAGCAGCCGTTCCAGCCGCGACCGCCGGGAAATCCGTTGACCCAGCCCCACACCAGGCGGCGGCCGTCGGGGACGAGCATGGTGTTCGGCGCGTAAAAATTGGGTCCGTAGTCCAGCACGCCGCGCGTGCGTGGATGGAAACGGCACGTCGTCGCGTCGAAATCGCCGACAAAATACTGCACCTTGCCGTAGGGCGATACGAACAGCACCCATTCATCGCCCAGCTTGAAAAAATTCGGGCACTCTGAAGTGCGTGCGTCGGCGTCGGGAAGCTGAAAGAGCACCCCGCGATATTTCCATTTCGTCAGCCCGGCATTCTCCGCTTCGTAAATGTTCACGACGGCCTGTCCGCCTTTGGATTCATTCAAGCTGCCGCCCAGCACCAGAAACGTCTTGTTGCCATCGTGAAACACAAACGGGTCACGCCAGTCGTAAATTTTTGTTCCATCGTTGGTGGCGTCGGACAGTGCCGGATTGGCCGGGGATTTTTGCCAGTGGACCAAGTCATCAGTGCCGATGGCGGCCCATTGGTCGGCATGATCAAAGGCCGGCTTATCCGGGCCGATGCTGGTGTAAAAAATCATCGGTTGGCCAAGGCCATTGAGGGTGCAGCAGCCCGACCAGACTTCGGTTTCACCTGCCTCGCCGGACGGCGCGAGGGCAATGGGCAGATGTTCCCATTTTGCCAGGTCGCGGCTGCGGACATGGCCCCAGTATTTCGGTCCGCTCGCATCACTGAAGGGATGCAACTGATAAAAGAGGTGATAAAAACCTTGGTAGAAAATCGGGCCGTTCGGGTCATTGATCCATTGTGAGGGCGCGGTGATGTGGAAAATGGGACGCGTGGAATCTGCCTGCGCGCGCGGCGCGGCGGCTTCAACGGCGGCGGTAGCCCGGACGAGTGCGTTGCTCGCCGTCTCTCCGTGCGAGTAAAGCGGGCTGAGTGCGACGGCAAGCAAAGCTACATGGCGGGTCTGAAACATCACATCGTCAGCTTGGCCGGGTCGGTCTTTTCCAGTTCCCATTTTTGCGCGTCTTGATCCTGCCAGGGCGCAACCACCACGCGGACTGGCTGACCATCGCCGCCAACCGCCGTCAGCGCAGCGCCGGATTTAACGTCGGTGATCTGATAAGAACCGTCCGCGAGTTTGGTGAAACGCCAGACCGGACGTTCGCCGGCTTCACGGGCGAAGGCGGTCTGGATCACGTTCGTCTCACCGTGGCTTGCGTTCACGGTGAACGTTTTGGAGGTGAAATGATTCTGCACGTGAAACGTCGATTCACCGGCGGGGCGTAATTTCCACGTCATGCATTTCCACGGCTCGGCGGGATATAACACGATGCGGGTGCCCTCGGCGTTGTTGGCGTCTTTGGGGCGCAGCAGGTCGCCGAATTTTTTGTTCCGGATCTGGTAGGACTCCGTTGCGGTCGCGGATAAATCGGATTTATCACCGGCGTGGTCCGCCGCAAATGTGCAGGTTGCCAGCGCGAATAAACAACCGGCGAAGAGCGCCATTTTTAGTTTCATGCAATTATTTGTCCCGTGCTGCCTGGATGCCCGCCACCATCCGCTCCCCTCAAATCTTGGGCGGCCGATCCGCCGGTGTGGAGCCGAACGCCTGGTTGGGTGTCGGGCCCATGGTCAGCACCAGTTTGCCGCCGGCGGCGATGTCGTCGTAGGAGATCCAGCTCCGGGTGTAGGGTTTGCCGTTGAGGGTGGCGGACTGGATGTAGGGATTTTTGTCGGAATTGTTCTTGGCGGTGACCGTGAACGTTCCGCCCTTGGTGAATTTTGAATTCAGGTGCAGGGTGGCTTTGTCCACGAACGGGCTGCCCAAAATATAAATGCCACTGACCGGGTCAACCGGATAAAAGCCGAGTGCGCTGAACACATACCAGGCCGAGGTCTGACCGCAGTCATCGTTGCCGCAGATGCCGGCGGGATTATTCGTGTAAAATGTCGTCGCGACCTGGCGGACGCGGGCCTGGGTCTTCCACGGCTGGCCGGCGTAATTATAAAGATAGGCGACGTGATGATCGGGTTCGTTGCCGTGCGAATACATGCCGAGGATGCCGGTCACATCCGGGATCTGCTTGATGTTCGGAATCTGTTCTTTCGTATCGAACATTTCATCCAGTCGCGCGGCAAATTTTTCGTCGCCGCCCAGTTTCTCGATCAGGCCGGGAACATTGTGCAGCACGAAGAAGTTGTATTGCCAGGCGTTGGCCTCGGTGTATTCGTTGAAAGTGATGCTGTTCATTTCCTTTGGTCCGAAAGGTGTCACCCAGCTGCCGTCGGCATTTTTGCCGCGCATGAAACCAGTCGAGGGATCAAACACATTCATCCAGTTTTGCGAACGCTGGGAATATTTCCCGGCCAGGTCGTCCTTGCCGAGCGCTTTCGCAAAACGGGCGATGCAGGAATCGTCATAGGCATATTCCAAAACCTTGGAGACGCTTTGCACGCCGTTGCCGGTCGGGATGAACCCCTTGTCGCGGTAGGCATCGAGCTGTTCGCGATTCTTGTCGGTGGACGCAATCATGTCGTCGAGCGCCTCATTGGCGTTCCAGCCGCGGAAACCTTTCAGATACGCCTCGGTGATGACCGGAATGGCGTGGTTGCCGATCATGCACCAGGTTTCCTTGCCGCCGTTGGCCCAGACCGGGAGCGTGTTCTGGCCGAAAATCTTGAAATGTTCGAGCATCGTGTTGACGAAATCATTGATGCGCTGCGGCTGCGTCAGGATGAGCAGGGGATTTTCCGCGCGGAAGGTGTCCCACAAGGACAACTCCGTGTAATAATCGTAATCTTTGGCGGTGTGCACCTTGCCATCCGGTCCGCGGAATTGTCCGTCCACATCGCTCAACAGCGTGGGTGCGACGAGCGAATGATACAGTGCGGTGTAAAAAGTCTCCCGCAGATTGTTGTCCTTGGTTTCCACCATCAAGGGGCTCAAGGCTCCTTCCCACTGTTTGCGGGCGGCGGCGGCCACAGCTTCAAAGTCCCAGCCGGGCATTTCGGTGTGCAGATTGTTGCGCGCGCCTTCGACGCTGACGGTGGAGACGCCGACGCGGACAAGGATTTGTTCACCCGCCTTGGTCTTGAAATCGAAGTGGCCCTTGGTTTCCTTTCCGATGGTTTGTTTGCCGGCCACATCCTGGTCGCCTTGAGCCACGCCCGCAGAATCGAATGGACGGGAGAATTCCATCACGAAGAAAAATGTTTTGTCGCCGCCCCAGCCGTCGCTCTTGCGATACCCGCTCGCGGTGTGATCGTTCTCGAGGGTCAGTTGTGCCTCGATCACTTTGTTGCCGATGCCGTGCTGCAAATCCACCACGACATGGCCGTCGCTGGTGGCTGGAAACGTGTAGCGATGCAAACCAGCGCGGGCCGTGGCGGTCAATTCCACCGTCACGTTGTAATCCGGCAACAAAACTTTGTAATACCCCGGGCGGGCGGTTTCCTGCTCGTGCGAAAAGCGGGCGCGATAACCTTCGCCCGGATGTGCGCCGGGGATCAGCTTCAAAGCGCCCACGGTCGGCATCAGCAAAATATTTCCCAGGTCCGGGCAGCCAGTTCCGGTCAGGTGATTGTGCGAAAAGCCCAGAATGCTGGCATCGGAATAATGGTAGCCGGAAGAGCCGTCCCAGGTATTGTCACGGGTGTCGGGGGAAAGCTGCACCATGCCGAAGGGCACGGTGGCTCCGGGGAAAACGTGGCCGTGGCCGTCGGTGCCGATCATCGGGTTCACGTAATCGACCAGTGATTTGGCGGAACAGGCCGCAACGGAGAGCGCGAAAATCAAACCGAGGTTGAATCGTAAGTTCCGGGGAAGCAGCGTGCGGGTGTCTTTATGTTTCATGGTGATGTTGGAGGATTCTACATGAACGGGGTCGGATTGCACGTGGCCAATTTATGCCACATGACGGTGGGCGGTGGCATGAGTAACTTGGAGCCGACCCGTGAAAACGCCGCGCCTCCGTTTGGTGCGCCAGTGGTGGATTGCGTTTGAATGTCAAAACTGAATTTAACCATGCATGTTTGTTACCGGCTCATGAAAATAAAATCAAATCCATTTCGTCCAGGCGCGGGCCGCCGGCAACCGGCCGGTTTCAACCATGCTTTAATTTCCATGAAAAATAAAATCCTCCGCCCCTTGAAAACCAGTTTGTGGTTATTTCTGGCCACGATGGGCGCTGCAGTTGCCGCTCATGCAGAAACCTTCCGGCCGCCGTCCGTGCCGCTGGTGGCCTGTGATCCGTATTTCAGCATCTGGTCGCCGGCGGACAAGCTGACGGACACCGCCACCACCCATTGGACGGGCAAGCAGCAACGGATGACCAGCATGGTGCGGATTGACGGAAAGACATTCCGCCTCATGGGCGCGGAGCCGTCGACGGTTCCGGCGCTGCCGCAGTCCGGCCTGCAAGTCCTGCCCACGCGGACGATCTACACGTTCGCCGGCGCCGGCATCACGCTCACGCTCACGTTCATGACCGCGGCGTTGCCGGAGGATCTGGACGTGCTGTCGCGGCCGGTGACTTACGTCACCTGGGAAGCGCAGTCGGCCGACACGCAAAAACACAACGTGTCGGTTTATTTCGATGCCAGCTCGGAGATCGCCGTCAACCATCCGGACCAGCCGGTCACTTTCCAAAACGCCGACGTTTCGGGCATCCAGGCCTGGCGTGTGGGCACGGTGGAGCAGGGGATTCTGAAAAAGAAGGGCGACGATATTCGCATCGACTGGGGATATTTCTATGTGGCCATGGCCAGGGACAAACGCGCCAGCTCCACGGTCAACCTGGCTCAAGCCGTCCGCGATGGTTTTATCACAGGGGGCCGCCTCGTGGCGACTGCTCCCGCAGCCGCGCTTCAAGATACGTCGCACAACGATTCCGTCATCGCCTTTGCGGTGAATCTGGGAACCGTCCAGGGCAAGGCGGTCTCCTGCTGGCTGATGCTCGCCTACGATGATCTGTATTCGATTCAATACATGAAGAAAAATCTGCGGCCGTATTGGCGGCGCAACGGCTGGGAGGCGTCCGATCTGTTGAAGGCGTCGGCGCATGATTACGCGTCGTTGCAGAAGCGGTGCGTGGCGTTCGACACTGAATTGATGGCGGATTTGCGCAACGCCGGCGGCGAGAATTATGCGCTGCTGGGTGCGCTGGCGTATCGACAGTGTTTTGCGGCCGGCAAATTTGCGGTCGACGACAACGGCCAGCCGTTGCAGTTCTGCAAGGAAAATCATTCCAACGGCTGCATCAGCACGTCGGACGTGTTCTATCCGATGGCGCCGCAGTTTTTATTTTTCAGCCCCACGCTGGCCAAGTCATTCATCGTGCCGTTCATGGATTACGCGGCGAGCGAGCGCTGGAAATTCCCGTTTGCCCCGCACGATCTGGGCACTTATCCGCAGGCCAACGGCCAGGTTTATGGCGATGGGGAGCGTGGCGTGAACAACCAGATGCCGGTCGAAGAGAGCGGAAACCTGCTCTGCCTCTTTGGCGCCATCGCGCAGATGGAAGGTAACGCAAAGTTTGCCGGGCTTTACTGGAAGCAGCTCGAGCAATGGGCCGGGTATCTGAAGGAAAAGGGATTCGATCCGGAAAACCAGCTGTGCACGGACGATTTTGCCGGGCATCTCGCCCACAATGTCAATTTGAGTGTGAAAGCAATCTGTGGTCTGGGTTCGTTCGCGAAGCTGTGTGAAATGCGCGGCGACCAGGCAACGGCCGATGAGTATTTCAAACTGGCCCGTGAATATGCCCGGCGGCTGGCGAAGGAAGCCAACGACGGCGATCATCTGCGGCTCGCGTTTGATCGTCCGGAAACCTGGAGTCAGAAATACAATCTGGTTTGGGACCGCATTCTCGGATTGAACCTGTTTCCGGCGGAAGTCGCGCAGACGGAAATGGCCTTCTACAAAACGAAGCAGAATCAATACGGCCTCCCGCTCGACAACCGTGAAACCTACACCAAGCTTGACTGGATCACGTGGACGGCGACGCTCACGCAAAATCGCGAGGACTTTGATGCCTTGATCGCCCCGGTGATCACTTTCCTGAATGCGACGCCCGACCGCTCGCCGATGACCGACTGGTATCAAACGAAGACGGCGAAGAAGGTTGGCTTCACTGCCCGGCCGGTGGTGGGCGGCGTGTTCCTGCAAATGCTCTACAACCAGCCGGTCTGGCGGAAGTATGCCGGACGCGACAAGACCCAGGGGGCGAACTGGGCACCCATGCCGAAAGCGCCCAAGGTGACCGTGATCGTTCCGGCCGCCGACAAGCAGCCGGCGGTCTGGGATTACACCACCACCACGCCGCCGGGCGACTGGATGCAAAAACAGTTTGACGACTCATCCTGGAAGCATGGTCCCAGCGGTTTCGGCACCGCCGGGACCCCGGGCGCGATTGTGGGCACCACCTGGCATACCGGGGACATCTGGCTGCGCCGGGAATTGGATTTTCCGGCGGGGAATCACGGCAACGTCAATGCCTGGTTGCACCATGATGAGGACGCCGAGGTTTACATCAATGGCGTGCTCGCGCTCAAGACCGGCGGCTTCGCGGGCGATTACGATGCGTTTCCGTTGACCCCGGCCGGTGCGGCCGCCCTCAAGCCGGGCAAAAACCTCATTGCCATCCACTGCCATCAGACCGGTGGCGGACAATATGTCGATTTCGGTCTGGTGAACGTCCAGGCCAATTGAGAGCGACCAAGTTGATCATTTTCCACACTCATCCAAAAAAGTTGTTTAACGGGGATAACGTATTAAATAAATGATGGCAACCGACCCGGCTGCTGAAAACTTTCGCCGCTTCGAATCTACGCCGACCGGCAGCGCGGATTTTCCGGCGGCATCCTGAAATGGCACGATAGTTAAGGAAGGCAGTCGGTGCAACGGTTCGCTTAATGTTCTACATAGCAGAATACGTCTCACACTCACGAAGCCGCTGCAGTTGCTCTGTCAATAGGTGGCTCCGTGTGACGCTTACAATCCAAAAGAAATTATCAGCATTGGTTCAAGCCGATAGAAAATGGGCGACATAGCTGGGTGTTAAGTGCCGCAGTGCCGTCGTAAGAAGTGTCGTGTTTGTGCCGAATTGAAATCGTAACTCTGGTTGGGATTACGATCCCAGTGCGGCCGAAGTGCCGTCAGCGCCGTCCTCCTTTCTCTCAATCCTCTTGAACTGAG
>DATLVR010000057.1:0-6769 GCA_035577265.1 Verrucomicrobiia bacterium | reverse complement strand
AGTTCCACGGGGTCGCCGACGTTGCGCAGGCCGCCCTTTTCGGCGACACCGAACTGGACGCCACGCGTGACCTGGCCGTCGTGGACGTCGAGACACGGAATGACACGTTTTGCAATCACGCGGACATTGAAGCGGCAGCCGGGGCGGATGGCAAATGATTCTATTCAAGGAAAATGGCGCGGCCGCCGCCGACTGGTTTTTTATTTGAATAAATACCGCATTGTAACTGTCTGGTTACTTGAGCGACGGGCCGCATTTTAGTATTATCCATGAAAACCCGACTTTTGATTTTGACGGTGGCGGGCGCGGCGGTGTTGCTGTCCGGCTGCATGAATCCCGACGGCACCCAGAACAACACCGGTTCCGGCGCGGTGATTGGCGGCGCGGTGGGGGCGATTACCGGGGCGGCCATCGGCGGACCGCGGCATGGCGGCGAGGGCGCGTTGATTGGCGCGGGCGCGGGCGCGGCCGGCGGTGGCCTGATCGGCTACTCGATGGATCGGGAACAGCAGGGGCGGCTGCGCCAGCAGGCACCGGTCACTTATACGAAGATGGATCAGGACCGGCCGTTAAGCGTTGCGGACGTCATGGCCCTGGCGAAAGCTGGCATCAGCGAAGACGTGATCATCAGTCAAATCCAGAATTCACACACCGTTTATCATTTGAGCGCGACAGACATTATTGACCTGCGCGATTCCGGCGTGCCGGACCCGGTGGTGAATTACATGATCAACACGCCGAATACGGTCGCGAGCAGTCCACCACCGACCGTCACCGTGGTTCAACCGCCGCCGCCGCCGCCGGTGGAAACAGCAGTCGTCACGCCTGTTCCAGGCTATGTCTGGATTGCCGGTGAATGGGTTTGGGGAGGTGCCAGCTGGGTTTGGGTCGCCGGGCATTGGGGTCATCCGCCGTATCCGCACGCGGTTTGGATCTCCGGCCGACGCTGGCATGATGCCTATGGCTGGCACTATGATCGGGGCCACTGGCATTAAATTTTCCGGCGGGAACCCGGTCTGGTTTGTGCCGCCGAAATCCATCGCGATGCCATTGTGCTGACGGGCAGAATTATCTTGACGCATAATGACAACGATTTAAGGTTGCGTTAACGGGCAAAGTCACTCCAAACCAAAAAACTGTTATGAAGTTCCATCGCAAAATTTCGACCGGTCTGGCGTGGTTATCCGCTGTCTTGATGGTTGCCGGCTGCGGCACCAGTCACACCAGTCCCTATCAACCGGGGCCGGTCGCGGGACAGGCCGTCGGCTACGGCGTCGGCACGGTGGTGGGCAACGTCGCGGGCTTCGGCGTCGGTGCGGTGCAGGGAACCGCGAGCGGCATCGGCAATACATTCAATCCGGATTATCACATGGTGCGGTACTGGCGCACGGAAACCACGCCGGACGGGCGCACGATCCAGGTGCCTTACGATATTTTGGTGGATCAATACGGCCGGCCTTCCCACATGCCGGCTCCGACGTGGAATCCCGCCCCGCCGCCAATCGCCCCGGCGACGACCAACAGCCCGGCCAAATAATTTATCCGTCCCCGCATCCTAACTATGAAAATCTTCTCTGCTGTTCTACTGGCCGCTGGGTGGTTGACCGCGGGACAAGCATCGCTCAAGGCTCAACCCAGTTCGATTGAAACCCCGGCTAATCTGAAGGGCTCCACCGAGCAGACAGTGGTGGTTGTGGAACGCACCATCACCGAAAAAACAAATGTATATCAGGCGACCAACCCTAATACATCTCTACGCAAAATCGCCATCATTGTGGAAAACCGCGCGGGCCCGCAATTCAATGACAAGGTGCCGGTGCTGGAAGATCTGGTGGCCAGCCGCGTCGCCGGCAAGGGCTATTCGGTCATCAGTCGTGATGTCACCATCAACGGGCTGAAATCGTATTCCACGGCGGGCATCAACGTGTCCGCGCAAACCGGCGTGAACGCCAATGCGGGCGCGGCTTCGGCGCAAAATTCCACGGCGACCGGTTCGGCGAAAGTGAACACCGCCCAGGGCGTCGCCTTGCGCGCGAAGGACACGACCGATGTGACCGATCCGGGTTCGGCTTCCCTGGAGATGGGCCGCAAGGATTCGGCGCAGATCCGTGCCATGCAGCAACAGTCTCAAAAATCTTCCGGCAACGGCTCCGCGTCCGTGGACGTGTCCCGGTCGGATTCCATGCAGGTCTCCGCGACGCCCGAGACGACCAAGCTGGATCAGGCGCTGAGCGACAACACCTCGGCGCTCCGCCTCGCGCAGAATCTCGGGGCGGATTACATCCTGATCCCGGCCATCACGAGCTTTGGCACCGAAAAGAGGAATTACAACGGCAACGGCATCGCCACCGTCAACACGACGTATAAACTGCGCGTCAGCTATAAGATCGTGGAGGCGAACGAAGGCGGCGCAGTGCGCGGCAGCACGGTGCTGGCCGAGAAGAATTTCCGCGACAGTGGTGATTTGAAAACGGACAGCAGCGACGTGATCAATGACTTGCTGGATGACGCCGCCGACCAACTGGCCGACGCCATTGTGACGAGTGCGAAGGCGTTGCCCACGGAAGTGGCCAAGGCGAACATGGTGACGTTCCACGTGGCCTGCTCGATGACCGACCCGCGCCAGCAGCCCATCATGGTTTCCGCGATCGGCGTTTCGGCGGACAACAAACTGGTGACGAGCCAGCCCGTTCCCGTGCAGGCGATGGATGTGACGGTGGAAGTGGATGGCGTGGCCATCGGCTCCGCGCCGGGTGATTTCAAGAGCCGCCCCGGCCTGCACAAGTTAAGTCTGTCACGCGAAGGCTTCGATACCTGGTCGCGCACCGTGAATCTTTACGAGGGCCAGAAGCTGAACGTGGCCTTGCAGATGAGCGTGGCGGGTTATGCGCGTTGGAAAGAAACGACGGATTTCCTGTCGACGATCGACAACAACCGCAAGCTGACCGACGCGGAAGTGAACCGGATCAACGGCGTCGCCGAATTTTTCAAGAACAGCCATTACCGCGTGGACACCAAGGAAAACGTCAAAGTTTACAAAAGCCTCTATTAATTTATATCCAACCCAGAAACTGCCATGAAAAAAACCTCCCTCGTTAAAGTTGTTCTGGCTTTGTTTGCCGCCGCGTGGCTGCCCGCGCTGGCTTTCGCCCAAGATGCCGGTGGCAAGTCCACCCTCGCCATTTCCTCCATCAAACCAACGCCGTCACTGGATGCTTCGTTGAAGCCGGACAAAAAACAGGAACTGGGCCGCATTCTGGAATCGCTCGACAGCCAGTTGATTGACCGCGTCAATGCGACGCGAAAATTCGACATCGTCGGCCGCAGCGATCTGAACGACGTCATGAAGGAGCAGGACCTCGGCGCCTCCGGCAACGTAGACGCCAAGACCGCGGCAAAAGCCGGCAAGCTCACCGGCGCGAAGTATCTGGTCGTGGCGACGGTGGATGATTTTCAGGATTACGTCGAGACGGCCACGTTTGAAGGCACGGGGCGCAGCTCGACCAAGCGCGTTTTCCGTTTCTCGGTGGTCGCGAAGATTTATGATTCGACCACGGGCAAATTGCTGGAATCGGCGAATCTTCAGACCGGGAATGACGCGTTCAAAAGCATCACTGAAAACCGAAGCTATTCGGTCAAGGATGGCAATCTGACGGACGAAATGATGGTGGCCGTTTCGCGCGACATGGCGCAGAAAATCGCCAACCGCCTGGCGGACGTGATCTTCCCGGCGAAAATCATCGCCAAGCGCGACAAGGAAGTGACGATCAACCGCGGCGAAGGCGGCGGCGTGGCGATCGGGGATACGTTCAATGTTTATGCGCTGGGCGAGGAGTTGATTGACCCGGACACCAAGGAATCGCTCGGTCGGGAAGAGGTGAAAGTGGGCAAGGTGAAAATCACCCAGGTGAACCCCAAGACCTCCACGGCGGAGATTCTGGACGACACGGGCGTTGACAAAGGCGCGGTGCTGCGCAAACCGCAATGACCGTGTTGAACCATTGTAAACCGCCAGCCAATCAGGAGGAGTCCGCTTGAAAATTATTAGAACAATTGCCGGCAAGCCCTGCATCCACGCGTTGCTGATTGCCATATCTGCCGGCTTTTTGGCGACCGGTTGCAAAACCTACGAACAAAAAAACTCGGCCATCAAAAACTGGCACATGGGCGACGTTACCAACGCCCTCGTCCAGGCGAACAAGAAGGTCGAGAAGAACGCCGACAACAAGGATACCGTCATCTGGGAATTGGAGTTGGGCGCGATCCAGCGTGCCAACGGCGATTACGAAGACAGCAACAAGACGTTCGACAGGGCGCAGGCCAGGATTGACGACTACGAACAGAAGGCCAAGCTTCGACTTGGGCAGGAAACCGGCGCGTTGTTGTCCAATCAGGCGGAACTGGATTACGAAGGCCGTTCCTACGACGGCATCATGTTGAACACTTACAAGGCGCTCAATTATCTGGAACTGGGCGAACCCGACAAGGCCCGGCCGGAACTGATCCGGGCCTATCAGCGGCAGAAGGATGCGGTTGAGGAGAACAAGAAGCGCATCGAAAAAGTTCAGGAGGAAGCCGCGAAAAGCAAGGACAAGGAGACGATGGACAAGGCGGCGAATGATCCGAAGCTCCAGGCCGAAATCCAAAACGCTTCCACAAACCTGAACAACCTCAAGGCCTACACCGATTACGTCAATCCGTTCACCGTTTATCTCGACGGTTTGTTTTTCATGGCCGATGCCGCCGATGGTTCGGACCTGGAACGGGCCCGGAAATCATTCGAGCGCGTCGTCGGGTTCGCGCCCGACAACACTTATGTCAAAGAGGATCTGGCCACCGTGGACCGCCTGATCAACGGCCAGCCGCTGGCACCGACGGTTTATGTGATTTTTGAGACCGGGTGCGCGCCCGTCCGCGACCAGCTTCGCATCAGTGTTCCGATCATCGTCACCAAAGTTTCCTACATCGGCGCGGCTTTCCCCACGCTCAAGCCGCACGGGAATTATGCCCCCAGCCTGACCGTGACGGCCGGCGGCACCAGCGCAACCACGGCTCTGGTCGCCGACATGGACAGCGTCATCGGCCTTGATTTCAAAAACGAAATGCCCATCGTCATCACCAAGACGATTGCGTCCGCCGTCGTCAAGGGCGTGGCAGCCTATGCTGCGAATCAGGCCGCCGGGCAGCAAAATTCGTGGGCCGGTCTGGCCATGCAAATCAGCACCGCCGTTTACCAGGCTGCCGTCAATATCGCCGACGAACGCACCTGGACGACGCTGCCAAAAGAATTTCAGGTCTGCCACATCGCCACGCCACCGGATAGAAAAATTGAATTAAAAACGCCCGATGGACGTCAAACAATGCCAGTGACAATCATCGATGGCACAGTTAATCTGCTTTACGTTAAATCCATAACTGCCACCAGTCCGTTGCTGGTGAGCCAAATCAAATTAAAATGACAAAACAAATTTTTCGCCCGCTCCTGGCCGTTGGTCTGTCTGCCGGTTTGCTGGCCGGCTCCGGCTGCAAAACCTCGGTGAACTCCGTTGAAAACGCGCAGAAAAGCGGTCAGCGCGAAATGGTTTCCGATTCGCGTGTGATCACCGATGGCAGCCTCGCAAAAAAAGTTTCCATCGTCGGCGTCAACCAGACCATGACGCCCGGCGGCTTGCTCAAGGTGCAGGTCGAACTGCTGAACAAGACCCGCTCCTATCAAGCCTTCAACTACCGCTTTGAATGGTTTGACGCCAGCGGCATGCAGATGAACTCTCTGTCCACGGCAGTCGTCGGCAGCACGATCGAGGGCAAGGAAAGCAAATTCATCTCTGCCGTGGCACCCACGTCTGCGTGCAAAGATTTCCGTCTGAAGCTCGTTGAAAATTAATTCCCTTAACCGAAACATTCCCATGAAAAAGACCATTATTTTACCCATCCTGGCCGCCGCCATTCCGTTTATCGGAGCGGGTTGTGCCGGCACGAACGCCCACTACGTCGAGACCGGCGACCAGCACAACGTCGTCAACCTCGGCCAGATCAACATCCAGGATTATATTCAGGCCGCGAACGACATGACGGGCAAGCTGCTCGCGTCCGGTGCATTGGACAAGGTGCCCAATCCGCCCGCCGTGCTCGCCATCAGCCGCATTGTCAATAACACCGGCAAGCAGATTGACACCGACTTGCTCACCAAGAAAATCCGCGTCGCCGTCCTCGACAGTGGCAAGGCTTTAACCACGACCACCATGGGTTTGGGCGGCACCGCGGAAGACCCGATGGCCAAGGGCCTCCAACAGGAGAACGAATTCAAGAATGACACCAAGGTGACCCGCACTCCGGATTTTACCCTGTCCGGCAAGATTATCGAGTTGACCGCCCGGGTCAGCGATACCCGCCAGTCCACGTATAGCTTCCAGCTTTCCCTGACCGATGCCAAGACCGGTCTGGCCGTTTGGGAAGGGGAAAAGGAAATCACCAAGCAAGGCACCCAATCCTCCGTTGGATTCTGATTGCGGCTTCAGTTTCGACGCCGGCGTGGTTGATTCCAGGCCGGCGTTTTTTATTTTCTCCCTGCCGAAACTTATTTACTTTGCGCGCGGCTAAAAATATATTCTGGGCTTGGTGGCCGATGTGGCGGAATTGGCAGACGCGCTAGACTCAAAATCTGGTATCCGTAAGGGTGTGTGGGTTCGACCCCCTCCGTCGGCACCAACTCCTGCCAGCAAGCAGACTGGGGCAGGAGTGGCTGTGGCGGGGTGAAATACAGCCGGCC
>DATLVR010000056.1:0-5705 GCA_035577265.1 Verrucomicrobiia bacterium | reverse complement strand
CACGGATTGGAAACGGCTTTCTGAAACGAAAATGCGTTCACCGATCGGTGCCTCCCGCCAAGTTTGCTCAAGTGGTCTTTGCTCCGGTCTTCATCCGTGTTTATCCGTGTCCATCCGTGGTTTAACTGCATCGTTCCGGCTCAGTAATACCAATTCTCAATGACAACTGGTGGATTGGTCGGTCACCCCTCACCCGGGCTTCGGCCACCCTCTCCCCCGGCGGCGGAGAGGGCCGGGGGCGTTTGGATATTCCACCGTTTCTTATTGGGAATTGGTATAATAGCCGCGTCCACAAAAACAAATCATTCGGAAAATTCAAGCGTGCGCCTTTCCCAAGCGGTGCAGGTGTTCAGATCAAAAAAGCTGAATCATCTGGCCGCGATGCCGGGATGGTTGCATGGGCGGCGGGCTACTCTGATTTGGAAAAGGACAACATACGTTCCGACGATATCTCCCCACGAATCAACTTGCTGCCCTTGCCCACCAGTTTTAAATAAAAATCGCCGGGCAGTCCTTCATAGGTCACAAATTTGGATTGTTGGCCGACCGGAGCTTCATTCGCGCATTTAAAGATGGCGGTGCCTTCGTCCACTTCGTCGAACATGGCCACGTAAACCATGGAAACATTGGCTCGTTTTGCTTCGCAAAACTGCGACCACAAGAATTGTCCGCGCAGGCGCGGGATTTGATCGGACGGGCCGTTGTTCATGTTGCGCCAGCTGAATCCCGGGAAGACCACGGGCAGACAATCAATTCCGCGCTGGCGGCACCACGCCAGATCCGGCTTCAACGTATTTTCCGCATATCTCGCCGCGCCGGTCGGGTTGGTATAGCGTCCGACGGTCCAGGGACTGAGGATGTCGGCCATGGCGAGCAGGTCGAGCAAGGCTGGATCGCTCACCGCATCGCTCTTCAATTCCCGCCAGTTCGTTGGCACACCCAGCATCACGGTGCAACCGCCGGCGGCTGGGTCGTTCTTCAAAAACTCGACCAGCCGGCGGCATTCCGCCAGGGTGTAAGCACGACCGTCATTGAACCCGATGCCCCAAACGGCGACCACCGGCTTGCCCCGATGATTCAGGTAGGCGGGATCCTCGGTGATGGCCATTTCTTTTCTGAGCGCGCGCCAGTCATTGATCACATCGTCAATGTGCCCGGCTGGCAGGCCGCTCAGATCATACATCACGGCATAAGTCCGGCCACGGAGATTGGCGCCTTCACGACAATTGGCCAGAACGGTGTTGCAATGTTCCAACGATGCCGGGTCTGTCAGGCCGTTGGCGAAACGCTGCACGAACACGCCATCAATGCCGTAATCCTGCATCCATTGAAAATGCTTCAGTACGGTCGGTTTCGAAAAGGAACTGAAGACTTGGGCCGGACTGCCATCCGCCATCTTGAAGCCGGTCGTGATGCGCTGGCTTGCGTCCAGTTCGGAAACATCCGGCCACAAATCCACCTTCGCGTTGCCATCTGTGAGCGGACCGGGATGTTTCGTCCAATGCCGCCATTCCGGTTGGGAATGGCCGTCACCGGGGGCGCCAAACCAGCCTTGGTAACCGCACATGACTTTGCCGGTGAGAGTTTTGGTATCCACGCCTTTGACGACCGGTCCATGGTAAGGTGCGAGCACTCCGGCAGCGGCGACGGCGTGTTGTATCGATGCCTTACTGGTCTGATCGTTTGCCGGCGAAGAGGTGGAATTTTCCGAAGCGGCGCGTCCAATGGCTTGCCCGGTGGCCATCGTCGCAAAGACGAACACAAGCGTGATGTGACCGGCAGTTGAAAAGATACTTCGCATCGTTCTTGATCATGAAATCGTGATAATTCGACCCTGTGCCAACGCATCGCAGATAGCTGGATTAAACTAGCACCCCGGCTTATATCAAATATATCCCCTAAAACGGGGAGGTGGTCGATGAACTAAAGCTGTGCTGCGATCACGTGCCGCTCGTCAAAAGGGTGTTTGGAAAACTATTGCCGGGCAGCTTCCAAAGTCATCGGGTTTAGGTTCATTGCCGCAGGCGGAAAATCGTCCGGATTGGATCCCAGCTCCTTGTTCGGGGTGTTGCCCATCTGTAATTCCAAGGTGCCGCCATTGACGATGTCGACGTGGGCAAGCCAAACCCGTGATTGCGATTTCCCATTGAGTTTGATGCTCTGGATGTATTTGTTGTCGGCTGAATTGTTCCGGCAAACGATGGAGAATGTTTTGCCATTGTGCAGCTTGATGGTGACCCGATCAAAGACCGGGCTGGTGATGTCATAAACCGGCACGCCGGGTGTGACGGGATACAGGCCCATCATGGAAAACACGACAAACGCGGTCATGCCGCCGCCATCTTCGTCGCCAGGGATGCCGAGTAATGTGTCGGTGAACCAAGTATCCAGCAGCATGCGGACGCGCTTCTGGGTTTTCCACGGTGCGCCGACATAATCGTAGAGATAGGGGATGTGAAAGCTCGGTTCGTTGCCCATCGAAAACTGGCCGACCAGTCCGCTGGCATCGGGAAATTTATACCAGAAGTCGTATTTGCTGCGGCCCAAGCCTTGCCGGAAAAACTGGTCCAGCTTTGCCTCGGCATTCGTGCGGCCACCCATCAACTCGAACAGGCCCGGCAGATCATGCTGCACATCCCAGTCGTAAGTGTAGCCGTTGTTCTCCGTGGTGTAATCGCGCCCGCCCTGGCCACCAGACCAGCCGGGATCAAACGGTTCAATCCAATTGCCATTGGCGTCCTTGGGCCAGACGTGGCCCTTATCCTGGCGGAAGAGATTTTTGTAGTTGCCGGCGCGTTTCAGGAAAAGCTGGTAGTCGGCCTCGTTGCCCAATGAACGCGCGATCTGTGCGGTGCACCAGTCGTCGTAACTTTGCGCTTCGGTCACAGAAATCGCCTGACGCCGTTCGCGTGGATGAACGCGGTCAACGGTTTCGGTCTCGTCCGGATGCAGCGCCGGCATGTAGCCGTGTTCGGCGAAAAATTCGTCGAGCGAACTCTTTGGCCCGCGACGCCAGGGCAGCCAGGTGCCTTCGAGGGAATTTTTCTTGATGCCGGCGTAGGCGGTGGCGAGATCGAAGTTCGTCACGCCTTTGGCCCAGGCATCGGCGGTCCAGGGCGCGATGGGATTGCCGGTCATGCATTCGTGGTTGCCCCACAGCACGGCGAAGGTGGGCATCCAGCCGGATTGTTCATACATGCGGACGAAGGACTGAAGTTTGTCGGCCTCCATTTCGGGATTGAGCAACGTGTGCAGCGGTTCCAACGCGCGGTAAGTGTCCCACAGCCAGTTGTCCACGTAGAACGGTCGCGGATCCTGATGCACCTGGTGGTCGAACGCGCTGTAATACTGGCCGTCTTCGGAGATGTTGACCATGCGTTCGTAGCAGCGATAGAGCGAGGTGTAGAAAACTTTTTGCTGCGCGGGTGTGCCGCCTTCCACCCGGATCTGGTCGAGGACTTCGCTCCAACGTTTCTTGGCAGCTTTCTTCACTAGGTCAAACGACCCCGCGGGAATTTCCTTCTGCAAATTTTTCTTTGCCTGTTCCACGCTGATGAACGACGTGCCATAGCGAAATTCCAATTCCTTTTGATTGCCCGCCGCCGTGATGGTCAGGCGTTTGCCTTTGTCACTGTCACTCGATTGGATTTTCACCGGCGCGCTGAACTCGCCATAAACATACGCGTGCATGGTGCCGGCGGACATGTCGCTTTCCGCGGTGATGTTTTCCATGCCGGAGATGCGGTTGTCATTCGCGGCGGCGAGGCTGCCGCCGCGGCGGTTGGCCAGCAGAACGACCGGCTTGCCGGAGGGAAAAGTAAAACGGAAATATCCGCAGCGTTCCGTCGGGGTGAATTCGGTCCGGATCAATGAATCGTCAAAGCGTGTGGCGTAGTAGTAGGGCGTGAGCGTTTCCTGGTCGTAGGTCTGTGGCTGGTTCCATGAATCTGCCGCACCGTCGCCCGGCATCAGCCAGAACAATTCACCCAGCCGATGTGAGACGATGGTCAATGGAAATGAACTGATCCGGTCATCCAGTTGGTCTTTCCGCACGGGATACACCCGCACCATGCTGTTGGGCAGGGAAACGGTTGGACGCGTCGGTTCCAGCATGAATGCCTGCCCGCCAATGGTGGGATCAACGGAGTCCACTGGTGTGGCGGCCATGCCGCGATGCCAGAACGTGCCGAGCAACAGAAGTGCGAGAATATTTTTTGTCATAAGTTCATTTGGAGGAAACGCTGGGAATCCGGACGGGAAGTTCTTTTGAAACGGGAATTTCTCCGCGCAACAGTTGCCCGATCCGGCCGGTCAGCCAGAGATAGTGATCCGTTGGCAGCCCTTCGTAATCGCAGAGTTTCGGGCCGACGGGAAGCGTGTTGGCGCATTTGAAAATGGCGGTGCCTTCGTCCATCTCGTCAAACATGGCCACATAGAGCATCTTTGCACCGGCAGCTTTGGCCGTGCTGGCTTGATTCCAGTAGAATTTTCCCTTTTCACGGGGGATTTGATTCAAAGGCCGCCCGTCACCAAACTCGGTTTTGCTCAAATTATGCCAGCTGAAACCCGGATAGATGCAGGGCGCGTATTCAAGATGACGCGTGTCGCACCACGCGATATCCGCCTTGATCTGCGCCGCGTAGCGTTCCATCTCGGCATGCAGCAGCGGCGTGAAACGCTGGACCATCCAGGGCATCACGATGTCCGCCGACGCGATCACCTGGTGGAGATACGGGTCGGGCAGGCAGTCAATGTTCAGGTCGCGGAAATAGGTCGGCACGCCGAGCATCACGGCGCAACCACCGTATTGCGGATCGTGCTTCAAAAAATCAATGAGTTGTTCGATGCCGATGTTGCGGATGTTGTAAGAGCGGTCGGGAAAGCCGAGCCCCCAGATCGCGACCAGTGGTTTTCCGTGGTTGTAGAGATACGTTTGATTGGTGCCTTGCGAGGTGAGTTTCAACTCATCCACCAGTTCTTTCCAGTCCTGGATGATGGAGGAACAATCTTCGCCGCTGGTCCTAAGCCCGGACAAGTCATACATCACCGCGATGGCCCGGCCGGTTTTTTGCGACGCCTTGAAGGCATTTTCCAGCACAACGCGGCTGGCGTGACGGCTTGATTCCGTGCGCGTGGCGCCAAAAAATCGCTGCACAAAGACACCGTCAATTCCGTATTGCTGCATCCAGCGAAAGTGAAGGTCGGTGGTGCTTTCATCCCAGGAACTGAAGACGCGGGCGGTGGTGCCGTCTTGATTGGTGAGCCCGGTCGGATACGTCCTGGCGTATTCCGTCACATCCGGCCAGAAATCCAGATGCACATGGGTCGCATCCAGCTTGCCTTGGGTGCCATAGTGAACCCAGCCTTCCTTGGAACCATCACCGGCGGCGCGAAACCAGCCTTGGTAGCCGCACATCACCAAGCCTTGATACGAAGGATAACGCGACGCTGGACTGTGTTTGCTCTGGGCAAAAACGACAGACTGGAAGCCCGCCAAGAGAATGATGAGAAGAAGAATTTTTTTCATGGCTGGATTGTGATCACGCCTCGGCCGCTAATTTTCCGCGTCCAATCTTATGGCCGATCAAGCCGTAGAAGGCCACGTAAGCATACGCGATCATCGGAACGATGAACGAAATCTGCAGGCCGTGTTCGTTGCCGCCCTGGAGCAGAATGTCCGCGATCTTGCCTTGGAGCGGCGGCAG
>DATLVR010000055.1:0-4001 GCA_035577265.1 Verrucomicrobiia bacterium | reverse complement strand
ACCGGAGAAAGGACCACTTCAGCGAACTTGGTAGCAGGCACCGATCGGTGAACTCATTTTCATTTCTGAAAACCGTTCCCAATCCGTGTTTATCTGTGTCCATCCGTGGTTAAAACTTTTTTCTACTGAATCGTTCCGACTAAGGCAGACGAACGCGGGCGGGAATTATTCAATGAACGGATAAAAAATGGCGTGGGTTATCGGATTGATTAGCCGCAGCCTCGATGGGTTACAGAAGCGGTGCTTGTCGAACGATTCCTTCCGTTGGTAGCTTGCGGCATGGATTTGAAGATTGCTCCCCTTACGCCGGCTGAAGTGCCGGAACTCCTGAAGCTCGTCCGCGAACTCGCGCGATTTGAAAAGCTCGAACACGAGATGAAGGCCACGGTGACGTCGTTGCGCAAGGCCCTGTTTGGACCGCAGCCGGTGGCGGGTGCACTGCTGGCCCGTTGCGACGGCAAAGCGGCCGGCTACGCGATCTATTTTTCCACGTTCTCCAGTTTTGTCGGGCGTCCCGGCCTTTGGCTGGAAGATCTGTATGTGCGCCCGCAATTTCGCAAATGCGGAATCGGCCGCCGACTGATCGAGGCTGTCGCCGGAGTGGCGGCCGGGCGAAACTGCGGCCGATTTGAATGGACGGCGCTGGACTGGAATCAGAACGCGCTGGAGTTTTACCGGCGTCTCGGCGCCAAGGCGCTGAACGAGTGGGTTCTGGTTCGTCTCGATTCGCGCGGCCTCCGCCGTCTGGCCGCCACGGCACGAAAGAGAAAGCCGGTGGTCCGCTGATTCCGGATAGACTCGCCCTCGCCCGCTCGCTCGTTTCGATACCTGGCTTACTTGGGAACCAAATAGGCTTTGGTCCAATCCGGGGCGGCCGGGATGATGTTGTTGGTGACCTGGCCTTTCCATTCCGCATCGGTAAGGCGCGTGGTGGGGCCGAGCTCAAATTCATAATGGCTCAAGACCGGCGCGCCATACACCGCCAGATCGCCCGGGCCGTTGTCCACGGCGATCAGCATGAACTGCACATTGCCCACCGCTTCATGCAAGATGCTGCCGGGATCGCCGACCAAAGGATCGGGAGAATCCGTATGAACGGTCGTCACCAGCGGATCCCAGAAATCGGATCCCTTCTCGTCTCCACTATCACCGTTTCCGGTTTGAGAGTTATAGGGGACATACTCGCTGCCGGGTTGATAAAACAGGTTGGGATACCAGCCCGTGTAGGTGCGTTTGCCGACGTAATTGAATTCCACCAAATGTTGGAAGAAGAGATTGTCGGCAGCGGAGAATGGGGTCTTGCTCAATTCCTTTTCTGAAATGGCCCGCAACGTGTCCATCGTGTTGGTGTAGCGATCAATCAGGGCGAGGCGGTTGGCATACATCGTTGCGCCGCTGACTGAGACGGTATAGGGGCTAGGGTCGCCAAACGCATCGTTCGTGTAATGCGTGTAGTTGAAGACACCATTGGTCGGCAGCAGGGTCAGAACCGCCTTGGTGGCAAGGGCCATTTCGCCGATGCGCGACCAGAAGGCCGGGCGCGGCTCGGCGTAACCCTTGGGATACAGGCACAGAACGATCGGCGTGTAGGATTCCTTCACGTAGAGCGCGGTCGTGTAGCGCAGGTGCGTCCACGAGGCGAGCTGGGTGTTCACCGTCTTCATCGCCCACGCGCGCGTCCGCATGGCTTCCGGATATTGATCGCCGGTGGTGGGTTCGGAGAGCAGGCGCAAGCAGGCCAGCCAATGATTGTAAACGGTGTTCGTCCACGCGGCCGGATTCTGGCTGTCGATGACGTTGCGCACCGCGGCGAGGTTGTGTTGATACTGGCGGCCGTCGCGCCAATACGCGCGGCCATCGGCGAGAGTAAGATTGGTGCGGGCGATACGCGCCGCGATCTCGGGCACGATCTGGCTGTTGCCCAACACGGCGAAGGCGACGTCCAGGGCGCTCGGCACGCGCCGGAGAACTTTGTCAGTGAGTTCGGGAATTCCGTTCTCGTCCCAAATGATGCTGTCGAACGTGGTTTTCGAAAACGCCCAGCTATCCATCACAAACCGCTGGCCCATGAAGCAGAACGAACGCGGCAACTTCACCTGCACGGCGCTGAAGGGCGAATAGTAATAGCCGCTGGTGATCTGTTGCATGCCGAGTTGCCCGGACATGAGCTGATTCTGGAGGTTGGTCAGCGCGGCCTGGTTGGGCAGGTCCGCCGGTGAATTGATGCCCGCGGCCACCAGCAATCCGTTCAATTGCGCGAAGGTGAGCGAGTCCGGCGTGCCCACGAGCATCTCCAGCGTGCGATTGAATTGAAACCAGTTGCTAAAGCTGCCGGAGTTGCGCTGCAAGAGTTCCAACGCCACCGCGCCGGAGAGTTCGCGCACCGCGTTCGTGCCGCCGGGCGCGGCGCCGGTCGAGAATCCGGCGTAACGGAAATCGGCGAGCCCGCACCAGATCATGGCGCGGAAATAACGCTGGAGCGTGGTGGAATTGGCGTAGTGCCCGCGCACGGTGAATTGCGAGAAATCAATCGTGCGGTTTTCGCCATACAAGTTGAACGAGACCGGCTGCAGATTGTTGATGGCGATCAAAGCCGTGTTGACACGCGCCGTCTGACCGAGCAAACCGTAATTGTTCACGCCGCTGACGAGCGACCGGGCCACGGCGAGGAAATAGTCGGCGTCCAGAACGCCATTGGCCATCGCGGTGCCCGAGGCCTGCGCCCACAGCGTCGGGACTTGCGCGGACATGGACACCACCAGATTGGACAAGGTCTGTTGAAAACAGGTTTCTTCGATCTCCGCCACCATCGTGACGAACGAGCGATGCCACGCCTGGAGCACCGAATCGGCGGTGACGAACACCGGCAGGTCGTCGGTGTATAGGTCGTAATAAACGTCGGCAAAGCTGCGGCGCTCGAGGCGTTGACTGACGACAAATCCGTTGGTTTGAAACACCGCGAGTTCAGCAGGATTGAGCCGGAAATCAAAGACCCGCCAGTTCTGAAACGAGTTGGTGGCGTTCCAGACGGCGGGGTCCGTGTTGAAGAGATTCCAGAAATCGGCCGTGGTCGGATTAAACGTTATCTGCGGCAGGTATTGATTAGTGAGCTGGTAGGTCAAGACGAAGTCTGCGAGGGAAAGCTGTCCGAGTTGTTGCAGTTGCCGGCCGAATGCCGTGCCGTAGCCGTAGATGGCATCGCCGATCCCGCTGCCGCCCGACGACACCTTTACGTTGGCGACGACACGATAAAACGACTGTGAACCAGCGGTCGGGACCGCGACGCGAAGAAATTCATCTGATACACCGACACTGCCGGAAAAAGGTCCGGCCGCCGTGGTCCAATTCACCAGGTTGCTGCTCTGTTGGATCACATATTCGGGATACAGGGCGCTGACCGGCAGCGCCATTTGGGAGTGCAATCCGATCTCGCCCTGAGCAGCGGACTTTTTGAGCTGGAGTTGGATCTGATCTTCTGCTGGAACCGATTGGCAGAAAGCGAAAAACACCGACAGCAAGAGGGCCGGAAGGTTGCCTGAGTTTTTCATGGGCTTATAGTCGGAGCTTAGGCCGATTATCAGAACTGTAAACATCAATCTGCCACCACCGTGCTACAACGGGCGTTGTTTTCATTTTGCCGGCAGGTGTTGGCGCACGGCCATCAACTCGCCTGTCCGGTTCGGACCACCAACGCCGGGCTGAATGACGTAACTCCGTTGCGTTTGGAGCGTGGCCTTAACCCAAGGGCAAATCGTTCTGGTCCGATGGAAGCTCGACTGGTTTCAAGCCCAGCATGGTCATCAATTGTTTTGCCAGACGCGGACCAGTGCCGGCTTCTTCGTGTTTAAGATAAACATAGATGTCAAAACTCTTTAGAAATGTCCCCTAGTTAACTCACGAGAGAATGTCCCCTTTGTTGTTTGTTCTTTGTTATTCGGTTTTCCTGGCTGGCGGAGCGGGACGCAGGGAAGCCGGAGCGTAGCGGAGGCTGACCGGAGTCC
>DATLVR010000054.1:0-9654 GCA_035577265.1 Verrucomicrobiia bacterium | reverse complement strand
CGGTTCTCGCTGGTCGGCTTCTGGATCGCTGGCTGCACATTCAGTTGGAATTGTTCACGCCCAATCTTCCGTCAGAGCGGCGGCAACGGATCAAATCAATATTGGATCGCATCATGGCCCGGCACGACGCCGTTTCGCCGTGGACCAAAAAGGAGACCGCATGAAAACTTTCACGATCTTCACCGCCAAGGCCGGCGAGACCTGGATTCTGAATTGGAAGAAGGTCGGCAGCATCCGTGCGCGCAGTGCGCAGGCGGCGGCGCGGCGTTACCTAGTTAATCCCCGCCGCATCGCCACGCACCGCTTCAACGCCGGCGAACACGACTACATTTTTGACCGCGCATGAGCGAAGCCACTCAACTACCCGCCGCCGACCCAAAGCTGATCTGCACGCATTGCCCCACGAGCGCAAAAGACGAGTGGGCGGCGCGGGGCGCAATATTGCGCATGGAAATCCGCCGCCACGAATTCACCTTACGCGAGCTGCTCGTGACGGAGCTGATCCTAGGCATGACCTATGGCCAGCAACTCGACTCGGTGGTGATCCCCGACCTCAGCTATTTCGACGACATCCTCGGTATTTCGGACACCGACGTGGTGAAGATTTTGAAGAAGCTCCATCGCAAGCGCGTCCTCTACATCCGCGAGCATCGGAGCAGCAGCAAGCTCCACTACTCCATCAACGCGAACACGGAAGCCTGGAAGCTTGATCCGCGCACGGAAAAGTCCGACATGCAGCGCGCTATCAACCGACTGAGGGAATGGAACGGACTGGAACCGATTAACATCGAACAGGAGGCCGCCCTCAGTTTTTTTAAGTCCCGCCACGACGCCAAAAAAATTGTCGCAGAAATGGGTGACTTGCCCATGGGTGAACCCACTGGCCAGCACACCGACGAATTCCCCAATTTCCTATGATCAAACTTCCATTCAATCCTTATTCCGGCCCGCTGGCGGATTTCAAAAAGAATTACCCTGATGTGCCGGAGTGGAAATGGTGGCATGGGCAAATGCGCTCCTGGGCCTGGTATTGGCGCAAGGCGAATCTGATCGCCGCACTGCTCGGCAAGCGGCCGGAAGAGCTGCGCTCAATGTATCTCTCCCTGGCTAAAACCTATCGCGCCACGTTTTTGAAACTCAAGGAGGTCGCATGAAACTCGTCATCACCATGCTCGTCACATTATCCGCCGCCCTACTCAGCGGGTGCGCCACGCCGCAACCGGAGCCTTTGCGCGTGGAAGCGGCCGTCAAAAAATTCTGGCCGGATGCGCGGGTTTTACAACCGGTCGGTGGGACCAATGGTGGGGCCAACCGCACGGCGCTGGTTTCCCATCACGGTGGCGTTTACCGGATCACCTACCGGGCCGACTGGTTTTCCGCGCAGACCACCCACACCAAATTTTCCACCGCGAATATCACCATTCAATCCATCGAACTGGAGCGCCAATGAAAATCATCATCGCCATTCCCATCATCTCGGCCGTCATCGCGGTGTTCATCGTGCTCGCGTGCGCGTGCCTGGCTGGATTCGCAGATAAGCGGATGAATGGATGGGTGGCCAAACCCGTGGCGCGTTTCCGTAATCCGCAATCCCGGATCAGTCAGAGTCTCCTCACGTCGTCTCCTACGGTTCATTTTCTACACCGTCACGATTCTTTCCAGCCCACGTCCGGCAACCTGCTGCTGCTCGGTTTCGCGGCCGGCGCGGCGGTCGTCACCATCGTTTTCACCGTTTGCATTTATTTCACCCGATGAGCATGACTGAACAAAACGCCCAGTTTCGTGGTGGCCCACTACCAATCGCGCGTTCACCACTTTGCGACATTGACGGCGTGCAATTGCTTTCGGGCAAAAGCATCGGCGCGATCCGCGCGATGACGGACGGGCGCGACCTGGTGGAAGGGCAGCTCAAATGGGTTTGGAACGTGGCCACGAATCCTGCCGGTAAAATCCGCGACCTCCGTTTTTTGGTGCGCGAAGCGCTGGCACTCGGCAACGCCGCCGAAGTGGAGGCCATCCAAAGCCTCTCGCTGGAGCAAGTCATCTTCAGTCTGCTCGCGGAATCGCGCCGGGAATTTCCGGCGGGCGAAGTCTGCCAGCTTCTTCAAATCCGGCCGATCACTCTGCGCGACCTGCGTGTGGAATTGAACGGGGCGCTCCGGGCGAACAGCGGATTCTATCCGCGCCAAGGCCTCGTCACCTTTTTTCGCAACCGGTCTTTGCAGACGACCACTTTGCCGGCAGACATAAAGCAGGCGGCGAATCGCCTGGGCAGCGAGGTGCCGGCAGCGGCCGCAACTCCGCTAGTTAACCGGACTGCCAACCATAGCATCGCTCCCAGCGGTGTGATTCGCACTGGGAAGTTTTCCAAGGAGGTGGTCGCATGAATGCAGATCGTGAAATCCTGACCATGATGTTCGAGGGCGACCTTGACCTGGCCAAATCTTTCAACCAGGTGGGCGCATTGCACGAAGCGCGCCTGCACCTGGACGGCGCGAGCGAGAAGCTCAAACAAATCGCGGACTTGGCAGTCGGCCACCAGCCTGCGGCTAAAACCCAACCCAAAACCATCGAAGTATGAAACCATCAATCTTTTTTATCCGGCAGCTTGAGCGCGCCCGTCAGTGCGGCGTATTCCTTTTGCGCGTCGTCCAGAACAGATTTCCGAAAATCTTTTTTCGGCCAGCTCCGGATCAGGTAGCCATCTTCATGCGCGGCTTCAAAGTTGTGAAACCGAATGACCAGGAGCCACAGCGACTCGTGAAGTATTACGTTCCGAAACAAGATGGTCCGGAAAAAGGTCGCAGCGCACTCCGCCTCTATCTCCTCGAAGAGTTCAAGCGCTTGGACCACCTCAACGGCGTCAGCGCCCTCGACAAAGTCGGGATCGGTCTCGGAAAACGGGAGTCCTTTCATTCCTCAAATTAAACCCCACCACCATGTCTAACGCACTCCAAAAAAATCCGGCCACCGGCCACTATCCGGCACCGGCCGTCAACGAAGTTATTTCCGCCGAGCAAGGCAAGCTGATTGACCGGGCGAAAGTTTATCTGAAGGCCGAGGCCGTCACCGAGCAACACCATCGCATGTATCTCTTCCTGATCGGCGCGACGCTGCTCACACTGAAGGACTGCACGCCACACGGGTTTTTTGAATCGACGGCGCAAAAGTTTTTCGGCGGTGAACATAGCTCGCGGCTTACCCGCTGCATTCGATATGCCGAGGCCGTCACATTCTTCACTAAAGGCAAATCCGCTACGATAGCGGATTTGGCGAAAGGCGACCGCCTGCTTTCCGCTGGTGAGCTTTCCGAAAAGGAAAAAGAGCAGCTCTTGGAAGAGATAACCAAAGTGGACAAGGGCGGCGTGCTGAAAACCATCCAAGCCTGGCACAACAAAAAAGCGCCCAAGGAAAAGCCGGCGGAAGATCCATTGCACGCGCACGAGGAGCATCTGAAAAACATCCACGCGCTATTTGCAAACTTCGAGGCGGCGGCGCTGGCGCTGTTGGATGAAGGGTTGCTGCCGGCGATCGACTTCGCCACCGAGCCGGCGGCGATGCGCGACACGGTGAGTTCGCTCTGCGTGCGGATTGGCAAACGAGTGAAGCAGGCCAAGCGTGATGCCAAAACCAAAAAGGTGAAAGCGTCATGAGCGCATTCATGACATGCGGCAAATGTGGCCACAGAGCGGCGCTGGATGCGTTCTGTCGCGGGCAGCATAAATTCTCCTATCAATGCCCCGCTTGCAAGCGCACGGAAAAAGTCGTTGACGAAAAACCTACCGTCTTGCCGAACGGATTCGTTCTTCCCGGCAAGCGCACGGTTGTTACCACACCATGATCACTCTCGAAAATCGGCCCATCACTTTTGACGTGCGAGTTCGGTATTACGGCGGCGCCTATATCGCGCGTTGCAATGGCTGCATCGCCAGCTCCACGAACTGCGCAGCGGTCGCCGCCAAGAATGCGGCCAATAAACATGCCGCCAAAATTCCGATACCTCAAAGCTGGCAAATTTCCGTGGATGAATTGCTGCACAGCGAAACCGTTCAGGTCACCTACACGCCACCCTTGAAATGATCTCCGCCATTGAAAATTTATCCGGGACGAAAGGCATTAAACATGCCGATGACCAACTGTCAGTGGAGTCGGCTCCGGCCACCACCACGAGCAAAGGCAGTCCCAGTAGTCCCGGATTTTCTTTCGAGGTGCCGGAGATCCACGCGGAATTTTTCTCGAAGCGCGTGGCGGATGATGAGCGCGGCCAGGTGCGCAAGCTGCTCAGCGTGCTTTCCACGATCTACAAATCCGGCAGGGTGAATCCCACGATCCGCCGGCTGGCCCCGACGTTGCAGATGAACTTCAGCACGCTGCGCCGCCAGTATTACGCCTACACGCGCGGGTGCGAAAAGGCCGGCCAGATTTATGAGCCGGGCGACTGGCGCAGCATTCTCAACTGGACGAAGGTGCGTTCCGAAAAAGCCAACCTCCCGTTCGCCTTCCTGGAATTCTGGCGCACGCTGGGCGAACAAAACCAGCGCAAATGGAAACCCGCCTGGGACGAGCTGATGCAGGTGCTGCGCACCGGCCACGATTTCAAGGGCAAAGCCTACAAAAAGATTCCCGGCTTCGATGTCTGGCCGGCCACGGACGCGGTGCTCGGCCATCCGGCGGGGATGAGCTACGAAAACCTAATGCGCCACACGTCCACGAATTATGACCAGATGGCGGCGCGCATCGGCCGGTCGTCGGCCACGCAGTTCCGCATCCCGGTTTTGAAGACGCGCACGCAGTTGCGCATCGGCCAGTTCATTGAATGCGACGACCATGTGTTTGATGAAAAGGTTTTGTTCCAGAAAAAGCCGATGCGGCCGCTGGCGTTTGGTGCGGTGGATGTGTTGACGGACTGTCTGTTCAAGCTGGGGTCCAAGCCGACGCTCTGGGATGAGGTGGAAGAAGTGAAGCGCACGCTGACGGAACGCGAGGCGCTCTGGTTCATCCTGAGTGTTCTATGTGGAACTGGTTATCGCCGCGACAGCATCGGCACCACTTTCAATCTGGAGCGCGGCTGCATGACGGTGCGTGAGCCATACCTGAGCCGCCT
This sequence comes from Verrucomicrobiia bacterium, assembly GCA_035577265.1. Lineage (GTDB taxonomy): Bacteria > Verrucomicrobiota > Verrucomicrobiia > Limisphaerales > UBA11358 > UBA11358. The sequence goes on along the minus strand of DATLVR010000054.1, from coordinate 4,550 downwards.
CCTCGCCGCACTCGGTGGTCATGTGAAAATTTATTTCGGCAGCAACGCGGGCAACAACACGCGCGCGGCACACGCCGGGCAGTTCGGCGGCCAGCCCAAGGGGAACTTCCGCACGAAGGCCATCGTCGAGAGCAAATGGAATCCGCTGAACAATCAGCTTGCCTCGCTACTCGGCCAAGTCGGCATGGATCGCGACCACTCGCCGGCGCAACTTTACGGCGCGGAAAAATACACCGGGCAGCTGATGCGCCAGGCGGAAGCCAAGGGCGTGGCGCTGGCGGAGCTGAAACTGCCATTCCATTCCTATCACGAATGGTGCCGGTTTGCCTTTGAGGCGGTGCAGCGCATCAACACCACGCGCGATCACAAGTGTGAGGGCTGGGAGAAACTTGGCTTCGTCAAAAAATTCTGGCGGACAGATGAAGCCTCGCCCCTGTGGTTGGAGGAAAAAGATTTTGCGCTGCTCTCGGACATGGACCGCGCGATTGTCGCCTCCAAACTGAAAGCAGACGATGGCCGGTTGACGAAGATCGAGCGCGCACACCGTTGGGAAGTGTTTCAATCCCTGCGCCGCGAGCTGACACAGCTGCCCATGTTCGCCATTCCGGAGATCGTGGGCCCGGAGTTTGCGCTGCGCTCCGCGCGCGGTGGCGAGCAGATGCTCACGGTCACGAACGGCCTGTTGAGTTTCCAGTCCGACGAGATTGATCCTGATCCAATCCACTTTTACGCGCGACACCAGGACGATCCGGCCGGCCACTTCATTCCGAACGGCGAGCAGTTCATCTGCTTTGCCAATCCGTATCTGCCCACGCACCTGATCGCTTGCGACGAGAAGTTGCGCGTGAAGGCCATCTGCCCGCGCTACGAGCGCGCGCATGACCAGGCAAGCCTGGAACGCAACATGGGTGCGCAAGGAGCGATGGAAGCCGCACAGCGCGTGCGGCTGAACCTCCGTCACGATGACGAGAGCCGCCGCAAATCCGCCGACCGCCAGCACAATGCGGCGCTTCTGGCCGAGACCGGCTTGGCTCTCAACCCGAAACGCTCAACCAACGACTCGCCGAGCGACTGCACCACTGAACTTTTAGCGCGCGAATCCGCGCTGGAACAAACACCAACTGACGGCTGGGCCTGACCAGTCACCACAACCAAATACGGAGGAGAACATGAGCAAAGAAATCGAAACCACGGATAGCACGGAACTGGCGAAGGATGCCATCAACTACGTGCTGGAACGGATCAAGCGCGATGAAAATATCCGCTACCACATTGGCGCATTCACGGAGGCGTTTGAACGCCTCAAAACCGCGCACGCCGCATTGACCGGAATTTCACCGGAGGCCATCGAAGCGGAAATCTTCGGCCACAAGTTATCCCGCAAACCCGCCGCTAAGAAATTGGACGAGGTCAAAACCTTGGTTCAGGAGCATGCGGATAATTACGACGACAAGGCCCAATTGATCGCCGGCATCGAATCAATTCTCAGATAACAACCAACACAATTAACCCGGAGGAGACAATGAGTGAATTCAAAAAATGGATGCCGAGCGACGCGCAACGCGCCGTGCTGGTCGGCTTGCAGGAAGAGTCAGTGAAGGAAGCGAGCGTCACGGCGTTCTGCAAAGATTACCTGACTTTCACGGACGGCAAGTTCAGCAAGATCATGAACGTGCTTGATGACAAGGCTGCCAAGTCCTACTTCGACGAGATCAAGGATCGCGACGGGCTGATGGCGGACTTGGAGGAGGCGCTGTCAAAGATTCCACGCCTGCGCATGGAAAAGGAGAACATCGCGCAAAAGGGCCAGCACAAACTCTCCAAGTTCCGCGCCGTGGCCGTGGCGGTGCGTGAATGCAAGAACGTAACCAGCCCGGAGCGGATCAACAAATACATCGCGCCGACCGGCGGGGCGAAAACCTCACTGCGCCGCTACCTGGCCGGCGAGTTCCGAAACGAAATGACGTTTCACGCGGTTGAAAGCCGGGAGACCTGGCGGCCCGCCACGCGCGACCAGCGCCAGCGTTCCAAGATCACTGTGCTGCGGGATTTCTGCGCTGCGTTCGGGATGCGCAACGTGGACTGGAGCAAAGGCATCGCCAACGTGGAAGACCAGATCATCGCCTTCAACGTGTCGGCCCGGCGGGTGATGTTCATTGACGAGGCGGAATTTTTCAGCGCCTACGTCCTGAACCTGATAAAGCTGCTGACAAACAAGAGCCGGTTGATCTTCGTGATCGCCTGCACGCCGCGCGCGCATGCGAAATGGAATTCCTGGTATCCCGATGAGGCCGACCAGATTTCCCGTCGCACGAACGCGGTGATCTCCGTCAGCGCCGACGATCTGAACGCCGACAATCTGCCAGCCACGATCAAGGACGCGGAGATGTTCTTCCCCAAGGGGCAATTCCGCGATGCCAAAGCCTCGCTGGAATACATCGTCGAACAGGCGTGGGCATTCGGGCATTACTCGACGATCGCGCGCGTGGCGAAGATTCTGGAGAAATCAAACGATGCCGAGCGGGCCGAAGTGGAAAAGGCCGTGGCCGGGGCGCTCAAACAAATGGCGAAGGAACGCGCGGGGAGGTCGAAATGAAATCACTTGTTCATCAGCCATCCGAGCCGGAGGCATTTTACGAACGCGAGATTTCAGCATCGCTGGAAAATGGCGGAAACATCCAGTTGATTGCGCGCGGCGATAGCATCGGCGCGGTCATCGGCATCATTACGGCGTTGCTGCCACAAATCCCATTCAACGGTGACCGCTCGCTGGATTTTAACCTGCGCTACTGGCAACTGACGGAAGACCTGGATGATCTTGAAATCAAGTCTCAAAACATGATTGTGGATTTTAATGCGGCAAATGGTGAGCGCATCGCGCGCCGGCTGATCGCCAATGTCAAAAAGCAGTTCATAAAGGCGCTCGCACGTCAGCAGATCACGCTGCGTGGTCCGAAAGGCGAGCTGTCATGATCACCAAAAAATACGTCGTCGGGTTTCTGTTTGATCACATTCTGGAGAACGTCGTCCTGATCCTGAAGCTGCGCCCGGAATGGCAGCTTGGGAAATGGAACGGAGTCGGCGGCAAGATTGAAGCCGACGAAAAACCCCTGGCGGCGATGCGGCGTGAGTTCAAGGAAGAGACGGGAATGTTCGTCGCCGACTGGCGCGAATTTTGCCTGATGACCGGCGAGGGCTGGCAGGTGCATTGTTTCGTGGCTTTCTCGACGGACATCCGCTGCGTGGAAAGCATGACGGACGAGCCGGTTCAGATTCATGCGCTTTCGTTTGTGGGTTGCCTGCAAAAAACTCCCAACGTCACCTGGCTCATTCCGATGGCGCTGGCGACCTGGAACAAAACCGAAATTCCGTTTTACAAGGTGGAGGAAGCATGAGCCTGCTTGAAGCCATCTCGCCGACTACCCGTGCGCTGTTGAATTCTGAATTTGAAGCCGCCCATCTGCAACGCCTCCGGGATTTGAACCGGCGGATCGCCGCCTGTGAAGAGGCCGGCAACAGCGAAGGCTGTGACCGCATCCAGAATTTGATTGATGCAGAAAACCTGCGTTGGTCGCTGATCAAAGACAGTCAACCCACAACCGAACGAAAATAATTATGATGAATATGACCAAAGAAAACCGGGCGGAGATCCGCACGCTGGTAAAAGCCCAGAAGAAAATCCTGCGCGATGTCGGCGCGGTCAAGAAGACCGCCGCACGGCAGATCAAACAATGCCAGCGCTCCATTTTGCTGGCCGAGAAGCGCGGCACCAAGGAATTCAGCCGGGCAGCCCGCCGCATCGCCATCCTGGAAGGGAGGCTCGCATGAGACCAATCAAGACTTTGGTGGATCGCGGCCTGGAAATCGTCGCCGCCAAAAAATCCATGGAAGCGGAGATGGAGAAGATCGTCGCCGAGCTGGAGCAGCACGGCCTGGATCATTCCGCCCAGCATGAGGAATTGGCCGATGCGGACCGGGACGGCAAACGCTGGTTTGCCAACGGCACTGAAGTTTCCGTGCCGATGATCTTCACGGCGGACAAGCTCGTCGGTGAGGTCGCCACCAAAAGCATCAAGCGCGTGGAGATCGAAGCGGCGGCAGGCAAGTTCTTCCGCGCATTCTTCAAACCGGTCAGCGGCTACGCGAATGTGTTCAAGGACGGAAAGCAGTTCCGCAAGCACGCCCACGAGCTGATGGGTGCCGAAGCGCCTCAATTCATCACCGCGTGCGTGGCCCGCGATAAACACGGCATCGCCAAATCGGATGTGAAAATCCTGTGGGATGAAGCCGCCAAGAAGAAAGTTTCCTAACCGTCAACCTCAACCATCAACAAAAAAACACATATCATGAACATTGAAATTAAGAATCGTTGGACTGGAAACATCATCTTCTCCATTACAGCCGACAGCGTGAAGCTGGCGGTCAAGGCAGCCATTGAACAAAAAGTAGTCCTGCGCGGTGCCGTCCTGCGCGGTGCCGACCTGAGCGATGCCGTCCTGCGCGGTGCCGTCCTGCGCGGTGCCGACCTGAGCGATGCCGTCCTGCGCGGT